>NZ_AOIN01000063.1 GCF_000337135.1 Natrialba chahannaoensis JCM 10990
AGAATCGCCCCGCGATCGCTGTCGCCGGCGCGGGTGCGCTCGCCGCACTCCTCGTACTCGGCTGGGTGATCGTAAGCGTGGGAACGGGGGTACTCGAGTCCACCCTCGCACTCGGCTTCGCTGTGCTCTTTTGCTGGTGGGTGGGCAGGCCGCTTCGGGCGGCATACGCGGACCCGGTTCCGGAAACGGTGGGGCCTGCGGTGGGTGCCTGCGTGCTCGGCCTCGTCCTGCTAGATGCGGCCTTCGCAGCGGTCGCTGGGGTCTGGTGGGGGATCGCTGTCGCTGTGTTTCTCGTGCCGGCGGTGGGGCTGTCACGGGTGTTTGACGTGACGTAGTCTCGGTAGTCCCAGTAGTCGCGAGTAGTCTCGATATGGAAAATCAGCGTCGGGAGTAGATGTGGAGGTGTAGAAGATGTGGAAGGTTCGAAAGCTTGTAGCCGTCAGTCGTCGGTGTCTGCCTCACCGGCTTCTGCGTCGGGATCTTCAGCTGCTTCGGCCTCCTCTTCTTCTCCGTTCTCGTCCGTCACGACGTAGGCGTCTTCGGGTTCGGGAACGTCTTCGCCCTCGTCAGCCGGAACGATCTTGTAGATCTCTCCGGTTTCGGGGAACGGCCGGAAGTCGGTGTTCGCGAGGACGTACAGCTCGCCCTCGTGGTCGCGCTCGACGGAGTAGACGTAGCGATTCAGTGAGTCGTCCTCCGCGCCCTCGAACTGGAGTTCGGTGAGTTCCCAGCGTTCGTCGACCTCGACGAGGTCGTCGCCGTTGTCGGTGTCGGTATCGGTATCGGTGTCGTTCTCGTCGACACCGTTCTCATCGAGGCCGTTCTCGTCGGTATCGTCCTCTTCCGGCGTCTCGTCAACAGTGTCGTCGTTCTCGTTGACGACGTCATCGTCGTCAGCCACCTCGTCGTCAGCCGTTCCCGGCTCAGTCGCAACAAGCACCTCACCGTCCGCCTCGGCCACGCCGAGACTGCTCCAGTTGCCGAAGACGAACGTCCCCTCGAGTTCGGGGATGGCCTCGCCGGCGTAGCGGTGGCCGCCGACGACCACCGAACTGTCGATGAAGGCATCCGAGACGCGCCGGTGCTGGTACTCCGCGATCGGGTCGCGCAGTGGTTCGCCGGCGCGGGCCTCGCCAGCGTCCTCACCGACCTCGTCGGGACACTCGGCTGGCGGATCGAGCGGCGTCTCCGTGCTGAAACAGAGCGAGCCCTCCTTGACGTTCCAGCTGTAGTTGCCGCCTTCCTCGACATCGTAGACCGATTCGATGAAGTGCTGGCCCGCGTCGGCGACGAACAGCTGCCCGTCGTCGTCGATCGACATTCCCCACGGGTTCCGGAAGCCCCAGGCGTAGTACTCCTCGAGTTCGCCCTCCGCGCCGACCAGCGGGTTGTCGTCTGGGATGCCGTACTCGCCGTACATTTGATCCTCGTCGGCGTCGACATCGATGCGGTGGATCCCACCGAGCAGGTTCTCGCGCGTATCCTGGCCGTTGCCGCCCTCGTTCTCGGGGTACCAGTCCTCGACGTGGCCGATGCCGATGTCGTGGACGTTGCCGCCGTCGCCGACCGACGTGTAGAGGTAGCCGTCGGGGCCGAACGCCAGCCGCCCACCGTTGTGGTTGTCCTGTGGCTGCTGAATCTCCATGATCGTCCGCTCGCTCTCGCGGTCGACCGAGAGGTCGTCGTCGACCTGGAACTCCGCGAGTACGTCGGTGTGATCGTAGCCGAGCCCCACCCGCTCGGGCGCGCTATACCGGACGTAGAACCGGCCGTTCTCGTCGAACTCTGGATGGAACGCGATGCCGAGCAGGCCCCGCTCGTCGTAGTCACCGAGTTCACCGAGCCCGAGGCTGACGATCTGGTCCTCAATGTCCAGCAGCAGGTCCATCTGATCCGGTGTCAGCGCCTCGTCCTCGTCGGGGTCCTCGACGTCCACCTCGTCTTCGTCGGGGTCTTCGACCTGCATCCGCCCAACCATCGTCCCCGGATGCACCTCACAAATATAGCGGTCCATCTCCGGCGTCGCCTCGAACTCGAGTGACTGCGTCTCGCCCTGCTCGGAGATGATCTCCGTGCGTTCGAGGATAGTATCCGTCTCATCGAGGATAACAACGTTGTGGGGCTGCCCGTCGCCGTTCTCCCACGTGAACGTATAGGTCTCGCCGGCGACCAACTCGAGTGTCGGGTTCTCCATGTTGTCGATCTCTGCGGGTTCCAGGCCGAACCAGCCAGGGATGACGCCGTTGAAGACGAATTCGGTGCCGCCCTCGAAGGTGTCTCCTGGGTCGGTGTCGTCTGGATCTTCGGTAGCAGCGTCATCGTTGGTTTCGTCATCAACTGTGGTATCCTCGTCGTCGACCTCCATGTCGTTTTCGTCGTTCACGACGTCCTCTTCGTCGTCCTCGACCGCATCCTCTTCATCTACCAGATCAGTCACGTAGACCTGGCCAGTCTGCGTGACAATGACCGTGTACACCTCGCCGTTCCACTCGAAGTAATCGAGATCTGTTGGTGCCGCGAGTCCCTCCGCGACCTTCTGCAAGCCGACCTGCTCGCCTTCCGGGAACTCGCCGGCCACCGGAATGTCCTCGAGTTCGGCGTCGACAGCTGTCTCGTCGTCCACCACCTCGTCATCATCAGTATCGTCATCTTGTGCACTCACAACCGACCCCAGCGCCGCCGCGGACCCAGTTGCTGCTAGCGCCTGCAGGAGCGTGCGTCTCGATTGGCCGGTCAACTCGAGTGCAGTTGCGCTGGCCGACTCGGACTCTGTGGCTGTGGCTGTGGCTGAACGGGACCCGTTGGTGGTCCGTTCACGATCGGTTTCTGACGTGGTTGTTGTGTGTGTCGATTCGGATTCTGGCCCGGATTCGGATTCGGGTTCGCTCTCGTTCAAAGACATGGTTATCGAAGGTAGTGAGTCGTCTGGCAAGCTGGAAGCGGACTTTCGGTCACACCATCGAACATCACCGAACGACAGTTCGGAACCACTTCCGTTGGCCGCGGAGGCGCGATCCGTCAGTGTCGCTGGCAATGTGTCGTCGCTGTCTCGCTGCCTACAGTGTTCCCACCGGGAAAACCGGTGCTCAGTAGCGTTACCGTGTGCCCGCGGACTCGCCCGCTCGTGGCTCGCGTCAGGCACGGGCTTAAACCGGGCAAACCGTTCCGTGGACAACCTTCACTTGTCGTTCGTTTCACATACTAACCGACAATTAGGTCGAGATGCGTCGTGCGCCCTGCATACCCCGCACAAATCCATTAGTGACGGGTTGGTGTACCACCGTCATGGTCGACCTCGCCTTCTCGACGAACGCGTACACGCGTTACCCACTTCCCGAGGCCGTCCGGCGCATCGCCGACCACGGCTACACCAGTGTCGAACTCCTCGGGGACGAGCCACACGCCTACTTCCCCGAGTTCGACGATGACGTCCGCGACGAACTCACGGTCGCACTCGAGGACACCGGGCTCGCCGTCTCGAACATCAACGCCAACACTGCGACGGGATACTACGACGATGCTCCGCCCTCGTCCTTCTTCGAACCGAGCATTATCCAGGCGGACGACGAGGCCCGCGCGTGGCGTGTCGACTACACAAAGCGCGCCATCGATCTCGCCAAGACTGTCGGTGCACCCGCCATCTGTCTCGCAACCGGTCGCCCGCTCCCCGGAACACTCCCCGAGGAGGCCCGCGAGTACCTTCACGACTCGCTCCACGAAATTCTCGACTACGCCGAGCCTCGCGGCGTGGACATCGGGATCGAGTTCGAACCCGAACTCCTGATCGAGAATACCGACGAAGTTCTCACACTGATTGACGAGATTGGCCGCGATAGTCTCGGCGTCAACCTCGACGTAGGTCACGCAGCGGTCTACGGCGAGGACGTGGTCGAGAGCATCCACCGCAGCGCTGGCTCGATTACTGGTGTCCATCTCGAGGACATCGTCGGCGGCAGCCGGGGGAAACACTACCACCGCATTCCGGGCGAGGGCGATCTTGATTTCCGGGCCATCTTCGACGCGCTGGACGACATCGGCTACGACGGGTTCGCGACGCTGGAACTCTACACCTATCCCGATGAACCCGATCGGGCGGCCCGAGAGGCCTACGACGAACTCTCACAGTACGTGTAAAGTCGTGCAAATCCCCCTCACAACCGCTGTAATCGTCGTCGACTGGATCACTCCGTCCCGTCGCGAACCCCGCCGCCACCTCAACGTTTTTGCCTCATCGTCCCAACCCCTCCGCCATGAGATACGTCCGATTCCGCGACCCGGCAGGGGCAACTCGCCGAGGGACACTCGAGAGCGGTCACGTTCACTTCGCAAACGAAAGCTACAGTCTCGACAGCGACGAGATCGACGTGCTACCACCGTGTGAGCCATCGAAAATTGTCTGTATCGGCCGCAACTATGCCGATCACGCCGACGAAATGGGATCCGACGTGCCGGACCGGCCGCTGCTCTTTCTGAAGCCGCCGAACGCGCTCGCGGGTCACGGCGACACGGTCACCGTTCCCGCCGGCAAGGAGCGAATCGACCACGAGGCCGAACTCGCCGTCGTCATCGGCGAGCAGTGTCGCCACGTCCCCGAGGCCGACGCGATGGACGTTGTCGAGGGCTTTACCTGCATGAACGACATCTCGAACCGCGACGACCAGCGCCAAGAACAGAACTGGATCCGCGGCAAGGCCTTCGACGGTGCCGCCCCGCTCGGTCCGGTGCTCGCGACGCCGGACGAGGTGCCAGCCGACGCCAGCGTGCAGACGCGCGTCAACGGCGAACTTCGCCAGGACGGCCACCGCGAGCAACTCATCTTCCCGATTCCGGAACTGATCGCCGAGATTACGACCTACATGACGCTCGAACCGGGCGACGTGATCGCGACCGGCACGCCGGACGGCGTCGGCGCGCTGAACGATGGTGACGAAGTCGAAATCGAAGTCGAAGGCGTAGGGGTACTCGAGCACACGGTTCGCGTTCCCTGATACCTGAATTTCGCAGCGTCTCGGCCTCGAGTGATCGGTTGTGAGCCGATTACTCGACCGTGAACAGATGCCCCTCCGTCGGCACGTCGAACAACCCGATACGCGCCCCTGCGTCGAGCCAGGCGTGGCCGTAGGAGAACGACGCCAGCGCGTTCACGAGGTCGTCCTGGTCACGGAAGTGGCGGCCATCCGTGAGGTAGGACTCTGCCATCCCGTAGCAGTCCGCTGCCGCCTCGGCCATCGGGGTTCCCTCCCGCGGCGCGACCGTGGCCTCTTCGAGTGCCTCTGCAAGTAATCCTTCGTAACGGTCCGTCTTTTCGGCGAGATCCGCAGCCATACTGGTTCCTTCTCGGAGAGCGCCGTAAGTGCGTCGCCGGCCGCCAGCAAAACCGGATGGCCAATAGTGACACATAGCAGCCTGTTGCTGGGAACGCAAGGGGTTTACGCGCCGTTTCCCTACCAAGGGACAGACAGATGAGCGACCAGCCTCGCGTCGAAATCTACACGAAGACGGACTGTCCCTACTGCGAGAAGGCGAAGGACCTCTTCGACAGCAAGGGAATCGAGTACGAGGAGTACAACGTGACGGGCGACGACGAGTTGTTCGAGGAGATGGTCGAGCGCGCCGACGGCCGCAAGACTGCACCAGAAGTGTTCATCGACGACGAACTGATCGGCGGCTGGGACGATACCAGCGCGCGTAACGAGACCGGTGAGCTCGACGAGAAACTCGACATCGCGGACGAGAACGATAGCGACGGTGACGGCGACGGCAACGTCGAACACCGCCCGCTCATCATCGCCGGCACGGGTATTGCTGGCCTCACCGCCGCAATCTACGCGGGCCGGTCGAACAACGATCCGCTCGTAATCGAGGGCGACGAACCCGGCGGCCAGCTCACCCTCACCACGGATGTCGCGAACTATCCCGGCTTCCCGGAGGGAATCAGCGGCCCAGAGCTGGTCAACAACATGAAAGAGCAGGCCAAGCAGTTCGGTGCCGAACTGAAAAACGGTATCGTCGACACCGTCGAGGCCGACCAGCGCCCGTTCCGCGTCGAACTCACGAACGGCGACGTCTACACCGCAGACGCCGTCATCGCCGCCTCTGGTGCCAGCGCCCGAACGCTCGGCGTTCCCGGCGAGGACGACCTGATGGGCTACGGCCTCTCAACCTGTGCAACGTGTGACGGCGCGTTCTTCCGCGACGAAGACATGCTCGTCGTCGGCGGCGGTGACGCCGCCATGGAGGAAGCCACCTTCCTCACGAAGTTCGCCGACACCGTCTACATCGCCCACCGCCGCGAGGAGTTCCGCGCGGAGGATTACTGGATCGACCGGGTCCACGAAAAGGTTGAGGAGGGCGAAATCACGATTATGAAAAACACCGAACTGGTCGAGGTACACGGTTCCCAGGAAGGCGGCGTCGACCACGTCACGCTCGTCGAAAACGACCAGGGCCATCCGACCGACCGGCTTGACGATCCCGAGACCAACGAGTTCGAGTTCGATGTCGGTGCCGTCTTCCTCGCCATCGGCCACACGCCGAACACGGAGTATCTCGAGGGAACCGGCGTAACGATGGACGACGAGGGCTACCTCCGCACGCAAGGCGGGGACGGCGGCGGTCAGACCGAGACCGACGTGCCCGGGATCTTCGGTGCCGGCGACGTCGTCGACTACCACTACCAGCAGGCCGTCACCGCGGCCGGCATGGGCTCGAAGGCCGCACTCGATGTCGACGAGTACCTTGAGGACCTCGAACGCGCGGAGTCTGCGTCGGAAACTGAAGCCGCAGCGGCTGACGACTGAACCGAACCGAATCGTCCCGGATTGTTTGGATCGAACTCGAGTACCACGGTCGCTGATCCTTCTTGCGACTGCAAGGTCACGTTCTGGGACGGCTGCGGTGTTCAGGGTGATCCATAAACACTGCACTCGTGCCAGTGACGATACAGAGCACTTAGCTATAGTAACAACTGAAACTGTTTACACACCAATCGCATAGCCTTCGTGCGATTGGGTGTGCACTGACTTTCAGTGGCTACTATAGGAACGGTCTCAGTCATCGGAACCGTCATCTCGCAGCGCAATCCAGTGCGTGTAGCCACCCGACTCGTGTTTCTTCGCCGCGACGACGTCGAACGTCCATTCACCGACGACGAGTACGTCACCCACGCAGACGAGTTTCGTTTGCTCGTGTACGATGTCGTCACCATAGCCGAATGCACCGCCACCAGCGTCTGCTGCTCGCTGCCAAAAGTCATCACTGACGACCGTTTCGCTCCTGCACCGGTCGTGTAGTTCGCTCACTGTGAATCGAGCCATACGCCGGAACTACCAGTTGAACGGCAGCCCCTATGAAAGTGGCCGACAACCGACAACCGACATCCGAACGAGGTCAGGACAAAATCGTAACGTCCGGCTCGCCATCGTCGTCCTGAATGAACTCGCCCGAGCAGTCGTATTCGATGATCTCAATCTCTGAGATGTCGGGTTCGTCCTCGTACGGCCCCGAGCGATCGGACATGCCGTAGACCGTCAGCGAGTCAAGGTCTGGACTCGAGTCGTCGCTATTCCAGCGCCCACAGAGGTGGTTCGCGAAGTACGAGTGGTGGTTCTCGTTGCCCGCAAAGCGCATGTTCGAGAGGTACTTGCGCTCTCTGGAGGTGTCGTAGGTTTCGTCGACGTTCGGTGGTCTGTCCCAGTCGACCTCACCACCATGGAGTGCGTCGACTTCGGAGCCATCGGCAAGTTCACCGGGGACGACAAACCACTGAGCTGTCGAGGTCGGATTCGGTGCGAACATCCGCCAGCTCTGATCTGCCTGCAGCGTATCGAGCACCTGATCGCCTGGGTCGGGGACTTCGGTGTAATCGACGGCTTCGGCGTTCGAGAGGATGACGAGGACGAGCAGCAGCCACGGAATGACCGTTACGGCGACTAATCGGCCGTAGCCGATGGCGGTGGCGAGCAGGTCGGTGTCAGGTTGTGGCTTCGGATCACTACTGGCTGTCTCATCATCGTGTGCAGCGCCAGTCTCGTCGTGATTTTCAGACTCGCTCTCGCTCTTGTTCTTGTTTTCGCCCTCGTTTTCACTCTCATCTCCATCAGCATCACCATCATCCTCACCAGTACCGGCTCCATCGGTCCGTACCGGCTCCGCCCCGCCAGTCCCCGGAACCCGAAACGGCACAACTGGCAACGTCGTCTGGCACCACTCGAGTACACCCCGAAGTGGTGAGGCGAGACCGATCCGCTGGGCCAGCCGCTCGGCCCAGTCCCAGATAATTGGCGGGTAGAACAGGAGCAGACCGGCGACGACGATCAGCGGGAAGAGGTCGATCCGTAGGGTAACCAGCATGCCGAGGTGCATCCCGACGAACCCAGTGGCGAGCAGTGCTCGCGGGATCCCCGTCAGGAGGAGCAAGAGCGGTGAGATGACGATCATGACCATCCACGCGTACGTAAAGAGTTCAAGCAGTGCCGTGGCGTCCGCGAGGGTGTTCCCGAGCAAGATAGTCAGGTGGTCGGCCTGGAAGATGTGGACGACCGCATCGCCACCCATCCACGGGTCGCTTCTGGTTTTGTGGATGGCGTTGGTGACGTACATCAGGAGTACCTGGACAAGAATTGCAATCGTTCCAATCGTCGCAAGCGTCGTCTCACCGCGCCGCGGGGTGTCGAAGCGACGCGCGTCGACGGACCAGCGCGAACCAAGCGGGAGGAAGACGCTCCAGAGAAGCAACAGGCGAAGCAGGATGTCGCCGCCGTTGAGCACCATCGGGTTGCGGATGTGCAAGGAGACCAGCAAGAGCCACGAGACGATGGTCACGAAGCGGGTGCGATAGCCGAGGATCAGCGCGAACGCGAACAGACCCGCAATCAGGAACAAGAGACCTTGGACCCACGCAGATCCCGAAAGCGCGTGCAGCGAGTAGACCGACGAGTAATCCGAAAACAACGCCGCGAGCGGGAGCACACCCGCGTCAGTATAGAACAAGTCGAGTTGCCGTGCTCGCATCGCGAGGTCGACGAGGAGCAAGAGCCCAAGCGTGATTCGAAACGCTGCAAGCGCACGCCGGTCGATCGCAAATCGACGCTGGAGCGCGCTGCCGATCCACTCGAGTCCGCGGTCGAGTCGATCTCGTCCGGTCGTGGCAGCGGACGGTGATGAAGACGACGCGTCTGACCGTTGATTGTGGGAGGGCGAAGGCTGTAAGGTGGACTGGGGCTGGCGCTGAGACATCGTCGGAGGGGGTTCGGTAATCGCGACTCTCGTCTAAATTGGCATAAGTTTGTTGCACGGTGAAATGTTCGTTTCACCGTCAATCGTTCACTCCCCTCGTCTCCGTGGACAAGCGTTGACGCATCTGGCGGTAGTCGCGTTTCCGACCCGCTCAGCCCGGCTTTCAACACTGCATGTCGATCCCCACCGAAACCCTGAACTGTCGACCATGCCAATATACTGCCCCGAATGAGCCCTGACACGCCCGAGACGAAGCCCCCGGACGACAGCCCTATCGTCCTCTTCGACGGCGTCTGCAACCTCTGTAACGGCTTCGTCCAGTTTCTCGTCCCACGGGACACCGACGAACAGTTCTACTTCGCCTCGCTCCAGTCTGACGTCGCGACGGAACTGCTCGCCGAGCACGGACTGCCGACGGACGAACTCGAGTCCATCGTCCTTATCGAGGGCGACGACTGTTACGTCAAGTCGGCCGCAGTCATCCGAATTGCGTCGATTCTGGGGGGCATTTACGCGCTGCTCCGTCCGTTCCGGTTTGTGCCACGACGGATTCGCGACTGGGTGTACGATCTCGTCGCGGCCAACCGGTACCGTCTGTTTGGCAAGAAAGACCAGTGTATGATGCCGACGGGGAACGTTCAGCAGCGGTTTCTGGAGTGAACGTCCCTGTGAGATGAGTTTACGTTTGTAATAATACGATACCCAACGCACCTGACTGAACAGTCAATCAAAATAGTTATTGACTGTGAATGTAAACGAGTTAGTTAACAGATGAACCGAACAGTATTTGCTAAGAAGCTTCACACTATTTGTATTGAAATTGAGGGATATAATGGGTAGTATGACATGGAAGCAAATTCTTCTCGGCTTTTGTGCTCTCTGTCTGATTGTGACCATTAGTGCAACAACTGGCGCTGTTGATCAGATCCAGTCACCAAGTCCTGGGGAAGCAACGCAAGGTGACCCGGATCTCGATGTTTACTTGGCGAATAACGAAGTCGAGGCAGGTAGTGAAACCACTGTAGAATTTCAGGTTCAGAACGATGGAGACCTTTCCCGCGGAACACAAGGGGACAGGGTGCTCACAGCACGCTCTGTTTCCGTTGACGTAGCAGATTCCGGTCCGTTTGATGTGAAATCAGGAGAAACGGCTATCGGTACGGTTCAAGACGGAGCGATGTCATCCGCTACCGCTGAAATCGCGGTTCCAAGCGATGTTGAACCTGGAAGCTATGATATAACTGTTGAAACGAGCTACTCGTATGATTCGCTGGTTTCAGACCATACAAACATCGTCCGGCAAGAAGAAGTTACAGAATCTCATGATGTCACAGTGGTCGTCACCGACGGATCACCATTGGTAGTCAAGAATGCGAAAGCAGATGTTGAACCAGGTGGAACTGGAACAGCTACCGTAGAGGTGCTGAACACCGGTGAAGAAACGCTCAATCAATCTCGTACAACGATTTCCGCCACGGATGACGTATTAGTCGGTAGCGGGACGAGCGAGGAATATCTTGGAACGCTTTATCCGGATGAATCAGCGACTGTCCATTTCGAGGTTACTGTAGAAGATACTGCTAGTGAAGGGACCAAGCCCCTTGAAGCATCGTTCATCTACCAAGATGAAAATGGCATCGAACGGGAATCGGGACCAGAAACGATCGGTATTCCAGTCGGTGCCAGCCAATCGTTCTCGATCGACAACCTCGAGGACACGCTCGCTGTCGGCTACGATGGCGAGATTACCGGTAAGCTCACGAACGACGGACCGCGGGCAGTCGACGACGCAGTGCTGATCGTCGAGCCGATGAGCGAATCGTTGTTCATCGAGGATACGCGCTACGCGCTGCCAGAACTCGACGCCGGTGAAACGACGACGTTCCGCTACCCAACTGACGTGAGTGGACAGGCCGACGAAGGGCCGCGCCAGCTTCGATTCTCCGTCGAGTACACCGGCAGCGGTGACGCCACACTCGAGAACGGTCCGATTTCAGAGCGCGTCTTCGTCGACCCTCAGCAGGACGAATTTAGCCTGACAGACGACGGGATCACTGTCCCACAGGGCGAACAAACCCCGTTCGAGCTTGTGATTACCAACGAACGCCAGCAGACGCTGTCGAATATTGACGCGAAACTGTACACCGATAGCCCGCTACAAACGAGCAACGACGAGGCGTTCGTTCCGGAACTCGCACCCGGTGAGTCGGCAACGATGACGTTCGACGTGGCAGCGGCTGCTGATACGCCAGCCGAGACGCATCCGGTCGAACTCGACTTCGAGTACGAGACCGAGCGCGGTGACACGACGATTTCGGACGTCTACCAGCATCCAATTGATGTCGAGGCCGTCGAGTCGGACGATGATGGTAGTTTTATCGGCTCTGCGGCCAGCCTGATGGCAGCGCTTACAGCCGTTGGTCTTGGGCTCGGTTTCTGGTGGCGGCGCACGTGAGCGAACGGATGTGTCGACTCACCGTCTCAGGCCATGAACTCGGTTTCAGGACCTGTCGTGAGCAAACCAGTGTCGGACGAGAGTACAAAGAGCGATGAGTGAGGATCGATCTGATCAGCGGGTAGAGACGCAAGGAGCCACGGCGTCGGACACGCCGTCACCGGAGAGCGGTGACAGCGGTGTAAGCCTCGTTGGAACACTGAGTAATCGGCTCGGCTCGCTCCGTGGTGGGTCGGGAGATGGCTCGGGCGACGGATCGCGCGGCGATGATCCGTTCACTCGGCGAGTCAATCCGCTAATCACGAATCGGCCCTGGACCGTCGTTGCAGTGTTTCTCCTGTTGACCGGTGTCTTCCTCGGTGGTGCAATCGGTGGTGGTGCCGGGCAAGAGGCCGGTGCTGACCAGTTCACCGAAGACACAGAGGCCTACGAGGCGTTCGAGGACATGCAGGAGAACTTCGACCGCGGTGAACGGTCGAGCGGTGGCACGTCGGCACAGCTGTTCATTACGGACGACCGAAACGTCCTTTCAGAGCAGAGTCTATTGCGGATGCTCGAGTTCCAGGATCGAATCGAGAGCGACGGCGACCTTCGGGTTGTCTCGAGTACCAGTCCGGCCTCGCTCGTCGCCATGCAGCTCGATCCGGAAGCGACCACGCCCGAAGAACAGTACCGGGCGGTCGATAAGGCCTCCCAGCGCCAGCTCGACGAGGCGATTGCAACAGCCGACGAGACGAGCGGACTGCCGGTCAGCACGGACTTCACTCGCTCGTCGGCGAGTGCGAACGTCGCACAGATCGCGGTCACGTACGATACGCCACCGATGGCGGAGACGAGTGACTACGCGAACCTGCAGTTCGAGACCCAGGACCTGGCGAACGATATCGACGGCTTCGACACCGACGACAACGTTGTTATCTTCGGTGACGCGATCCTCGAAGAGGAGACGCTGCAGTTGCTCGGCGACACCTCGATCGTCGTCTTCCCGGCAGCGATTATCCTGATTCTGTTCTTCCTGCTCGTCGCCTACCGTGATCCGATCGACCTCGGTCTCGGACTCGTCGCGTTGGTGATGACGATGATCTGGACGTTCGGGTTCATGGGATTCGCACAGATCCCATTCTCGGACGCGCTGGTCACCGTCTTCCCGCTGTTGCTCGCCGTCGGGATCGACTTCGGGATTCACATCATCAACCGGTATCGTGAGGAGCGCACGACCGGTGTCCCGATCGGAGAGGCAATGCAGATTACGACCGGGCAGTTGACGACGGCGTTGCTCATCGTTACCCTGACGACCGTCTTCAGCTTCGGTGCGAATTTGCTCAGCGACATGACCCGTGATTTCGGTATCGTGGCTGCTGCAGGAATCATCTTCACCTTCCTCATCTTCGGCGTCTTCTTGCCAGCGGGGAAGGTCGGGTTCGACCGGCTCCGTGAGGGGACCCGGTTCCCCGAGTTTGGGACGACGCCGCTTGGAAGCGAGCAGTCATTCTTGGGACGAGTGTTGCCGGTCGGCGTCCATATCGCCCGCGTGATACCCGTGCTCTTTCTGGTCTCGATGCTCGTTATCGGGATGGGTGCCGCCGCGTACGGAACCGGCGTCGACACCGAGTTCGACGACGAGGCCTTTTTCCCCGACGAAGAACGGCTCGAGCAGTACGAGGCACTCCCCGAGCCGTTCGCGGCAGGCGACTACACCTTCCTGACGGTGCTCGACCACATGGAGGAGGACTTTGAGCAAGGGCTCGAAGGGTCGGTAACAGTTTATATCGAGGATCCCGGACTCAGAGACGACGACGCACTCAGAGAGATCGACCAGGCGCTACAGCGTCCGCCCGCCGCCTTCGAATCGGACGGCAGACAAGCCGACGCAAACAGTCTCCTCGATACGATCGAGACACAGGCGGCCGCCGATCCGGCGTTCGACGCAACCGTCACGCGATACGACAGTAACGGCGACGAGATACCAGACCGTGAGATTGACGCCGTCTACGACGCGCTGTTCGACGCCGCTCCGGACGAGACCGCAGACCGCCTGACGACCGACCGAAGCGCTACGCGAATCGACATTCAGATCGATGTCGACGCCGAACAGGACGAAGCTGTCGCTGCGGCGACCGAGGTGGCCAACGATATGACACTCGATGCAACGGCAACCGGCCAACTCGTGCTGTTCGAGACCGTCATCGAGCAGACGACCGACTCGTCGATCACTAGCCTGTTCGTCGCGTTCGTGTTGACGATCATCTTCCTCGTGCTCTCGTACTGGTGGCTCGAGGGGCGGGCCATCTACGGTGTCATTAACCTTATCCCGGTGTTACTCGCCGTCGCGTTACTTGCAGGATCGATGCGGCTGTTCGACATTCCACTCAGTCCGATCAACGCACCGATCCTCTCGGTGTCGATCGGACTCGGCGTCGACTATACGGTCCACCTGATGCACCGATTCGTCGATGAGTACGAAGAACGTGAGGACACCCACGAAGCGCTGCTCGTAACGGTACAGGGGACTGGCGGCGCGCTCACCGGTAGTATGCTCACGACCGTCTGTGGCCTCGGTGTGCTGTATCTCGCACTGATCCCGCTGATCATGGAGTTCGGCCTGCTACTCGCACTCGGCGTCTTCTACGCCTGGTTCACGTCGATTCTCGTTCTTCCATCGGTCGTGATCGTCTGGGACCGACTCGAGCAACGCTACGGGGAACTCGAGTGGTTCCCATCGACGGCGGCGTAGTAGGTAGTAGGTAGTGGGTAGTGGACCCTCGGATCGGAGTGTCTCTGTTTCGATCACAATCAGGTCGGTGTCTAACGAGAAAGTCGGGGGTTTTCCCGCTCGTAGTATCCATAAGCCACGTCTACGGCTCTCTTGAGCCGTACCGATGACGACTGAAAAGCCAGACCACGAAAGCACTCGTAGCCGCAACGAGCGCCGGCCATCGGTCACTACTCAGGAACAAATCTGCCGCCGGGAAGCGAAACTCCGAAAGCGGCCAGAACACCGCGTATGAGTAGCCCGTCGTGGTCACGAGCACGATATCGAGGATGTGATGAGAGACGACCCCGACAACGATGAGGGCGAAAGCACGCCGCCGGAGATTCGGTGAGACGAACAGCGATCCAAGCAGTGCGACGATGAGCGTTCCGATCAGTGTGTGCAACGGTGCCCAGGAGAACGGAATCCCAAGGAGAAACGAAACCGCTGGGTCCGGGAGTAGCAACTCGATCTTGACGAAATCGGGTACGAGCGCGCCAATCATCACCAGCGTCACGTGTGCCGGTCGCATCCACTCATAGCGCATCGACAACAGCGTCCCAATCACGTACCCGGCCAGCACGTGCGTCAACACATCAGCCACGGTGCTCACCTCCATCTCCGCCACGTGTGAATGCTCGAAGCGTCGTGAGCCAGTCCAAGAAGCGACTCGAGAGCCACACCGTCACCGACAGCCGACGCTCCCGCGGCACGAACGCCAGTCGCGCCCGGTCGAATCGCCATCCACACGCGAATCGGCCGACGACCCATAGCCCACCGAGCAGCGACACCGCGTACATGTACTGCATTTCGCTCGACTGCCTGGAAACCGTCCGTTCTGCAGCCAGCGTTGACTCGTCCTCGAGTGTCCCATGAGCCGATAGCTGGTCACCGGGCTCGAGTACCCCATCCGTATTCACCAGTGCATCCTCAGCGTCGACGACGGTGAACTGGCCGTAGCCGCTGGCTCTGGTTGCGATGACAACGGGATCAGTACTGACGACTTCGCCCCCGAGCGTGACCTCGGAGCCGACATAGGCGGCCCGATCCTGCGGAACGTCGGTTTCGTCGGGACCGGGTTGTTCCATCGGCTCGGCTGGGGACACACCGGCCCAGACCATGAGCCCGAAGCAAACGGCGAGCAAGAGCAGGGCTGCGAGCAGGCGACCGCGCTGGCCGAACGGTTCCGCCATGTGTTCGGATGGACAGAACGGAAGGGAGGGAATAGGTTTTCTGATCCGGTTATCGTGGTATCGTCTCGGCGTATTTTGTACCCCTACTCAGCGCCTAACGTCCTCGAGTACCTTCCAGACCTGTCGGATCACAATCGTACAGTCGAACCAGATCGACTGTTTGCGGATGTACTCGAGATCGTATCGAAGTTTCATATTCGGGTCGGTGCTCTTTGCGTCGTTGATCTGGGCGAGTCCGGTGAGTCCTGGTTTGACGAACCAGCGCTTTCGCCAGGCGGGAACGTCCTGTTCGAGCAGCGGTTCTTCGCTGGTCCAGACTGCACGCGGGCCGACGACGCTCATTTCGCCGAGCAGGATCGACCACAGCTGTGGCAGTTCGTCGAGATGTGTCTTCCGGAGCACGCGCCCGATTCGCGTGATTCGGTCGTTGTCCTCGTCGTTGGTCGGTGTCGCGGATTCGCCTTCGGGAACCATCGTTCGGAACTTGTAGATCGGGAACGTCTCACCGAAGCCAGCGGTTCGGTGCTGGCTGTATAGCACCGGCCCGTCGCTGTCGAGTTTGATCGCGAGTGCGATCACGAGCATGAGCGGTGCGAACGCGAGCAACCCGACGGCGGCAAAGCAGACGTCGAAGACGCGCTTGAAGAAGTGATCGAACGGGTCCCACGGTTCGAGGTCGACATCGACCAGCGTATCGACAGCACCGTTCGCGACCAGCACGCTATCGGCGTACTTGCGGTGGACCTTCGCCCGAACGCCGTGTTCGTGGCAGGCATCGAGTGCGCCGAAGAATTCGGCGCGGTCGGGTTGCTGGAAGGCAAGGACGACAGTGTCTATGTCGTACTCAATCAACACGTCCTCGAGTCGTGAGAGGCCGCCGAGTCGAGAGAGTGAGTCGACGGTGCCGTGGTCATCGTGACGCAGTGTGTCGGCGTTTGGAGCTGTTCCGTCGGATGAGTCCCCATTTGGATCGTGGCTGTGGCCGTAGTCGCCGGTGTGCTGATTCGCTGATTCTTCGACGACCATCCCACCGTCAGTCCGCAGGTGAGAGTCGACCGTTCGTTCGTCAAACGAGAACGCCGCCACCGTCGACGGACAGAGGTAGCCAAGCACCGGCGCATCGATTTCGGGAGCGACGCGTTCGATCTGGCCGAGGTCGTCACCGACGATGAGCGTCCGCGAAGCGATCGTCCCCGGGTGACGACGAATAACAAGGAACAACAGCGGAATCGCCACTAGAAGCACGCCTGCAATCATCGTAAGCGTCGCTCGCGGCAGGCGATGTGACCACTTGAAGTAGCCAAGTGCCGCGAGTGCAAGCATTGCGACGACGACGCGTTTCTGGGCGAAAAGCACCAGGTCGAGCGTCCGCCGTGGCTGGGGTTTATACAATGGGATCAGACAACCGACGACAGCGAGCACGCTTAATACAATCGCCCAGTACAGCGACGAGCCGGAGAGGACAGTAACCTCGAGCCGGTTGAACAGCGGTACGTACGTCGTAAAGAGGGACTGCAAAACGGGGTGGTTTGCAGCGAGCACGGCAGTGATCGTCACCGCGATCACGCCAAGAACGCTTCCGATTCGAAACCGCCACCCTGTCAACATTCGTTACGACTTACGACTGGGCGTCGGCATAAAGTTGTTGAATATATCATCATCTGGCAACGTCTTTCGGTCGAAGAATATCCGAATACGGCCGGCAGCGTTATTATGTCGTACCGATCTGAGTGGCTCGGGATTGTAACGTTACTTCTGTCTGACTAGTTCGTGCCTAGAACGGGAACAGCGAGTCGGCGTCCGGGTCCCGCTCGAGTAGCTCGATCTCGTGGCCGTCCTGATCCTTCGTGAAGGCGTACATGTTGTCGTTGCTCTCGGGATCGCGGTAATCCGGTGCCTCACGAGTCAGCAACTGGTCCCAGTCCTCCTTGAGGTCGTCGACGCGAACGCAGAGGTGTCCCCAGGCGTCGCCCATATCATAGCTCCGGCCGTCGTAGTTGTAGGTGAGCTCAAGTGCCATTTCCTCGGATGCGGCATCCTCGGGTTTCATAAAGTAGTTCGAGAACGTGTCCGCCTCCCAGCGGCCAGTGTGTTCGTACTCGAACTTGCGGGTCCAGTAGCCAAGCGCTTCGTCTGCGTCTTCGACCCGGACCATCGTATGGTCGAGCGACCAGAGCGCACCCTCGTCGGGGTCGCGCTGGACAATTTCGACCTCGTGGCCGTCTGGGTCCTTCACGAACGCGTAGCGACCGCCACAGGACTCGGGGTCGCGGTAGTCCTCGACACCCTCGTCCATAAGCTGTTGGTAGTAGTCCTCGAGTTCCCCCTCGGGAACGCGGACGGCGATGTGCCCCCAGGCGTCGCCGACTTTGAGGTCGTCCTCGCCCTCGTTGTGGGTGAGTTCGAGTAGCGCACCGTCCTCGTGCATGTTTTCGGGGCCGAGGTAGACGATGGTGAAGCCGTCACCCTCGTAGCGATCTTTTTCCTCGTACTCGAGATGCGTCTGGTACCACTCGAGTGACTCCTCGAGATTTGCGACACGAAGCATCACGTGGTCAAGCGTTCCGCCCATAGGCGATCGAACGCCGGGAGCCAGCAAAAGGATGACGAAGGCGACGGTCTGTTCAGCGGTCAGGGGTCAGGGGTCAGGTGATCGGCAGTGTGATCGGTGGTGAAGCCGATCTACAGGTGGCGATCAGTCCTCGTTACCGTGGGCAGAACTGACATCGGTGTCGCGGGTGACGGCCGAGGCCTTCGGGTCGACACCGCGACGGAGTCCGTCGAGTTCTGACAGGGCGTAGACCAGTCCGACGAGGAGGACGACGCCAATTGGGAGGAAGACGACAGGTGGCACCGAGAGATAGCCGTAGAGGAGGTAGCAGATGACGGCGACGAACATGACCGTGACAGCGTAGTACATCTGCGTTCGGATGTGGTCGATGAGATCCGCGCCGGTAAACGTCGATGAGAGCACGGAGGTGTCCGAGATCGGCGACGTGTGATCGCCGAAGATGGCACCGGAGAACACCGCGCCGACGATGACTGGCATCAGTTCGAAGGTGCCAGAGAGGTTGTAAGCAACCGAGATGGCAATTGGTGTCACAATTCCCATCGTCGCCCATGACGACCCCATCGTGAACGCAACGAAGGCAGCCACGAAGAGGACGACGATCGGCAGGAGTTCAGGTGAAATAACGCCCTCGGCGACGCCTGCCACGTAGTCACCAGTTCCGAGATCCTCCGCAACGGCACTGATCGCCCAGGCGAGGATGAGGACTGTCACTGCGGTCAGCATGAGTTCAAACCCTTCGAGCACCGTCTCGACGCTGTCGTCGAGATCGAAGAGGTCGTACGCGAGTCCGATGATGATTGCCGTCGCGACCATGGCGAACGATCCCCAGACGAGCGCGGCGGCAAAGTCGCCGGCACCGACGATGTCGACGAGAATGTTACTAATACTCGAGAGAATCTCGAGGAAGCTCTCGCCCTCGATAGCCGCAAAGAGAGACGTTGGTTCACCGGCCTCAGCCTGGCTAGCGGTCCAGTCCTGATATCCCGTCCAGAACGCGCCAGCGAGCGTAATCGCAATGAGAGTCACGATCGGTGCGAAGAACGTCCGAAGCATCGGCTTTTGCTCGATCGGTTCGCGAAGGTCCTCTTCGACCTCCTGCAGCGGTTGGGCGTCGTCCCGGTTAACTTTCCCCGTCTGCCATGAACGGTGTTCTGCGGTAAGCATCTCCCCATAGTCGCGTCTCGAGAGGACGATAACGCCAACCATCACGATCGCGAGCAGCGAGTAGATGTTGAACGGAATCGAACCGACGAACGTTTCGAAGACGCCTGGGACGTCTCCCGCAGCAACGTCGAGGTCATCATCGTCGACGAGGCTCTCGTACCCCTCGTCGATCATCGACAGCTGAAACGCGACCCAACTCGAGAGCCCGATGGTTGCGACCGGCGCGGCAGTCGAGTCCACGATATAGGAGAGTTTCTCGCGCGAGATCCGCATTTGATCGGAGATTTCGCGCATCGTGTTGCCGACGATCGCCGTGTTTGCGTAGTCGTCGAAGAACAGGAGCATCCCGAGAATCCACGTGGTAAGTCCGGTGGTTCGCTGGGTCTGCAGCCGCTCTGTCGCCCAGTTTCGAACCGCCGTTGCGCCACCGAGACGCCAGATGAGTGCCACACCAGAACCAAGCAACAGTGTGAAGACCAGGATCTGGGCGTGGAATACATCACCAATCGAGCCGGTAATCCAATCGAACGTTTGTCCAATTCCATGGGTTCCCGTTGCGATGATGCCGCCCGACCAGATCCCGACAAACAACGACAGAATCGGTCGTCGTGTCACGATCGCGAGTGCGATCGCGAGTAGCGGCGGAACAAGTGATATCGCACCAAAATCCGACATGCGTCACTATTTGCCAGGAGGGTAGATAACCCTGATCATTCGATCTTTTCGTCCCATATCCAATTATATTCACAATTGCCAGTTCCTTGTCTATCCCTCACACCACTGTATGCTATCTATCGCAACTCACCCGCTCGTGTGCATTCGATAAGAACTGCTCAGTCGCGATGCTACCCGAATACTGGTTGTGAATCTGAATGCGAGGGGACTCAATAGTGTTCCGTCAGCGGCGCAAAATTAACTTCAGCACGTCCTCGTCCTCGAGTACGTGTTCCTCGCCGACCTGCTGTTCGTCGTGGGTTGCACTGGGACCACTGACGCGGGCGAAGCGGAACCGTTCTTCCATCTCTCCGCCGAGTTTCGCGATTGCCTCACCGACCGTCGACCCGCGCTCGATGACAAGCGGTTCCTCCCAGTCGACGCCGCGACCGGGTTTATCCATGTAGACGCGGATGAGGTCGAGATTGTTCCAGATCCGATCCTTGAGCGCCTCGAGTCCTTTCTCGATTTCGGCGCTGATGAACGTCACCTCTTCGGGATCGAGATCACGCTCGCGAAGCTGTTCGTCGACCGTTTCCTTGTAGTCGGGTTCGATAAGGTCGACTTTGTTGACGCACGTGATCGAGGGGATGTACTCGCGGTTGTCCATCAGCCCGTCGATCAGCCGGTCGATAGAGACGTTCTCCTGGAGATTCAGGTCGGCGTTGACGTAGCCCTGGTCGCGGAGAACGTCCGAAATCGTCTCCTCGTCTAAGTCCTGCTCGGTGCTCGAGGTGATCTTGATCCCGTCTTTGATCTTCGGCCGGACCGTCACGCCCGGCGGCTCCTGGTCGACGCGGATGTTGATATCGTACAGCTCCTCCTGCAAGCGGTCGTACTGCTCGATTTCGAACACCGACAGCACGTACACGATCAGATCGGCATTTCGAACGACCGCGAGCACTTGCTTGCCGTCGCCACGCCCTGTTGCTGCGCCTTCGATCAGCCCGGGTACGTCCAGCATCTGGATGTTCGCCCCACGGTGGCTGAGCATGCCGGGGTTCACGTCGAGCGTCGTGAACTCGTAGGACCCCGTCTCGCTCTCCGCGTTGGTCATCGAGTTCAACAGCGACGACTTCCCAACGCTCGGGAAGCCGACCAGCGCGATCGTGGCGTCGCCGTGCTTCTCGACGGAGTAGCCACCGCCACCACCCGAGCCGGACTGTTGCTTCTCGAACTTCTCTTTTTTCTCGGCGAGCTTGGACTTCAGCCGACCGATATGGGCTTCGGTCGACTTGTTGTAGGGCGTGTTGGCGATTTCGTCCTCGATCTCCTGGATGTCCTCCTCGAGCCCCATTTGTCTATACCCAGCCGGTCGTCCCGAAAAACCCTTTCCATGCGAGGGAACGGCGAGCCGCGTTCGAGGCTCCCCTCCTCTCCGCTGTTCGCTGTCGTATTACCAATACGAACGGAATTTCGACACAGATAAACAGCGCTGGGTAAAATCGAAGCGTAAGCAGATGCCAGATCCGACACGGCTGCGTGACAGTACGCAAATCGTCCTCCCGGCCGAGGCTGTCGAGAGTCTCGAGCCACAGCTCACCGAAGAGTTTACCGTTACAGTAGTTTCGGAGGGCGACAGCTACTGTCGAATCATCGGCAGTCCGGTCGAGATCAAGGCCGTCAGCGAGTTCCTGGCTCGACGTGGCGTGAGTGTTCCGTAGGTTGGTTTCGGCGCGTTGTGAGTTAGTTGGCGGTGGCGACGCTACACCACATACCCAGCCCAACCCAACCCAACACTCTCCACTTCATTCTCCACCCCGCACCCCACGAATCTCTCGTCTGAGCGACACGAGCAGAATCCCCACAAGAAGTCCGATTCCAAACCCCGGAAAAAAGTTCTCGGTCCCACTCACCGCTGCGAGTCCAACGCCACCGACCAGCGGCGGAACGAGCAGCGCTGCCAGCAGCTCGAACGCGAATACACCCGGCGGCTTGGGGTCCGTACTCGTCGACAGTCCCATAGCGGCTGCACGAGGGCGGGAGCAAAGAAGCTATGTCGCATTCCGCTGACTCCTCCCTCCGCTACCTAGCGTTCCGGATGCACCGGCCCGTCGAACCCACCCCGAACCAGCGGCTTCGCAATGTGTCTGCGTGCACACGGTGGCACCTCATACCAGCCCAACTCGAGTACCCGCTCGATCTCAGTGCGTTCCTTTCCGGGTGCGTCGGTTCCACAGTCTCGACAGCGATAGCCCTGGTCGCGGCCGGCGCTCTCCATCGTCCGCTCGCAGTCGGGACAGGTTGGCGTTACGAGTTCGGTGGTGTCGAGGTCACGGATGGCGACCTTCTCGAGTTTGAGCGTGCCGCCGGCGAGTTCCCCACAGACGGTGAGGTGGTCGCCGGGTCGCAGTGCGCGAACGTGGTCGCGAAAGCGTTTGGTGGGTTCGAAGGCGGCACAGGAGAGGGGTGACGGTGAGCTAGCGGTGCTATCCGGATCGCCGACTGCCACACCCTCCGGCGCAACGTCGACGAAGACGTGGCCGCCGCGTCGCGTCTCCGGCTCGGAGACAACTCGTGCGTCGAGTCGGTAGGCGCGGCCGTCCTGCAGGGTGGTCGCGCTCGTTGTACCGGCACCCGACCCAGTAGTCCCCGAATCACTGTCAGCTCCCACAGCCACATCTCGTAAATGCACATCCGTTCCTTGATTCGTCACGAACAGGTGACTCGAGTACACCGGCTCGCTGTCAATCTGTGCGGCGACGCAGCGGACGGCCTCGGGGTCGTCGCCACGGATTCCGTGGAGAATTGGTCCCGGTGTGTGGGGTACGCAGACAGTTTCGTTCTCGCCGCGGTCGACGGTGTCCCACACCCCGGGATAGCCGGATTCTGCGGCCGCGAAGACGCTGTCGTGGTCGACCTCGCGCGGCGTTCCCCAGCGCTCGGGTTCACGGTAGGAGATCTGTTCGTATGTCCAGTCGGAGAGTGCGCGCCAGGCCCCGATGGCGGCCAGCGCACCGATTCGCCCACGGCCGTTCCCCGCGTACCAGGATCGGTAGCCGTAGTTGTCGATCAGGGACTCAGCCGCAGCGCGTGAAAGGTGATCGCGGATCGCGCGCGTCGAAAATTGGGCGACAGACGCTGGAAGTGCGTCGCCAGCGTCGGGATCGATATCTGCAACCACCACTCCCGGGTTGGTCCGTTCGTCGCGCGTTTCTGCGAGGGACTCGAGTACCTCCCGTGAAATCTCAAACGCGTGGGCTGGGTTGCAGTCGGTGTGGATCGCGAGCGCTGCGTTACCGCGCGTTTTGTACTCGACGGCAGGGTTGAGCCGGACGAGGAGGGTGCGAGCGATCGCGGCGTCACCCTCGCGACGCAGCCGCTTTGCAACCCGCGCGGCGACGTAGGTCGTACACATCCCGTGTTTGCGAGAGTCCGTGTCGTCGAGCCCGACGATCGTCATCAGCGAGTCTTATGACGGCTGTGAGTAACGCCTTTCGGTGTGCTATCCGTTCCAGTGGACTGCGTCTACCGTAACTGCAGAAGTAGGGCACGATGGGGGACGAACAATTATACACGAGTACTGGAGGTCTTATATAAGTATTCTGCTGGTGCATCCACCAATCGCGACACCGCAGGTAGCCATCGCGGGGAAACGCTCTTGTATGAGGAATCACTTACAACACTCTATGTCCCGCTCCGCACTGGTCGGCAACGTGACCGCGATGTTAGAGGACGCGGGATTCGTCGTCAGTGACCGGTGTGCGATCCGCCCGAAGAGTTTCGATATCGCCGCGCGTCGTGGCGAGGACCTGTTGCTCGTCAAGATCCACGGTAACATCGACGCGTTCAACGAGGCGACCGGCCACGAGATGCGTCGTCTTGGTACCTATCTTCAGGCGACGCCGCTTGTGCTTGGTCTGCGCAGTCGCGACGAGGATCTCAAGCCAGATGTCGTCTACTTTCGTCACGGCGTTCCGGTCCTGAGTCCCGACACCGCGTACAACCTATTCATCGAGGACGTGCCGCCGCTGATCTACGCCGCCCCCGGCGGGCTCTACGTCAACATTGACGGCGACCTGCTCGCGGACGAACGTGAGGATCGCGACTGGAGTCTTGGCCAACTCGCGACCGAACTCGGCGTCTCCCGGCGCACCGTCTCGAAGTACGAAGACGGGATGAACGCCTCCGTCGAAGTCGCGATGGCGCTGGAGGACCTGTTCAACGAACCGCTGACGAGTCCCGTCGATGTGCTCGAGGGTGCAGACGATGTCCACGAGACCGATGACACGCCGGACGACCCCGAGGCCGATCCCGACGACAAACAGGTCGTCGCGGTCCTCACACGGGCCGGCTACAGCGTTCACCCGACGATCCGCTCGCCGTTCAAGGCCATCAGTAAGGACGAAGACGACAGCGAGGTCGTCCTCACGGGCCACTCGGAGTTCACCAAGGCCGCTAAGAAGCGCGCCCGTATCATGAGTTCGATTGGCCAGGTCACCCGCACGCGTTCGGTGTACGTTGTCGACCGCGCCAAACAGGAGTCCGTCGACGGCACGGCGCTCGTCGAACGCGAGGAACTCGAGAACCTTCGTGATACAGACGAGCTTCGGGACGTGATTCGCGAGCGTGCGGAGCACGAGGAAGCGGCCTGAGCACGGCGACTCGTATCGGTGGATCAGTTTTCGAGACGGGAATGTACGAGAGTCGAACTGCACAACAGCGACGACTCTCTCACGTGCAGTGATCAACGACGAGAATCCGACAGTACAGCTGGTTACGCGTACGTCTCTTCCAAATACTCGACGATATCGTCACTCTCGTGCATCCCCTCGATACCCTGGTCTTCGTCGGTGATGACCGGCACACCCGTTTGGCCGCTTACTTCCTCGACTTCGGTTCGCTCGCCATGCGACCGTGGCACGTCGATCACGTCGTACTCGAGTTCGAGTTCGTCGAGTTTCGAGCGAACCTTGACACAGAACGGACAGCCGGGGAGATTGTACAGCGTGATGTCAGCCATACGGAGTGCTAACGGGTGGAGGTGTATGAGCGCACCGGTAGCGGTATCGGTTCGGGTGCACGGTTCGGTGTAGTAAAATGGGTAAAGGTAACAGAGACGCCGACGATGGTGTCCGCCTTCGGCGTTTACCGGCGGGCGTCTAGCGACGGGCGTTTAATACAAGTGTTACCGTCAGTCGTCAGTCGTCAGCCAGCAGCCATCAGAACGCCAGCATGCCAGCATCCGTCGCGAAGTAAGCGATGTAGTAGATGATGAACGCGACGACGAGCGCCCATTGGCCGAGCGAGATGTCAGCGCGCTCGCCCACTGCAGTCTTGATCAGCGGGTAGCTCATGATCCCGGCGGCCAGTCCGTTCGCGATCGAGGCCGTCAGCGGCATGATCGTAATCGTGAGTCCGCTCGAGATCAGCCAGGCTGGGTCGTTCCAGTCGATGTCAGCAACGCCCTGGAGCATGATGATACCGACCACGACCAGTGCGATATAAATCGCATACCGCGGAATCGCGCCCATCAGCGGGACGACCAGCAATGAGAGCGCGAAGAGGCCGGCGACGACCAGCGCGGTGAAGCCGGTTCGACCGCCCTCTTCGAGTCCGGTCGAGGATTCGATGAACGTCGTCACGGTCGAGGTACCGATCATCGCACCGACGGTCGTGCCGACTGCGTCGGCCATCAGCGGGCGCTCCATCTCGGGCAGGTTGCCCTCCTTGTCGAGGAAGCCGCCGATCTGGGAAACGCCGATGAGCGTGCCGGCGGTGTCGAAGAAGTCGACGAAGAAGAACGTGAAGACGACCAGTGCGAAGACGAGTGGCTCGTCGGTGATCATACCGAGTCCGTCCACGAAGCCAGAGATGAGCGGCGTGAAGTCGTACTGGACACTGGTAATCATCTCGGCGATGCCGCTTAGTCCCTCGTTCGTAATCTGGTTGTACTCGTCTTCGGGCGCGAGTTCACCGGGTGCGACGACCCCGAGCAGGGTGAGCAGCCAGCCACTGATCGCGGTGAAGAGAATGCCGAGAACGATCCCACCCCGTACACCACGGGCGTAGAGAATAAACGTCAGCACCAGTCCAACGAGCGAGAGCGCAGCGACGGGACTCGTCGCGACGTTTCCGAGGTAGACCAGTGTCTCCGAGTCGGCGACAACGAGTTCGATCTCTTGTAGCCCGAGGAAGAGCAAGAAGACACCGATACCGGCCCCGACGGCGAACTTGACGGGTTCCGGGAACAGTTCGATGATGTACCGGCGTGCACCGACCGCGGTCAGTGCAATAAAGATGATCCCTTCGACGAACACGGCAGCAAGTGCGACTTCCCAAGGAACGCCGAGTCCGACGACGACAGTGTACGCGAAGAAGGCGTTCAACCCCATCCCGGGTGCGAGCCCGAACGGCCGGTCCGCCCAGAACGCCATCACGATCGTCGCGACGATCGATGCAAGAATCGTCGCAACGGCGATCATCTGCAGTGTCTGTGTCCGGTCGTAGCCGTCTATCTGGATTGCTTCGACCAGAATCATCGGGTTGACGACGATGATGTACGACATCGCCAGGAACGTTGTCAGCCCAGCGACCGCCTCGGTCGACAGGCTGGTGTCGTACTCATCGAATCCAAAGTAGTCCGCGATCGTTTCGGTGACCCCCATATTGGATGGTCAAGCATATCCACAGCGCTTAGTTAAAAGTTCTTGTCTCGGTTTGGGGACACACATTCCATATTCGTGCATATATTCGGATGCTGTGGCAGAGACGATAGTGTGGTAATTGACAAGATAGGAGAACAGTTCTCAACACGACGTGGGACGAACGTATTTTATCTCGGGGCGTGTACTGTGTTATCATGAAGTTCGTCATCGTTGGGTATGGCCGCGTGGGCTCTCGAACCAGTCGGATCCTCAGCGAGGAGGGGCACGATGTCGTCGTCGTCGATAACGACCCCGACCGAATCGATCGGGCGAGCGGCGACGGCTTGGAAACCATCCAGGGCGACGGCGCGGACGAAGCCGTCCTCATCGACGCCGGCATCGAAACCGCAGACGCAATCGGAGCGTTCACACCCGACCTCAACGCCAACTTCGCCGCCTGCATGGTCGGCAATCACCACGACTGTCGGACCGCCCTGCGAATTGACGAAGATTACCGCGAGGAAATCTACACCAGATACGCCGACGAAGTCGACGAAGTCATCTACCCCGAACGTCTCGGCGCTGCCGGCGCGAAGACCGCCATGCTCGGCGGCGACTTCAACGTCGTCACCGATCTCGCAACGACCCTCCAGCTTACCGTCCTCGAGATCCCCGATGGCTCGGCCGCAGTCGGAAAGCGCATGAGTGAACTCGAGTTACCCGAGTCGGCGCGGATCTATGCCCACGGACGAGCCCGCGAGTCGCTGACGATCCCGCTTCCGGGGACGGAACTCGAGGCGGGCGACGAGGTCGCGGTCGTAACGGAGACGAGTAGTGCAGACGAGGTGCGGGCGGCGTTGCAGTAGTGCAGACCTGTTGTCGGCTATATTACAGTGGTAGGCGTGGTTTTGGGCCGGTATTGTCGTGGCGACGGACGAGACGGGTACTCGAGTGCACCCGACAAACCAACGAACAACGTTACTCAGCGGTCTTGTCGAGGCGGAACACGAGAATATTTTGGTGGACCATCGAGGGGACGAACGAGAACGGATAGCCGTAGACGTGGAGGTCTTTTGTCGGATCGTACCAGACGAGGTTGGCCGCGAGGGTGACGGGCGCGGTCGATTCGATCGCTCGTGCGAGATCGGCCGAGAGGAACTTGTAGGATTGGTCGCGGTACATGTCGCCGATGAAGACGACGATGTGGCCGTCGGGGGCGACGGCGTCGGTGAAGCGGTCGAATTTGGTGGCCATGTCGGTGAGCCAGTCGTCTTTCGTCGCGGTTTTGGGTGTGTCTCCCGCAGTGTCGGCTTCGTCTTCGGTAGTTTCGGCTGCGTCTCCCACAGTCTCCGTTGTGTTTCCGGTGGGCTCTGTGCCGTCTTCTATCTCTGCCCCGGCATCTCCCGTCTCGTCCACGTCGAACGACCCCAACTTACTCTCTCGCGTCTCGTGGACGTTGCGCGTCTGCTCGAGTTCGTCCATATGCCAGTAGGGGACGTCAGTCAGCAGGAGGTCGACGCTGTCGTCGTCGAGTTTCGCGATCAGGTCCGCACAGTCGCCGTGGCGCATCTCCTGCGTGGCGAGTGCGGGTTCCCCGCGGGCGCGACGCTCCTCGTTTTCCTTCTCGAGTACCTCGGCGTAGATTTCGGTCCAGCGCTCGGTTCGTTCGAAGCCGATCGCGTTCCGGAGTCCGGTTCCCTCGTGTTCGCAGAAACTCGCACCGAGGAGGGTGCCGCCGACGCCGGCGAACGGGTCCAGGACGGTATCGCCGGCCTTGCTGAACCGTCCGATAAGTTCTGCACAGAGTCGGGGTGGTTTCTGCCCGCCGTGTTCGCTTCGCAGGTCGTGCTGGACATCCGGTGGGTACCCCTCCGAGATCACCGACTTGGTCGCGTACTTCCACTCCTTGCCAGTGAGGTCGTTGACTCGATTTCGCTCGTCGTAGATGCCTCTTCCCTCGACGTAGTGCTGATGAGCAGCAAGGTCATCGGTGTCGATGACCTCGCCGTCTTCGACCGGCAAGGACTCATCACGAGCACGTTCGGCGTCGAACGTGCCGTCGTCGTCGGTCAAGAGTCGGCTCTGTCGGTGTCTCTCCGTCCCGTCACCCTCGTCTGCCATCGTATTCCGGAGTGAACGCCCAGTCTACTTAAATTCCGAACACTGGGCTTTCGATTGCAGCCACCAGTTATAGCCACCAACTTGTCGTCCAGTTAGTCATGTCTGGATCGATCGATACGCGCGCACTCGGACTCGCGTCCGGTATTTTCTGGGCATTGCTCGTTGCCGCCCTCGAACTGACGGCCGACACCCAGTATGGGGAGCGCTGGCGGTTGCTCTTGGAGGATATCTATCCGGGATACGATCGAACGCCCGGCGACCTCCTCTGGGGGACGACGCTGGCGTTCGTCGATGGGTTCAGTGCCGGATTCTCGTTTGGCTGGCTGTACAATCGCTTCGCGGAGTAACCCGCGAGTCGCGGACCGCGGATCGCGGATCGCGGGTCGCGGCTTAACTCGTGTACGAGCTCTCGCCGACGATTTCGAGGAATTCGCCGCGCCCAGTAGCGTCCGTCTCGTCGAACTCGGTAACGCGAACGCGAACGCGCTTTTCGACTGTCGTCGGCCCAGCTCCCTCGACGATCAGGTGCGTATCCCCAATGTAGACGTGTCCGTTTCCGTCACTGTTCGACTCCGCGACGAAGACATCCAGTTCGTCGCCCGCTGTGAGCGATGGGGTCGTGTCGCGGAACTGCCATCCCTTGAGGTACTTTTTGAAGATGCTCATATGCGTGCCACCTCCTCACTTTCGCGGTCGATAATATACTCCCGCCCAAAGCCAGTCAGCGCTGCGACGACGAAGACCGCCACCAGCAGCCAGCCCTGGAAAACGAACGGGACGACGTCGATCGGCGTCACTAGCATCCCAGTGTCGAACCAATCGTAGTTCCCCGGGAGCTCCTGCATCGCGGTATACCCTGCGAGCACGCCACCCGACCACGGGAAGATGTAGCCAAGCGCCGCCGTCTGGGCATCAAGAATGTTCGCCCGCCGGTAGCCGTTCAGGTTGAACCGCTCGCCAATCTTCGAGATGTACGGACCGATCGCAACCTCTGCGGCCGTGTTGATCGTGATAACCGCGTTGATCAGCGCCGCCGAACCAACCATCGTGAGCTCGGCGTTGCGAACGTTCGTCGCCAGATTCTCGATCGACCAGTCCAGAATCGCCTGAAAGGCACCGCCACGGATCATAATCTGGGCCGCCGCGATGATCAACAGGACGAGAATTGCCAGCTCGAAGAAGCCGGCCGCTCCTTCGATGAGGCTCCCGCTGACGCTGACTGCGTTGGGATCGTCAACGATCGTCAGGAACGGCAGGAACTCGAGTGGCTCCGCGAACGGAGCGTCCGCTGGTGCGTTGAAGGTGACGATGTCGCCAACCGTCATCAGGTTGAGCGTGAGGCTAGAGATCACGGCGACAACGATGCCCCACGAAATCGCCTCGACGATGTGGCGGCCGGCGACGGCAGCGCCGATGACGACGCCCATCGAGATGAGGTGGACCAGTCCGATGGGGTCGCTTTCCTCAACGAGCAATTGCTGGGCCCCACCGCCAATGTCGAGTCCGGTCATGTACTGGCCGGCGACGAGGTAGCCGGCAAAGGCGATGACTGCGGCGACGATCACGTACTTGAATCGAGAGGCGACGACGCCACCGATATCGGAGTCCTGTGTAACAGCACTGACAATGGTGGTATCGCTGACGGGTGCGAGGTTGTCACCGAAGATCGCTCCCGAGAGGATCGCCCCGAACAGGAGGACGGGGTCCGCGCCGAGCAACAGGCCGGCGGGGAAGAACAGGGTGACGAACGCGATCGCTGCGCCGTAACCTGTCCCGATCCCCGTGGTGAACAGTGCGGCGAGGATGAACGTGACCGCGGGGAATAGCGTTGCGCCGATGCCACCGACATCGGCGAACCAGACGAGGCCGTCGACGAAGCCGCCGTCTTGTAGAACTTGGGCGAACATGCCGGCCCAGATCCAGGCGACGATAGCTGTCACGGCGACGGGTTGGGTCATGCCCTCGAAGATCGTGTTGGCGTAGTGCTTCCAGTCGCCACGCGCAAAGAACATGCCCAGAATCAATCCAACCAGAATGCCGACGACGAGGCCACCGGTGTCGGAGATGCGCCAGAGCGCAGTCTGTGCGATCGCCCAAACGATGAAGAACGCGATAGGGAACGCGCTCATACCACGACCACCGTAGAACTCGATCTGCGGGCCGTCGTCGCCAGTGTCCTGTACGAATGACTCACTCGGATCCGCGTCGGGTGAGTCACTGCTATCAGTACTCATCGTAACACACGACGGTCGTTACGCGAAGTCAGGGATAGTGTTATCGATTCGCGTATGAAACTGACACACGCTTTACGTCTCGAGGCTGTAGGGGTGGTATGAATATGCTCGTCGACGGAGAGTGGCGGACGGACGCACACGAACTGACGAATAACGACGGCTCGTTCGAGCGCCAGGAAACGACGTTTCGCGGCTGGGTACAGGATGACCCTGACGCCCGCTTCCAGCCCGAATCGGGCCGGTACCATCTCTACATCTCCTACGCGTGCCCGTGGGCACACCGTAACGCTCGTTATGCGTGCGCTGAAAGGACTTGAGGATGCCATTTCGGTGTCGGTGGTCGACCCCTACCGTGACGAGGACGGCTGGCAGTTTACACCCGAGAAGGAGGGCTGTACGCGTGATCACGTTCACGACGCCGACTACCTGCGAGAACTGTACGTCCGGGCCGATCCGGACGTGACCTGCCGCGTAACGGTGCCAGTCCTCTGGGATACCGATGAGGACACTATCGTCAACAACGAGTCAAAGGAGATCATGCGGATGCTCGACACTGAGTTCGACGAGGTCGCGGACCACACCGTCGACCTCTATCCGGACGGCTACCGGGAGGAAGTTGATCGGATCATCGACGAGATTTACGAGCCGATCAACAACGGCGTCTACCGGGCTGGCTTCGCGACCGAACAGGAGCCCTATGACGAGGCAGTCGACGAACTGTTCAGCGCGCTCACCCACTGGGACGACGTGCTGGCAGATCAGCGGTATCTCGCCGGAGACCGCCTGACCGAGGCCGATATCGCGATGTTCACGACGCTGGTTCGCTTCGATAATGTCTATCACACGCACTTCATGTGTAACGTCCAGTACATCCGCGAGTTCGACAACCTGTGGCCGTACCTCCGAGACATCTATCAGACGCCAGGTGTTGGCGAAACGGTGAACATGGACCACATCACTGAACACTACTACACGACCCATCCGGACGTGAACCCACATCGGATCATCGCCCGTGGGCCTGCTCTCAACTTCGACGCTCCGCATGACCGGGATGAACTAGCCGGCGAGCCGCCGGCTGCACTCGTCTCGTCTGCAAAGCGATGAGAGAAAGAGAGTAACGATCCGTCGCGATCAGGCCCCGTTAGGCGAGTTGCGCTCTCGGTCCGCTGTCTCGGTTCGCCAGCGTTCATAGCTCGATTCCGGTGGGTCCTCGGCGACGAAGGCACGCCAGAGAAGCCACACAACCGCGATGACGGGCAGTGCCGGCAAGAGCAACAGGGCAATCGCCGCTGCCATCACGTAGCCGAATGCCGACATCTGTAGATTCGGCACGTAGCCCGTCGACTCGGACACTTTCGTGGACATGCGCCATCGTATGACCGTACCGATATTCGGTCTTTCGATCCCAGCGACGGCTCGCCCAAATCCGGAACCGCTGGTTCGACGACAGCACGCTACTGCTCACCGAAGGGAAAGCGTCCGTCGTCGCTGTCGGTGCCAGTATCGACCAGCACGAACGAGCGCCTCCACCAGCACGACACCCGCAAGGACGGCACCACAGACCAGCGTGAACGCGACGATAACGATCACGCCACCTCCCTCCACGGCACCCGCCCACCGGAGATACGTGCTCAACGCCGCGAGAAACAACGTCAGCGTTCCCAGCAAGACAGTAATCGGTGTCACACCGCGCATCTCTGCCGTTTGCAGGCGATGCAACACCACAAGCCCGAGCGACCCGGACACGACGAGCTCGGGCGACACTGGGACGGTGCCGGGAACAGGGAGAGGGACAGAACCGCCACTCAGCCACACCGGGTACGGCCGCGAAATCCCGGTAAACGCCACAGCTGCAACCGCGAGCACGAGCACGGCAAGTCCGTAGTCCACGAGCCGAACCGAAGACCCGTCAATTCCCCCCATTCCTATCGATTCTGGTCTTTCTCGTATTCCTATAAAAACGTACGTGTGAACTCTCGTCGAGACGGACTCACACGGCTCGCCAACCACTGAGTGGCGGGAACCACGCTACTCGAGTACCCTCGCCGAATCGTCCTGGGGCTGGTACTCGAGTGCAAGCATGGTTTCGGTGAGCGAGAGGAATCGCTTGGAGTTGTTCGAGATGCCGTGGGCGGTAAACGGTGTGTTCGGGAGCGAACTCGTCACAGCGGCCTCCATGAGTCGCTGGCAGTCGCCGGGGCTGAGCCACATCGCGCGGGCGTAGCGTTCGCCGGCACCGTCACGATCGGCGAGTTCGTCTGCCAGTTCCTCGCGCGAGAGGAGCCAGCCGATTCGGAGGTTGATCACGTCTAGCCCGTGTCGGTTGGCGTAGTAGGAGCCCATCGCCTCACCGAAGACCTTGGTGACGCCGTAGTACGTGTCCGGGTCCATCGAATCGTCCGGACGAACGGCAGTCGGTGTGCCGACGGTCGACTCCGGACGGGTTGGAGAGACGGTGTTGCCCATGTTGACCGCGTGGTTCGAACTCGCGAAGACGACGCGCTGGAGGTCGTGCTCGACCGCGGCCGCGTAGACGTTGTAGACGCCCTCGATGTTCGGTTCCAGAACCGCGTCCCATTCCGCGCGCGGGCCAGGGTTTGCGGCGAGGTGGACGACGATATCCTGCCCTTCGAGGGCGTCCATGACTTCCTCGCGATTGCCGATCTCGATGGGTGTCGTCTCGAGGTCCTTGGTTTCGCTGTGCGAGAAGAGCGTGAGCGTTTCCTCGCGGTCCGCGAACGCTTCAATAGTCTCCCTGCCGACCCGGCCGGACGCGCCGGTTATTGCAACGTTCGTCATACCAGATGGTCACCGACCGCGGTGAAATAGCTCGGGCCAGCGCGTTCCGGTGGTCAGTGCTCGCGGTTCGTTCGTGGACTCATCAAACCACTAACGCAACTAACCGCTACGGCCATACTCCTTCGGCACGTTCACACGACACATGAAACAGATCGAGGTCTTCGAGGAGATCAACGCCCCGCCCGATGTCGTCTGGGAGGTGCTACTCGAGTTCGAGCGCTATCCGGAGTGGAATCCGTTCGTGCAGTCGATCGAGGGGACACCGGCGGAGGGGGAGCAGTTACGGGTACGAATCCAGCCGCCCGGCGGCCGTGGAATGACGTTCAAACCGGAGGTCGTCGCACTCGAGGAGCAGCGGCGACTCGCCTGGGTCGGTCGGCTGGTCGTCCCCTTCGCGTTCGATGGCTACCACGAGTTCCGACTGGAGCCGATCGACAGAGCCCAGCGGACGCGGTTCCTCCAGCGAGAGACATTCCGCGGCGCACTCGTCCCGGTGCTCGCCAACCAGGACCGACTCGAGCGCGGCTTTCAGTCGATGAACGAGGCGATCAAGGAGCGTGCTGAGGCACGGGTTGCGGCGTCGAGTTGAGTCGTTAGTGTTGTGAAAGTGCTTGCAGCGACTCGATCTCGAACGTCGGCCGAGCGGGGCCGTCGAAGGTGTAGCCGTCGCGATGCTCCCGCCGAATAAACGCCACGTCGATCCCGAGGGCGTCCGCGGCTGCAACGTCGACGTAGCTGTCACCCACGTAAAGCGGCTCCGTCGCTCCCAGCTCGTCGATCGCTTGCTCGAGATAGTACGGCCGCGGTTTCTTGCGGTTGATCCCCTCGAGTGTCGGTTCTCGCCCGTACCAGACCTCGAACGGCGGGAGATCCAGTTCATCCAGAATGTTCCCGATCGTCTCGTGCTGGTTGTTGCTCACGATCGCCGTGGGCTGCGGGAGAGAGTCAAGGACGGCCGTGTCGTTGTAGCATTGTTTGCGGCCGGCGATGAGTTCTGCGCGCTGGGCGGCGATGGCGGCCTCCTCGCGGGCAGTCCAGAGCGTCTGGGGCTCGACACCGTACTCGGCTGCGGTGGCCCGGAGCGAGTCGACATCCGGGCTGAGGAGGGTTTCGAGAGCCGCTTGTGGTGGGTTCGAGACGCCGACCGTCGCGAACGCCTCGGTCATGGCCTCGAGGAGGATGTCCCGGTCCGTCGGGGTGGTCAACACGCCGTCGTTGTCGAAGAGGATTGCGTCGTACGAGCCGTCCGTATCCATTCGTGTTCGATTTGACGAAGGGGTGCGAGCCAGTTCGGTGTTTCGACGCGTCGCACCCGAGCGACGGAGACTCAGTACGGGGAGGGACTGGAAGACTCGATAAGGACTGGTAATCGGTGTGTGCCTCCCTGCTATAGTAGCCACTGCAAGTCACTGCGCACCTGATCGCCCGACGGCAGCGCGGTTCGGAGCGAGTGAACTGAGCGAGAATCGCGAACGTGCGATCAGTGTGTAACTAGTTGCAGTTGTTACTATACACGTTCTGTCGGAACTGCCTGCAGGAGCTGCCGAGCAACGCGCGGCGTCACTCGCCCCACTGACGAGGCACTGACGAGGCCTGGTTGGTGCAGTCAGGTCCCGCTCGTCCGCTGTCCCATCTGCTCTCGCTCGTCGGTTGGCTCATCGCTTTCTGGTCCTGAGGTTCAAATACCGAAAGGGAACCAGAGTCGACAATGCAAATGCCGACACCGAGTGACCGTCCCAGAGACGGCACACGCTGGAAACACCGACGTCCGTCGAGAGCAGAGTGCTCTCAGGCACGTGACGGAATCGAACGAGTAGCACTGCCACAAAAGCTTGCACGGCCCAGACTACTCTCACTGTCTTCGTCCCCAACCGCGCACTCACCCACATCCACACCCTCCCCCTCACTCTCGTCATCGGCCTCGACCTCGCAGCTTGCACGCCCACTAGACAGTCCGCAGCCCGATTCCGAGGCCGCGACAACCGCAGACGCACACGACGACTCGGAGGGAACGCGTGGGACATAGAGCACTCGTCGGCTACCGTCGCCCAGACGGGCTCTACGATCTGCGATACAGCCACTGGGGCGGGACCGATCCCTCGCTCGCGGCCGAAATCAGCGCCGACACACCGCTCGCCGATGGAACCATCTCCGCGAGTCTGCTCGCTGATTCGATCGCCCGCGACCGCATTCTCACCGACCACCTCGACCCCTGTGTCCACGAGATGCTGTTTCTCGTCGAACCCAGTGCTGCCTACGAGGTCACACCCTACCACGTCTGCTGGCTCGAGTGGGGCGATGGCCACGAGAACGGCCGTGGCGCGCTCATCGGAACCGACCAGACAGCCGAATCTATCAGAACATGGTTTCGTGCGACCAAGACGACACTCACCGACGTAATCGAGATGGGGGTCCTCTCACAGCGAGCCGCACAGGCATATCTCGAGGCACGCGTCTGCGAGGAGTACGCGGGTGTCGTCTACACCTACACGGGGACTGGCCCCAGGTCGGCGGATACAGATTCGCCTGGAACCGCCGGCGAACCGTCGGTTCAGCCGACCTCACTCCCAGAAGGAGATCGATTCCCGCCGGAGCTCCGCGGGTGGTTCGACGAGACATCGACCTACGACTCCACCTTTCCGCATGACGACGACCGAGACTCCGACTGGTCGTAGCCAGCTAGCTCACTCACTCACTCACTCCAGCGAGCGTCCGCCAGCGTCCGCTGGACCACGTCGTTGCCGACCGCCTCGCCAAGCGTCTCAAAGCCCGCACGCTCGGCCCGGTCGTCCGCGTTCGCCACCAGCCGCGAGACAATAAACTCCGGCGTCGACCGCCCCACCGTGTCAAACCGCGGCTGGTAATCCACGAGCAACTCGAGTTCCGGGCTCAGTCCCTCGGCGAAGATCCCATCCACGCGAGCCTCGGGCGGCAACGGCTCCAGGTCGTCCGCGAGGTGCGTGACGAAGACGCCGAGTGCGTCGCGCTCGACGGTCAGCGTCACGAGTCCGTGCAACAGGTCAGCCGCACTTCCGGGCTCTGTGATCGCCTCGAACTCGTCGACTAACATTAGTGTCCGCCCATCCGAGGACAGCGGCGGCACGACCGAGCGCAGGGTGGACTCGAGTACCCCCGCGTTGAAACTGGCGTGGCGACGGTGGAAGACGAGCGAGTCGACGGGCGTCACCTCGGCGCGCTTGGCGGGGACGGGAAGTCCCATCGAAGCGAGCAGGACGACCTGGCAACACGTTTCGAGCAGCGTGGTTTTCCCGCCGCTGTTCGCGCCGGTGAGGACGGAGACACGTTCCCGTCCGGGAAGTGCGTTTGCGCTGGAGCCGCCGTCACCGTCGGTATCGGTGCCGACGCCGGTCCCGGTGGCGACGCTGGTACCAGTGCCAACACCAGTACCGGTTCCGTCTCGGCCGGAGATTGCATCCGCCTCCGTGAGTCCGTGCTCACCCAGCGCGTAGGTAATCGGCTGGACCTGGTCGTCTCCCCTCTGCCGAGTGTCGCCGTCGCGCCGATCGGCACTCGAGTCGGTCGCCGGTGAGACGAGCGTCAGATTCCGCGCTTCGACGACCGACACCGCGGCTGATTCGCCCTCGACGAACGTCGGCCGAGTACAGTCGTACGCGAGCGCGAAGCGCGCAAGCGAGAGGTGCAACGCGATGTCGTCGACCGCCGCAACCGCCTGGTCGATGGCATCCCGAGCGTCCTCGAGTTCGGCCCGCAACTCGCTGGCAACCAGTTCCTCACGTTCGTCGATAGCTGCCGTGAGGTCCCCCCGAAGCGTCCGGAGTGTACTCCCCACAAAGTCCGTCGCGTCGGTCGCGTCCGTCGGCATCGCCTCGCGAACCTGGTCGACCGTCACCGCCGTCTCCGAGAGCAGATGATCCTCGAACGCCTCGCGGAACTGCCCCACGTCGCGGACGCCGTCGTCCCGCAGTTCCTCGATCAACTCGAGTGCGTTCGCGTCCATGTCCTCGACGGTGCCGAGGGCATCGCGCAGGCGGTCGAGTTCGTCGTCGGCACCGCGGACGAGTCGACCCTGACCGCCGTCGTCCGCGAAAGCAGAAAGTGCGGCGGCGGCGGTTGTGAGCGTGTCGCGCTCGAGTTCGGCGACGGTTTCGAACGGGCCGGAATCGACCCCGGCCTCGAGCAGGGCGAGCGCGGTTTCGACGGCGGCGCGTTCGCTCTCGTCGCGCTCGTCGTAACGCTCGTAGGCTTCGAGGACGGCCTCACGGTCTGCCTTCTCGAGTGCCGCCCAGGCGTCGCGGGCCGCAAGCACGTCATCGAGGCGCGAGTCCATCTCCTCGCGGCTGGTGAGCGGCGTGAGAACACGGATTCGGTCGGCTGCGCGCTGCGTGACGGCGTGGTCGACCGCCAGATCGAGTAGGTCCTTGTACGCCGCGCGGGCGTCGCTCGTCGCCAGCATGTCGATCCCGTCGCCGCCGGTTGCCCGGCGTAAGATGCGTGTTGCGCGCCCGCGAGCGAGGCCGGCGGTCGCGAGTTCGCGAACGTCGCCGTTCTCGATCGCCTGGATCGCGCGTTCCCGTCCCAACTCCGACACAAGTGTCTCCCTCGTCTTCGGGCCGACGCCCCAGTACTCCTCGAGTCGCATAGTATACGCATCGCATTCGAGTCAGTACGCTTGAATACTGTGCCATCGGCTACCCGCTGGTGAGTGGAGACACACTCACAGACATGCGTACGGATATGGTCAGCCAGTACACTCACCAGTGTCGACAGAAACAACGATTCTCTTTCGACCGTAGACGGGCGCGTTGAGTGCGACTACATCCTTCCCGACGACTCAAAGACACGCCGACGAGAACATCGAGAGCGTCGGATAGAAAGAGTACGGACAAAGCTGAGGAACACGGTGTCGAAGCTGTACAGGTTGACCCGCGAAACACGTCAAAGCAGTGTTAGACGTGTGGGTTTACCCTCGACGAGTGTGTCATAGAAAGCGTCACGTACGAAGCAGCAGGGTGCGCGAAGTGTGTCCAACACAAGCGCAACCCTGCAAGACGTAGCTTC
>NZ_AOIN01000064.1 GCF_000337135.1 Natrialba chahannaoensis JCM 10990
TCCGACTCGTTGTTGCAATCACCAACTACGAGCGAGGAAACGAACCGGGCTGTGAGAAGCTATGAGATGGATTCTATGACACGCTCCTCGACGACAATCGCCATCGAGAATCGTTCGAGTGACAGCAGTGTGGTGAAGAATCATGCCGGCTAGAACGCTTCCAAGAACATCGGTTTCTCGCTTGATGACGAGGGACGAAGTCTCTCGAACCACTTGACCCCGAAGCGATTTACCAAGCCCAAATTGATGGATGTTCTACATCCGAGTCCTGTTCATGCATATAAACAGTGAAGGTTTCGCTATCGTAGTTTTGAGGAATCTGTGCAATAAATTCATCCTGGAGCTCTGATTTTCGGTGGTGCCCGGTACCGGTTGATCGACTTTCATCTTTCTCATACTCGTTCACAACATGAATCTCGGCATCGTCTCCTTCGGGGACGAACACTCTGAAAAACATGAAATGTTCGAACCAACCCTCAGTACCTGTGAAGGAAGGGTTTCTCTCGCAAGTGTATTTATTGCCTACAGTCTCACCCTCCAAGCCGCCATTGTCAGCGAGGGAGACCATGAGACTGCCTGCGGACAAGGCCAGACCGGCTCCCCCAAACAATTTTGCGAGGCCACCAGAGACTGCTTTTGATCCGAAGCCAAATGCAGTGCCCATTCCAGCCATGAAGTCGGATTCGTTTTCAACATTATACGATTCCTGGTCAACATCGTCTTCCACCCATTCGTTCCCATCAACGAGAGTCTCGTCGTCGTCAAACCGTGTACCACCGTGCATTAGTTCATCGTGGACCTCAAGCTTATTTTCGAAGTCGTCTAAATCGCCACCAACTAATTCAATCGACATTTCCTGTCCTTCCTTCCGGAATGGAAGAAGTGACCCCATTCGGCTGGAATCGTCACAGGAGTTTATGGCCTGCTGGTCAACCGTGTCACCACAGAACGAAGAGAAGGCGAATTCATAGACGTGGCCTTCCTCGTCATTAGGATAGAACCCGTCGACCCAATTTGAACGTAGGAAAGTAAGCGTTCTATTGACATTGATGCCATATTCGGTAGCGACTGTCGTATCGCGAAACTGTACCCGATCATCACAATCGAACTCCTCATGATTAGAGCCACCCTTGTATATCTCCTCCTCGGCCTCACTCTGTGTAGTGGGTGCTTCTTTGGGTGTCAGCTTTTTCCCCTTCTTATAGTATTCATCGTCATCAGTTGATGTTCCAACGGCGGTTCCTACGCTTCCAAGTCCCAGGCCTGCCACTGTAGTGGCGATACCTGTCTTAAATGCATTACGTCGGGTAATCTGTTTTTCTCTCATGACATGAAATCATATTTGAAGTGTGTACTTATATCTTTTTGTTTATTATATGATATGGAGACAATATTATTGCTTGATACACCTGGATTGTCTCCCGCTCGTAGTTATTGGTTGCAACGACACTCTGAGGCACAACGTAAGGAACACTCAGTGTCCCACAAGCCGACCCTAAAGTGCAGAAGTTATCGGATAGCTGTTAGATTGATATCATCAAGGACGACGAACGCTGCCTCGCGAAGCTTGTCCAGTGATTGGAAGACGGATTGCCGAAGGTACGCTGAAATTGCGCCAACATCCCTCAACAGGGTTCAGACCCGGTGAACCGGGTGAAGAAACGTTACTTCAAGTGCGGAGTTCTCGTTGAGTGGATTGTAGGCACGCCATCCATCAGTGTAGAGAGACAGCAGCTCCTTCTCACGGTTTACTGCGAACAAGAGCCGAATCGTCGATGTCACCCTTGTACTCAATTCCTCCCAGACGAAGCACTCCGTCGAATCATTCGCTCTCACTGTCGAAAACCGTGGGCTGCACCGCTGGCGATCGATAACGCGCGGCTCACGTTTGACGATGGTCCCGAGAAAAGTGCGCCAATCGAGACAGTGGAACTCGAGTCCGGTGAGACGGCAGCGATCGAGGTGCACGGAGCTGGGTTCATCAGGAGCAGGACGTGTTGACGGTCGACGTTCCCTCGGGGAGTGAGTCGATTTCGTCGGCGACGGTCGATCTCGACGAGTACAGGTAGCGGTCTGCTCGAATATATGCACATTCGTGTATAATATTGTGTGATGAACCGTCTCTGGAGCGCACAAACACGGGGGTTTTTATCCGGGCAGTCACCTATGGACGACCATGACTGATGGGCGGGGCGAAACTCCCCGGCGAACAGGAATGATCGAAAAGTGCGGCGTCGTCGGCGTCTCACTGGACGGTCGAGACGCGGCACGACCGTTGTACTACGCGCTCTACGCACTCCAGCACCGCGGCCAGGAGTCCGCCGGGATCGTCACGCACGACGGCTTCCAGCAACACAGCCACGTCGACATGGGCCTCGTCGGCGATGTCTTCGGCGAAGGCGACCTCGATCCACTCGCCGGCTCGGCCGGGATCGGCCACGTTCGCTACCCGACCGCTGGCTCCGTCGATACCTCGTGTGCACAGCCCTTCTCCGTCTCGTTCAAGAGCGGCTCGCTCGGCCTCTCTCACAATGGGAACCTCGTCAACGCCGACGAGATTCGGGACGAGTTAGCCGACGTCGGCCACGCGTTCACGAGCGACGGCGACACCGAGGTCATCGCACACGACCTCGCGCGCAACCTCCTGGAAGAAGACCTCGTGCGCGCCGTCAAACGCACGATGGGGCGCATCCACGGCTCCTACGCGCTGACGATCAGCCACGACGACACCGTCCTCGGCGTCCGCGACCCACAGGGGAACCGGCCACTCTGTATCGGTGAAGTCGAGGACGGCTACATACTGGCTTCGGAGTCGGCTGCGATCGACACGCTCGACGGCGAATTGGTCCGTGACGTTCGGCCGGGCGAACTCGTCGTCCTGCAGGAAGACGGTGAGGGCTTCGACTCCTACCAGCTCGTCGAGGAAGACAATACTGCCCACTGCTTCTTCGAGCACGTCTACTTCGCGCGCCCGGACAGCGTCATCGACGAGACGCTCGTCTACGAGGCACGCCGGAACCTCGGCCGCAAGCTCTGGGAGGAAAGCGGCGTCGAAACAGATGTCGTCATGCCAGTGCCAGACTCCGGTCGCGCGTTCGCCTCGGGCTACGCCGACGCGGCGACCGAGACGACCGCCGACGGCGAGATTCGAGCCGAGGACGACGACGGCGTCGAGTTCGCCGAGGGTCTGATGAAAAACCGGTATGTTGGGCGGACGTTCATCATGCCGACACAGGACGAACGCGAGCGCGCCGTCCGACTGAAACTCAACCCGATCAAGTCTACGATCGAAGGGAAAACCGTCACCGTCATCGACGACTCGATCGTCCGCGGAACGACCTCGACGCAGCTCGTCCAGCTCCTGAAAGACTGCGGCGCAGCGGAAGTCCACGTTCGGATCGGCGCTCCGGAAATCGTCGCCCCGTGTTACATGGGAATCGACATGGCTACTCGGGAGGAACTGATCGCCTCGGACAAGTCGACCGACGAAATTCGGGACGCGATCAGCGCCAACAGTCTCGCGTACCTCTCGACGGATGCCATCGCTGACGTGCTCGGGAAAGAGCGCCTTGACCTCTGCCTGGGCTGTGTTACCGGCAAGTATCCCTACGATATCGAGGGCGAGGAAACTGACCGAGATGTCCAGCGACCACCACTTGCCAGCCGGCAGCTGTCGGCTGACGACTAGGGTCGCTGATCGCGCCCGGCCGACGACCAGGGCGCTATAGTAACACCTGCAACTAGTTACACACTAATACACGATAGCTGTGCGATCAGGTGTCCAGTGACTTGCAGTGGCTACTATAGTATCGGTAGCTATCGGCGTCGTCAGAACGTGACAGATAATAACACGCTGCGCTAATTTTAACAGAGGGACGCGTGAACACACCACTATGGACCTGGACGAGTTCCTCGAGGGGCATAATATGACTGGGCGACAGGCAGCGATCATCTTCTTTACGTTCCTGTTGCTGATCATCATCGCAGCGATAGTTCTGATCACGTTCAGTGACTTCTTCCAAGAGCTAATCACGTGAAGACATCAGACCGACCGCGACAGTGATCGGGATCGGTCACCCGCCCATCGTCGCTTCAACTACCCCCGACGTCGAACTCACCACGTTGTCACCACCCCTCTCTACCGTATCGACTGCTGACAACAACGCCGAACCAGTACTGCACCTCAATAGATCACGTGCCCGAGGACGTACACCACGATCCCCAGCGAAAACGAGATCAACCAGAGGCTTGCCGCAATCCGACCGATGCGGGCGTGGCTCGTCTGCCGGAGTTCGGGAATCGGGCGCGAAACCGCTAACAGCAGCGCGTAGTACACAAGCGGGATACAAACGACTGCGAGGAAGATGTGAATCGCCAGAACGGGCAGGTAGACGGTGAGATAGACCGTCTCAGGGCCAGGGAACGGCTCCGGGCCACCGGTCGCGATCAGCCGATAGAGATAGAAGACCAGAAACGCTCCGAACAGTCCGAACGAGGCGAGCATTGCCCGTCGATGTGCGACAACGTCACCACGGCGGATCGCTCGCCACCCTACTGCAATCGTCACGATCGCCGTCGCGCTGATCACGACGTTGAGATGCGGAATGAACTCGAGTACCCACTCGGGTGCGGCCGGAACGGCTGACTGGGGAACACGGCCACCGGCGGCGGCGAAGACGACGATGAGTGAGATGACGCTCAGGATGGCGGTGAGGGGAGTAACGCGTTCACGCGAGACGTATTCCATGGTCTATGGAGAGTGTTGGACGGAACGAGGAAGTGCGTATCGACTTTCGTGCAGCGGTGCTCTCGAGTGAGAGTGGGTGTTGTGATGTTCCCGATCACAGCGCTAGCACTGTCGCTTCTTGGTGTAGGTTTCTGAAAGGATTATGCGTGGGTGATGTCCGCGAAGGGAAATCACCTGCATCGTTTTGCTCGGCGGTCGAACCGCCTCGCGTTTCGCGGTACGATGTACCGCGCATGCGATGCGTGGGACCGGATTCGAACCGGCGGACCCCTACGGGACAGCGCCCTCAACGCTGCGCCGTTGGCCTGGCTTGGCTACCCACGCTCGCGTTTGCGTTCTTTGTCTGCACTCAATCGTACCCAGTGTGATTATAAAAGCCCTTTCCTTTGTGCTTGCGTCTGCGGTGAGGTCACACGGAACCGATCGGAACGGAGATTTCAAATGGCGCAATTGCCAAAGAATACCATGGCTAAATACTCGACCGGTTCGTCCGGCGGCGGTGGCGGGACGAACTGCGAACTCTGTGGTGCCGAAAGCAACTCCCTACGGCTGGCGTCCGTCGCCGGTGCGGAGCTTGAGGTCTGCCCCGACTGTGCACCTCACGACGATACCCAGCAAACGTCGAGTCGACGGCGCTCCTCGCAGGATTCGGGCGGTTCGCGCTCACAGGATGAGCCAAGCCGCAAAAAGAAGGCTGCCCAGAACGTTGCGAAGGCAAACCCTGTCTGGGACGGCGACTCCGAACACTGGGAGAAAGACGGCACGAACTACGACGACGACCCGCTCCCGTACCTCGTTTCGGACTACGGCGACAAACTCATCGACGCTCGCCAAGGGGCTGGTCTCCAGCGATCCGAACTCGCTGAGGAACTCGATATTCCCGAAAAAGACCTCCTCGCGGTCGAGCAGGGCCGCGCAACGCAGGCCGGCATCGGTGGCGGGCTGATCGACGCACTCGAGGAGCATCTCGATATCGAACTGGCTGAGTGAGCGACCGAAAGAGAGCAAGCGGGATCGAGACCGAGCAAGGAACACTCGCAATCGGCGAGCAGCTTTTTAGTACCAGGCGACGGAGTGAGACCGATGAGTGGGCAACGGGCGGCAGCGGAGCCGTACGCCACGCGGTTCGAGACCGAAGTGACGGCGATCGACGGCCGACGAGTCTGGCTCGAGACGAGCTACTTCTACGGCGAGAGCGGCGGCCAGCCAGCCGATCGTGGGACGATCGACAGCGTCGCCGTCGAGGATGTCCAGCTCACAGACGGCGAGCAGGTCCACGTGTTGGCCGAGGAGCCGACGTTCCGGGCCGGCCAGCGCGTTCTCTGTTCGATCGACTGGGCGTTCCGGATGTACTGCATGCGCGCACACACTGCCAGCCACGCACTCTACGGAGCCGGCCGCCGGCTTCTCGATGACCTTGGCTACGGCGGCTTCAACATCGGCGAGAAGAAAGTTCGCGTCGATCTCGAGACAACCAGTGAACTCGACGACGAGACACTGCTCGAACTCGACTCGCTCGTGAACAAAGCCGTCTGGGAATCACGACCCGTTTCCTGGGAAGACATCTCGGTTGCCGACGCACGCGAGCGCGAGGCTATCGCGTTCAACGAGGCCACCGAGGACGGCGCGTTCCAGAAGGGACGCGTCCGCATCGTTACGATTGGCGGCGCGGACGAGAACGGCGGCAACGGCGCACGCACGCGGAACAGGTCCACTGGCGGGCCAACCGTCACCACGAGCACTGACGGCGCAGCCGAATCCTGGGATGTCGCCGCCTGCGGCGGCACGCACGTCCGCAACACGCGCGAAATCGGCCCCGTCACTGTCCTCGGACGATCCAATCCCGGCGAAGGCATGACGCGCGTCGAGTTCAGCGTCGGCCCGACGGCCATTGACCGCCGGCGCGAGGAGAAAGCAGTCGCGCTCACCGCACGCCAGAGACTCGGTGTTCCCCTTGAGGAAGTTGGTGATGAACTGGCTCGCCTGCAGGATGAGCGCGACGAGCTCGCCGCCGAGGTACAGACACTCCAGCGCGACCTGGTCGCCCACCAACTCAAGTCCGCCGACTCGTTCGAGCGGGATGGACTCGAGTGGCTGGCCGTCGCGGTCGGGGGAGAAGGCGGCGAGAGCGCAGGTGTCGACGCGAATGACGCAGGCGAGATTGCTCGCGACGCAGCAGGTGACCGGGCAGCCGTCGTCGTCATTTCGGGTGCGTCTGGGTCACCGTACGCGGTCGCAAGCGTGGCCGAAGACGCACAGGAGACGATCTCGGCTGGCGCAGTAATCGACGCCCTCACCGCCGAGTTCGGCGGCGGTGGCGGCGGCTCCGATGCGCTCGCACAGGCTGGTGGTTTCGACGGGGTGCCAGACGAAGAGGAGATTCAGGATGTACTCGAGTCGGTCGAGTTCCAGTAGGGTTTGGGCTTCAGTTTTGGTTTGGGTTTGGTCTGCGTTTGCGTTTGTCTGACTCTGTTGAAATCCTCAGCAGACGACAAGAGGTGACTGCTGAATACAGAGGATACGTGCAGCAACGAAGACGCATTTGTTCACGGTAATCTAATTGAATCAGCGATTCTATTGAGGCGCGGATCGACTATAATAACAACTGCAACTAGTTACACACTGATCGCACAGCTGCCGTGCAATCAGGTGTGCAGTGTTCTCCCAACTCGGACGTGGTGATTGAAAATACTGCAACACTTGCGCTATATATTCAGCAAGGCAGCTGGAGTTTGTCACCGATTGAGTGATTGAGTACTTCAACAAGGCCGTTTGTGTTTAAATTCAGATCTGGATCCAGATTCGGATTCGTAGTCTCCGAGGCGACTGTGCCAATGAATTGAGCGCTGAAGCCCTCAGCATTATGCCCGTCATCGGTGTACACGCTCCGATGGGAATTGATTACTCGCAGCTTCGCGATCCGAACGTCGAGTACACGATGCGTGAGCTCTCGGCGGAGACGATGGGTATAACACGCGAACGGGGCGGCGATCGTGATCTCGAAATCACCGACGTGCAAACGACGATGGTCGACGGCAACTTCCCGTGGACACTCGTCCGGGTCTACACCGACGCGGGCATCATCGGCACCGGCGAGGCTTACTGGGGTGCTGGTGCGCCGGAGCTCATCAAGCGCATGGCTCCTTTCCTCCGTGGCGAGAACCCGCTCGATATCGACCGGCTCACCGAGCACCTCGTCCAGAAGATGTCCGGCGAGGGCTCGATCAGCGGCGTTACCGTGACGGCGATTTCGGGCATCGAGGTCGCGCTCCACGATCTGGCTGGCAAGGTGCTCGACGTACCGGCATACCAGCTACTGGGCGGCAAGTATCGCGACGAGATCCGCGTCTACTGCGACTGCCACACCGAAGAGGAAGCGGACCCGATTGCCTGCGCGGACGAAGCCGAGCGCGTCGTGGACGAACTGGGGTATGACGCCCTCAAATTCGACCTCGACGTGCCATCGGGCCACGAGAAGGATCGGGCGAATCGTCACCTTCGGCACCCCGAAATTGAGCACAAAGCCAGNTTCGACCTCGACGTGCCATCGGGCCACGAGAAGGATCGGGCGAATCGTCACCTTCGGCACCCCGAAATTGAGCACAAAGCCAGCATCGTTGAAGCCATCACCGAACGCGTCGGCTCGCGCGCTGACGTGGCCTTCGACTGTCACTGGACCTTCTCCGGTGGCAGCGCAAAACGGCTTGCCAAACGGCTCGAGGAGTACGACGTCTGGTGGCTCGAAGACCCCGTCCCGCCGGAGAACCACGATGTACAGCGCGAAATCACCCACCAGACGTCGACGCCGATTGCCGCCGGCGAGAACGTCTACCGGACCCACGGCCAGCGCCGACTCATCGAGGAGCAAGCCGTCGATATCATCGCCCCCGACATGCCGAAGGTCGGCGGCATGCGAGAAACACAGAAGATCGCCGATCTCGCGGATCTCTACTACATGCCCGTCGCCATGCACAACGTCGCCTCTCCCATTGCAACCATGGGCGGCGTCCACGTCGCCGCCTCAATTTCGAATTCGCTAGCACTCGAGTACCACTCCTATGAACTCGGCTGGTGGGAAGACCTGGTCGAGGAGGATGTAATCGAAGACGGCTACATCGAGGTGCCAGAGAAACAAGGGTTGGGCGTTACACTGGATATGGACGCCGTTGCGGAGCAGATGGTCGACGGCGAGGAACTCTTCGATGGAGCGTGATGTAATAGTACACCATAATTATGCAACTGCCGTGCGTATCGAGGTGTATGGCTCGCAAACACACCGACAGGCTCGAAAGCGGCGACGGCTCTCACCATCCTGGGCCGCCGCGCTTCGTCACCGTCGGCGAGGGATTTGTCAACCCGAACGGAGACGAGATGGAAACGCGCGACGAACTCGCGCCGTGGAATCTCGACCGCAATCCTGACGGCGAATATACCTGGCACGTCGCAGACGTTCCCGAGGGGTCGACTGCCACCCCCACCGATGCGCCAATCGCGGAGTTCGTCCCCGACGTATCCGGCGAGTACACGTTCGTTCTCGAGGCCCCTGACGGCGAACACGAACTCACGGTTCGTGCGTTTCCGCAGCAGGAGGCCGAGGGCGAGCAGCCGCGTCCGCAGGTCCGACTTGAGGTGACCACCAACGCAGATCAGGATCGAACCCAGAACCGGAATCAGGAGCGGGTGCAATTTGAAGCGACGGCACAACTGGCAGACGACGCGGCAGCGGGCGACGAGAAACCGGACACCGACCTGACCGTCGAGTTCTACACTGACGATTGGAACGCACTCGAGTTGGACGGTCAGAACAGCGTTTCGAGAGCGGCACTCGAGTCGCTGGAACGGCCAGCCCGCGTTTACGCGGTTGCGGTCACCGACGACGGCCGGTATTCGATTCCCGATGCGGTGGAGGTCTGGGTTGGGTCGGGTGCTGGCGACGCTGACGACGCTGTCGGAATTGCAGAGCGAAGTGATATCCACGTCGAGCGCCCCTTCGAACCGCCGTCCTGGGTCGAGGACGCGATCGTCTACGAAATCTTCACGCGTCGGTTCCCGGACCAGGAGGACCCGACCTTCGAGACGATCGCGGACCGAATCGATCACCTCGCCGACCTCGGTGTCGACGTGCTCTGGCTTACGCCGATGCTCGAGACGGATCGGGGCTTCGGCACGCCGGACAGCCAGGGAGGTCCCCACGGCTACCACACGGACGATTACCTCCGGGTCGACCCGGATCTGGGCACGATGGCCGACTTCGAAGCGCTGGTCGATGCCTGCCACGACCACGACATCCGGGTCGTCTTCGATCTGGTGATCAACCACACCGGGGATACGCACCCGTTCTACGAGGCCGCCGTCGACGACTCCCATCCAGAACACGAGCGTTACCGTGACTGGTACCGTTGGAAAAACTTCGCCGAGCGAGACGCAGACACCTACTTCGGCTGGGAGGGCATCCCGAACCTCGATCACAGCAACCCAGCCGTGCGCGCGTACTTACTCGATGTGATCGACTTCTGGGCTCCGCTCGTCGACGGCTTCCGCACGGACGTTGCCTGGGGCGTCCCGCTTGGCTTCTGGACTGAGGTTGCCGACCGACTGCGCCGGTACGACGCGAAGTTCTTCCTGCTCGATGAAACCATCCCCTCAGATGTCGAGATGGGTGGCGGCCGATTCCACATGCACCACGACGATGTGCTGCACGATACACTCGAGTCGGTTGCCGCGGCGGCTGTGGCTGCAGATGGGGGTGGGGCCGCCGACGCTGGACGTGGTGAGGAGGAAGGAAACGGAGATGGAGAAGAAAGGAAGAGGGATGACGAGGGAGGAAACGGAGACGGGGAAGCGAAAGCGAAAGCGGACGGAGCACACAACGACACAGACACCGAAGACGCCGTCGTCGACACCTTCTCCGACATGTCCGTCGACGCCATCGACGGCGCTAGCGCGATCCTCGACGCCGTCTCGGAGCGAGCACGCCGCGGCGCACACCCCGACTCGGAGTGGCTTCTCTACGTCGAAAACCACGACACCGACCGCTTCCTCGCCGAACACGGCCGTGACGCACAGCAGGCCGCTGCCGCCGCCACCTTCACACTTCCCGGCTCGCCGATGCTTTACTACGGCCAGGAAACTGGGCTCACCGAGCGCCGTGAGCCCATGAACTGGGACGGGTTTGACACAGCGGTACTCGAGTACTACCGCAACCTCCTCGATCTCCGTCAGTCGGTGCCGGCGCTCCAGCGCGCGGCGGCACTCGAGCGGGTGCCGTACGAGGCGGGGACGAAGTATGCAGTTGCGTACGCCCGCGATGCATCAGCGGTGCACCAGATAGTGGATCAGACAGGCGTCGAGGACGGACCACAACGTGTTCTCGTCGTCCTCAATTTCAGCCCGGAACCGACGACAGTACGGGTGAACGAGCGCATTTCGGGCCCGGATCTGCTCTCCGGCGCACAGGTCGTCAGCGAGAGCGACGGAGACGAGTCCGAATGGGATTGGGCCGTGACTGTCGATTCGGCGGTGGTACTCGAGTCCGAGGGTTCGGCTACGGAGTAGGTCTCGATTCGCGAATCTGTGGCCTCGATTTCATCGCACGGTCGCTGAATCAGCACGTAGAGTTCCCGTAGTGGGTGGTCATTCGTATAAATAGTCGTTCTTCTATCAGTAGGAATTAGTACTATTGTCGCACAAATAAAAATGAGTAGTATGGACCGTCGAACTGCTTTAGCGATGATCAGCACTGGGGTGACAGCATGGGGTGCTGGCTGCCTTTCTATTGACAGAGCTGGTCCTGTTGATTTCCAGCTCATGAATGTTACCGGGGAGACACAGCACGTTGCTGTGACTATCTCGGAGCATGACGGAAAGACAGTACTGAGTGAATCGTATGAAGTGGGTGAGCGAAAGCCAAACGGCGAAGCAACTGTGATTCGGGAAGAAAAATTCGTTGAAGCACGTAACGATGATCGATTTGCTATCGATGTTGAACTCTCTAGCGGTGAATCTGCAGAGAGCGGGTTTCAAGTAATGTGTATGGGAAGAGACAACGCTATGGAGTTGTTCGTAGCAGAGATACGAGAGTACCCGGAGAAGGGAGACACATATTTTGAATTTGAACAGTCGGTTTGCGGTTGAGTTTCGCAAACCCACCTACTGCGGACGGTGATACGGCGAATAGAATCTGGGTTGGCCAGATAATCGATAGTGCTTGAGTCGACAAAAAGCCGATCAGAGAGCGGAGTGAGAGAGTGAGTACGGCTATCAGCCTTCCATCCCGCCAAACGAAAGCCCGCTCTCGACGTAGTTCTGGGCGAAGAAGTAAATCAGCGCGACGGGCATCGCGAACAGGATCGCGAACGCCGAGAACTGGGTCCACGGCGTGTCGTACTGACCGGCCGTCGCGAGCGCGTAGAGTTCGACCGAGAGCGTGTAGTTCTCGGGTCGTAGCAGCGTCTGGGCGACGATGAACTCGTTCCAGCCCGCGAGGAAGGTAAAGACCAGGACGACGGCGATACCGGGCTTCGAGAGTGGCAGGATCACTTCACGGATGACCTGCCAACGGCCCGCACCGTCGATGACGGCAGCCTCCTCGTAGGAGACCGGAATATTGTCCATGAACGTCTTGAGCAGCCAGGTGTTGAACGGAATCGCACCCGCGGCGTAGAACAACCCGAGCACGAGCAGGTTGTTGCTCAGACCGAAGTTGACGAACAGCACGTAGAGTGCGATGAGTGTCGCAATCGAGAGCCCAGCACCGACCTGCGTAAACAGAACGTAGCCGTAGAGGATCTTCTTTCGGCCGCGGAACTCGTGGCGCGAAAGCGCGTACGCACCGGGGATGACGACCGACATCGAGACCGAGACGGTCACGAAGACGACGATCAGACTGTTGAGCAGTGCATCCGTGAACGCCGACTCGAACAGCACCCAGTGGTAGGCGTCTAAGTTATACGTCGATGGATCGGCGAAGACCCCATCGGTACTCATCAACCCCGCCCCCTCAGAAAGCGAGGCTGCGAAGATCCAGTAGATCGGGAACATGAGTACGACGAGGACCGCAATCGCACCGGCAGTACTGGCGACCGTTTTGGCGAGGTCGCGAACGCTTCGCTTTCCGGTTCGGACCTGCTCGAGCGTGAGTCTGGCCGTGCTGGCGGCTCGCATCGGCCAGGTTGCCTTTTCGTAGGCCCAACCGGTGAGTATGCCGATGACATTCGCGAGGATGGCGACGACCGCGATCATTCGCTATCCACCCCCTCGGCGAGGTTGCCTTTTCTGACGGCGAGCCACATGAACAGGCCGATGAACGCGATTGCTGTGACCATGATTGCGGATGCGTAGGCGTACTGGTTGAGCTCAATCGCCTCGCGATAGCCGTAGACGATGAGTAACTCGTTCTGGCGCGCGGGACCACCCGAGTTGAAAATCCACGGGATGAGGAACTGCTGGAACGAGGTCGCAGCAGTCAGGATCGACGCGAACATGACCGGCCGCTTGATCGCTGGCAGCGTCACGTGGATGAACCGGTGGACGTAGCCCGCGCCGTCGACTTTGGCTGCGTCGTGCAGTTCCATGGGGACGTCCTGCAACGCACTCACGATGATGATCACCATGAACGGGTACGCCAGCCAGACCTCCGTCGTCACGTACGCCATGAACGCACTCCAGCGACCACTGAGCCAACTCACGGGAAGGTCGACGAGCAAGAACTCCGGTGCGGAAACGGCGACGAAAAATAGCGCCTGGTCGACTATGCCGGCGAGCATGGCCACGGCGCTGTTGTACGTCGCTAACAGCTCGTTGAACGGGCCGAATCTGGCACCGCTGAACATCCCGCGCCAGACTGTGATGATGAAAATCGCCGGCAGGCCCATCGGAATGATGACGATCGCTCGCATATACCGCTTTCCGACGACGCGAGCATGTGTGAGCAACATTGCGAGCCCGACTCCGACGATGATCTTGATCACCAGACTCACTGCCAGGAACAGCCAGGTTATCCCAAAGGAAGTCCAGAACTGACTATCGGTGAACAGATCGACATAGTTATCGAGCCCAACGAAGTTCGTGTCCCCGCCGATGATCGTTCCCGCGTGGGTCGCGTCGGTCATCGAGAGGTAGACCAGGAACGCGATCGGGAACAGCATGAACGACAGGAACAGCACCACACCGGGTGCGACAAGCAGGAGCCCAAACAGGTTGAGATTCCGTGTGTCAAACGGGAGCAGCCGCTGACTCTCCGCCGAAACGCGATCAAGGAATGACGTAGACATGACGTGAAGGTGCTAACTGAAACTGGGTTGGCTGTCGCTTACTCCCAACGACTGCGGATTTCTTCGGCTGCCGCTTCCATCGCCGCGGCCGGTTCCTCGCTCCCGTTGAATACCCGCTCGAGCGCCTCCTCGAGGGTCGTAAACATGATGTCCATCCGTGGGTCGGCCGGCATCGGCGTTCCCATGTCGACGGTTTCGACGAACGTTTGGATGTCCTCGCCGATGTCGTCGCTTTCGGCGTACTCCTGATGCACTGGAATTAGGCCGTGACGTTCGGCGTTGTCAACAATCACATCCTCATTGGTCGTGTACCATTCCGCCCAATCCATGATCGTCTCGAATGTCTCCTCGTCTGCGTCCTCGAGTGCAGCGGTGAAGTACCAGACTTGAATGCCGGTGTACGGCGTCGGTGAGCCGCCCTCGATGTCTGGAAGCGGTGCGAGCGTCGCGTCGACGCCGGCGTCGCGGAAGCCGCCGACCTGCCACGGGCCGTTGATCGCGAACGGTGCGTTGCCGTCGTTGAACGGCGCTATCTGGGACCCGTACGTTGGGTCCTCGGGGACGTACTCCCAGAGGCTGTCCTGGAGCAGCTCGACACCCTCGATGAACTCGTCGTCTTCGATGCCGAGTTCACCGGTGTCCTCGTGGAAGAGACGACCGCCGAAGGCTTGCAAGTAGCCACTGACGAAGTACGGGTTAACCGGCGGGTATGAGAGTCCCCACTGGTTGTTAGCCGGATCGTGATAGTCGTCCATGATTTCGACCATCCCCTCAATCGTCTCCGGCGGCTCAGCAACCAGATCCGGATTGTACATCAGCGCTACCGTCTCGGACGCGTATGGGACGCCGTAGGTATGTCCCTCCCACTGGACTGCGTCGACGGCGTCGGCGGTGAATTCGCTCTCGAGATCGATCGAGAGATCATCGCTGGCATCGTAACCAAACTCCTGTTCATGATAGCGCCCGAGCCAGTCGTGTGCCCATGCGAACGTTTCAGGACCGTCACCGGCCGGAATAGCGGTATTGAGCTGGTCCTCCATATCGGTGATGTCCTCCGCGTTGAGTTCGTTATCACGACCCTCGTTGAACGCGGCGAGGTGCTCTTCGAGCGTCTCCTCTTCGGCCTCTTCGAACTCGGTCCAGAGCGTGATACCGCGGTCATCGTCACCGAGACATCCTGCGACAGTCAGCATTGTGGCCCCCCCGATCCCCGCGAGTACTTGCCTGCGTTGCATTGGCATGGTGTGAACAGTGACGAATTATGTCTTCATATATTTAATTGTTAGGGTCTATCATCCAGATTCTCAACGACAAGCGAACTTGAGGCGGCCGTTCCGCGCGTTCCCCTGTGCGGATTCGGGAACGGTGGCTCTTGAACAGATCGGCTCGGAGGGGTGGCAGCTCGCTGAACATTAATTAGTGGTGTACTATTTCTTCCCAGATACTCATTTTTGGGAAAGGACTTTATGTTCGCTCATCGAACGAACAGGGAAATGGCACGTGTCAGGGTCGAATCGCTCCGAAAGGAATACGACGTTGGAACGGTCGTCGCAGTCGACGGCTTGGACCTCGAAATTGGGGACGGCGAGTTCGTTACTGTCGTCGGTCCGTCCGGCTGCGGGAAGACGACCACACTTCGAATGCTTGCCGGGCTTGAGGAGCCGACGTCCGGACGGATCGAGATCGGCGACGAGGATGTCACCGACGTTCACGCCAAGAACCGGGACGTCGCGATGGTGTTCCAGAACTACGCGCTGTATCCGCACAAGACCGTCTTCGAGAACATGGCGTTTGGGCTCCGCATGAGCACCGATCTCGACGCCGAGGAGCGCGAACAGCGCGTCGTCGAAACGGCCGAGATGATGGATATTGCAGAGCTACTCGAGGACAAGCCGGATGAGCTCTCGGGCGGACAAAAACAGCGCGTCGCACTCGGTCGCGCAATCGTCAGAGAGCCCGACCTGTTCCTGTTCGACGAGCCGCTGAGTAATCTGGACGCCAAACTCCGTACGACCATGCGGGCCGAGATCCAGCGCCTGCAGGACGAACTCGGCATCACGTCGGTCTACGTTACCCACGACCAGCACGAGGCGATGACGATGGGTGATCGTATCGTCATCCTGAGCGACGGTGAACTGCAACAGCAGGGCGCGCCGACCGATGTCTACGAGAACCCCACGAACAAGTTCGTCGGCGGCTTTATCGGCTCGCCGTCCATGAACTTTATCGACGTCTCGGTCGAGCAGGTCGCCGGGGGCCTGCGGCTTGACGATAGCGACGGGAACTTCTCGTTCACACTGTCTGCAGCGTACGCCACGGCGAACGACGCTGCACTGGGAAGGGGCCGCTACACGCTCGGCATTCGACCAGAGAGCATCTCCATTGCGGACAGCCAATCACAGAACGCGATTTCGGCCGGTGTCGACGTCGTCGAACCGGTTGGGTCGGACAATTTCCTCCACCTCGATATTGGCCCGGAATTCATCGCTCGCGTGCCATCTGACGTTACTCTTGAGGCAGGCGACGAGATCACGATCACGTTCGACGAGTCGGATATCCACCTGTTCGACGCGGACAGCGGTGTGGAGGTACTCGGTCACGACCAAGAAACCCAACCGGCAACGCCACCGTAGCGGGTACGGTTCAACCACCACGAGACAGATCCACTGGCGGACCAGCGACGAACTCTCCTCACTGAAAAAGCACCTGAAGCCCAGTCTCAATCCTGGACCGGCGCGTGATCTGATTTCGGCGGTGCCGCCGACACATCGTTTCCATTGACCGTCGCCAGCTCCGCTGCCGTCGCAAGTCGCAGTGCGTGCGGCCAACCAAGCGGCGTCGCGCTATCGGCTGTCCCGTCGTCGAAGAACTGCTCGGGAAGGAACTCCCCGTCGCGACGGAGTTTCCCACCGGGCGCAACGAGCGCGAGCAATTCACGCGCTCGCTCGTCGAAGCGTGAGGCGGCCTCGTGGTCATGTGTGATGAGCAGTGATCCCATCTCGGCCGCGGCGTGTGCCCCCCACGCCGTCGTCACGGACCAGATCTTGGCGTCGGCCTGGTCGTCGACCCGCCACGGATCGTCCTCGAAGCGAGCGACGCCCTCGAGTGGGCCCGCGGGATCGCGGTAGAGACCGTCGACGGTCGTGTCAATGTGGGTCACCAGCCGGTCAAGTCGAGCGGCGTCGACGCCGGCGTTCTCGCCGGCCTCGTCCGCGTCAGATCGTTCGCGCTCGAGTACGTCGAACTCGCGATGGGCCGCGGCGAGCGCGAAGGTACTGCCGTCGAGGCGTTCGTCGAGGTCGCCGTCGGCGAGTCGGAGCGCGTAGCAGCCGCGGTCGACGACCCAGAGGTCGTCGAGCGCGCTGTAGACGGTGTGTGCCCGTTCGCGTGCGCGTTCGCGGTGCTCGTCCGCGATGGGAGCGCGGGCGATCGCCGCGTAGGCCTCGAGGAACGTCGCGGCGGTGTGGGTGAACCGGCCGGTCATGTTCTCCCAGGCGTTCTGGACGCGCTCCGGCAGGCCGTCCTCGCCGAGCGTCGCGTCGAGGCCGTCGAGTGCGGCGACAAGTGCTTCACGAACCTGTTCGTCGTCGGCGTCGACAGTGCGGAGGTACGTCGCGAGATAGGCGGCGACGCTCGCGGTCTGGTCGGCCTGGTAGTCCGCCGAGTCAGTACCCTCCTCGACGCGGCCGTGTGCCCAGCCGGGTGCAAGCCGTCCGTTTCGCGGCCAGACGCGGTGAGGCCAGGTACCGTCTGTGAGCTGGCTCGTCGTGTAGACGTGTGCGCTCTGGCGGTGCCACTGCTCGAGTCCGAGGCCGGCGCACCGATCGGCCGCGAGCAGGAAGCCGGCGATTTCGGCGTCGTCCCGGAACCACGTATAACCATAGCCGCCCGAATAGCGGTAGAACGGGTCGAACTCGGGGCCAGCGATGCGCGCTCCGGTTGGCGCGCGAAGCAGACGCAGCGTCCGCAAGTCGGCGATCGGATCGGCGATATCGACGGTTTCGCCGTCGTCTGCAGCCGATCGAACGCCCTCGAACGCTGTCTCGGACTGCGCTCGGGCTGCCTCGAGGAGTGCGTCACGAGTCGCGTGCTCCGCAGCGCCAGTGCGGGCGCGCTCGAGTGCGTCGGTTCGTGACTCGTCTTCTGCCTCCGAATCAGCGAGCAACGTCGCTACCGTGGTTGAGACGTCTGGCCCCGAGAGGTCGATTTCGGCCAGCGTGATCGGACTCAGTCGCGCCTCCTCGTACCGGCCATCGTCCTCATTGCGGGGAAGTTCAGTCGGCTCGGACTCGAGTAGCTCCCCAAATGTGGCGGGGACCTGGCCGGTGACCTCGATATCGGTCGCGGCGGTCAGGAAGTCGTGTTCGCGGTCGTGGTGGACTTCGACGGCGTCGCCGTGGAGCAACTGGCCGATACGGTTGATGCGGTCTTCAGGGGCGAAGGCGACGCAGGCATGAAGGGTTGCCTCCAGGTCGGTAGCGTCGCGCTCGCCGTCGGTAGAGAGAGAAACGTGCGTGAGATGGAGGCGACCGAGCGTGAGGTCGTACTGAGTGAGGGTGTGGCCGGCGACCTCGTGTGTCGTTTCGACGAGCGCCGTCTCCTCGACGTAGCGCTGGTCGCCCGGCTCGTCGAGCCAGTAACGGGTGTCGTCGAGTTCGATACCGAATCGGGAGTGGTCGATGCCCACCAGTCCCGAGAGCGGGTAGGAGTAGTCTCTGAGTGCACCGTTCGGTGCGACGTGGACGAGTCTGTCGTCGAAGCCGGAGAAGCGGCCCGTCGTCGACCGGCGCTCGCCGGGGAATCGGCGGTCGTCACCCCGCGAGCGCTTGACGTCGTTCAGAGCGCTGTGAAGTTTCATCGTGACGGACAACTACGACCCCCACCGATTAAAGTTTGTTGTAAAATGTAATCTTACTTTTCGGGCCGGCGGCGTGTGAGCATCAACCGGCTTACGAGCCGGCGCAACCGTGAAACTTTTTCACGCATCGTCGCAATCCGTGATGTACTGTATACTCATGGATACTGACGGGCTCGCCGACCTCCTCGAACGGTTCGGACTCTCTGAAAAGGAAATCGACACGTATCTCGCGATTCTCGACCACGGCGCGTCGAAGGCGAGCACTATCGCCGACGCCGCCGACGTCTCGAAGCGCTACGTCTACAGCATCAGCGAGGAACTCGAGAGTCGTGGCTTCGTGGAGGTCGACGACCACGCCGTGCCGACTGTGATCAGACCCGTCGATCCCAAAACCGTCGTGGACCGGCTCACCCGAAGCGTCGAAGACATCGAGCCAGAACTCCGCGAACGCTACACCGCGACCGAGCGTACCGGCGAGCAGTTCGAGGTGATCAAGTCCCGTCAGACCGTCGTCAAGCGACTTGAGGAACTGCTCGCGAGCGCCGACACCGAAGTGACGCTCTCGATTCCCGTCAGCATCCTCCCCCAGATTCGATCGGCACTCGAGGAGACCGTCGACCGCGGCGTGCTCGTGCTCCTCCTGCTCGGTGCGACCGGTAGTGACGAACAGGACATCGCCTCGCTTGCAGGTGCGGCGAGTACGGTGCGGACGTGGGATGCGCTGGTGCCGACGATGCTCACCGTGGATCGCCAGCACGGCCTGCTCGCGCCGAGCCAGTTGCTCACAAGTTCGACGAGCGATACGCGCGCAATCGCGCTCTCACAGGAACAGCTCGTGCCGGTGCTCGCGGGCTCGTTCCTGGCGAACTACTGGCCGACCGCCGAGGAGCGCTACGTGACGACACCGCGGGCGCTGCCCGAGACCTACGACGGGTTCCGAAACGCGGTATTCCAGATCGCACTCCACCGCGCGACGGACACGGCGCTTGAAGCAACGGTGACGGGAACTCCCGTTAGCGACGGAGACGCCTCGGCTTCCCCGGGGACACTCACCGGCCAAGTCGTTGACGTACGCCAGAGCCTCGTTCGCCCGGAAACGTCGTCTGTCCCAATCGAGAACTCCTTCGCGATCGAAGTCGAGGACGAGAGAGACGGCACGACCGAGCGCTACACGATCGGCGGAACCGGCGCGTTCCTCGAGGACTTCGAGGCCGAGTCGGTGACGCTCCGCGAACAAAACAGCGAGTGATAGAGTCGACTGTGAGTAAATTTCTTGGTTAGTGGCCAGAAAGACGGAGTCAATGTCTAGAGACGCGATCCGTAACACGTCCGTCTGGAACGACCAGCCCGGTGAGAACTATCCGTCGGGGCCACGTGGAGGCACCCAATGACTGACAAACGAACCATCGAGGACCGGATCGTCGGGAGCGGTGTCATCGCCGTCCTGCGCGGCGTCGACGAGGACCAGATCGTCCCCGTCTCGCGCGCCCTCGCCGATGCTGGCGTCGAGGCACTCGAGATCACCGCCGATGGAACCCGCGCCGCAGAGATGATCGCCGACGTGGATCGCGAACTCGCAGATGCGGACGCCGTAATCGGCGCAGGGACCGTTCTCGACGCTGCGACGGCACAGTCAGTGATCGACGCGGGCGCGACGTTCGTCGTCTCGCCACACACAAGTCCCGACGTTGTGCGGACGTGCAACCGACACGGCGTGCTCGCAGCACCCGGTGTCATGACGCCAACGGAGGCCGTCACAGCGATGGAAGCCGGCGCGGATCTGCTGAAGATGTTCCCTGCCTCGACGGTCGGACCTGGACACATTGGTTCACTCAGCGGTCCACTTGGTGACGTAGATATCATTCCAACGGGTGGCGTCTCACCAGACAACGTCGCCGACTTCTTCGACGCGGGCGCGGTCGCCGTCGGCGCGGGCGGTTCGATTCTCGACGACGAGGCCCTCGAACGCGGCGACATGGACCAGGTCCGAGAAACCGCTGAAACGTTTGTTGCGGCGGTCGAGGACGCCCGATAGGCAGTCGGTATCTACGATAGTTACTGCCGGCCCGGGACCACTATTCACAATCTGGCCAATAGTGGCAGCGCTTGCCACAAAAACCCGTTCTGCTGGTCAACAAGTGGTACGTTGCCGATAGCAGCAGTGCTGTGTCGAGTCCAATGAATTGAGCAATAGTTTGAACAACAGTCGAGTCAACAGGGCTGGTCCAGCAGTCAACTCGAGTTGATCGCCTGAAAACAGCTCCGAGAGCGCCGAAGGTCGAAGGCCGAAAGTCATGCTGGATGTTCGTTGAGGAGAGCACCTTTGTCGAAATTCGAATAGGTACTGGCGGTCATGATCGTGTCATTCAGAAGTTTACTACTGAAAGGGTAAATTTTTATCCCAGTGGTGCAGTGGTTCGGGTATGAAAGCGATCGCTGTCGACCCAGGGGCCGGCGAACCCGCTCTCGTCGAGCGACCCCGTCCCGACCCCGAGCCAGGCGAGGCCCTCGTCCGGACGCTGCGCGTCGGTATCGACGGCACCGACCACGAAGTGATCGCGGGCCACCACGGTGATCTCCCCGCCGGGGCGGACGACCTCGTCCTCGGCCACGAAGCCGTCGGTATCGTCGAAGATCCGAACGGAACGGCACTCGAGCCCGGTCAGTTCGTCGTGCCGACCGTGCGCCGTCGTCCCGACGACAGCAACGAGTTCTTCGAACGCGGCGAGCCTGACATGGCACCCAGCGGCGAGTACGTCGAACGCGGAATCGTCGGTGCGCACGGTTTCATGGCCGAATATTTCACCAGCCCGGCGGAGTACCTCGTTCCGATTCCCGCAGAGCTCGCAGCGCTTGGCTTCCTCGTCGAACCGATCAGCATCACGGAGAAGGCACTCGAGCACGCCGTTGCGAGTCGGTCCGCGTTCGAGTGGGACCCAGAGTCGGCGCTCGTCCTCGGGAACGGCCCGCTCGGGCTCATCACCCTCGCGATGTTCGAGTCGGTACTCGAGTTCGATCGGACCTACTGTCTGGGTCGCCGGGATCGGTCGCACCCAACAGTCAAACTCGTTTCGGAGCTTGGTGGCACCTACGTCGATTCGCGGGAGACACCGGCTTCGGAGATTCCGGCCGAACACGAGGCCGTCGACCTGGTCTACGAGGCGACTGGGCACGCAAAGCACGCCTTCGAAACGGTCGAGGCGCTCGCTCCGAATGGGGTCGGCGTCCTGCTTGGAGTGCCAGAGCCCTGGGAGTTCGAGGTCGACGGCGGTCGACTCCACCGTGAACTCGTCTTGCACAACAAGGCGCTGCTCGGAACGGTCAACTCCCATCGCGGGCACTTTGAGGCCGCAATCGACACGCTCGCACAGCTTCCTGACTGGTTCACCGAGGAACTCACGTCAGGTGTGTACGATCTCGAGAACTACCAGGACGCCTTCGACGCGGGCGACGATGTTGTCAAGACTGCGATCGAGTTCGACGCCGTCTAAGCCGAATCGCTGCTCGTCGTCTGTACTGTTCATTTACGCGCCTGCACTGCGACGGGCGATTCAGAAACACAGGCAGTTGGGGAGCGTTCGCACGCGCCAGATGCAAAACTATTACTACCATAGGTGTAAGTATTCATTCCATGGGTGTAGATTACACGCGGCTCCACGATCCGAACGCCGAGTATACGATGCGAGAGCTCTCGGCGGAGACGATGGGCGTGACACGCGAGCGCGGCGGCGGCCGCGACGTCGAAATTACAGATATTCAGACGACGATGGTCGACGGCAACTTCCCGTGGACGCTCGTCCGAATCTACACGGACGCGGGTATCGTCGGCACCGGCGAGGCCTACTGGGGCGCTGGTGCACCGGAACTCATCGAGCGCATGGCTCCCTTCCTCCGTGGCGAGAACCCACTCGACATCGACCGTCTCACCGAGCACCTCGTCCAGAAGATGTCCGGCGAGGGCTCGATTGGTGGTGTCACTGTCACCGCGATTTCGGGCATCGAAGTCGCGCTACACGACCTCGCGGGCAAGATTCTCGAGGTGCCCGCCTACCAGCTGCTCGGCGGCAAGTACCGCGACGAGGTCCGCGTCTACTGCGATTGTCACACCGAAGACGAGGCTGACCCAATTGCGTGTGCCGACGAGGCAGAACGTGTCGTCGAAGAACTCGGCTACGACGCTCTCAAATTCGACCTCGACGTGCCATCGGGCCACGAGAAGGATCGGGCGAATCGTCACCTTCGGCACCCCGAAATTGAGCACAAAGCCAGNTTCGACCTCGACGTGCCATCGGGCCACGAGAAGGATCGGGCGAATCGTCACCTTCGGCACCCCGAAATTGAGCACAAAGCCAGCATCGTCGAAGCCATCACCGACCGCGTCGGCTCGCGGGCCGACGTAGCGTTCGACTGCCACTGGACGTTCTCCGGTGGCAGCGCCAAGCGCCTCGCGAAGCGACTCGAGGAGTACGATGTCTGGTGGCTCGAAGACCCTGTTCCGCCGGAAAATCATGACGTGCAGCGGGAAGTTACCCAGTCGACGACCACACCCATCACCGTCGGCGAGAACGTCTACCGCAAACACGGCCAGCGCCGCCTCTTAGAGGAACAGGCCGTCGACATAATCGCCCCCGACATGCCGAAGGTCGGCGGGATGCGCGAAACCCGAAAGATCGCTGACCTCGCAGACCTCTACTACGTCCCCGTCGCGATGCACAACGTCGCCTCGCCCGTCGCAACCATGGCCAGCGCCCACGTTGGCGCAGCCATCTCGAACTCGCTCGCTGTCGAGTACCACTCCTACGAACTCGAGTGGTGGTCGGATCTCGTCGAGGAGGACGTGATCGAGGACGGCTACATCGAGATTCCCGAGAAGCCTGGACTGGGTGTCACGCTCGACCTGGATACCGTCGCGGAACAGATGGTTGATGGCGAAGAGCTCTTCGACGAGGCATAACCCCGTCACGCTCGAAAATCTCTGATTTTCGTCGTTCAACGAAGCGTCAGCCGCATCGGCATCGTACAAACTGAGCGGCGACCCGTCGTTTGACGACATCGACTGTTACCACGAACGAACCCAACAGCGATATCTGGGGCAGCCGCAAGCGACTCACTCTGTCACGGCGTCTTCGCTCCCGCGTTGGAACAGCGTCTCCACGCTCTCCGGGTGGAAATCCTCGGGTGAAACGTCTCCGTCCGCATCCATCGCCCGCGCGAGGTAACTCACGCTGTTGATCAACCCCAGATGCGAGAACGCCTGCGGGAAATTTCCGAGCAATCGGCCGCTATCGGGGTCGACCTTCTCCGAATACAGCCCGAGCGGCGAGGCGTACTCGAGTACCGACTCAAAGTATTCCGTCGCGAGTTCGAGTCGGTTCGAGAGGACGAGCGCGTCGATGAGCCAGAACGAACAGAGCAGGAAGGCCTCTTCCTCGTCTTCCCGTACGTCGGTATCGACGAATCGCACGACGAGCCCGTCGTCGGTTGCGAGCTTCTCGAGGACGGTGTCGATAGTCGACTGGACGCGCTCGTCCTCCGGCGGGAGGAACTCGTAAATGGGGATCAGAAGCGCCGTCGCGTCGATCGCCTCGTCACTGTCGAAGTACTGGACGAAACTGCCGGCCTCCTCGCTGTACCCACGCGTTTCGATTGCGTCACGGACCTCATCACGCGTCTCACTCCAGTGCTCGAGCGGTGCGTCGAAGTCGTTTGCCTCGGCCAGTGCGATACCGCGGTCGAGGGCGACCCAACATAGCAGCTTCGAGTGCAGGAAGTGACGATATTCGTCGCGGAATTCCCAGATGCCGGCGTCCGGCTGGTCCCAGTTGCGACAGACGTAATTGATGCTCTCGATGACGGCGTCCCAGCTGTCCTCGCTCAGTTCGGCTTCCTCGTCGAACTGAATGGTTTCGTAGATCGCCTGGACGAACGTGCCGTAGACATCGAGCTGGAGCTGTGATGCTGCACCGTTGCCGATCCGAACCGGACCAGTATCGCGATAGCCAGAGAGATGATCGAGCGTCCGTTCTTCGAGATCGTCGTCGTATTCGCCATGAAGTCCGTACAGCGGCCGGATTTCGGTGGGATGGTCCGTTGCGATACCGACGAACCAGTCGAAGTAGTCTCTGGCCTCCTGGCGGTGGCCGGTGTCGTGCAACGCCTGTACGGTGAACTTCGCGTCCCGAATCCAGTTATACCGGTAGTCCCAGGTGCGTTCGGAGCCGATTTTCTCCGGGACCGACGTGGTTGCAGCCGCGGGAATTGCACCCGTCTCGTGGTGAATCAGGAGTTTCAGCACCAGTTCCGAACGGATGACCATCTCGTGCCACCGTTCCGAGACTGACTCTGCGACTCCCTCCCGATCGCCGACCCACTCGCGCCAGTAGTGCTTCGTCTCGTCGAGCCACTCCTGATACGACGGCGATCCCGGTGGCTCCTCGCCGCCGTACTGGACCCCGAGCCAGCAGGTATCGCCGGCTTCGAGCGTGACTGTTCCAGTCGCTTTCGCCGCCGCCTCGTTAATTTCGAGATCGACATCGCCGACGTAGTGTAGCGGCTGGTGGCGCTGCTCGAGCCAGTCGGCATCGGCATCGACATCGACACCATCATCATTGCCCGGTTCGCTGCAACCACCCCCACGAACCGCTGTGACGCCACCATCACTCGTCTCGAGTGCCGGCGTCACTCGGGCGTACTCGAGTCGGGGTTCGAAAACGACCTGGCATTCCATCGAACCGCGGTCGCACTCGAGTTGGCGGTAGATTGCGTGCTGGGGGTGTTGGTGTTGGTGTTGGTGTTGGTGTTGGTGTTGGTCCCGGTGCTGGTCGTCGGAATCCTGGTTGCGAGATTGTTGCTCCGCTGCATCCCCGTTCTGGATGGGCATGAAGTCGGTCAGCGTCACCTGGCCCGATTCCGTCTCGAAGGTGGTTTGAAGGACGTTCGTTCGGTCGGCGTACTGGTGACTCGATTCGAAGTCGTCGGCCGTCGGCGAGACGGTAAAGTGTCCACCGTCAGTCGCATCGAGCAGTCGGGCGAACACGCTCGGTGACTCGAGGTGGGGGAAACAACACCAGTCGATCGAGCCGTATCTGCTGACCAGTGCACACCGGTCGTCGTTGCCGATACTGCCGTAGTCTCGAAGGGGTGGATAGTCGTGTTCCATCGTTGTGTGTCACGCGGTGATCGGACCGGTCGCGCGGTGATCGGACCAGTCGCCAGGACCGGCGCACGGGCCTGGGCTGTGAGCATGAGCAGACTGCGAGCGGACTGTGGAAGACATGGGTTGCGTCCGCGTCCGTTGTGACCTCGCTGAGCGAGCGGCGGTTGGATGGGGCAATGCACACACGGAATCTCCGTAACTCGTTACGTTGTCTACCGCGTGCGAGAATAAGTGTCGGCCAGCAGCGGCCGGGTGTGGCAAATAGGGAGTGCCTACACGACCTCGTCGTATGACCGGTGTCGTGGAACAATGGCGTGCTGGGCGTCGTTTTATGGCCCTCGTCGAGGAGGAACGTCTACGATGGGACGGCAACGACAGCACACACTCTCACGGCGACGACTTCTTCGCGCAGGCACCGGTATCGCGGTCGCCGGGGTCGGCGCAAGCGCAGGTATCGGAACCGGCGGCGCTCGAGGAATGCAGGACGACGGAAACGAAAACGACGAAAACGACGAAAACGACGAAAACGGAGACGACCCGTTCGATGCTGGCGGGCCCTATGCAGACGTCTACGACGACATTATCGACGACGTGGTGCTGGTGAACGTGCTCGGTTCCGACGATCCGTTCGGCGACCCTGGCGGCATCGGCTCCGGCTTCGTCGTCGGCGACCATGTCGTCACCAACGCCCACGTCGTCGGCGACGCCAACGACGTCGAACTCCAGTTTCGCGACGAGGAGTGGCGAGAGGGCGAGGTGGTCGGCACTGACAGCCACAGCGACCTCGCAGCGATCGCTGTCGACGACCTTCCAGAGATCACCGACGGGCTGTCGTTCGCAGCGGACGACCCGGTAATCGGCCAGGAGGTCGTCGTCCTCGGGAACCCGCTCGGACTCGACGCCTCCCTCTCCCAGGGAATCGTTAGCGGCGTCGACCGCCAGCTCCCGAGTCCGACGGGCTTTGCCATTCCAGCCGCGATCCAGACCGACGCGCCGGTCAATCCGGGCAACAGCGGCGGTCCGCTCGTCTCACTCGACGGCGATGTCCTCGGCGTCGTCTTCGCCGGTGCCGGCCAGACCATCGGCTTCGCAATCGCCGCCCAGCTCGCAGACCGCGTCATCCCGGCGCTCATCGAAGACGGCGAGTACGAACATTCGTACATGGGAATCGGCGTCTCGCCCGTTGGTCCCCAGGTCGCCGCCGCCAACGACCTCGAGGAAGCCCGCGGCGTCCTCGTCTCAGAGGTTGTCCCCGACTCACCGGCAGATGGCGTCCTCGAGCCGATCGACGGTGAGACGATGATCGACAGCGACCCCGTCCCGACCGGTGGCGACGTGATCGTCTCGATCGGTGACGAAGACATCCCGAACGAGGCCCGTCTCACCTCCGTCCTGGCACTCGAGACCTCGCCCGGCGAGACGGTCGAACTCGAGGTCGTCCGCGAGGGCGAGTCCCAGCAGGTCGCGTTGGCACTCGAGGAACGGCCGGATGTCGACCTCCCATAGCGACAGCGACACACGACTAACAGGAAGACGAGACGACCAGCACCAGAACCGACAGCCCGTCACATCACCCATGACCCAACTCGGCTACAAACTCATCTGCGAGGAGCACGGCCCGACCGACCTCACCCAGTACGCCACCCTGGCCGACCAGTCCGCGTTCGAGTTCGCGATGATCTCGGACCACTTTCACCCCTGGACCTCGACGCAGGGCGAGAGTCCGTTCGTCTGGAACGTCATCGGCGCAATCGCGCAGGCGACCGACAACCTCCGCCTCGGTACGTCAATCACCTGCCCGATCATCCGGTATCACCCCGGACTCATCGCACAGGCAGCCGCGACGACGGGCGTCCAGCTTCCCGGCCAATTCTTCCTCGGCCTCGGCACCGGCGAGAACTTGAGCGAACACGTCTTCGGCGACCGCTGGCCGCCACACGCGATCCGACTCGAGATGTTGCGCGAAGCCGTCGACCTCATCCGGACGCTCTGGGAGGGCGAAACGACGAGCTATCGCGGCGAGTACTACACCGTCGAAAACGCTCGCCTCTACACACTGCCCGACAAACTGCCGCCGATTCCGATCGCTGCCGACGGTCCGAAAACGGCACGCGCAGCGGGCGAGATCGGCGACGGACTCGTAGCTGTCGCGCCGGACGAAGAACTCGTCGAAGCATTTGAAGCCGGCGGCGGCGAGGATCAGCCACGGTACGCCGAGGTCGACGTCTGCTACGCCGAAGACGAGCAGGAAGCGATCGAAACCGCCCACAAAATCTGGCCGCAAGCGGCGCTTCCCGGCGAACTACTCTGGGAACTCGCGACGCCTGCACACTTCCAGCAGGCGACCGAGGACGTCTCCGAGGACGACATCGCAGAGCTAGTCGTCTGTGGGCCAGCTCCCGACGCGCACATCGAAACGATCCAGGAATACGTCGACGCCGGCTTCGATCACATTACGATCCACCAGATCGGCTCGAATCAGACCGAGTTCATCGAGTTCTACGAGGAGGAAGTCATTCCTGAGATCGATTGAGACGGCTACTGCCCACGAAGCGGACGGGCCGTCAAGAAGCAGTCACCTCGCTACTCTTCAGCCTCCTCCTCGAGTTCGTCTGGCTCCTCGGCTTCCTGTCCGTCCTGCTTGCTCCGCTCGTCTCGCCTCGGTGCACTCTGGGAGCCAACGTCGGTACTCCCCTCGTTAATCTCGTCTGGATCGCGGTCGATGCGTTCGAGTTCGTCTTCAATCTCCGCCTTGCGCTCTGATTCGTACTCGTTCGCTCGATCGGTGTTGTCTTCGGCCATACTGCGACTTTAGCCGCGAGCCGTTTGGACGACCGGCCGTCGAGTGCAACGTCGAAGGGGTGTTGTTGGGGTCGATACTCGAGTACACACGGGTTCAACCGAGTTCGATCCCTCGGAAAACACGAAAGACAGATAAAAGTCCCCGCGTTGTGAACAGACAAATATGGACGTTCCCTACGATCTCACCTCGTACGTACGGGTGTTGAAAATGGCGACGACACCCACCACCCAGGAGTTCCTTCAGGTGTCGAAGATCGCCGGTGCAGGCATCTTACTGGTCGGTTTCCTCGGCTTCATCATCGGCGGTATCATGCTGTTGCTGACTGGTAGTGGTGGTGTCTAATGGGCATCTTCGCTGTCAAAACGACGGCGAGCCAAGAGCGCACCGTTGCAGAGATGATCATCAACCGCGAGGAACCCGAGATTCACGCTGCGCTCGCGCCTGACTCGCTGACCTCCTACGTGATGGTCGAAGCCGATGGCTCTGCCGTCCTGAACCGCGTCCTCGAGGACATCCCCCACGCGCGTAGCATCGTCCCCGGCGAGTCCGACATCTCGGAAGTCGAGCACTTCCTCTCGCCAAAGCCAGACGTCGAGGGTATTGCAGAGGGCGACATCGTCGAACTCATCGCTGGCCCGTTCAAGGGCGAGAAGGCGCAGGTCCAGCGCATCGACGAAGGCAAGGATCAGGTGACGGTCGAACTCTACGAGGCGACGGTCCCGATTCCGGTGACGGTCCGCGGCGACCAGATCCGCGTGCTCGACTCCGACGAGCGATAGCGCGCTGGCGAGCGAGTGAGACGGAGTCTCAGTCTCTCTCAGTTAGTTCGTTCCGATCTGTGAATTGTGATTACGTCTCGACTTCGGAGCCGAGCGACTCCGGATCAGCCACATCCGCAACCGCTTCAAGTAACTCCTCGCGCTCGCGCACATCCGCTGAGTTCGCGCCGTAGGCACGGACGTACTCCGCACGGCTGTGTTCGGTGAACGTGTGGCGGATCGCGAGATACCCATCGGGAACGAGTGCGTCACAGATTTCACACTCGAGATGGGCGTGCGCTGTCGCCTGATGGGTGACAGCCGACTCGATATCGGCGAAGATTTCGCCACAGCCGTCGATTTCACATTCCCAGGCTAGTCCCGTTCCCATTCGTCTTCGCGTCGAACTGGACGGGCCGTCCTAATGGTCTTTTCGTAGTACATGTGACCGAGGAGATGAGTTCGACCCCGGTAGCTGGATCCGTGGCGAATCAGAATTCATAACTCTTCGGTCGTGAAACGAGGCGACGTGAGCGACGGCGTGTTGTCCCGAGTCGACTGTCACGTGAAGGTACTCGACGAAACCGTCGTCGAGCGCGCCACGCAGGCAGGACTCGACGTGATCGTCTACGCACCGCACTTCCGACGACTGCCGGAGATTCAAGACATGGCCACACAGTACACGACCGACGACCTGCTGGTCGTCCCCGGTCGCGAGGTGTTCACCGGTCCCTGGTCCAACCGCAAGCACGTGCTCGCGATCGGACTCGAGGAGCCGGTGCCGGACTTCATCACACTCGAGGCCGCGATGGCGGAGTTGGACCGGCAGGGTTCGACGGTGCTCGCCCCGCACCCTGGCTTTCTGAACGTGAGTCTCTCGCCCGCCGACCTCTGCCAGTACCGCGAGACGATCGACGCGATCGAGATTTTCAACCCGAAACATCTGCCGCTGCATAACCGACGAGCGCAGCGACTGGCAAACGAACTCGAGTTACCACCGTTCACGTCGTCGTATGCGCACCTGTCGAGTTCGGTGGGTGTAGCCCACACGGCGTTCGAGACGGTGATTGAGTCCGAGGCGGATCTCTGTGCGGCACTCGAGGACGACGCTCCACATCAGATTGTCCGCTCGAACGGACTCGACCAGTGGCAGACGACGGCGGCTGAGTTGCTTCACCTTGGATACGAGAACACGTGGAAGAAGGCGGAGCGGCTGTTTCTCTCGGGGACGGAACCAACGCATCCGGATCACATCGCCTACAATGGACGGTTCGACGACGCGGCGGTGTACTGAGCGGAACGGACCGTGGATTCAAAGAACTTGGGTGGCGGTTTGTCCGTCGCGGACTACAGTTCTCGCGGCGGACGGGCGACAGTCAAACCAGACGGACCAGTGGCGACACCACGCCACAAGGACAGCAGATCCATACCGGACACAGTACCAGGGGCCAGGGTTACAATTAAGAGGACCCGAGATGGTTTTACACATATATGGGCCTCAAAGAGACGCTTATGGAATGGCTCGATGTCTTGGATGGACAAGAGTTGACGGGCCGCCAGGCAGGACTCATCGTTGCCGTCTGGCTGCTACTCACCGCTCTTTTCGGCCTAGTCGTGTTCGCTATTGTATTCGTCCAGATGGGATTCTAATACCAGACTGGTTTTACGGACCGTTTACGCACGACGATATCGATTCGGCGAGTGTAACCGGAACTGCTCTGACCGTCAGTACTCGCTCAGTGTCCGCTCGACGCGATCCCAGTGACTGCCGCGCCAGAAGTATTGTCCGCACGACTGACAGCGCCAGACAGCCATCACCTCGGTATCCGCGTCTTTGTCACCAGTGTCGTCGACTGAGTCCTCGGCTGGATCCGGCGCATATTCGGGCGTCTCCGCCGACGGATCGACGCGTTCGAGTACCCCATTGCATCGCCCGCAGTACGACGGCTCAGCTGCGAGTTCGAATGCCACACCCGCCTCGCTGAGTTCCCCCAGTTGTTCCTCCACCTCAAGTGCCGTCAGCAGAATCACATCGTCAGCACGGGCTGCGAGTTCGGTATCTCGCGTGACGAGCGTGCGATCCTCGGCTGCCGCGACAGCGAGCAGATCGTCGTCGGACTCGAGTACCGGCTCGCGGTCACCCGCGTAGACGGTATCGTAGTCACACATCCGAAGGTAGGCGACGAGCCCGCCACACATGGTGTCGAGGAGGAATCGCATAGGTCAAGCCCACTCAGTGCAGAAACGCCTGCAACTCCGCGAGCTCCCACGTGTTGATCACATCCGCGGGCTCGGCCCACCCTCGGCGCGCTGTGTGGACGCCCCAGCGCATGTACTCGAGTGTCGATGGCTGATGGGAGTCCGTGTTGACGGCGATCACCGCGCCCTCGTCGATGGCGGCTTGGACGGCGCTCCCCCAGAGGTCGAGCCGGCGCGGATTGGCGTTGACCTCGAGTGCAGTGTCGTGCTCGGCGGCGGCCGCACCGAGTGCGCTCGCGTCGAAGTCGAGGCCGGAGCGTTCGTTCAGCATGCGCCCGCTGGGGTGACCGAGGATGTCGATAGCAGGGTTTTCGACGGCGGTGATGAGCCGGGCGGTCGCCCGCTCGGCATCCTGGTCGAGCGCGCTGTGGGTCGAGGCGACGATGATGTCGAGCGCGTCGATGACCTCCTCGGAGAGGTCGATCTCTCCTTCGGCGTCGACGTTTGCCTCGATACCGGCGAAGACGGTGAGCTCGCTCTCGTCGTCGACCGTGCGAATTTCTTCGACCTGCTTCAGAATTTCAGCGTCCGAGAGCCCCATGCCGCCGACGATGCCGGGACCCTCGGCGTGGTCGGCAATTCCGAAGTAGTCGTAGCCCTGATTCTCCGCCGCCGCCACCATCGCCTCGATTGCGGTGTTGCCGTCGGACCACTCGGTGTGGCTGTGAAAGTCGCCGCGGATATCCTCGCGTGTGAGTAGATCTGGAAGGTCGTTGGTCTCGGCGGCCGCAATCTCGCCGCGGTCCGTTCGTAGTTCCGGTGGAATCCACGGCAGTCCGAGTGCGTTGTACATCCCGTCCTCGGTCTCGCCGGCAATACGCTCGCCGACGCGTTGGCCCTCGTCCCCCTCATCGAGGTCGCTGACGTCGAAGACGCCATACTCGTTGACCTTCAGGCCGCGGTCGATGGCGTAGTTGCGGAGTCGGACGTTGTGGTCCTTGCTTCCCGTAAAGTACTGCAGTGCGGAGCCGAACTCGTCTGGGACGACCACACGGAGGTCGACGCGACTCTCGCCGATGCGCACGCTTGCCTTTGCCGGCCCGGACTCGATTTCGCTGTCGACGGAGTTCCAGCCGACGAACTGCTCGATCACCGTCTCGTTCTCGTTCGTCGCGACGAGTACGTCCACGTCACCGATGGTCTCACGCCAGCGCCGGATTGAGCCCGCCACCTCGCAACGCTCGACTCCCTCGAGCGACTCGAGAAAGGCGAGTACGTCGTCGGCGAGCGGCCGGCCCTCGCCGAGCAACTGACGCTGGCCGACTTCGCGTGCGAATTCGATGTTGTCGCGGATGTTTTCTTCCGTCTTCGGGCCGAAGCCCTTGACACCCTGGATCTCGCTGGCCTCAGCGGCATCCTCGAGTTCGTCCAGCGTTTCGATCCCCAGTTCGCGGTACAGTTTGCCGGCCGTCTTGGGGCCGACGCCCTCAATTCGGGTGATGTCAGCGATATCGATCGGCAGCTCGGCTTTGAGTTCCTCGAGTTCCTCGATCTCGCCGGTCTCGACGTACTCGACAATCTTTGCGGAGATCGCGTCACCGACGCCGTCGATTTCGTCGAGAATCTCCTCGTTGCCGTCTGCAACTTGGTCACCAATCGGAACGGGATAGGCACGAATATTCTCGGCTGCACGGCGATACGCCCGGGGTTTGTACTCTACGTCGTCGGCTTCGAGCAAGTCGGCGAACTCCTCAAAGCGGCCGGCGAGTTCGGCATTGGTCGCCACCGTGATCACCGCCCCCGCCGCGCGCTCTGGTCATCGTCGTGGCCGAGTGCTTGCTTGAGGAACGACATCCAGCGTTTGGTGTCGGCAGCCTGCTTGGCCTGCTGTTCGCGCTCTAGGTCTGTTGGACCGAGGTTCTCGAGCGCGTTCAGCGCGCGGTCGATCCCGATGATACTCTGGGCGAGTTCCTCGCCCTCCGTACGGGAGATGTCACCCTCCTCGATCCGCTCGAGACGCTCGACGCGCTCTCGTCTGAGGTTTCGTTTCGCCTGCTCGACGCGGTCGCGCTCGCCTGGGGGCACCGTCTCGCGGCGTTTGATCTCGAAGACGAAGGTGCGAAGGTCGATTTCCTCGCCTTGCACCGTGATCGTCTCGGGGATGTCCGCGCCGACGGTTGCACCCTCGCGCTCGACGCGCTCGAGCAGTTGCTTTCGCTCGAACTCTTGCACGTCTCTGTGTTGGGGACTGAGGGGCAAAAGTGTACACCGTCCCGGTCTCCGTTTCCGTTTCCGTACTGCACCGTCGTCCGGCTCAGCGGTCAAAACCGAGTCGGGACATCTCACCCCAGCTCGTCTCGCCACGGAGATACTGGACGAATGCGACCCAGGTGACGAACGACTTCCACTGACGGAACGGCACGTGTTCGAGGAGGCCATAGAGCAGCAAGAGTGCGATGTCTCTCGGATTCCTGTATCGGCGGAAGCTCACGACCTCGTTGAGCACGGAGAGCCACGAGAGAAGCGTCCCGACCCCGACCGCGACGCCGAGGAAGACGACGAAGAAGGGCACGTTCAGGTAGCCGAGGAGAAAGGCGGCCGGGACGATGATATAGCCCAGTCCCTCGATGAGCGGGCCAAGCGCCTCCACGAAGAGGAAAAAAGGCAGCGCGAACAGGCCGACCATCCCATACTTCGGATTGCCGATCATCCGCCGGTGTACCCAGAGCGTCTCGAGCATGCCTTTGAACCAGCGACCGCGCTGGCGGGCGAGGACAGCCCGCCGCTCGGGCACCTCCGTCCAGACAACCGGATACGGGACGAACGTAATTCGGTGCTTTTCGTCCGAAATATGCTTCTGGAGCCTGACGATCAGTTCCATGTCCTCGGTGATCGTCTCCGTCGAGTAGCCGCCGACCTCGCGGACTGTACTCGTCCTGAACAGGCCGAACGCGCCGGAGATGATGAGCAAGCTACCGAGGCCGCTCAGCCCAATTCGCCCGGAAAGGAACGCACGGAGGTACTCGACAGTCTGGAGGTTCGCGAGATGGCTTCGCGAGAGTCCGATATCGGTGATTTCGCCGCGGGTAATCGAACAGCCGTTTGCGACCCGAACTGCACCGCCGGAGGCAATCATTTGCTCGGGATTACGCAGGAACGGCTGGACGACCTCGAGAAGGGCGTTTCGCTCGATAATGCTATCCGCGTCGATTGCACAGAACAGCGGCTGGTCCGTGAAGAACACGCCCGCGTTGAGCGCGTCTGCCTTCCCACCGTTGTCCTTGTCGATAACGACGAGATCGACGCGTGAGGATTGGTAGACCTCGTGAACCGTCTCACAGGGCAGATCGAACGGGACGTCCTCACCCACAGGTTCGAGGTCGAACGTCGAGACGAGGCGCTCGAGTGTCTCGTCTCGCGAGCCATCGTTAACGACGACGATTTCGTGGTTGCTATACTCGAGATTGAGCAGCGACTGGACGGTGTCGACGATGGTAACGGCCTCGTTGTACGCCGGAACGATAATCGCGATGCCCGGCAAAAACGGCGAATTGTAGGGCTGATACACGGGTTCGAGCAGCCAGTCGCGAACACCGCGCTGGAGAGTGACGATCGAGACCAGGTGGACGAACAAGTAGCTGCCGTTGACCAACGCGAAGTACGCGAGGAAGAACCAGCTAATGAGCCAGGCAATGGCTTCGATCGCTACGTCCATCCGGTCGTCACCCGTCGCGGTGCGGCGTGTTCGGCGCGGACCCAGTCGATCGTTTGGACAACGTCCTCGTTGGCGACTTCAGGCAGTGACGCTCCGGACCGATCCAGAAGACGCGCAGCGGCGAGCCGCGAGCGCTCGTCTGGATCCGACGCGACGCCGTACTGAAGCCAGTCGATCGACTTCGAATCGCCCCAGCGACTGAGCAGGTCGTATGCCGCCGTTCGCACCTGTGGCTCCGGGTCGGTGAGTGCCTGTTCGATGTCGATTCGGTCGCGGAGTTCCCAGCGCCACCCGTGCTGGCCGAGCGCGATCAGCGTCGCCGCCCGAACACGAGGCGAGTCGTGCTTGAGCAACGGCAAGAGCCACTCAAACTGTACAAGCTCCTGTGTCGACTGACAGTAGCCAAGCGTCACCAGTGCCTGCACCAACAGTCCTTCATCCCACCAGACGCCGTCCGTGGCAGTCAGCGTCAACAGCGGCGTCGCGTCTGTGTTGTTGAGCTGATAGAGGGTATCCAGTCCGAACGTCGACAGCCGGTCCTCCCCCGACCAGCAGAGCAACGCCGTCCCGTTCTGACTCGCCTCCGGCACGTCGCTGACGGCGAGCAATCGCGCCGCTGCCGCCCGTGTTTCAGGATGCGACGTACTCGTCGCTCGCAATCGCTCGATCGACACGGGGCGCTCCAGCAGCGAGAGCCAAACGAGTCCGCGAAGCCGATTGAACAGCAGCGGGTTTGCGAGCAGCGAACGCGCGTGATCAACGAGTCCGATGTCCTCCGCAAACCGAACGAGTTGTGCCCGTTCACGTCCACGAACACGGCGCAGGTAGCTCGCGACTACCTCTCGCGCGACGAAGCGCTCAATCGGTGACAGCTCGCGATACCAGTCATCCCACTCCGGGTCACCCTGGTCGAGACGCGCCAGTATCGCTGGTGCAATCTCCTTGCGAGCAGCCGTCCGCCTGTTATCTACCCAGAACAGAAACACCGACAGCGAGAGCGTGAGAACACCAACGAGCACCGTCAGCGCCGCGATAACGACGAAAATCGCCCAGAGGAGTCCGTTCATCGTATGGACATGGCGTGTTACTCGAGTATTCGTCGGAGTCTGGCGACGACTTCCGAAGGGCTGAACGGTTTCGTGACGTAGTCGTCCGCACCGAGGTCGAAGCCGGTCAGGACGTCTTGCTCCAGGCCGCGGCCGGAGACGATGATGACGGCGGGTTCCGGGTCGAAATCGTATTCACGGAGCCGTCTGAGGACGTCGAGGCCGTCCATGCCGGGCATCATCACGTCAAGCAGCAGGGCGTCCGGTGGCTCGTCGACATCTGTGAGGAACTCCCAGCATTCCTCGCCGTCCTGAAAGGAGACCACATCGTAGCCCGCGGTTTCGAGCCGGTACACGAGCATCTCGTTGACGTGTTCGTCGTCTTCGGCGACCAGTACTTGCATCAGTCCTCACCTCCAGACAGCCAGCAGCGGAGTTCGGCTGCGAACTCGGCGGCGGTTATGGGTTTGTGTGCAAAGAGGTCCGCACCGCAGGTCGGAATCCACTCCTGATTGAATAGGGTGAACTCGGTGATTGCGACGATCGGGATTGGTCGCTGTGGTGCGCCAGCAGGCGACCGGAACCGCGAGAGTGTAAGCGGGTCACACTGCTCGAAGACGTCCGGTCCGAGGAAGAGACACGAATCGCCACTGGGGTCGAGTTCTGGGAGTGTCGCCGTCGTCTGGCGCTGGACAGTGAGCGACGAGGCGAGTGCCTCCGTTCCGTCACCGGCGATGTGGATCGTCGAAATCGGTGGCGCGTCGGGTGTGTGTACCAGCCCGTCTGCCAGGAGATCGACCACAGTGGATTGACTCGCGTCTGAGTCGAGAACACCGTCAATCCCGAGCAGTGGGCCAGCGACGCTGACAGTGTCGCCAGCCCCACCACTCGCTTTCGTTTCCTCGTCTTTGATCTCGGCCGGATCGACAGACGACACAAGCGTCAACGACTGCCGCTGCTCCGTCGACTCTGTGATCTTTTCGAGCCACTCGATAGTCTCCGGTGTCGGAAACCCGCAGTCGACCACGAGATGGTGTGGCCGATCCAATTCGCGGCACTCGGCAGATTCGTCACTCATCTCATTTTCGGCGCGCTCGTTGTCAGCCCCGACCGTCACTGCCTCGTGATCTGCTAACTCGAGTTGTTCGACGACGAGATCGGCGAACGACTCGCTCTGGAGAGCCAGTGCGATCGGGTCGAACACGTCGGACTCCGCCAGCGTCGGCTCGTCGCTCCCAGTCGGATCGGGGAACTGATCGGTGTAGTCGATCGCGTCGTCACTGTCGTTCGTCTCAAACGTATGCGCGGTGAGCGCGGTCAGTTCACTGGCGTTCGCGACAATCTTCTCGAGTGCTTCTCGCTGATCGGGAGAGAGTGAGCCGAAGGCCTCCTCGAGGAGGAGTTCTGAGTTGCCGTAGACGACAGCCAAGTGGTGTCGGAACTCGTAGCCGAGTGCCGCAAAGTCGTCTCTGTTGCCGGTTTCGGAGGAGTTTGTGACCTGATTGCTGTCCGTCTCCTCGTTTTTCTCCTTCTTCCCGGCTCCGGACTGAAATGCGGACTCGGGGTCCGTGTCGGTCATTGAGACGACAGAGAACACAACGCGGGCAGATATAAATACTGGCTCATTAATGGATGAAAGAATGTTACGACGAGTAACAGAGACCGACGGGTTGGCGTTTGGATGTGACAACGGACGGTGTGCGGTCGATGAGCGGAACCCCAAACCCCTTAGCGACGCCGCACATACCCCCCGCCAATGGCCAAGTGCGACGTGTGTCGGAAGGACGAAAGCATGCCGTACAACTGTCGGCACTGCGGGGGGACCTACTGTGCCGACCATCGGCTGCCGGAGAACCACGACTGTTCCGGACTCCAAAACTGGAACGATCCGGGCGGAGTCTTCGATAGCGGTTTCGACGAGAGTGTCAACGGCGGAAGCGGTGCCAGCACGTCGAAAACGGCGAGCATCGCTGACAAGGTGCCGATAGATACGGGTCCCGGCGGGCCACTCGCGTACTTCCGCGGGAATATGACCTACACAGTCCTCGCGCTGATGGGGATTACATTCCTCGCGCAATTGCTCGTCGGCACGTTCGGCTCTGCCAGCCTCCAGCGCTCGCTGTTCGTGTTGACGCCGCAGAATCCGGAGTACGTCTGGACCTGGGTGACCTCGATCTTCGCCCACGGCGGCATCGTTCACATCGCGTTCAACGCCATCGTGATATTCTTCTTCGGTCCGCTCGTCGAGCGATACATCGGGTCGCGGAACTTCCTCATTCTGTTCCTCGTCAGCGGTGCCATCGCTGGCTTGAGTCAGGTTGCCATCCAAATGTATCAGCCAGGTGTTGGCCCGGGAGTTGTTGGAGCCAGCGGCGCAGCCCTCGCGATCATGGGCGTGCTCACCATCCTGAATCCAAACCTCACCGTCTACCTCTACATGATCGTCCCCGTTCGGCTCTGGATGCTCGCGGTGGGGACGGCGCTCATCAGCGTCGGTTTCATCGGCACTGGTGCGGGTGGTGCCGGTGGTATCGCCCACGCAGCCCACCTCGTCGGTCTCGTCATCGGGCTGGCCTACGGTGCATACATCAAGCGAACGAAGAACGTCCGCACCGCGAATCAGTTCCAGCTCGGCGGCGGTGGACCGGGTGGCCCCGGCGGTCCTGGTGGCCCTGGTGGCCCGGGCGGTCGGCGTCGCTTCTAACTCACCACGCGTCTCCCGAAGCCCGTTCTCACACCGGAATCTGACTTGACACTCACCGTTCAGCCTCCACCAGCCAACCCAACGAGGGCTCATAGAACCCTTCTCACTGTGTTGATTACATTGACACTCCTGGTGAATTAGCCGATAAGTAGGACTGCTAACATACCGGTCCCAGCGACTATATCCATAAATAATCTGTTTAAAAGCGTTGTATATCCAAAAGTAGTGCTAACGCCGATCCGTGGCCAAGATGCTTTAAGAGATGCCCGACGGAGAGAGCGAACGGACAACCGACGAATGTCTCGACTGCAGCAATGCCTATGCGGTCAAAGAGTGGCCAGACGGGGCGATTCAACCGATCGGGATACGAAACGGATATCAATGTGGGTACTCGGCGAGCACCTTCGAGGCGCTGGCCGAACTGATAACACTGAGAAAAACGCGGTGATCGACAGCCACTTCCTGTTGACGATCCGTCACCGGTTCTCGTCGATCACCTCCACCGCCACGTCGTCAGGCCCGTTCCCGATCACGACGCGATAGCCTTCGTACTCGAAGCCAACGAGGGTGTTCCCGCCAGACTCAAGCACCGCAGCCAGTGCCTCTGGATCAACGACCTCGTACAGCGGTGGCAGATCGGCCACGTTGAGGTCGTTACGGGCCGCGATACGAGTGAGTGCCGTGGAAATAGCGGGNTCGTACAGCGGTGGCAGATCGGCCACGTTGAGGTCGTTACGGGCCGCGATACGAGTGAGTGCCGTGGAAATAGCGGGATGCATTGGTAGTCTCAAGATCAATGATTCGCGCGGCGAACGTCGACTCGCAGTCGGGACACGTGATCGCGCCCTGCGTCGGGTCCGCGCGGATGTCAGTACCGCACTTACAGTGGATCGTCAGTTCACAGTGCATGTGTCAAGCTGATAGCGTGGCCCGACACGCAGCGAAGCGCACCCCAAGATGATCCAACCGCCTGTGAGACTCTGTTGGCGATAGGTCGGCAGGTCTTTATTTCGTCGCCGTCAATGATGGAGTGCTCCCGCTACGCGGGGGCCGCATATGAGCCGGAGTTCCTAGTTTGGATGCTTGGACTCCGGCTCTGCGCACTTTCGTGCGCGTCTGTTGGATACTCAAGCAATCGTAAAGAACGTTAGGATATTGACCGATTGGTGACTTCTTACGCCGTCGAATGGTCGTGACTCTCGCTCGAAACTTCGAGTACTCGAGACTGACTCGTCAGTCACCCTCGAGCAGTCACATCGAGAAACCGATCCGAAAGGATCGCAAGCATTCGTCGTTAGCTACTACTCTCAGTACTGCTCAATTCCATCGGTTGGCTTTGAAAACCGCCGTTCAGAGCGGCTAGCTCGACTGGATCGGGGTCATGGAAGAACTCACGAGGCTACGGCTTCGGTACAGCTGACGGCTGAACTCCACAACAGCCATCGATAATACTTCTATGTGCTCTGTTGAAGAGCAATCTAATCCGCTGATATCACGGGTTAGAAGGATGAAGTCGAGGAAATCGATATACTCGACTCCGTTGAGCAGTGTCGAGACCTAGCCAAACAAGCGTTGGGGAAGTACGCGGGCGAGCCCGCGTACATGTCGTTTTGCACTGTTATCGGCTCGAAGATGGACATAGCTACCGTGAAACGCCTAACCAGCTGAAGTACATGTCTGAGGTTCGTGACGTACTTGACCTAGATCAGGACGAGCTGCCGGATTACAGCACGATCTACAAGTCGTTCGATCGGCTGAAAATGTGGGTTTGGCGGGCGTTGCTGCGCGTTTCAGCGCAGCAACACCCGTAGTGACTTATTTCTACCGTTAAAAGAGAGCACGAACCGAAGAGATGTGTACTCTGTGCCTTGCGCTAGTTCCTATCTATCGTGCTCTGAATCTGATCTCGAGTACACTGCGACACAAATAGTGCTTGGTCACCGTCACCACTTGTGTTTCCACAACCTGCAATGGCTTTTGACTCCTCTCTCGCGATTAGTGAGAAGTCACCAGAGGAGTTCGTTGTTGCATCAGTAACCGAACAGCTAGCGAATCCATCTGCAATTGCTCGGAACACTGTTCCTCTAATCCCGGTTTCACCGTAAAACCCATCCGGCTCGAAGGGGGTGTCTCCCGGTTTATCGAAGAAAGCAGTATCGACGACTGCAGTTTTATTATGCCAACTCATGGCATCACCGTAAGTACTCGTGTCATTCTTGAAGTTATAATCTAACACGATTATAAACGGCCAAGAATCATAATTATATCTTGCTGAGTTATCTTGTAAGTAGTGGTCAGCATCTACAGCACGCGTACCCAGATCATCACTGTCAAAAGCACTCTCGGGCAGACTTTCGGAGTGTCTGCCATCGAAATCCATCAGATACTCACCATCTCCAACTTCATCTTCCCATAAAAGAGTCATGCTACCTGCAAGACTTCTACCGGAAATTTCGTCCCGAGTTGGATGCTCACAACAGGTGTTCCCACCATCATAGTGCTCATAATGGTTAACAGTGAATAAGATGGGAATTACCTGTTCTTCATGCGCCCGGGTTTTCCGTGAAAACGCAACTGGTAGAACGGAAACACCAGCACCTACGCCGAACTTCTTCAACACGCTTCTCCTATTGAAATCGTGATGGTTGTCCTCGGACATTACAGTAGGAGATTCTTATAGACGAAGACATAAATTTTTGGTAATGACTAATGGTTTCAGAGATGTTGGTGTGCTCAAGAGAGGTTAAAATAATGCCTTCTCCAGATGGTGAACGTGTCTGCACTCGGCCCTTTGGATTGCAGTCCACCGCCAACACCAACTGGCCTATCGGTGATCTGCTCTTCTGACTGATAGAGTCCGAACTGATCAGTCGTGTACCAGCACGTCTAGTACGTCCGTCCCCTCGCGCTCCATCGCTGCCGATACCGCGTCCTCGATCTCATCGGGCGTTTCTACGAGCTCCGCCCGTGCCCCGTGGCTCTGTGCGTTCTGGACGATATCCACCGGTGGCTCGAAGTCCATTCCGACAAAGTCGTACTCCGCTTCTTCGCCGCCAAGCAGCCCCAGCGTGTTGTCCTTGAGAATCCGGTAGTTGCGGTTATCCGAGACCACCACCGTCAGGTCGAGGTCGTGTCTCGCCGCGCTGTAGATCGAGTGCGGATAGTAGAGATACGAGCCATCGCCGATGAAGCCCACGACCTCCCGCGGCTCATCGCGCTGGCTCTCCGCCACAGCAGCCCCGACGGCCGCGGGCAGCCCATAGCCCAGGCCACCGCCCTTGTTCGAGATGTACTGCTCCGGCGCGAGGTCCCAGCGGGTCAGCATGGCGTACTTCGAGGTTACTCCTTCGTCGACGATGTAGGCATCGCCGGCCGCCCGCTCTAGCGCGTCGACCAGTTCGGCCTTCGACGCCCGCGGATCGTCTTCCGCATCGCCCGTGCCCATCTGGGACATCTTGGCATCGACCATCTCTTTCACTGCGGTGACCGTCTCGAGTCGCTCCGTAACGGTCTCCTCGGAAACCTTCGACGAGACGCGTTCGTTTAACTCCTGTAGTGCCAACCCGGGGTCGCCGATGACGGCCGCGTCCGCCGTCTGGTTCTTCCCGAGCTGCCAGGCGTCGTCGCCGACGTGGATGCAGGTCGTCTCCGGATCGACCAGCGTCTCCTCGTAGCGCGTCAGCGTCGTGTTCGTCGAGCAACCCACGAACGCGATCGTGTCCGTATCCATCAGCATCGACGCCAGGCTGTCGTTCGGTGGGATGTAGGACACCCACTGCTCGTGATCCGTCGGGAAGTCGACCTCGCAGGTCAGAATTTCCCCGTGGACGCGCGCCCCGGTCGTCTCTGCGAGATCGACCGCCGCCGCGACCGCATCCGCCCCCGAGCGCGCAACGTGATCGCCCACAACCATCACCGGTTCGTCTGCCTCGGCCAGCAACTCGGCGGCGTGCTCGAGTTGCGCCGGATCGCCGCTCCCGCCGTTCGGGATCGGCCCCAGCCGTTCGGGCTCGGCGTCCGTCTCGGCGAGCATCACGTCGAGCGGCAAGCCGAGGAAGACGGGACCGGTCGGCGGCGTCATCGCGACGCGGAACGCCCGTCGGAGCATCGTCGGCAGTGCCTCGACGTCGAGCACTTCGTCGGACCACTTGCAGAACTGGTCGGCCATTTCGGTCAGGTCGCCCGACAGAATCGGCTCCTCGTGTCGGAAGTCCGTGCTGTGGTTACCCGCCGTCACGACCAGCGGCGCGCCGGTGATGCTCGCGGCGTACAGGTTCCCCAGCCCGTGGGCAAGCCCGGGCGCGATGTGCAGATTCACCACGCCGACCGGCATAATCGACTCGTCGTGATGGGAGTGGTATCGCCGCGTCTGGGCGTAGCCGCCTGCCATCCCCACCGCAACGTCCTCGTGCAATCCGAGGATGTACTCGAGTTCGCTCTGACTGACGGCGTCCATGAGCGGCAGTTCGGTTGTGCCGGGGTTGCCAAAGAGATAGTCGACGCCGTACTGCTCGAGGGCCTCGACGAAGAGATCGGAACCGGTGTGTTCGGCTGTGTCTGTCATGGTCGATCGTGATACGGGACGACACATCAAATTGTGTGTTCCGGTTGTTCCGGTCTTGCGTTGCTGTGCACGCAGTTCACGGTTCCGACGTGGGGACAGCCGATCTATCGATGCTCTCCAGTCTTCAGTCTTCATCCTGTCCATCCTACCCCATCTTTCCGTTCCACTTTCCAATTCACTCACCCCACGCGTGACTCACAGCCGGTGTGACGCCGGGCCGGGTATTATAGGGCCGTTCGATGTCCCTCTTGCCATGGCTCTCGCGAGACGCGGCGCTGGCGCTGAGGCGACAACGCGGGCGTACTTGTCGCAGGTGCATCCGGTGTTTATGCTGCCGCCGCTGGCTGCGTCCCTGTTCGGTGCGCTGCTCGCGACGACCGTGAACCCGGTGCTCGCAGCGATCCACATCGTCGCGATGTTCGCCGCGGTCTATACGGCCCACATCAAGGACGGCTACGTCGACTTCTACGTCCGCGACGAGGACGACGATCACCCGCTCACCGAGCAGGGCTGTCGACTCGGCCTCGCCCTCTCGACCGCGGTCTTTACACTCTGCTGTCTCCTGCTGGCGCTGCTGGTCAACTGGGTTGCTGTCGCCCTGACAGTGCCAACGTGGCTCATCGCTTACCATCACGCGCCCCAGTTGGACATGAATCCACTGACCGCGACGACAGGATACCCGCTTGGCATCGCGCTGTCGCTGCTCGGCGGCTTCTACGTCCAGGCGACGACGATCGCGGCCGTGCCCCTCGGCTTCGCGCTCGTCTTTTTCCTGCTGCTCTCGGGGATCAAGGTGATCGACGACGCACAGGACTATGACTACGATCGGTCGATCGAAAAGCGGACTGTTGCGGTGATCGTCGGCCCACAACGGGCATACACAGTTGCTTACGGGTTGATGGCGACAGCGCTGCTCGTCGTCATCGGATTCGTCGTCACACAACACTTTCCACCGACGGCAGTGGTTGCAGGACTCGCGTTCGCCGTGGTCGCCATAATCGCCGCGCGAGCGCCGCCAGATCTCGCGACAATGTTGCTCATTCGCGGCTCGTACGTCTTTCTGGCGGTGTTAGTCGCCGCCGTCTGGTTCGAGCCGCTTGCCGTCGTTCTCTGATGCTAGCTTAGATGTAGCCGGCGAGCATGGCAAACCACAGAATCCAGGATACCACGTTCGCCAGTCCAAACGCTGCGAAGAGCAATCCGAACCAGCGCCGACTCATTACGTCGGTCAGTTTGTACCCGCTGTAGACCGTGATCAGCCCGAGAATCGGAACGAAAATCGAGACGATTGCAGACCCGATCGCTCCCCAGAGGTGAACTACACGTTCTTCTCTCGCTCGTCCGAGGTCTTCTCGCAGCGTTGGTCGTTGTGTTTCCATCCTCCCGAATCAGGGTAACGGCTGGATGGTCTTAAGCTGACTGATTAGTCAGTCAGTGTTCTGAGAACGTTGTATTGTCTGCCAACAACCCGGGAACGGGGAATGGCGAATTCGAGTACCGAGAAAATCGCGGAGTATATGTGCCTCTCCTGAACACATTGAAAATGTGTCACCCGTAACCATCGCCAACGCCGTGCTTGCCCTCCTGCTGGTGTTCGCGCCGGCGTTCTGGCTCGCATCTCGCCGTGCGTTGCGCTCGTCGACTCCGACGCGCTGGCTTCGTCGACTGCTCGTCGCACTGTGGGGCGTCGCCGTGCTCACGTACGCGACCCTGTTTACGCTTGGCCACGGGCTGGTCGTACGAACGACACTCGCAGCGGCGACGCCGATCTCCGACAGTTCACTCGCCGCCGAGTTCGTCGTCCAGCTTACGGCCGCGCTCACTACTGCGGCTGTGACCCTCGCTGTCTACGCGACGCTCGTGCCGGCGATCCGAGACGTCCAGGAGATCGACCTCCCGATGAGAACCGCGCTTCGAAGCCTCGGTCGGTACGCCCTCGCGCTCAGTGTCCTGTTCGCGGCGGTGCTCGCACTCCTCCTTCGAGCGCTCGCCGACGATGGCCCCGCGGTGTACTGGCTGCTCCTGCTCGGGGCGATGGTCGCGCTCGCATTCGCCAACCCGGTACTGGCCCACGTCTTTCGGGACACCCGCGAGCCGACATCGGCCGAGCGTGAGCGTCTCCGCGAACGGTGTGACCACAGCGGTCTCTCGGTCTCGTCCATCGTGATCCTCGACGACATGCCCGAGACGGCAGGAATCCACATCTACGGCGTTCCCAGCCGTCGACAGCTATTCGTCACCGAACGCGTGCTGGAGGCGTTCGACGACGAGACACTCGAGGCTATCTTCGCGGTTCACGCCGGCAAGCTACGGGCTCACTACCGCGGCTACGCAGTGTATTCCCTACTCGGCTATCTCGCACTCGGCGTCGGTGTGTTACTCTTCGGCTCCGGGACGCTCGTTACCATCTTTATCGTCCTCGTCGCGGTGCTCGCCCTGCCCACGCTCTGGGCCGCCCGTCGGGCGTTTTACCGCGCTGACGATTACGCGGCTGCTGTGGTCGGACGGGACGAACTCGTCCGCGCACTCGAGTACGCCGCCGAGGAACAGAACCTCGAACTCGTCGACGGCGGTCGCTGGGTCGTGTTCAAGAGTCGGCCGCCGCTCGGGCGTCGGCTTGCGCGGTTGCGGGAGAAGAGTGCGAGAAGTGAGGAAATGGCGTCGACCCCGAGCTAACTGCGTCTAGATGTAGCCGAACTCGTGGGCAGCACCCATGAGGCCGAAGATGGTGACCGCGATGAGGCTCACCACGTAGTAGATGACCCACGTCCGTGAGGGCTGGAACTGCTCGGGCAGGTTTTCTTTGACGACGTACCAGTTCGCCGGGTAGAACAGGATCTCGGTGACCGCGAGGATCGCGGAGATCCAGATGAGGAACGTGACCGGAACGGCACCGAGCGTGAGCACGATCCCGCAGCTCACAGCGACGATGCCGACCACGACGAGCTTGCGAATCCGCTCGCTGTCGAGGTCGTCACGCTCGAGTGCCATCGGGAGCACGTCGCCCGTCGCGCGGGCCGCCCCATCGAGGAGCGTGATGACGGTCGAGTACAGCGCGGCGAACGCGCCGAGGATCATCGCGTAGTAGGACCACTCGCCGAAGGACTGGCTCAGGATGTTCCCGATCGTGACGGCGAGATCGGCGTCCTGTGGCGGGTTCGGGTAGAGGACGTTCGAGGCGAGGATCACCATCGCGACGATCAGCGCGAAGCTGAACGCGTAGCCGATGTTGAAGTCGCGGCGTCCGGTCTGGATCCACGCGTGGATGTAGTCGTGGTAGCGCTCGTCGTTCGGGTCGAGGTCGCGCTCACGGAGTTCGCCAGCACCCTCTCCCTTGGCCATGCTCCAACTGCCGATGAGGACGCTGGTACTGAAGCCAGTCGGTGCGAAGCCGGCCGCCGCGGCGAACAGGCCGATGAACAGCGGTCCGGTGATGTCCGGTGCGGTGAACGTCGTCGCGGCGACGACCTCACCCGACGGCGGGCCGACGAGCACGCCGAGGACAATGAGGAATCCCAGCGCGACCGTAAAGCCGATGAGGATCTTCTCGAGGAGGCTGTAGCGCGTCAACAGGACGAGCACGCCCGCGAAGCCGACGAAGAGGACGAACGACTGCTGGAACGACAGCGGTGTCATCGCCTGGACAAACGAGGCAGTGCTCATCCCGACTGCGGCGGTGATCCCGGTGTACATGATGGTGAAGACGCCCACCGTGAACCACTGCATCCAGTTTTTCGGGCCCGGAAGCTGATCGTAGGCCTCGACTGGGTTGCCGCCGACGCCGTAGTTGTACCGGATACCGAGCTCCCAGCCGCCGTACTTCGCGAGGTAGATGATCGCGAACATCCAGATGGCGAAGAGGCCAAACGTCCCGCCGAGCGTCGGTGCAAGGACGATGTGGCTGCCACCGATGCTGATCAGTGCCCAGAGCATCGATGGGCCGAAGTGATCCCTGAAGAAGTCCCGCCAGTTCCGTGAGGGATAGGTGAGACCGTCACTTTCGAGGTCCGCACTCGTCGCTGAGGCAGATTCCGATCCCGGTCCTGGCCCCGTCTCAGTACTCACGGCACTCACCACGTGTCTCAGGTTGATCGTATTGTGTTGTGTCAGGAGTCACCGCCAGTCACCCCAAAGTGTTCGATTGTCAATGACCATCATGATTTCTCGTCGGAGAATTCGTGACTCGTCACTTATAGGTGCGGATCTGTCCTCGAATGTACAGACCTATCCATTAGTTCGAGTCGAGGACAACCGGAACCCCACGGGTCGCGACATCGACGGCGAACGCCTTCTCGTCGGCCACGATCGCGTCGAACGTGTCGTAATGCACTGGGAGGACTAAATCCGGTTCGAGTCGCTCGGCGAGCGCTGCAGCCTCGTGGCGGTCCATCGTGGTGCTGCCGCCGATCGGCGGCAAAAAGAGATCGACGACGAGGTCGTTGTGCACCGCCAGCGCGTCGGTATTACCCGGCCAAAAGACCGTCACGCCATCGATGGTGACGAGAAAACCACAGCCCTCGCCTTTCAGGTGATAGGGCCGCCCCTGCTCGTCCGTGTGTGGTCCCGCTGGCTCGTTGTACGCAGGCGTCGTCGAGAGATCGAGCGGTCCCAGGATGAACGACTCGTTCGCCTGCACGCGCTCGACCTCGTACGGCAGCGCCTCCGGTTGCTCGTCGGTCCACTCGAGTAGCCCTGCGTCGATGGAGTCGTGTACGATGACGATCGCGTCTTCGTGGGCGACGCGACGAATCGAGGTGGGATCGTAGTGGTCGCCGTGGGAAACGAGCACGAGGTCACCGTCTCTTGGCTCGCTGTCAAGGACGCCGTAGTGTTCGGGGCCCGGATCGGTGTAGATCACGGTTCCTGTCTGTCCCTCGAGTCGGACGGTCGCGAGGTCGAGCCAGTCGACGGTAAGCGCGCCGAATCGAACGGTCATAGCCGATCATTTACGTGAACCGTCGAAAAGTATTCGACTGTGTAATCTCTCCATACGGGGGTCGTGATCCGAACGTCGATGCCACCGGGGCTGGGATTAGACTCCCGTCATTCGACCGTCGTTTCTAGCCCGGTGAACCAGTGTTTATAGACATGATTAATGGGTATATATCCGAAACACATATAAACAGAACTGCGATTGTTTTATAAACCAGACGAAACGTTTATATGGCTTACGGCCTAACCCTATGTTAGCCGAGGCGACCGGGTTTCTTCTGGTTACCCCACCCGGGAGCCCCGAGTAACCAACCCGATACACCATGACTGATACAAACCTTCGAACCTACTCGAACGAGCGTACCGAGGAGCGAACACGAACTGAGGAGGAGGAGACAACCCGCTCCGAGGAGCGCGAGCAGTGCCCGGAGTGTGGTGGTCGGCTCATCTCGGACGACGAACACGCAGAGACGGTCTGTCAGGAGTGTGGCCTCGTCGTCGAAGAGGACGAGATCGACCGCGGCCCCGAGTGGCGTGCATTCGACGCCGCCGAGAAGGACCAGAAGTCCCGCGTCGGCGCGCCGACGACGAATATGATGCACGACCAGGGCCTCTCGACCAACATCGGCTGGCAGGACAAAGACGCCTACGGCAAGTCCCTCTCCAGCCGCCAGCGCCAGAAGATGCAACGGCTTCGCACCTGGAACGAGCGCTTCCGAACCCGCGACTCCAAGGAGCGCAACCTGAAGCAGGCGCTCGGTGAGATCGACCGCATGGCCTCCGCGCTCGGACTGCCGGAGAACGTCCGTGAGACCGCGTCGGTCATCTACCGCCGGGCACTCGAGGAGGACCTGCTCCCAGGTCGATCCATCGAGGGCGTTGCAACGTCGTCGCTGTACGCTGCGGCCCGTCAGGCCGGCACGCCCCGCAGCCTCGACGAGATCTCGGCCGTGAGCCGTGTCGACAAGATGGAGCTGACCCGCACGTACCGCTACATCATCCGCGAACTCGGGCTCGAGGTCAAGCCCGCTGATCCGGAACACTACGTTCCCCGGTTCGTCAGCGACCTTGACCTCTCGGATGAGACCGAGCGGATGGCCCGTGAACTGCTCGACTCGGCCCGCAAGGAGGGCGTTCACAGCGGCAAGTCGCCGGTCGGACTCGCCGCCGCCGGCGTCTACGCAGCCGCGCTACTGACCAACGAGAAGGTGACCCAGAACGAGGTCAGCGAGGTTGCGAGCATCTCCGAGGTCACGATCCGCAACCGCTACAAGGAACTGCTCGAAGCCTCGGACACGGCTGCACCAGCCTAAGCGTACACACTGATCTGACGTGACACTGTTGCTGTCTATACGCTGCTCTCTACTGATCTCACTTCCGTAGCGGTTCTTGTCTGTTCTAAGTGCCATCCATTGTGAGACAGCTGCGACAAGCTTTTTCACATATGGTGTGTAATAGCGTGCCATGGACGAGACGACCGTGCAGCTGTTGTGTCCAGAATGTGCGAAAGATTGGCAGCGGTCGCCCGGGACACTCCCAGCGTCGGCAGAAATGTTTCACTGTCCGAACTGTCACGCCTCTCGACGCACAGCTGAGTTCATGCGAACAGATCGTGACCTCCAGAATCTCAAACAGTTAGGCTAACACTGAATCTGTCTCCTTTGGTCACCGCAGACCAGATTCGGACCTACCCGAACATGCAATGAGACAACCGATAGCGATTCCTACTGCCGTGACAATGAGTTGTTGTGAACCGTTTCATCCGGCTAGCAGCTGTTTTCGAATAGTTTTTGTACCGGATTTTCACGTACGTTGTCCCTATACGCATGGTAACGCGACTCAAGATAATAATATAACCCTGCAGTGGATAGGAGTGCATGGTTATGAAGAAACAGGAGCTCATTCACCTTCACGGCCTTCTTGCGGAGGTATCGAACCAGTGTGCAGAGTGGGATAACTGTCAGATTGACCTCGGCGAATACGACTCTCTTGGTATTCGACCGACATCAATTCATAAATCGAAAACCGACCACAAGGCCGCTGTTTTTGCACTCGCTGGCGGAATCACGATGAACATGCGCGAGAGCGAGCAGGAAGCTGTCGCTGCTACCGCAGACTAAGTCGTACGGAGCCCCCTTCAGGAACACACGTATACTACTGGCGAGACTGGATTCCAAACCAGCTGCCCTCCGCTGGTGTGGTACTCGAGTGCCCGTCCGTACAGTGTGATGCTATTCAACGGGGAACACGACGCAGGTTCTGGGTGCGCGTTTAGGTCAGTTACTCTCAATGTCTCGTCCGTCGTACTTTCTCAGTGTCTGTTTTTGAATTCGGCCGAACGAACAGTCGAGCAGTAATAGTTAGACGCGATTTCTCGAGAACCGCCTCTCACCAGCTTTCTACCCCCTTTGATCGACTCTCTAGTCACCCACTTCCGACGATCCATCGAACAGAAAAGTGCTCTGAACTGTGGTCGACTGTCGTGATAGAAGATGATTACCCTGCAGTGTGACAAACTGGTGCCGAACCAGTTCGGGAGGCAGTGTTCCGATATTCCTCGTGCTGAGACAGCCAATGATGAGACAGTCTCCGCCAGCAATGTTCGATCAGAGACACCGACCACAGGGTCGTCGAGCCATGGTCTACAAGCTCTCAATCAAAAGAAACCGCTGGATCTACCCGAGTCGCCTGGTGATTCAGATTACTCGACTAGGTCCTCAAACTCAGGGAGGATCTCCTCGTCCGTCTGGTCGTCTCCCTCGTCGTCAACCCGCGTGTTTTCCCCACCGTCAGTTTCGTCTCCACTGCTCGCGCTCGAGGACGCCGACTCTGTATCTGTCTCCGAGAGCTCCCCACCGACATCTGCATCGTCGCTGTCGGCCGCCGTCTCGTCAGCATCCGCTGTACTCTCTGTCGCCTCTTCGTCGTCTTCGGCATCATCGTCGTCTTCATCCTCGATAACCTCCACTTGCTCGACCTCGAGTGGAATGTTCTCGAGTCGCTGTCCGATTTCCTTGCGAGCGATTCGGGAGGCGTGCTCCTCACGCTCGACGTTGAACACGGTCATCTCGAGTTCGAGTGCGACGAGCGCCTCGTCGGCTGCGATGAACGCAGGTGGTAACTCTTCACCGGACGGGGACGTCCGTTCGCCCATGTTGATCTCGACGTAATTTAAGTCAGGGTTCAGCATCTCGCCCGTCTTCGAGATGGCGATGCGAATCGCCTCATCTTCTGTCTCGACGTCGAATACCGGCACTGCAGCTTCGACGACAACCCTGCAGTTCATACACACACATTGTGTCGCATGCAGTATGAAGGTTCGCCCCGGTAACACACAGCGCGAGGCGGCCTGAGAACGGTAGAGACGTCAGTCCGAAAGGCCCAAGCCGACGCCCCCGTAGGGATCACCGAATGGAAACGGGGACGATCCGCCTCGAGGAACTCTCCGGCGGACTCGATCTGTATCGGACGCTCGAAAGCGGTCAGACCTACCTCTGGCGGCGCGCAGACGGCGAGATGTACAGCGGGACGCCCGCTCTCGGCGAGTGGTACGTCACCGTCGTCGACGGCGACGTGATCCGCGCGCGAACAGTCGACGGGGTACTCGAGTGGCAGTCCACGACCGACGCCGAGCCGACCGTCCGTCGCCTCCTTCGTCTGGACGACGATCTGGAGGCGATCGTCGACGCTGCACCCGACGATCCGCTGTTAGACGAGGCCTACGAGGCCCACCGCGGGATGCGCCTCGTCACTGACCCGGCCTTTGGCACGCTAGTTTCGTTCATCTGCTCGGCGCAGATGCGCGTCAGTCGCATCCACTCGATGGTCTCGACACTCGCGCGGGAGTACGGCGACGAGGTCTCCCTGAACGGCGACACCTACCATGCCTTCCCGACGCCAGCCCAGCTCGCAAGCGCAACCGAAGCCGAACTCCGCGACCTCGGACTCGGCTACCGCGCCCCCTACGTCGTCCGCACCGCCGAGATGGTCGCCAGCGGCGAGACCCACCCCGACGACGCGCGGACACTCGAGTACGAAGCCGCTCGCGAGCACCTCTGTCAGTTCGTCGGCGTCGGCGACAAGGTGGCCGACTGCGTGTTGCTCTTTGCACTCGAGTTCGACGAGGCGGTGCCCCTCGATACGTGGCTCAAGACGGCGATCGAGGAGCACTATCCCCACTGTGACTGTGGCTCGTACACCGAAACGTCGCGAGCGCTCCGTGAGGAGTTTGGCGGCGAGTACGCGGGCTATGCACAGACGTACGTCTTTCATCACCTGCGGACTGGCGACTGAAACGGTCGGTCGAAACGAGTTGTCGTTCAGTCCAGCACTGTCGCCCACGTTCCCGGCGACAGCAGCGACGCTCCTGTACTGGCCCCTATATCAGACTTTGCTACAAGTCAAAGGGTTGAACAATCATACATGCAATTATCACGTCATGGAAACTGTCCGTCGATCCGCCGTCGGCGCGTTCGTCCTCGGCGGTGCTGTGAGCGCAGCGGTGCTTTCGTGGTACGCCGCCGGGTTGAACTACCCGCTGATCGCGTTCGAGCACCCAGTCCAGTTGCTACCGAGTGCGGTCTTTTTCGTTCTCGGTGGGCTGCCGGCGTTCCTTCTCGTCCGGAACCGAGTGCTCACGCCAGCAGTCGTCGCTGTGTTGACTATCGGCGTCTGGATCTGGTCAGAGGCGAATCCAGGGCCTGGTGATCCACTCATCGGACTGGTCTTCGTGACGGCACCGACCGGACTCGCACTGATGCTGGTGAGTTCCTGGGTCGAGCTGTGGGTCCGTCGTCATCAGATTGGCTGAACTCGAGTTCGATCCAGACTCTCACTCTCTCTCTCCGCTCGTGATGATCGATCCAGCAAACGGAACTCGTCGGGCACTTATTTGTAGTACCACTGCCATTATCCGCGTATGAACGGCCCCGCAGCCGCCGTCCTGCTCTCCAGCGCCATCTTCGTCGGCGGACTCGGTATCGCGATCAAATACTTCGGACACACCGAACTCATCGCCGGCTACGACCCCGACACCGTCACCGACGAGGGGGGACTCGCCTCGTTCGTCGGCACGAACATCCTCGTCGTCGCCGGACTCCTCCTCGCGCTCGCGGTACTCGAGTCCACCCAGCCGGCAGACGGTGCGGCAACCGACGCTGCCTGGATCGGGTTTCTGATCGTGGTGTTCGCGCTCACGGGCTGGCTGATCGTTGGGTCGCGGCGATTCGAGCGTGGGGAGTAAGCCGGCAGTGTGACGGACGCTGGCGCGCCGAGGCTGGGATTTTTGCCGGTCGCACTCGAGTGCTCGTGTATGGCAGACGAGTCAGACCGAACGCGTGCACACGTTTTCGTTTCGGGAACCGTGCAGGGCGTTTACTACCGGGCGAATACCCGCGATACGGCCCAGGAAAAGGGAATCGATGGCTGGGTGCGGAATCTCGATGATGGCCGTGTCGAAGCGATCTTCGAAGGTTCCGACGAGGCCGTCGAGTCGATGATCGAGTGGTGTCACACGGGGAGTCCGTCGGCAGCGGTTGAGAACGTCGACGCCGAGTTCGAGGAGCCCGAAGGGGAGAACGGGTTCGAGATCCGGTACTGACTGGCTGCGAGCTGTTTCGAGAATCCTCAGACGGTTTCAACTAGATACTCCGCGAGCCACGGCGGCTCCTCGGTGTACTCCCACGTCGCGAGCTCGGCCTTCTCGCCGGCGTAGTAGGCGCGGTAGGCCGCGACGGGATCGCCCGGGCGCTTGTACTCGTCGGGCATCGCCTGCGGCCGCGGCGTCGGCTCCGCAAATGGAAAGTCGATCAGATCGGGGTCGATCTGGTCGATGACCTCCCAACTCGCGTGGGCCTCGCCCTCGTCTTTCTCGTAGCGCTCGGTGAACTCGGCGTTGAGCGCCTCGGCGTGCTCGCGCAGGCACAGCCAGTTCGCCCGTGATTCGGTCGCCCACTCGGTGACTGGGTGGCTGACGTGGGTCGGCTGGTAGAGAAACTCGGCCTCGTAACCGTTCTCGCGGGCCGCCGTACAGAGGACCTGCGCGGCCTCTAACAGCAGCTTGTTGACGTGCTGGTCGCAGTGATAGCGCGCTGCGAGGCGCGGGTCCTCGTCGAGCCAAAAGACGTTCACGACCCGTGTAGGCCTTCGAGGCTATTCAGCCTACCGTCCGCAATCTTCAACGGCTGGCCCGTCGAACGCTGGCGTATGATTACAGGCGAACGCATGGCCGCAGTCGACGCGAACGCCGCGGCACTTGGCGTCCCGCAGAAACAGCTCATGGAGTCGAGTGGGAACGCCATCGCCCGCACGGTCCGGGAGGTCACAGCGCCGGGTGCGACCGTCGCCGTCGTCGCCGGCCGCGGAAACAACGGCGGGGACGCGTTCGTCGCCGCGCGCTTTCTGGACGACTACGACGTGCGGACGCTCTTGCTCGGCCGTGCGGAGACCATCGGCACCGAAATCGCTCGCGAGAACTGGGACGCACTCCAGCACGCGGGTTACGAGACGCGCGAGGTGACCGACTCCGAAAACTTCGCTCTCCCCGACTGCGACGTGATCGTCGACGCGATGCTCGGCACGGGGATCAGCGGCGACCTCCGCGAACCTGCAGCCACCGCGGCGCGGGCGATCAACGACGCCGACGCGATCGTTGTCTCGGTGGACGTCCCATCCGGTTTCGACGCCAACGCCGGCGGCTCGTCTGCCGCTGACGACCCTGGCGACCCCGATGCCCTGCTCGCCTCGAACGCCATCGAGGCCGACCGCGTCGTCACCTTCCACGACACCAAACCCGGTCTGGACGACCTCGACGCCGACGTAACCGTCGCGGACATCGGGATTCCGGCAGCCGCTGAGCGCTTCGTCGGCCCCGGTGACGTACAACTCGCACGGCCTGACGACCGGACCGGCCGGGCGTTCGTCATCGGCGGCGGTCCCTACACCGGCGCACCGGCGCTCGCCGCACAGTCCGCCCTCCGAGCCGGCATAGAACTCTCGTTCGTCGCCGCGCCCGACACCGTTTCCGGCGAGATCCAGAGCTACGCCGAGGACCTGATCGTCCAGCCCTACGAGAGCGAGATTCTCACACCAGACCAGGTCAGCGATCTCGTCGACACCGCCGAACGGTACGACGACGTGGTGATCCTCGGCCCCGGACTCGGGACCGCAGACGAGACGCTCGAGGCCGCCCGCCAGTTTCTCACGTCCTACACCGGCCCCGTGGTCGTCGACGCGGACGCACTCGAGACGGTGCCGGATCTCGACACTGAGGCGACTCTGGTCTGTACCCCAAACCGGCGCGAGCTTGCGGGAATGGGCGGCCCCGACGTGGACGACCTGCAGGAGGCAGCGGACGAGATTGAGGCGTTCACGGCGGAGCTGGACCACGTCGACGTACTTCTCGCAAAGGGGGCAACGGACGTGATAACTGACGGCGAGCGAACACGGCTCAGCCGCTCGGGAACGGCGGGCATGAAAGTCGGCGGGACGGGCGACGTGCTCACCGGTATCGTCGCTGCTCTGCTGGAGCACGCCAAGCCGCTGGACGCGGCCGCGGCGGCCGCACAGGTCAACGGACTCGCCGGCGAACGACTCGCGGCGGCCGACGGATTCGGCTACCTCGCCTCCGAGGTACTCGAGGAAATCCCCAAGGTGCTGTGGGAGAGTGAGGAGAGTGAGAACTGATGAGCGACAAGCCGATTTCGACGGATGGGGGGAGCGGGGACGACAGTGGAGCGGAGACGGACACCAACGCCACCGCCGAGGACCTCACCCACACCACAGACGATGGGGACGTACAGATGGTCGACGTCGGCGACAAACCCGACAGCAAACGCCGGGCCGTCGCGGCGGGAGAGATCCGCCTGCAGGAATCGACAATCGAGGCCATTCGCTCGGACGAGATCGGCAAAGGTGACGTGCTCGCGACCGCCCGAATCGGCGCGATTCAGGCGGTCAAGCACACCTGGGAGACGATCCCGATGTGCCACCAGATTCCGATTACGAACGTCGATACCGACTTCTCGCTGTCCGAGGACCGCGTCGAGTGCGAGGTCGCAGTCGAGACGACGGGCAAGACCGGCTGCGAAATGGAGGCACTCGAGGGCGTCACGACCGGACTGAACGTCGTCTGGGATATGGTGAAGGCCGTCGAGAAGGACGCCAAAGGCCAGTACCCCGAGACGGGAATCGAGAACGTGCGCGTGGTGCAGAAGGAGAAGCGTCAGGCATAGCGCCAACTCTAGCCAAACGTACTTTTTCGTCCGCCACGAATTGGCTGGCATGTCAACGGAGGACGGCGAGGACCCGCCCGTCGCCGCGCCCGAGCCGAGCGACCGCGTCTCCGACCCCAGCGACGCCTTCCAGGCGCTCGGCAACGAGGTCAGGATGGGGATACTCGAGACGATGCTCGAATGGACGGACGGCCCCGGGCCGGAAGCGAGTGAACGTGACGGCGAGTCGTATCGGTCGAACCCGTCCTTTTCGATGCTGTTCGAGGCCTCGGACGTCGAAACCTCCGCTGGCTTTGCCTATCATCTGGACGAGCTCGTGGGGCCGTATCTCCGGAAGGTGAACGACGAGTCGTCAGCTGACGCCGATTCCGGTGCCGACGGCTACGAACTCACCTACGCCGGCGAGCAAATCGCACGCGCCATTGCGACCGGCACGTACACCCAGCGCGTCGACCACCCACCGGTCCCGCTCGAGGACGACTGTCCGTTCTGCGAGCACGACGCGCTCACCGCCCAGGCCAGCGACAACCGGGTTACCGTCGCCTGCGGGCACTGTGAACGCTGCCTGCTCCGACTCGATCTCCCACCGGCCGGACTCGAGTCCCACGGCGAATCGTTCCCCGCGGCATTCGACCGCTACCACAGACACCGACTCTCGCTCGTTCGTGACGGCGTCTGTCCGGCCTGCAGCGGCGAAGTCGACGCCAGACTCGTGCGGCCGTCGCCGGCGACAGACGACCTCCTGCCCGCAGAACACGCCACACATCTTCAGGCCGAGTTCACCTGCTCATGCTGTGGCACGACGCTTCGGTCACCCGTCGCGCTCTCGCTGCTTTCCCATCCGGCCGTCGTCTCGTTCTACTACGAACACGGGCAGGCTGTCAGCGAGCGCCCGCTCTGGAACGTCGGCCACGAGTGGGCCGAGATGGTGCTCTCCGAGGACCCGCTCGCCGTCCGTGTCGTCGTCGAACTCGAGGACGACGTGCTCGCGCTGTACGTCGACGAGCGGCTGAACGTGGTCGAGACGCAGCGAGCGTCGGTGTCCGAGACCACCGAGGGTGACGAATCCGCCGAGAGTGACGGGGTCGCTGAGACCACGGAGACCACCGAGGCCGGCGAAACAGTCGGAACACACGAGACGGACGATACAGCCGAGACGACTGCCCAGTAGCGAACCCGCACCTACTCGAGTTCCCCGAGTCCGTCTGCAAGCTCTTCTTCGCCGACAGCGCCCGCTCGATCAGCTACGGTATCGGGGGTGAGCACGAGGGCATCGACTGTTTCGGGTGAGAGTTCGGTGTCGGTGTCGGTCTCGGTCTCGGAGGTGCCGGCGGCGAGGGACTCGAGTGCGAGCGGGAGACCGTCTTCCCCCACCCCCGCTTCGGCATCGCTGTCAGCCAGCCGCCCCTCCAGGAACGATCTGATATCGGCCGTGCCGTTGCCGATCGCGGTCGCACGCCAGCCGTAGTGTGTGCCGCCGGGGTCGACCTCGTAGAGCGCTGGCTGGGGGTGTTGTCCTGCTGCGTTACTACCGCTTCCACTACCGCTACCGCTTTCGCTTTCCTTTCTCCTTTTCCTTTCCCTCCCCCTTCCAGCGTCGACACCCGCAACGAGCAACGCAGCGCCGTACGGCCGCGTTCCACCAGCCTGCGTCTGTTCCTGGATGTGGTCCGCAATCGCCTCCGCAAGCGTCTCTGTGGGTATCGGTTCAGCATAGCGGAGCCGGTGGCGCTGACAGCGCTTCCGAGCCGTCTCGACCAACTGCCGTGCATCAGCAGCATGCCCCGCGGTGGCGACCGCGACGTGGTCGTCGACCCGGTGAATTTTCTCGACCGACTTCGACTCGAGTAGCGGCGACCGAAGGCGCTTTCGCGCGGCGAGAACGACACCGGTGTCGGTGACGACGCCAACGCTCGGCGAGCCGCGTTCGACCGCCTCGCGGGCGTACTCGACCTGGTAGAGCCGACCATCTGGTGAGAAGATCGTGTGCCCGCGGTCGTAGGCCTGCTGGCGAGTGGTACTCGAGTCCATGGCTACGTGGCCACCCCCGGTTCTGCGTCGGTATCGGACTCACCGCCAGCCCTGTTTGTCGTTGTGGTGACGGCAGCGTCGATGCTTTCGAACTGCTCGAACTGCTCAAACTCGCGTTCGTGGTCGTGTTCGTCTCCGCCTCCGTCTTCATCGACAGTCAGCGTTGCGACCGTCATCCCGTCGCCGCTGGCGGTGTCGCGCTCGGTTGCGTTTCGGATCGCGGTCGTTGCGAGACCTCGCAGTGTGTCCACGGAGTGGTCCGGTTCGTAGGCGTCCTCGAGTCGGCCGTAGGCGAGTTGCATCCCGCTTCCGCTCGCGGCGTAGGGCGTGTCCATCACGCCGCCGCCGGGACCGACCTGATAGACGGCCGGTTCGGGGAACGTGCCGCCGAGGACGAGTTCGAGGTGCTGGTACGGCCCGCTGCGCAGGAGGTCGCCGGCAACGGTGGCCGTCGTCTCGACGGACGGCGAGCGGTCGGTCGCGTGCTCGTAGCGCGAGCGTTCGGCGCGTAACTGGCGGACGAACGACTGGGCCTCGCCGACGCTTCCGGCGAAGGTGAGCGCGGTGTGGTCGCCGACCGGGACGACCTTCTGTGCCGTGCGATTCGTGACGAAGCGGCCGCCGAGGCTGGCCCGCCTGTCAGCGGCGAGGACGACGCCGTCCGCGCCGGCGAGCCCAACCGTCGTCGTGCCGGTTTCGATGTATTCGGTGGAGTCCGTCTGGTCCATTGGTGCTCGTTCGAATCGACGGGCCACGGCGGGTTGTATGTTAGCTAAAATATATTTTAGCGCGGTGGGCGTACGAATTCGTTTCGCGGCGGCGTCCTGCTGGTTGAGGCCGGACCGGAACCTGGACGTTGCTCTGACGTTACTGGGTGACAGGACGGCCAGCAGAGACCGTATGTCACGCCATATAAGTAGTTGCTCGCGGAACGACCTCACATGACTCTGTTCGGGACCGCAGGAATCCGCGGGCCGGTCGAGGAGATCACGCCCGCGCTCGCGCTCTCGGTGGGCCAGGCCGCCGGCGAGCCCGGCGAGACGTTCGTCGTCGGCCGCGACGGCCGGGAAACCGGACCGGCGCTGGCCGCCGCGATGGAGGCCGGCCTCGAGAGCGCCGGCGCAAACGTCGCCCGCATTGGACAGGTGCCGACACCGGCGCTCGCGTTCGCCTCGCAGGGCCGCAAGGGCGTCATGCTCACCGCGAGCCACAACCCGCCGACGGACAACGGCATCAAGCTCTTCACCGACGGCGTCGAGTTCGACCGCGAGGCCGAAGAAGCCGTCGAGGACTACGTGAGCAGCGGGTCGTCGCTCCCCGCGTGGGACCAGTGGGGCAGCGCCACCGACCTCGACGTACTCGCCCCTTACCGCGACGCCGTCGCGGACTACGTCCGCACGCAGTTCCCCGACCTTGGCGCAGGGCAGACGCCGCTTGCCGGTCTCTCCATCGCCGTCGACTGCGGCAACGGCGTCGGCGCGGTCGCGACCCCGCAGGTACTCGAGTCCCTCGGCGCTGACGTCGTCGCGGTGAACGCGAACGTCGACGGCCACTTCTCGGCGCGAGAGAGCAAGCCGACCCCGGAGACGTTGTCGGCCTTCACCGAGTTCCTTGCGGACGGCGAGTTCGACCTCGGACTGGCCCACGACGGCGACGCGGACCGGCTAGTCGTGCTTGGACCCGACGGCAAGGTTATCCACGAGGATACGGTGCTCGCCCTCGTCGCGGCCCACTACACGGCTGGGAGCGACGCTGCGGACCCCGTGGTCGTCACGACGCCGAACGCCTCGGCGCGGATCGACGAGCAGGTTCGCGACGCCGGTGGCCGGGTCGAACGCGTCCGACTTGGCGCACTCCACGAGGGAATCGCCCGTGAACGCGCCGCTGGCGACGAGGACACCGCTGTCGTCTTCGCCGCAGAGCCCTGGAAGCACATCCACACTGCCTTCGGCGGCTGGATCGACGGCGTTGCGAGCGCTGCCATCGTCAGCGCGCTCGTTGCCGACGCCGGCGACACCGACACTCTCCGCGAGCCGGTCACCGAACGTCCCTACCGGAAGGTCAGTGTCGACTGCCCCGACCAGCACAAGACGGCCGTGATGGGTGCACTCGAATCCGACCTGCCCGAGGCCTTCCCTGAGACGACGGTCGACACTGACTATGGCATTCGACTCGAGTTCGAGGACGCAGCGTGGCTACTCGTCCGGCCGAGCGGCACGGAGCCGTACGTACGCCTCTACGCTGAGAGTGAGTCCGTCGACGAACTCGTCGCTGAAGCGCAGACGGTCATCGAAGCGGCAGTGGAGGGCGCTGCGTAGGCTCGCTGTCCACGTGGTCGGGATTTCTCCGATTGACGGTTTGAAGGTGGAGATGCGTGTAAGGACTGTGTGAAGTGCGTTTTATGTGAACTACCCCACCATACTCGCTCACGGCTGACGCCGTTCGCTCCTTGAGGGGAGCGTGAGACCGGGGGTCTCACGGACCATGCGAACGGGCGCTTCGCGCCCGTGAGCAGATGGGGCTTCCTGCTTCCACGACGTTGTCAGACAACGTCTGACAGCCTGTCGGGGTTCCCTCGACAAACGCGCTTTGCAGGAACCGACGTGGTTCCCGTAGGGAGCGCAGTCTCCACAGGCGTTCGAAAATCGCTCAGCGATTTTCGCAGCCCATCAGAATCGCTGTGCGATTCTGAGGACGTTGATTCGGAGCGTCCCGCACCTACTTTCTTGATACTGCGAGAAAGAATGTTCCACGCCGTCGCAAAATCGCACGCGATTTTGCTGCCCGTCAGACGTAGTCTGACGACCGCGTTCCAATCTCTGTCGGCGGTAAACCCGCACGACGGACAGGCGTGTTCGCGTACCCACAACGGTTTCTTGGTCGAGACACCGCAGGCTGCACACTCTTTGGTCGTCCCTCGTGGATTGACGGCGACGAAGTGCGTGCCTTCGCGTTCAAACTTGTACTCGAGCATCCGCAGGAACGTCCCCACGCCGCTCCGGCACGGTTCCGAGAGTTGCCGTCAAGTTCGACCAAGTCTTTCGCGTCAAGGTCTTCGACGGCCACGAGATCGTACTCTCGAGCGTAGTAGTTCGAGAGCTTGTGAAGGATGTCTCGGCGCTTGTTCTTCAGCCGGTCGGGTTTCTCCGGTGGCTCTCGATCGACTTCGACACCGAAGGTGGCGACCCACTCGACCGTCGGTTCCTTCTTGAGGGGAACCTGTTTGAGTGCGGCGTCGTCCTCAGAAATCACCGATTTCTGGGGACGCTGTATCCTCTCCCTGCTCGCGCCTTCGGCGCTCGCTGAGGAAGGGGGCTTAGCGACTCGATTCAGCTAAAATATGTTTTGGCCGGATTTGGAACCTGTTTTGGAGCGTGAAGATGGTATTTCGACGGGTATATACCCAATGTTTACGCTAGCCGCCTTCATGGTACGAAATCGACGGCAATTTCTCGGAGGGGCTGGGGCAATCGGGTTGGCAGGGCTCGCCGGCTGCATTAGTGGATTTGGAGACGAAAGTGATCATGCTGTCCAGATCGGGACGGTGTATGCAACCGGTGGACTTGGCGACGACTCGTTCAATGACATGGCCAAGCGGGGTCTCGAGGATGCACAGGACGACTTCGACATCGCAATCACAGAGACGGAACCGAGTTCCGAGAGTGAGTTCGAAAGCGCACAGCGAACCTTCGCGGAGTCCGGTGTAAACGACCTGATCAACTGCGTCGGCTACGCGCAGGCCGACGCGCTCGCGGAGAACGCGCCTGACTATCCTGAGCAGGACTTCATCATCATTGACGAGGTCGTCGAAGAAGACAATGTCCGGAGCTACACGTTCGGCGAGCCGGAGGGATCGTTTCAGGTTGGTCACCTTGCGGGACTATTGACTGAGCGGGAGTTTGCGGCCGGTGATGGGGAGACGATTCCGAACGAGAGCGTCGTCGGATTCGTTGGTGCAACCGAAACACCGCTGATCGAATCGTTTGAGGCTGGATTCACTGCTGGTGTTGAGTACGCCAACGACGATGCGGAAGTCGTGTCGTCGTACGTCGGTGAGTTCAACGATACCGCCGCTGGACAGGAAGCCGCGCGAACGATGTACCAAAATCAGGATGCCGACATCGTCTTCCACGCAGCCGGACGAACTGGCATCGGCGTCTTTCAGGCGGCCCAAGACGAGGGCCGCTTCGCAATTGGTGTCGACGACGACCAGTCACTCTCGAACGAAGACTTCGCCGACGTCATCCTCGCGAGTATGGTCAAACGCGTCGACACAGCGGTCTACTCGGCGATCGAAGACACCGTCAACGACGAGTTCGAAGGCGGCGTAGAGCGGTTGGGACTCGACGACGGCGGCGTCAGCGCGGTCTACGGTGATACGCTCGGCGACGAGATCCCCGAAGAAATCTCGACGCAGATCGAGGAGTCCAAACAGGCGATCATCGACGGCGAGATCGACGTTCCACACGAACTGTAACCGCATGACCGAGACCGAATCGGAAGCGGAGACGGGTACGGGATCAACAGCCGGCTCGGGACAAACCGGGGAAGCGAGAACGGACGTGGAAACAGGTGCAGGGCCCACAACAGAAGCAACCACGTCCAGCTACGGCGAGGCCGAAACAGACCTTGCTGTCCACCTCGACGGGATCACCAAGCGATTTCCCGGTGTCGTGGCGAACGACAACGTGGATCTCCGCGTCGAACGAGGTAGTGTTCACGCTCTGCTCGGCGAGAACGGGGCTGGCAAGACAACGCTGATGAACGTTCTCTATGGACTCTATGAGCCAGAAGAGGGCCGTGTTGTCGTCGACGGAACGGAGCGGATGTTCGACTCGCCACGAGATGCCATCGACGCTGGGGTTGGGATGATCCACCAGCACTTCATGCTGGTCGACTCCATGACGGTTGCAGAAAACATCGCGCTGGGCGACGAACCGACGAAGTGGTTCGGGATGGCGGTCGACCGCGCCCGCATCGACCGCGAGATCCGCGAACTTTGCGATCGATACGGGTTTGACGTCGATCCGAGTGCAACTGTGGCGGATCTGAGTGTCGGCGTCCAACAACGCGTCGAGATCCTCAAAGCACTCTTTCGCGGGGCGGATGTCCTTGTTCTCGACGAACCGACCGCCGTCCTCACGCCACAGGAGGTTGAGGGTCTCTACGACGTTCTCGATGAACTCACTGCACAGGGAAAGACGATCATCTTCATTACGCACAAGCTAGAAGAGGCGACCCACGCTGCCGACGCGATCACGATTCTCCGTGACGGCGAGTCCGCCGGGACGGTCGTCCCCGACCAGACAAATAAGAATGATTTAGCCGAACGCATGGTCGGCCGTGAGGTGCTCCTGGAGATCGACTCCGAGCCAATGACGACTGGCGACACCGTCCTTTCAGCAACCGACATCACCGTCGAAGACACTCGCGGTATCGAGGCTGTCTCTGGCATCGACTTCGACGTTCGTGCCGGTGAGATCGTCGGTATCGCAGGCGTCGACGGCAACGGACAGGCTGAGCTGATCGAGGCAATCACCGGCCTTCGAACGCCTGACGAAGGGACGATTACCTACGACGGGGCCGATATCACCGACTGGTCACGTCGCCGGCGAATCGATGCCGGGATGTCCTACGTCCCGGAGGATCGCCACGAGCGCGGGCTGGTCATGCCCTTCAATCTCGTTGAAAACAGTATCCTCGGGAATCAGCGTGCCTCGGAATTCGCGACCGACGGTCGCATCGACTGGGAGAACGTCCGCGACCACACAGACGACCTCATTGAGACGTACGACGTTCGGCCGCCGGATCCTGACGCCGATGCGAGTTCCTTTTCTGGCGGGAATCAACAGAAGTTTATTGTCGGTCGCGAGTTTGAACGCGATCCCTCGCTGGTCGTCGCAACCCACCCCACACGGGGTGTCGACGTCGGGTCGACCGAGTTCATCCACGATCGGTTGCTTGAACTCCGTCAACAGGGCGTCGCGATTCTGCTCGTTTCCTCGAAACTCGACGAGGTCCGGGCGCTTTCCGATCGGTTGGCCGTCATCTACGAGGGCGAATTCATCGACGTGACGGACCCCGACGAGATCACTGAGGAAGAACTCGGGTTGCTCATGGCGGGCCAACGGGTGGAGACAGATTCGACCGGATCTAGCACTGCTGAGTCTGGCCCGGGCATACGTCCCGATGCCGGTGAAACCGGTGACGACGCCGAGACCAACGCTAGCTCGAACGGAGGTCGGTCGCGATGAATTCCGGCTCCGGACCGATGCCGGACCGGATTCGACGCCTACTTGAGCGACTCATCCAGGCGTCGGTGATGGAACGAATCGCCATCAGCGTCGCGGCACTGTTCGCCGCGGTGCTCGTCGGCGGCGTTCTCGTCTTCATCTCGGGTAGCTTTGCCTCCTGCCGGTCCGGCCTGGACGTGGCCGGTACGACGTTCTGTTACAACCCGATGCAGGTGTACTACGAACTGTTCCTCGGGGCGCTTGGTCATCCACTAGAGGGTGGTTGGTCCCTGACGAACTACAACCTCGCGACGACGCTCCAGCAGACGACGCTGCTGATCTTCGCGGGACTGTCAGTCGCGGTGGCGTTTCGCGCCGGGCTCCTCAATATCGGAACACAGGGACAGCTCGTCGTTGGGGGGCTTGCAACGGCCGTTACAGTCGTCTTCGCGGCGTCGATCATCCCCAGCGGCTTCGTCGGGACGGTTGTTCTCATCCCCATCGGCGTGCTCGCCGGTGCGATCGGTGGCGGCCTCTACGGCGCGATTCCTGGCGTCCTGAAGGCCTACGCCGACGCGAACGAGGTCATCACGACGATTATGCTCAACTTTATCGCGGTTGGTATCACCTCAACGCTGCTGTCCTGGCAGTTTCAGGACCCCGAGAGCAACAATCCCCGGACGGAACCGATCCCCGAGTACGCTGAGATCCCAACCGTGCCATACATTGGATTCAGCGGTGGGATGGACTTCTCGCTGCTCGCACTCGGGTTCGCCATCGCACTCATGATTGGCATCGCCTGGCTGTTCGCCCGCACCTCGTTCGGCTACGAGCTGCGAACGAGTGGCATTCAGCCGGCGGCGGCCGCCTACGGCGGCGTCAACGAGAAGCGCATGACCGTCGCCAGCATGACCCTCTCAGGCGCTCTCGGCGGCATCGCCGGTGCGTTCTGGGTCCTGATGGTCCACGGAAGCTGGCTTGAGAACGTTCCGTCGATCGGCTTCGATGGGATTGCCGTCTCGGTACTGGCTGGCAACAATCCACTGGGCGTCGGCGCGGCTGCGTTCCTATTCGGGATACTCGAGAGTGGGTCAAACTCGATCGGCACTGCGACGGACGTGCCGCCTGAACTGGTCGGTATCCTCACCGGATTGATTATCCTTTTCGTTGCGATGCCCGAGTTCTTCCGGATGATCGGGACGCGCTACATTGATGTTCGCCCGACGGAACCCGCGCGGACCGACGGTGGTCGCGCACCTGCCGATGAGACGACTGAGGACCCACGAGGTGCTGACGATGCGTAAGCGACTCGGCCGGGCGCGAGATACTCTCGCCGCCAATCCGACAGCAACGGCAGTCGGTATCTTCGGCCTCGTCTTGCTCTTCCTTGTGGCGACGCCTGCAAGCTGGCAGACATCGACGCTTCGGCTTGCGGTTCCGATTGCCCTCGCGGCGATAGGCGGTATCTTTGCCGAGAAGAGCGGCGTGATCAACATCGGTATCGAGGGCCTACTCATTGTTTCGGCGTTCAGTTCGATCATCGCCGTTCACCGACTCGGTGACGGCGGCGCGACGATGGGGCTGTCGAATCTCTGGTGGGGGCTGCTGATCGGCGTTCTCGTCAGCGTCGTGGTTGCGCTCGTTTTCGCGGTCGTCTGTATCGACTTCAAAGCTGACCAGATCATCGCGGGACTGGCAATCTGGCTCATATCGCTCGGGCTCGCGCCGTTCGTATCGCGGATCGTCTTCGGGAGTCCGAACACCGCGGGTATCAGTCGATTCGGAAACGTGACGATTCCCGGCCTCTCGGAGCTCCCAATCCTCGGCTACCTGCTGTTCGACACGGAACCGCAGGTCTACCTCATGCTGGCCGGCGCTCTTGGCGGCTGGTTCCTCCTCACCAGGACGACCTTCGGCCGCTGGGTCGTCGCCAGCGGCGAGAATCCAAAGGCGCTCGATACGGCCGGTGTTGACGTCCGGAAGGTCCGATACGCCGCGGTCCTGCTTTCAGGGGTCTTTGCCGGCCTCGGCGGTGCTGGATTCGCACTCGGGACGCTCGGGACGTTCGCCGGCGGTGGCGACACCGCGATCAACGGCCGTGGCTTTATCGCCATCGCGACCTACCTCCTCGCGAACTACCACCCGGTCGGAGCCCTCCTCGGGTCGTTCCTCTTCGCGGGACTCAATTCGCTCCAGACCGCACTGCAGTCGGCCGGCTACGCAATTCCGACTGAACTGATCCGGACGCTTCCACACATGTCGGTTATCGTCGTCCTCGTGCTCGTCGGCCGCACCCGACTCCCGGATGCCGCCGGTGAGCACTACGAGTCCGGCGAGGACTGATCCCTGTCAGCGAACCGATCACATCGCGGTCGGTGCCTTCTTAGGCCCACTCACAGTACCGTTCGACGTGACTTCGGACGACCGCGAGGACGATGCCGACCGCAATCACGACAACGACCACGACCACGACAACGACCACGATCTCCCCGATCCCCACAACCTCATCGCGGCCGCACGCGACATCCAATCGGCCGCTCACGTCCCCTACTCCGAGTACCGCGTCGGAGCCGCACTCGAGACGGCCGACGGCGAGGTCTTCGTCGGCTGCAACCTGGAGAACGCGAACTTCAGCAACAGTCTCCACGCCGAGGAGGTCGCCATCGCCGAGGCAGTCAAGAACGGCCACCGCGAGTTTACACGGCTCGCCGTGAGTTCGGACCGCCGCGACGGCGTCACTCCCTGTGGCATGTGCCGACAGACGCTGTCCGAGTTTTGTGAGGACGACCTCATAGTGTTCTGCGACGAGGGTGAAGACGAGGGACCAACAGTATACACGCTCGGTGACCTCCTGCCGAACACGATTTCTGAAGAGACACTCGAGTAGAACTGCTCAGAATCATAGCGGGGCCCGAATCACGTTTGAGAGTGTTCGAACCCGTCTCCACAACTATAGCGCCGTGAAACCGCCATCGACAGGATACGCGTTCCCGGTGACGAACGAGGCCTCGTCCGAGCAGAGCCAGACGACGGCGTTGGCGACCTCCTCGGGCGACCCCATCCGGTTGAGCGGTTGCATGCCGACGAACTGCTCGATCTCCTCGGGGTTCTCCGCCGCGGACTGTTCGACCATCGGCGTCTCGATCACGCCGGGACAGACCGCGTTGACCCGAACGTCGGCATCTGCATACTCCGTCGCGGCCACTCGAGTAAGTCCGATGACGCCGTGTTTGCTCGCGGCGTAGGCGGACGACCCGGCCGCAGAGAGACCGGCGATGGAGGACGTGTTGACGATTGCGCCGCCGTCACCGTCACCGTCACCGTCACCGTTACCGCCAGCGCCACCGCCACCGTCGCCGTTCGCCGTCATCTCTTGGAGTTCGTACTTCAGACAGAGCCAGACGCCGGTCAGGTTGATATCCATGACCTGCTTCCAGTTGGCTTCGGTCTGCTCGGCGAGTGGGTCGGTCTCGCCCTCTATTCCCGCGTTGTTGTGCGCGATGTCGAGCCCACCGTAGGTGTCGACTGCCGTCTGGACCATCGCCTTGACGGCCTCTGGGTCCGTGACATCGGTTTCGACGAACGTCGCAGACCCGTCCGCCGACTCGATCGACTCGACTGTCTCCTCGCCACCGTCTGTGACCACGTCAGCGACGACAACGTTCGCACCCTCGGCTGCGAACCGCTCTGCCGTTTTCCTGCCGATTCCCGACGCGCCGCCGGTGACGATAGCCGTTTTTCCGTCCAGATTGTACGTCATGTGTTTGTGGTGGCGTCTCAACTCGAGTTGACGTAAGTTGACAGGGCGGTTCTCACTCGCCGGTGTGCACCCCAGCCTCAGCGGCGGTTCTCGAGCACGTCGCACAGAATCGTCCGGTGACACCGCTTTTTCTCTGTATTCTCGTAGCAGACGAGCGCTAGATTCTCGCCGGCAGCGAGTCGATCGGTGAGGGACTCGAGTGCACGTTCTGCGTCGTGGCCCGTCTGGAGGTGATCCCGGTAGGCCTCAGCGAATCCGACCTGGTCCCACGCGGCGTTGTGGGCTCCCTCGTCGCAGATGCCACGCATCTTCAGATCTTCCTCGGCAGTTTGGACGGCGTCGAGCAGATTAGCGGGCGGACCGAGTTCGGGGATGTTCTCGTCGACCACGGCGTGGAACCACGAGGTGAGGGAGCGGACGACGCCGACGAGGGTCGTTTCGGGCGGAATGTCGGCGAGGTCGTGCTGGAGGGCGGCGACGTAGGTATCGGTGAGAGTGCCGTCCGAGCGGCTGTCGTCGATGGCAGTATTGCGACCGTCGCGCCGATCACGAGCCATACCTGCCGGTACGGTCGCCCTGCATTTATATACGGTGTCGGTGCGAATCGCCGCTACTCGATGACCGGCGATAGTGAAGATCCGAACGCGGACGTACAGTACCACCTCGAAGTGAGCGCCGACGACGTGGCAGACACCGTCCTCCTGCCCGGCAATCCAGAGCGACTCGAGAAGATCGTCGATCACTGGGACGACCACGAGATTCGCGCCCATCACCGCGAGTACCGGACTGCGACGGGGAGCTACGAGGGGACGCCGATCTCGGTTACCTCGACGGGAATCGGCAGCCCGTCTGCCGCGATCGCCGTCGAAGAACTCGCCCGTGTCGGCTCCGAGACGTTCATCCGGGTCGGCTCCTGTGGTGCGCTGCAGGAAGACATGGCCGTCGGCGACCTCGTAATCAGCACCGGCGGGGTTCGCCAGGAGGGGACGAGCGACGAGTACGTTCGGGAGGATTACCCCGCGACGGCGGACTACGAGGTCGTCGCTGCGCTCGTCGCCGCCGCAGAGCGACTGGACTATGACTACCACACCGGGATTACGATGAGCGCGGACTCGTTCTACGCGGGCCAGGGTCGCCCTGGCTACGACGAGTTCGAAGCCGCCGGCGCGGACGAGCTGGTCGACCAGCTGGTCGAGGCCAACGTGAAGAACATCGAAATGGAGGCGAGCGCGATCTTCACGCTGGCGAATATCTATGGACTGCGGTCCGGGGCGGTCTGCTCGGTGTATGCGAACCGCCAGACCGGCGAGTTCAGAACGGAGGGCGAGTCGCGGGCGGCCGAGACGGCAACGCTCGCAACGCACCTGCTCGCGAAGATGGACGAGAAAAAGCGTGAGGCGGGTGCCGAGCGGTGGCATCCGGGACTCTCGCTTGCGGAATAGCGACGACGAACAGGATGAGGAAACCTAGTCGCGAACGCGAACTAACTCGTCCTCGAAGACCTTCCGGTTCGGGATGATGTACTCCTCGGAGTCGCTCTCGATCTTCGTCACGAAGAGGTCGACCTCCTGAACGATGCCAGACTGATCACCGATTCGAATCTGATCGCCGATCCCGTAGGGCTGGTTAAGCAACAGGTAAATCCCCGCTGCACTCGAGATCAGGAAGTCTTTGAACACGACCGCGCCGACGATGACGATACCCACGGCGTACACCGCGAGCAGGATCAACAGCGGCGCGACGTAGACGCCGATCTGTCCCAGTGCGATGAGGAAGGCCACGTAGAGGACGGAGTACTTGACGACCTTCGGGATGATCGAGACCTCGGGGAGTTTGACGCCGCGAAGGTACTCACTGACGGCCAGTTCGGCCTTGTCGGCGACGATAAAGCCGAAAATGAGCACGAGAACCGCGATGAACACCTGCGGGATAAACTCGACGACCCGGATCCAGAACGCCTCCGTGTCGAGCAACTGGGCGATGTGGATCGCCGTCAGGACAGCAATGCCGTAGATGAACCACGAACTCAATCGCGCAACGATTTCGACGGAGGAGGTCCCGATGGACTGGGCGGTCCGCTCGAACGGCGTCCCCTCGACGGCGTCCGGCACGCCCGAGGCTGAGAGCAACTCTTTGTTGAGCCGACCAACCAGATAGCCGACGACTACCCCGAGTGCGAGCACCGCCGCAGCTATGACTGCCGGCTCGTCGATGAGGGTCTGCCAGTTCATGTCAGTACGCCTCCGGATCGACCTCCATGATGAGCTCGCCGCCCTTGAAGGCCCGCACGAGTCCATCACTCTCCGACAGCACGATCGTGATCGCGTTCGTATCGCGCGTGATCGCACCGCCGGCCATGTGTCGTGCTCCCAGCCCCTTCGGAATATCCACCCCCTCTGCGGACGGCTCGAGGTAGCGGTAGGCCGACACGATCTTGCCCGCATCCGAGATGACGAACGCGCCGTCGAGACGAGAGAACTCCTTCAGCATCACGTTCACAATCGGGTCACCGACGTGGACGTGGGACTTCTCGAACGGGTTGTACGACAGCGGACGGGATTTGTTCATCACCTTGCCTGCATCGCCGACGACGAACAGTGCGCCCACTGGCTTGCCCTTCTGCCCTTTCTTCCCGAGTTCGATCGCCAGTTCAAGAACCGACTTGATCACCGCCGGCTCCGCGCGTGATTTCGTGAAAAGATCGTAGATTCCCGTCCGATCATCTGCAATCGCTCGCACGCGCGACACCGTGTCCATCTCGTCACTGAACACGCTCGTCGCACAGACGAGTTCGTCGCCGTCCTCGAGTACGTCCTGTTCGAGCGCCCCCTCGAGACCGAAGTCGATCCGCTCTGAGACATCCTCGAACTCCAGTGGGAGCTCGACGAACGTTTCAGCGCCGATGTCGTTGTCCGTTCCGACGACGACTGTGTCGAGGTCCTCAAGCTCTTGACAGCGCTCGTAGACGGAGCTACTCGGTGAAAAGAGAACAACTGCATCGGCGTTCGAGAAGAGTTGCCCGAACACGTCGTCTAACCCGGCCATTGCTCATACAAGCCGTTTGCGCGCGAATAAGCGTTATGGAGCGTCAGACGTGTGTCTGCCACGGCATGCTGTGGGTTAAAGAGGGACAGGTGCTGAGATGGGTGGTTCGGGTGGCTGGTGTAGAGCGATGACGGTACGCTCCGGGTGGAAGACGGTTGTGGTGGTACTCGAGTACCGGGAGCGTTCGAGTACCGAGGAGTGTGTCTCACTCGAATACCGAGGCGAGAGCGGGGTACTCGAATAGTGAGGGAGACTCAAGTAGAATGGAGTATCCTACGAGTGCGAGACTGGATTCGAACAACGCGAAGACGTGCTCGCGGTGCTGCGCGCGTCTTCTCTCGTTCGAACCGCGAGGACATCACTTCGCTCGTCCTCTGGGCCGCGAATCCGACCTGCTCCTTCAGTCACTGCGTTCGTTCAGTGCGCGGGACCGGATTCGAACCGAAGCAAGACGGTCGCTCTCGTGCTCCTCGAGCGCTGCGACTTGCAGGGTTCGAACCGGCCATCCGATTCCTGTCGCTCGCGGATTTGCTCACGACAGGAATGCGCGGGACCGGATTCGAACCGGCGGACCCCTACGGGACAGCGTCCTAAGCGCTGCGCCGTTGGCCTGGCTTGGCTACCCGCGCGCACCCATCGCTTTTCACGAGTCCAGTAAGTAGTTGTCGGTCCGCAGTACGGCTCCCGGTCTCGGTTACTGATGTTTGACTGGCTCCTCGGGCGACCAGTCCGGCGGGACAATAAAGGTCACGTGCTCCGAGTCGCGAAGTTGGTGCAGCTCTGCCGCCTGCTCGGCCAGCGATCGGTCTCGGTACGGCATCTCGAGACCGCAGCCAGTGCAGACGAGCTTGCAGGTTGGTTCCTTCATGGGTGGCGCAGGCCTCCAGCCATGCCGAGACCGGAACCCGACGTTGCTCAATACTTGGCGATTCCCGGGCTTTAGTAGTTATCTCCTAGTGAAATCCAGCGAGAACGGCCGATTCGCCGAGATATTCGTAGCTGAACGTTGGTACGAGTAGCGCACTATTGGGACCGACAACGATGTGAAACGGACAGCGTTCAACAACTACTGGCGCGGCCTACACAGCGTCTAGAGCCAGTCGATGGTCAGTTACAAAGACAGTCACCGAGTCGGCTCACGACCACGATAGACTGTTGCCGACTGATCGCTCATGACGTCCGCAGGTTTATTCCTGATCGCGCGATACACTGGTGTATGCACAGCGCCCGCGACCGATTCGAGTACGAACCGTGGCTGGCCGAACTCGAGCAGGTCGCAGACCGCCTCGAACTCACGCAAGAAGCCCGTTCCTGCGCTTCAGAGCTCTTTCTCATGGATGTTCCGGAGGCGGATCGGTCGAAACGAGCCGTCCTCGCCGCCAGCGTGTATGCAGGCGCACTCGTCGCTGGCGAGGGGTGTACGCAGGGTGCCGTCGCCGACGCCGCAGACGTTTCCAGACTCTCGATTCAGACGCGCTGGAAGGATCGTCTCGAGGAGGCGGGACTCGAACCACCGCGCTGGTAGGGCTGTCGGTGTCTCGGAAACGGCGACTGTTGTGCGTCGTAAGTGTACGATATACGGAGGAAAGGTGGAGTTAGTCCCCGTCTGTGGTCTCCATTGGGAATGGCAATCGGAAGCGACGTTATGATGTGTCAGCGGCAGTGTCGGTGTCGGTGTCGGTATCGGTTCCAGTTCCAGTTCCAGTTCCGGCTCCCGTCTCATTCCTACCGTCTGCTCCCTCGAGCACGTTTCCATGTTCGTCGATCTCGCCACGGACGATACGGGTACTCGAGATGATGTCTCCGTCGTCGGCGCGCAGATGGGGGACGACAACGACATCGAGCGGGTCATAGCCGCGTTCGCGACGAATGTCGTTGATTCGCTCGCCGCCGGATTTCGTTTCCGGCGAGACGATCAGGTAGTCGAACGGCTCTTCGGTCGCGATTCCGGTTGGTTCCTCGAGCGTTCGAATATCGAAACTGCGGTCGTACCCGTCCGCGATGGACTCGAGTTCGTCCGCGAGATCGTCCCGTCGCTCGTCGAACGGGCGGACCCGTCGTTTTACGTGTCGTGTTTGCGGGGCGAGTTCGTCGCTGGTCAAGCCGACCGTGACGTCTCCGAGTTCGAACGCCCGTTCGAACAGCCGACGGTGGCCGTCGTGAACGGGGTCGAACGTCCCACCAAGCGCGACGTCCATACCCCACCTGACTGGCGCGGTCCGTATAAAACGGTCGAAACGGGGGACAAAGAATCGGGGAGCCAACTGCGGCAACATTCGACATTTGTCGATATCCGCCTTCGCATTGTTTTTAGTGGTCGCCCACACTGTGGGTGGTATGGGACTTGACGAGGATGCCTTAGATTACCACTTGACAGACCCCCCGGGTAAAATCGAGATTTCGACGACGAAACCGACGAACACGCAACGAGATCTCTCGCTCGCGTACTCACCCGGTGTAGCCGCACCTTGTATGGAAATTGCGGAGGACGAAACCGACGCCTACACCTATACCGCGAAGGGGAATCTCGTCGGCGTCGTGTCGAACGGTTCTGCCGTCCTCGGGCTCGGCAATATCGGTGCGCAAGCCTCGAAGCCGGTCATGGAAGGCAAGGGTGTGCTGTTCAAGCGGTTCGCCGACATCAACGTGTTCGACATCGAACTCGACGAGGAAGATCCACACAAATTCGTCGAAGCGGTCAAAATGATGGAGCCGACCTTCGGCGGCATCAATCTCGAGGACATTACGGCACCAGCTTGTTTCACCATCGAAGAGCGCCTGCGCGAGGAGATCGACATTCCGGTGTTCCACGACGACCAACACGGCACTGCGATCATCTCCGGCGCAGCACTGCTCAACGCCGCGGACATCGCGGACAAAGAGCTCGAAGACCTTGAGATCGTTTTCTCGGGTGCAGGTGCGAGCGCGATTGCGACGGCGCGTTTCTACGTCTCGCTCGGTTGCCGAGCCGAAAACATCACGATGTGTGACTCCTCGGGCATCATTACCGAGGCCCGCGCTGAAGACAACGGCGTCAACGAGTACAAACAACAGTTCGCTCGCGATGTGCCCGAGGGTGGCCTCGCGGACGCGATGGAGGGAGCGGACGTCTTCGTCGGCCTCTCGATCGGTGGGCTCGTCTCCCAGGAGATGGTCCAGTCGATGGCCAGCGATCCAATTATCTTCGCGATGGCCAACCCAGACCCTGAAATCGGCTACGAGGAGGCGAAAGCAGCCCGGGACGACGACGTGATCATGGCGACCGGCCGCTCTGACTACCCGAATCAGGTCAACAACGTCCTCGGGTTCCCGTTCATCTTCCGCGGCGCACTCGACGTTCGCGCAACGGAGATCAACGAGGAGATGAAAGTGGCCTGCGCCGAAGCGCTTGCAGACCTTGCACGCCAGGACGTCCCCGACGCAGTCGTCAAGGCCTACGGCGATGACCCGATCCAGTACGGCCCGGATTACATTATCCCGAAGCCGGTCGACCCACGCGTTCTCTTCCAGGTCGCGCCCGCGGTCGCCAGAGCCGCCATCGAGTCGGACGCAGCCCGCATTGACCTCGACCTCAACGAGTACGAAGAGGAACTCGAGGCCCGCCTCGGCAAGTCCCGCGAGATGATGCGCGTCGTCCTCAACAAAGCAAAGAGCGATCCGAAGACGGTCGCACTCGCGGAGGGCGAGAACGAGAAGATGGTTCGGGCGGCCTACCAGATCCAGGACCAAGGGATCGCTGTTCCGATCCTTATTGGCGACGAGTCCAAGATTCGCCAGACGGCTTCGAGTCTCGGTCTCGATTTCACGCCACAGGTTGCAGACCCAACCGTCGGCGACTACGAGGACTACGCCGACCGTCTGCACGAGCTGCGCGCCCGGAAGGGCATCACGCGAACCGAGGCCGGTGACCTCATCGAGGGCGATTCGAACTACTTCGGGAGCGTGATGGTCGAACAGGGTGACGCTGACGCGCTTTTGACCGGACTCTCCCATCACTACCCGTCCGCACTCCGGCCACCCTTGCAGGTGATCGGCACGGCGGACGACGTCGACTACGCCGCTGGCGTCTACATGCTCACGTTCAAGAACCGCGTCGTCTTCGTCGCCGACGCGACGGTGAATCAGGCCCCCGACGAGGAGGTGCTGGCCGAAGTGACGAAACAGACCGGCATGCTCGCCCGTCGGTTCAACGTCGAACCCCGCGCAGCCTTGCTCTCGTACTCGAACTTCGGCAGCGTCGACAACAAAGGGACCCGTAAACCTCGGAACGCGGCGCGTATGTTGCAGGACGACCCCGAGGTTGACTTCCCCGTCGACGGCGAGATGCAGGCCGATACCGCCGTCGTCGACGACATTCTGGAGGGGACGTACGGCTTCTCGGAGCTCGACCAACCCGCGAACGTGCTCGTCTTCCCGAACCTCGAGTCGGGTAACATCGGCTACAAGCTGCTCCAGCGCCTCGGTGGCGCGGACGCCATCGGCCCGATGCTCGTCGGGATGGACCGCCCGGTTCACGTCCTCCAGCGCGGCGACGAAGTCAAGGATATCGTGAACCTCGCGAGTGTCGCGGTCGTGGACGCCCAGAAGGAGTAGATAACGTACAGGTTAAGGCCACATCCAAAGGACGGCACAGTAGTCTCGATTATCGGAGTTCATGGTTCGGAGTTCTCCTTGATAGCGCTTTTTCGTCCGGTTCTCTGCTCATTATTCTATCCTCCACACTTCAATCGACACCTCAATCGTTTCTATAGGTAAGCAAGGTCAATGCCTCGTGGTTGGCTCCGAAGCAGTTCACCCATCCCGTAAATATCAGAGGTGACTGGGGTTCGGTCAGTTCTCGATCGTTCGGGATCGACTATGATTTAGTACCGGACGCAAAACGGGCCAGAATCATGACTTCGTTCACTGATGACGAACGAGACGCGGTATACGAAACGATCTTCGCCCGACGAGACATTCGCCGCTTCCGGAGCGAACCGATCCCTGACGCGGTCATTGATCGGATCATCAAGGCGGCCCATCACGCGCCGAGTGTCGGCTTTTCACAGCCGTGGGACATGATCGTGATCTCCGACGAGGAGACGAAAGCCGAAATCGCCGCAATCGCAGACCGGGCAATCGCGGCCGCTCGAGCGGCCTACGAGGAACCGCAGCGAAGTGAGTTCGGCGCGTTGAAACTCGAGGGGATCCGCGAGTCGCCGGTTAACATCTGCGTGACCTGTGATCCGACGCGGGGTGCGCCACACGTCCTTGGCCGGAGTTCAATGAAGCGAACGGATGTCTACTCGGCGTGTCTTGCCGTCCAAAATCTCTGGCTGGCCGCACGCGCGGAGGGCGTCGGCGTCGGGTGGGTCAGCGTTCTCTATCCCTACGAGGTTCAGGAGGTCCTCGACATCCCGCCGCACGTCAAGCCCGTCGCGTACCTCTGTTTAGGATATCCCGCCGACGGGTTCCCAGACGAACCGGTACTCCAGCGAGAGGGGTGGCGCGACCGTATCGACCTCGACGAACTCGTCCACGAGGAACAGTGGGAGGGGAGCTCGGCGTCCCAGTCGTCGTAGTGGTTCAATTCGCGGAATGGATCAATCCTGTCTGTTCGGCAAACAACATAGTCAAGGCACACCGGATGACGGCCAAACCGCCACTTCCGAGAGGGACGAGCTGCCCCCACAGCCAACGGGTGGCATCACACTCCCGAGTCAGGAGCGCTGTTTACACAGACTCGTTCCTGCCCACGCAGGAGGCCCTACTACCCGCAGGCAGGTTCCGCTGCGCTACAGAAGCGCGACGAGCGAAGAGACGGTCCTGGACGCAAAAATACAAGCGATGAGTTGGATTCTATGACACGCCCACAGTACCAACACCCACGCACCCGCTCTTTCGAGCGGTGGTCGCCTCGCCCCGTGCAGCGAATCGTCGGTCTTTAGCGTCCGTCCGTCGTGCTCTCACAGGAGTACCACATGCGACTCACGAACCGACCGACAGCGGCAACAGCCAACCGAACTCCCGGCTCTGGGCGACGGTGGTTCCTCGGCGCAGTCGGCGCAGCAGCGGTCGGCGGACTCGCAGGATGTGTGAGCCTGCCGACTGTGCTCGGCGACCGGCTCGACGGCACCGAGGAGGTCTCGCACTTCCAGAACGGGCTCCGGCGACTCGGTTACTACCCCGACGAGACTGTCCCTGACTCAGTCAGTGTCAACTGGTCGTTCCCCGTCAACTACGTCGGACACACCGCCGCCAAATCGAGTCCCGTACCGACCCCCGACCGCGAGACGATCATTATCGCCGGCGACAGCGGTTGGGTCCACGCCTACACGCCGAGCGGCGAACTGCAGTGGTCTACACTCACCGGCGCGACGGACCTCGGCTTTCACGGCTCGCCGGCCATCGTTGGCGACACCGCCTACATCGGCGGCTACGACGGCGACCTCTACGCTTTCGACACCGACAGTGGCGACATCGTCTGGCGAACCCGCGCCAACGACTTACATGGCGCGCTCGCCATCGGCTCGAGTCCCGCCTTCCACGACGGTACCCTCTACGTCGTCTCCGAGTACGGCTCACCCTCCACCGGCACCATCTGGGCCATCGACCCCAACACCGGCGAGCCGCTCTGGTACGACGACCGCATGTGGGGCCAACCCCACCCCTCGCCGACAATCGACCTCGAAACCGGTCGGCTGGTCGGCGGCTCGAACGACGGCGTCGTCTACGGCTGGGAGTTCCCGGCACTCGAGTACACCTGGGAGTACCAGGCTGACGCCGACGGACAGGAACGTGCGGGCGGTGCGTTCCGAGAAGGGGCGGAGATCAAGGGAACGGTCGCGGCCTACGATGGCTACGGCTACGTTGGGAGTTGGGACAACCACTTCTACTGTCTGGATCTCGAGGACGGATCGGAGGTATGGTCGTTCGAGACGGGTGCCTCGATCATGTCGAATCCGGCGGTCGACGTGGCGGAAGGGATCGTGTACATGGGTAGCGACGACAACTACGTCTACGCGCTCGACGCCGAGTCAGGTGAGGAGATCTGGTCGACGAACGTCAACGGCCGCGTGATTGGGGCGCTAACGGTCACGGCAGAGACGGTGCTCGCCGGCTCCTACGACACACATCTGTACGCACTGGACAAGGAAACGGGCGACAGACGCTGGCGCGTCGAGAACCGCGGGCGCGTCACCAGCGCGCCGGTTCCCGTGGACGGACGGATCTACTACGCCGAGCGCGCTGCGTTTTCGAACTATTACGACGATGATCCGGAGACGACGATACTTGAGGAGCCTGGCCACGCCTACTGTCTCGTTGCGGACGACTGAGCGGCGTTTGAGCGGACCTGAACTGTGAGCCGGCAGCCAGTCCTGGCCGATGCGAAAGCGTGCATTCAAGTATTTGCCGGGACTGTCCTCGCGTATGCAAGATCAGGGACGCTCTACGCGAAAGCGCACCGGTGGTCGACTGAAGAACGTTCGCAATCGCCGAAAGGACGAACTCGGTCGGCTACCCACCGAGACGCAGGTCGGCGAACCGCGCTTCCGCACAGTCGACGTTCGCGGGAACGACACGAAGACGCGCGCACTCGCAACGAACGTCGCAAGCGTCAACGCCGGCGACGAAACGCTCTCGGCCGATATCGAAGACGTCGTCGAGAACGACGCCAACCCGAACTACGTCCGCCGAAACATCATCACGAAGGGCGCTATCATCGCGACCTCCGAAGGTGAGGCCCGCGTGACGTCCCGTCCCGGCCAGACCGGCCAGGTCAACGCCGTTTTGCTCGACAACTAACGTCGCTGCTCGAGTCCGGGTCCGAATTTCGGTTCCGGTTTCCGGTTTCTCACAGCTACTCCGCTTTTCGACACAGAGCCACTGCGTTCGCCGCGCGCAGAGACATCAGGTAACGGTACCGTGACCGCTTCAGGCGTGACAGCCTATTTTTATATCGGTCGAGAACGAATATTGGCGTAGACAATGATCACCTCGTTTGCCGGTGCCCTGTCGGTCCTCCTCGTGCTCGCAGGCGTGCTCTGTCTGTACGAGTTCACGCTCTACGATCCCACTGAGAAAGCTGCGGCCCCGGTACGGTCGCGTTTGTATCTCGCCAGCGTTCTATTGATTACGCTGCTCGGTATCGGCGGACTAGTTGCACTCGCCACCGCTACTGTCCCCCCGATGACCGTCCTCGGTATCATCGGCATCACCGCCGGGATACCGGCGTTCGCACAGTACCTGTTTCATCAAGAACTCGAGTTGGACAACGGCCCACTAGTTAGCCGCGCTGTCGACCGGTGGCTCTGAGCATCGTCACTGGCGAGTGAGAGCGAGTTCCACACCGAATTTCAATTGATTTTCGATGGATACGACCGCCGTTTCGTCGTGTAAACTGGAACTAACGAGTACCTTCACTGCTGGGCAGGAAGCTCTTTCATCTCGGCTACGTCCGACTGTCTGAGGGATCGAAAGTTACCCTCCGTTTCGGGTAGGGTGGATATTACCTCGACTCGTGAACAGTTACGGTAACATCCCCATCACGGCCGTGGCGCTGCCTTCTGTAATGCCGTCTCCGCAATATTTCCACCGTAGTCTGCACTCCGCGACAACGAGTCCACGATCAACCCAAGCGACTGCGCTTGCACCGGCTCGAGATCACGTAACATGTCGTCGATCGTTCGCGTATGCTCGTCGATCTCGAGCACCGCCTCGCGAGCTGCATGACCCAACTCGTTCGCCTCCGCCGACTCCTCCGCAACCAGCGCATCCATCGACTTTTCGAGGACGTCCGAGGCATCCTCCTGCAGCGCTACCAGTCCCTCCGCGACTGACTCCGGAATCTCGTCGAGTTTGAGGGCCAGATTGCTGATTTTCGCCGCGTGATCGGCAACCCGCTCGAGTTGGCGTGCACTCGAGTGGTAGTCGAAGCAGTCCTCACGGGGGACACCGAGTTCTTCGGCGGCGCGGGGGGAGCGAAGCGTGGCGCGGAAGATGCGCGAGACGACGAGCCAGAGACGGTCGACGTCGTCGTCGCGCTGGATAACGTCGTGGGCGATGTCGTCGTCGTTTTCGATGAGGGCGGTGACGGCATCTGAAAGCATTGAACTCGCGATGAGTCGCATGCGTGAGACGGCGTTGACGATCGAGAGTTCGGAGGAGTCGAGGAGGTCCTGAATGACGACGCTGTCGGTGGTTTCTTCCAGTACTTCGACGCCGACGAGGCTCTGGGTGGCGTTGCGGATTGCGCGGCGTTGGTGAGTTGTGATCCGGTTTGCTTCGAGACGGATAATGTCGAAGCCGCTGACGTACATCGTCATGACGGCTCGGGTCAGTCGGTCGCCTTCGAGGTCTGAGACATCGAGTGTCCCTTCCTGGCGGTTGGTTTCGCTCTGTGGGGTGAGCAATAGTGCGTCGTCTTCTGGATAAAACTCGACAGTCGTGCCGGCGCTGACATCGTTGTCGGTTGCCCACGTTTTAGGGAGTGACACCGTATACGTTGACCCGCCAGTTACCTGCACCTTGCGCGTCTCCATAGCCACAGTTTCGTGAGCCTATCTATAAACCCTCGTAGATCTATAGCGATCTAAAGCGCCCGTTCTCAGTCACAAATCCCTTTCCCGATGCCAGAGCCGGCACCGTGTCGAATTGACCCCACACTGGCATCGATTGTCCCACATAGAGATATATAGATAACATAGTAGGGTATTTAGATGCGATATTCCACTAGCTAACTGATGGGAAATGAGCCGATACTAGGCAACTCCGATGGGGGGTCCCAACCTGGGAGTCGGTCTGGGGCGAACGCTCGCTCCGATTCTCGAATTCGGACTGGATCTGGTTCTGAGTCTCCGTCTCAATCCCAGACCCAAACAACCACCCGTCGGCGCGTGTTACTCGGCGTTTCCGGAACGGCGCTCGCCGGCCTTGCAGGTTGTCTCACACGCGGGGAAGACAGTGGCCTTGAGGGCGAAATTCGTATCGACGGCTCGAATACGCTCAGACCAAACAGTGCTCTCGTTGCCGAGCAGTTCATGTGGGAGAACAATCAGGTGCAGGCGTCGGTCAGCGCCTCGGGAACCGGTGCCGGTTTCCAGCAGTTCGCCCGGCGCGAAATCTCGCTACAGAACGCGAGTCGGCCGATCACGGACGAGGAAGCCGAACACTGTCGCGAAAACGGCGTCGAGTGGCTCGAACTCGAGGTCGTCCTCGACGGCATTGCACTCCTGAAACACCCCGACAACACCTGGTGTGAGTGTCTTACCGTTGACGAACTTGGCGACCTCTGGGAGCGCGGTTCGGAGATCGAGACCTGGGCTGATCTCGAGCCCGAGCAGTCCGACGAGGAGTGGCCCGACGAAGAAATTTCGTTCTACGGCCGTGACGCAGCCTCTGGAACGTTCGATTACTTTACTGAACACATCACCGGATCGGTCGGGAACATCCGCAACGACTACAGCGGCACACCTGACACCAACAATATCATTCGTGGCGTCAGGGGCAACGAGTACACGATTGGATTCGGAGGGGCTGGCTACTACTACGAGAACGAGGCGGACGCAGAGCTCATCGCCGTCAATTACGAGGACGGTGCGGACCCTGGCGACGAGTGGGACGATTGTATCGTTCCAACTCGAGAGTCGATCGAAGCCGAGGCCTACCAGCCACTCTCTCGACCGATGTATATCTACGTTCGACGTGACGAACTCGCTCGACCGGAGTACCGCGAGTTCGTTCGCTTCTATCTCGAAAACACCCAGGAGACTGCACGTGAGGTCCAGTTCTACGCGGTTCCCGACGAAACTATCGCGGACCAACGGGAGAAACTGGAGGCCGCAATTGAGGACTACACATGAGTACGGAACCCATAGATCTCAGCCGGAACGGAAACGACGTGGGGACGATCGGGGATCGACTCGCTCGCTACATCTTCTTTGGATGTGCCGCCGTTACCATTGCAACGACACTCGCAATCGTGCTCGTTCTGGTCAACGGCGCGACGGATTTCTTCTCGACCGTCTCGCTCACCGAGTTCTTTACGGGCACCGACTGGTCGCCACGGGCGGCTGACAACCCGAGCTTCGGCGTGCTCCCGCTTGTCTGGGGGACGCTGATGATCACGGTCGGTTCGGCGCTGATCGCGATTCCGATCGGCACGCTAACCGCGATCTACCTCTCCGAATACGCAAGTTCGCGTGTCCGCCGCGTCGTGAAGCCGACACTCGAGATCCTCGCAGGGATTCCAACGATCGTCTACGGCTTCTTCGCGCTCTCGTTTATCACCCCGATTCTCCAGCAGATTTACCCCGGCACGGGGACGTTCAACGCTGCTGCGGGGGCGATCGTCGTCGGCGTCATGATCATTCCGATGGTCTCGTCGATCTCGGAGGACGCAATGTCTTCCGTTCCCGACTCGCTTCGCAACGCCGCCTACGGACTGGGCGCGACGAAGTTCGAAGTCTCGACGCAGGTCGTGTTACCGGCATCGCTGTCGGGCATTCTCGCCGCGTACGTGCTCGCGATTTCGCGGGCCATCGGCGAGACGATGGCTGTCACGCTTGCAGCCGGCGCACTCGCACAGGTGACCATGAACCCGTTCGCCGAGATTCAGACAATGACGGCGTACATGGTCGAAATTGGAACTGGTGACGCCTCGGTCGGCTCCATCGGCTACCAGAGCCTGTTCGCGATCGGCCTGACGCTGTTTGCGATGACGTTCCTGATGAACGTGCTCAGTATGTGGATTCGGTCGCGCTACCGGGAGGAGTACCAATGAGTACCAATACGGATACGAGTACCACGACGACCACGACCACAACCACAAGTACGGGCGGGGATCCCGACGGCTTCGACCCCGACGGCAATGGCTTCGACTTCGACGGCTCCTCGATCAAACGCAAACACCAGCTCGGGACGATCTTCCTCGGGCTGTGTTTCGCCGCAACGATGGTCGGCATCGTCGCTCTGGTTGCACTCCTCGCGGACGTGCTCCTCGAGGCCCGTGGCTGGCTCACCTGGGAGTTCCTGACGTATCCGCCGTCCCAGATCGCCGAGAACTACGTCCCGAGCAACTACGGCGACCTGGCGACCGGCCCCGGCGGCATGTACCCGATGATCATCGGCTCGATCTACCTGATCATTATGACGGCGATCTTCACCCTCTTCCTGGGGGTCGGCGCAGCGATCTATCTCGAGGAGTACGCGCCTGATTCGAGTCTGACGCGGTTCATCGAGGCGAACATCGCAAACCTCGCCGGTGTCCCCTCGATCGTCTACGGACTGCTCGGGCTCGCCGTGTTCGTCCGTGCAATGCAGACTGGTGCGAGCCTCATCGCCGGTGCGCTGACGCTGACGCTGCTTATCTTACCGATCGTCATCGTCCAGTCCCAGGAATCGCTGCGTGCCGTCCCGGACTCGATGCGCCAGGCTTCCTACGGTACCGGTGCGACGAAATGGCAGACCATCCGAAACGTCGTCCTACCGGAAGCCGTGCCGGGAATCATGACCGGGATCATCCTCTCGCTCTCCCGAGCGATCGGTGAAACCGCACCGATCCTGATGGTCGGTGCGGCGACAACGATGTTCACCCCACCGGACCTGACGGATCCAACGGGTTCGTTCGGTGCAATGCCCATGCAGATCTACGAGTGGGCGAAGATGCCCGAGGCTGAGTTCCAGCACGTCGCCGCAGCCGGGATCGTCGTCCTGCTGACGATCCTCCTGCTCATGAACGCCGTTGCGATCCTCATCCGGAACAAGTACGACAAACGGTCGTAGCTACGCCGGTCCGAATGCCGTCAGGAGTTTGGTAGTCGTTTTCAGTAGTTTTTACTCGAGTACCCCACTCGCCCAGTTCCCGCTGTCGCGGCCACTGTGCCCGACTATAGCACTATATAGAGGACATAGTATGGTATTTAGGGATTCGACCGCTGGAATGGTGTAATGAGCGACCAGACGGACGGTCGACTTGCAGGAGTTCGATCGGCGCTGTTGTCGATCCGCCCGAACGCGAACGATGGCTCTCTCACAGGCACGAGTGGGAGTTCGAATACCGAACCGCCCGAAATCGCAGCGGCCAGTAGCGAATCAGAATCGGTGAGCCGGCAGGGGTCGGGAGCCGATTCCAGTGCCAGCGCGGCCGCGTCGACGCAGCCTGATGCGGAGACGACGACAACCAGTGAGTCGGGAAGCGGCCTCGCGATGCCGGCCGGCGACAAGCCGCTTGGCTCGCCCCGCGTCGACAACGCCGTCATCGAAGCCCGCGATCTGGACGTCTTCTACGGCGACACACAGGCCCTCCACGGAATCAACATGGACATTCCCGAGAAGGAGGTCACGGCTCTCATCGGCCCCTCCGGCTGTGGGAAGTCGACGTTCCTGCGCTCGATCAACCGGATGAACGACCTCATCGACGTGGCTCGCGTCGAGGGAGATCTCCACTTCCATGGGAAGAACGTCTACGAAGACGATGTCGACCCCGTCGCCCTCCGGCGCAAGATCGGCATGGTCTTCCAGAAGCCGAACCCGTTCCCGAAGAGCATCTTCGACAACGTCGCCTACGGCCTCCGCGTGCAGGGCAAGGACGACAACGTCGAGGAGAACGTACTGACCGCACTCGAGCGCGCGGCGTTGCTGGACGAGGTCGAAGACCAACTCGACGAGAGCGGACTGGATCTCTCCGGTGGGCAACAACAGCGCCTCTGTATCGCCCGTGCGATTGCGACGGATCCGGAAGTGATCCTGATGGACGAACCGGCCTCTGCGCTCGACCCGGTTGCAACCTCGAAGATTGAGGACTTGGTCGAAGAGTTAGCCCAGGAGTACACGGTCGCGATCGTCACGCACAACATGCAGCAGGCGGCCCGCATCTCGGATAAGACGGCGGTCTTCCTCACAGGCGGTCACCTCGTCGAGTTCGACGACACGAGCAAAATTTTCGAAAATCCCGAGAGCGATCGGGTCGAGGATTACATTACCGGCAAATTCGGGTAGTCCGTCTGTCGGAGGCAGTTCGGTCTGTTTCGTCTCTCTGTGTCTCGTTTTCACCGCATACAACGGTCGAATCGCACGCTCTCACCGGTTGGCTACAGCGCTAACACGACGAACAGCACCACGTAGCCGGCAGCGACGAGCAGCGCCAGACGAACACCGCGGTGGTTCAGCAGAAACCGTAATGGTGTGTCATCCACGACGCGTTCGCGGAGTGTGCGTGGCTCGCGCCGAATTTCAACCTGTGAGAGCGCGAAGGCGCTGGGTCGGACGGGTGCGTCGGTCCGGCGGGCCGTGAGTTCGTGTACTGAAATGGTATGGTTCGCGGTGAGAGCTTCTTTTTCGACTGCTGGATCGTGCTTGATCAGCAGTCCGGCACAGGGTTTGCAGAGGGTGACGTGCGACGGGGCCGGACGACCATCGTCGCTGGCTGGCACGTCGGTCCAGGCGACGAGTTCGGTCGGATCACTGCGTTCGGCTCCACAGCGTGTACAGCACTGATCGGCTGGCGTCCGTAATCGGGCGACGGGTTTGGGTGCAGTCCGCTCGGGAAAGAGCGGCGCGTCGTCGCGAACGTCGTCGAAGGCATTGTTGTGCTGGTGGATGACGCCGTGGCAGGGCCGACAGAGCGTGAGGAGGTTCTCTAGTTCGTCGGGGCCGCCAGCGGAGCGTGGAACGATATGGTGGGCCTGAAGGGTTTGGTTGTCGGCTCCGCAGCGGGTGCAGGCGTAGTTGTCTCGCCGTAGCGTTTGCTGGCGGAGTTCCTCCCAGCCGTCGCCGTAGCCGCGGTCGTCGTAGTCATGCCCGTTGTCACTATCGCTGCTATCGCTGTAGCCGTTGTCGCTGTCGCTGCGGTCGTCACCGCTACGACCGCCGTCACCACGGCCACTGGAACCCCTGCGATCGGACTCGTCTCGATCCGCGCCGGACACGCTCCCATCAGCCATCGCTTTCGAACGCCTACGTGACGGAGTTGCAAAGACGCATCGGCGGTGATCGACCTCGCAGCCACACCATCTGTCCCGAACTACGACACCTGTTGCACCTGCACCGCGAATCTTTAGGGAACAGGGTCGGCGTCGCCACCGGAAGGTGTTACAGACCATCAAAGGCGTTGTCTACCGCGACTCCCACGGTGTCCCGATCGAAGAAATCGACGAACGCGATATCGAGCACCCGAACGACGCACTCTTCAACGTGACGACGGTAGCGATCTGTAGTTCGGATCTGCACATGTTGAAGGTCGTGCGGGGGCAGGCAAGGAACTGTTCTTCGACCACTTGCTGGTCCGGCAGTCGGACAGTCGTCGATTGTCTCTGAAAACTGAAATCGGTACACGACGTGCAGACCGCTACCAATATTTATCAGTGACCGGCGTGCTGTCTGCAGTATGGCCAGACAATCCTACCAGGAGAAACTCGCGGAACTCCGCGAGGACATCCTCTACATGAGCGAGGTCGTGATGGAACGACTTCGCATGGGCCTCGACGCCTTAGAACAGAAAGACGAGGACCTCGCGAACGAAGTAATCACCGGTGACAGCGAGGTCAACCAAATGTACCTCGACCTCGAACAGCAGTGTATCGAACTGCTCGCGCTCCAACAGCCTGTCGCGAGCGACCTGCGTTTTATCGCGGCCTCGTTCAAGATCATCACCGACCTGGAGCGAATCGGCGACCTCGCGGTCAACCTTGGCGAGTACACGCTCGAGGCCAAACACGACCTCTTCCCCGATGTCGACGTCCAGGAAATGGGCGAGATGACCCTCGAGATGATCGAAGAATCCATGGTCGCCTACGACACCGAAGACACCGACGGCTGCCGACAGCTCGCCGAGCGCGACGACGACCTCGACCACTTCGCCGAGCGGGCGAGCGAGATCGTCGTCCGCGACCTCATCGAACGGGAACTCGAGTCCCCCGACGAAGTTGAGCAGTTGCTCCAGGATGTCTCGCGGCTGTTGCTCACAATTCGTGACCTAGAACGAGTGGGCGACCACGCGGTCAATATCGCCGCGCGAACGCTGTATATGGTCGAAAACGACGACGAACTGATTTACTGACGGTCTCGCGTTGTAGCGATTGATCGTCTGATAGTTACGGGCGGCGTGACTATGTGACGGTTGCGGTCGGTATGACGGCGTGACAATTGTACGCGGTGTATGGGTGGGTCGATTTATTGCGCCCCTTCCAGCACAACCCGGCCAGTCGCATCGACAGTCACCGTTCGACCAGCATAGGTGAACGTCACACTGCCGCCAGCCCGGTCGAGTTTGGCAGCGTCACTCGAGCCATCAAAGAGTGCATCCAGTGCCGCCGGGTCGACGGCGTTGTAGAGTGGCTCAAGTTCGTCTGCAACAGCGAGTACGTCGAGGTCCTCTTGCGTAGCGATGGCGGAGATGACCGCGACGCTCGGTGGCTGTTCGGTGTCGGCTTGGAAGGTAAACTGGCTATCGTCAGTGGTCGACCGATCGTCGGTGTCGGTTGTCTCGGAGGCGGATTCGGTTGTCGATGATGACGTTGCGGTGGACGAGTGAGCACGCTGTTTCATAGTTGAAGAACGGCAGGGAACCGGGAAAGCCCGTTCGTTGGGTGGCCAACCTTTTAAGTAGGGTCATCAGCGATCGTGTGCCAGAGCAGATTTGCCTGTCCGCGTCGGAGTCGAGCCGAAAGCGCCTGATCCGAAATGCCAAGTTCGTCCGAAACTTCCGACAGCGTCGCCGCTCGAGGCACGTCGAAGTACCCCCGGTCGAGTGCCGTCTGAAGCGCCTCGCGCTGGTGTTCGGTGAGTCCGTACTGTTTCGTCTCAGCCTCGTGCTCGTGGTACATCCGCCGCACCTGAAAGCCAACTCCCTTTTCGAGACAGCGCTCTCGGTACTCGAGTAGGACGTCTCGGGACGGCACGCGAGCGCTCACCACTGTTTCGTCGCTGACCGTGATGTCGATGAGCGCGACGTTGTACTCGGCCGCCAGCGGGTAGGTCAGCTTTGTCGCTGCCTCGTCGGTGAGCGTGACACCATACAGGTTCCGATCACCGACGGATTCGAGTGTCGTGTAGTTCTCGATCGTCTGGTCGGACTCGAGTGCGTCCTCAAACGCGGCGAAGTCGTCACCGAACGCCCAGAAGAGGAGTTTCGTGGTGCCGGCCTGTGACCCGTAAAGTTCTTCGATCTGGAGTTTTTCTGCAGCCTGGGCTGCCGATTTGAGGATGGGTGTTCGGAGCTCGTACTCGACGATGAGAGACACGGCTATGCTTCCGTGAGCGAAGGCGATGACTGTTCGGACGAGACAGTGATGGCGACTGTCGTCATTTTGTACTTGTGTTTCTGTGTTTCTGTATTTCTGTATTTCTGTATTTCTGTATTTCTGTGTTGCTGTGTGGTTGTGCCGTTCTGTATCTGTGTTGCTGTGTCGTTCAGTATCCGTGTCGTTGTGTCGCATCTGTGATGCTCTGGTATCTGTGTGGCCCCACAGTTGGTTGCAGTGTCACTATAGAGCCACGTCGACATCCCCACCTCCTCCCCCTCACGGTTCGGCTCCAGGCTCCGGACATCCGTCCCTCCCACGCGCGTCCTCAGCTTCGCGACGCGCCGGCACACCCGTTAGCAACTGCCCAACATCGTCGATGTTCCGTGTCTCGAGTAGCACTTCCGCGGCCGTCCTAATGCTGGCATCCGACTCGAGTACCACCCCGTGACAGCGCGCGTAGCACTCGAGCCAGCGATGCATCGCGTACTCGAGCGAGTCGAGTTCGGCTGGCGAGAGCGGAGCGGGTCGACCGCCGGTGCGGGCATCGATGTAGACCGCGATGGCCTGGCCGACGCCGTCACGGAGGTACTGTGGTGCGAACGTCGGTCCGAGTGGTTCGTTTCCGCGGTGGAGTGCAGCGTGCTCGCGCTCGGCGCGCCGGGCGAGCGCAGCGATTTGAGGGCCGTACTCACTCATGGCGCGACCCTCCGCCTGACTGCGAACGACACCGGAATTGCCGCGTGCTCACACTCATCCCTCGCGGAACTCGACGCCCTTGCCGCCGCGGGGGTGTTCCCACTCGGTGTCGGCGACGACGGCGCAGGTACCACACTCGACGCAGGGCTGGGTGTCGAGGCTGACGACGGTCTCTGCAGTGCCGTTGCGTTTGACCTCTTCGGAGCGATAGCAGCCCCCGCCGAAGTCCTCTGCGCTGACGGGACAGGCGTACACTGCCGCGCCGCTGGCCTCGAAGGACGCGTCTCGAACTTCGATGTGTGGGTTGCCGACGTCCGTATCGTAGGTGAGGTCACCAATCCGCTCGTCGAGCGACGGTGGCTCGACTGAACTCTCCCAATGCAGCGTTCGCCCGTGTTCCTCTCCGATGATCGACGGCAGGGTGACGTAGCCCGTTCGCGTGTCGGGCAGCATCGAGACGAGGAATGGCGAGTTGTACGCCCGCTGCAGCACGCGGTCCGCGATCGGGTTGCCGATTGCGAGCGAGCCAACGCGGGAGTCGAGCACCCGTTCGACGGCGTCTGTCACCCGGTCGCGCTCACCAACGGTTCGTGCGAGGTCGTACCGCCGCGGCCGAAGCTTGTCCATCGTGCCCGAGTCCTCGAGCATCTGCGTATAGCGCCGGCCCGCAGCGGCCGGGTCGGCGTTCCCACGCGTGACTGCGAAGGCGTCGGCAGCGAGCGCGCCGGCCGTGACGGCGTGGTTCATCCCCTTGATGATCGGCCCCTGTGCCTGCATCTGACCTGCCGCGTCGCCGACCAGAACGAGCCGGTCCTGATACGGCTCGCGGTGGGCAACCTTCTTCGAGTCGGGGACGAGCTTTGCCGAATACTCGCGCTCGTCGTACTCGTCGCCGAGCCACCGCGCGAGCAGCGGGTGGGTAAGCAAGGCGTCGAGTAGTTCGTGCGGTTCGGCCTGTTCCTCGACGAGGCTGTCGAGGTGGAAGACGGTCCCGATAGATAGCGACTCCTCGTTCGTATAGAGGAAGCCGCCGCCGCGAACGTCCTCGAAGAGGTCGCCCGAGAACAGGTGCGCGACACCCTCGTCCTCGTCGATATCGAACCGGTCGTCGATCACGTTGGGCTCCATCTCGACGACGGCCTTGACGCCCTGGAACCACTCGTTCGGGTCTTCCCAGTCCATCAAACCCGCCTCACGGGCGAGTTCGGAGTTGACGCCGTCGGCGGCGATGATGATCTCGGCCTCGATCGGGTCGAGTTCGTCGCAGGTGACGCCGGTGATACGGCCGCGTTCGCGCAGGAGACCGTTCACCCGAACGTTCGTCAGAACCCCACCGCCGGTCTCGCTGGTCTTCTCGTGGACGCGCTCTGCGAGCCAGGAGTCCATCGGCCGACGGAGGACGGCGTCACACCAGTCGGTGTCGTCCTCGTGGAGGTCGGTCAGATCGTAGCTCTTGACCTTGTTGCCGGCCACGTTGTGGATGTAGTAGTCCGTGACGGGCCGTTCGGACGCTTCCTCTCGGAAGCCGTCGAACAGGTCGTCGATCGTGTAGGGAGCGGACTCCTCGGCATAGATCAGGCCGCCGGAGACGTTCTTCGAACCCGCATCCATTCCTCGTTCGAGCACGAGCGTTTCGATACCGTGGTCTGCGAGTCGTGACGCCGCCGCAGCGCCGCCGGGACCGCAGCCGACGACGACGGCCTCGTAGTGCTCACGGTCTGTCTCGTTCGTTTCAGTCATCGGTCTCACCTCCAGTTGCAGTGTCGGCACCGCCATCTGGCTCGCCGTCCGCAGTCGTATCGCCGCTGCCGTCCTCTGCCGTATCGCCACTACCGTCCGCGACCGCTTCGGGTGCCATCTCGCCCGACTCCACCGCATCGGTGAGTTCGGGGAGAACCTCAAAGAGGTCGCCCTCAACGAAGAAGTCGCTAAAGTCCCGAATACGCGCGTCTGGGTCCGTGTTGACCGAGATGATAGTGTCCGATTCGTCCATCCCGACCTTGTGCTGGACAGCGCCTGAGACGCCGGCTGCGATGTAGAGGTCGGGCGCGACGACCTGTCCCGTCTCGCCGATCTGGCGTTCTTCCTTCGCGTACTGCTCGACGTGGCCGTCGAACTGGTAGGAGGATGTGACGATTCCTCGCGTAATGCCGAGTTCGGCGTCCTCGAAGGCGTCGACCAGATCGAGGCCGAGTTCCATCCCTTCAGTGGGGTCGTCTGCAATGCCGCGACCGAGACAGACGACCACGTCGTGGCCCGTCAGATCGACGCCGGCCTCGAGTTGGTCGTACTCCGTGATCTCGACGCGGAACCAGTCGTCGTCCAGTTCCATGTCGTGTTCGACCACGAGCCCGTCGCGGTCGTAGTTGGGTTCGATAGGGTCGAAGCTGCCGGGGATGATCGATGCCCCCTGCGGGTGGAACTCCCGGCCGGGGTTGTCCAGACAGAGGATCGTCGAGTACTCGAAGCCCGAGAAGTCGGGCCGCTTCATGTGCAAGACCTTCTCGAAGGTCTTCTTGACGCCCGGTTCGCCGGTCTTGACGGGGTTCGAGACCTCGTTCTCCTCGATGAAGAGGTCAGAACAGTCCGAAGCGAGTCCGGAGTCGAGTTCGGCCTGCACCTTCGCCGAGAGGTCCCGGCCGTTGTTCGTCGCCGGGAACAGAATGTAGCGCGGCTTGTCGTACTCGCGCCAGTCGGTGCTCTCGACGGTACCCTCACCGCGAGACATGTGCGCCGAGATTTCGGTGTAGGGTTTGTGCAGGAACCGTTCGAGTCGATCGTCGTTGTGATAGACCGCGACGTCAGCGCCGTAGGCAATGCATTCCTCGGCGAGTTCCTCGCAGTCGTCGCCCATCAGGAACGCGACGACACGCTCCTCGTCACCATACTCTTCCGCGAACTGGTCCATCAACTCGCGGGCTTTGCCGAGCATCTCCCGCGAGACCTCGAGGAGGTCGCCCTGCTGGGTCTCACAGAAGACCCATACGTCCTCGTAGTGGCCGTCTGCGAGCGCCCGGACGTGTTTCTTGTCGCGGGTCTGTGGTTCGTCGGCTTCGCCTGCCACACCCTTGTCGTCGACGGCCGGCTCGCCCTCATCTTCGACCTCGTCGACTGGATCACCGTCCGCCTCGTCGCCAACCGTTTCCTTCGTCTCCTCGTACTCGCCTTCGGTTTCCGTCCCTTCCTCGACGCCGTCGCTGCTGTCATCACTGCCAGCAACGTCCGCACCAACCGCGTCGAGCCGCCGGTGTACCGCTTCCCGGGCCGTCTTCCGGTCTCGCCCCGCCTGTTCGGCCTCGAGAATTGCCTGTAGTTCGTCGGTTTCGTCGACCGTGTCCAGTTCCTCGCGCAGTTCGTCGACCGAGTAGTCGTCCGGATCGAGTGCCACGATTAGTCACCTCCCTCCGCTGCGTTCGGTCCGTCTGCACCGTTCGTCGCCGCCGCGTAGGGCTTGAACTCGCCAAGAATCTCGTTCATCTCCTCCGAATCGCTGGGATCGACCATCGTCGCCTCTCGCTCAGAGGGTGCCTTCGGGATCGGATCGACCGAGGAGACAATCGTCGGCGAGCCGTCGAGGCCGATGTAATCCGGATCCAGATTCAGGTCCTCGTGATCCCACGTGGTCAGGTGCCGATCGTGGGCGGCCGCACGGTTCTGGGTCTCCTCGCGAAGTCGTTTGTGAGTCAGTCGGTGAGAGGCTTTTCGGTAGGTGGGTTCGAACTCAGGGTCCGTGACGACCATGCAGGGCAGCGGTGCCTCGACCGTCTCGATCTCATCTACGTCTCCCTCGACGAGTCGCTTCGCGCGGAGCAGACGCTCGTCCGGATCGATATCGAGCGCGATGACGTGTGTGACGATCGGCCAGTCGAGCGCCCACGCTGTCTGTGGCCCGGTCTGGCCCGTCTCGCCGTCCGCCGTCTTGAACCCCGCAAAGAGCAGGTCGACATCGCCAATCTCCTCCTGGTAGGTCTCGATACCCGCACTGAGCGTGATCGCCGTCGCCCACGTGTCCGAGGCGGCGAGCTCCCGGTCGGATAGCAGGTAGCTGTCGTCGGTATACACCGCTTCCATCGCCTCCTCGAGTACTGCCGAGTAGCCCGGTGGACCCATGCTCATCCCCGAGACGTGGCCGCCGTGGCGGACCCGCGTCTGCAGGGCCGCCTCGAGTGCGAACGCGTCGTTCGGGTTCATCACCGTCGGTGTCTTCCCGCGCTCCAGGTGGCCCTCCTCGTTGAACGAGACGGCACCATCCGAGAAGTCCGGGACACCCTTCGTCAGGACGACGGACCGCATACGCGCCTCCGTGTCTGTTGTGTGATTGTCATTCGCATACTCATCTCGCGTATCCACAGTACTGCTATTAAGACTGGGGGTGAGAATCCGTCTGCGAGACAGTACGTCGACCGCGGGTGCGAAAATCCGGTCGATTCGGCCTTACTCGAGTTCGCGTTCGCCAGTGTCCATCGTAATCTCGCCATCGGCGCGAATCGTGCCGTCGATTTCGGCACCGGGACCGAGTTCGAGGTCGGCACACGAGACGTCACCGAGGACGCGCGCGTCATCGGTGAGTACCACGTCGCCGTCGCGGGTGGTCAGGTCGCCGTGGATTCGCGTTTCCTCGCCGACGGTTACGTCGCCGCGGGCGCGGAGGCTGCCGAACACGTTGCACTCACGACCCACGTCGATCGTTTCGGCGCGGACGTTGCCGTGGAGTCGACAGTTATCGCCGAGCGTCGCGGGCGTTGAAACGCGCCAGGCGTCGTCGCCGACAGTCGCGTTGCGCGGGATGACGAGTGGGTCGGTCTCGGGGTCGTCCGTGTCGTCGTCTTCGTCGACGAGTTCGGAGATGAGCCGCTGCGCAGTGTCTTCCTCGCCGATCAAAAGCAGGTGTTTAAGATAGACGAACATGAGGACGATCGTCGGCATCGGGTTTCGGATGACGATCCAGCCATTGGCCTCGAAGCCTTCCTCGATGTCGACGTCGTCGCCGATGTCAAGGTCGCCTGCAACCTTCAGTTCGCCGGCAATGTGAACTCGTTCGCCGATATAGGCGTCTTGTCCGACGAGGACGTTCTCCGCGACGTCACACCACATGTCGAGTCGGCAGTCGCCTTCGGCTTCGATCTCGCCTTCCACGGTGACATTTTCGCCGGCGAGGACGTTGCGTCCGCGCACGCCGAACTCGATCGTCGAGCGACTCCCGATAAGCACGTCTCCGTCGGTCTCGAGGGCGACTTCCTTGGCTTCGGTCCCGTCGGGGACGACGAGTTCGTCGAGCGGATCCCTGTGTCCGGCCACACTCACATCCAATATGGGTGGCCGGTAATAAACCTCGCGCGTCGTCTGCCGCCCGTCTGACTCCTGTCTGTGCGGTATCATGCCGCTTGCCAGCCGAACAGTGTTGATCGAGAGCAGTCGGTCCGGACCCTTTTACACCCCCCACGGCATAGAGCAGGACATGACAACGCTCGCGTTCGACGACGATGGCGTCGATGTCGTCTACGAAGGCACCGAGTTTCGCCTCGAACAAGAACTCATCGAGGAGGCCACGGAGAAATCGTACTACAACGTGACGGACCACGAAGTCCTCAAAATCGTCGCCGAACAGCCGAACCTGCAGGGTGAACCGCGGCGCGTCGGCGATATTCTCGACTAGAGCAGCGTCCGGGAGTATCCCGGTCGCTGAGACGCTGTTTCTGTGACTGGTCGTCTCCCCGACGAGAAGCCAAAGCGTTGCACGCACGTGTAGCCCGACTCACGACGGCACGTCGACCGTTCGCGAGTCTGAGTCGGGCGTTGACTCGTCGAAGAAGCCCTCGACGCCCTTGAGGTCGAGGACGAATTCGGGACCGAACGCGCCGGCTGGCGTCTGAAAGCCGTCCTCGGTGTCGCCGTCGAGCACGCGTTCGGCAGTCGCAACGGCGGCGTCAACGGTGACGACGTACACGTCCGGCGTCAGCAACCGGGAGACGACACGCTCGCCGTTCGAACCGTCGGCTCGCGCTTCGCCCCAGAGATACGCCGACCCGCGCTTTCGCGACCACGAGGCCGGCCCCTCGCGAACAAGTCCTGACAGCCGCTTCAGGCCCTTCTGGACCGGCGTCGACCCGAGTAGCGGCGCGAGATACCGGTGGGATTTCAGCGCGAGCCGAGCGGGCGGAGGCGCGATTGCGTAGACGGAGACGTTCGGAATCCCGGTTGTGTAGTGAGCCGTCGACACGTCCCCCATCGGCATCGTCGCCGCGGAGCGGGTGCCGCGGCCAAAGTCGATTTCTCTGGTCCGCCACGCCGCAGGGACGTACTCGAGTCGCCCGTCGCGATAGACGGCCCCGCCGTCCTCGATCCCCTCGATGACCGTCCTGACCGTCCCGATCGACGGCGGGCGGAGCGAGTCGACGCCCAGTTCGAGGCTGTCCGCGTTGGGAAGCCGATCCGAGAGGTGGGCGGCGAGACAGTCCATGGCAACGGCAGAGAACGCGGCGGCTGGCAACAGCGTTACACCGGCGTCGGTCGCGTCGCTGTCTCGCTCCCCGATGCCTTCGATGACGGGGATTTCGCCAGTGATGTCGACGTAGTCGGTGCCGGTTCGGATGCAGCCCTCGACGAGCGGGGCGGCCGTGTTCGAGAACGGGCCCGCGCAGTTGAGCACGCAGTCGACGTCGTCTGTGAGTGCTTCGTCGATGAGGTCAGGATCGCCGAGGTGGAACACGCGGCCGGGGACGCCGAGTTCATCGACCTGTGCTGTGAGTTGTTCGCGGTCGCGACCGGCGAGGACCATGTCGATTTCACGGTCGCGGCCGCGGCCGCGGTTGTGGTTGTGGTTGCGGTCGAGCACCTCCTGTGCGACCAGGTTCCCGACGAAACCGTAGGAACCGTACACCATGAGTGTCGGCGGCGACGAAGACGAAGACGAGGATGAGGATGAGGATGATGGTGTTGACATACGAACGCGTCCACTCCGGCGGCGGGTAAACGATGGGCCAGCGAGCGCCGCCCTCGTGACCGCTGCCACCGCCGTTACACTCAGCGACGTGACCGCTTGTCCATCTGGGAGGATCTCACTCGTCTGTTTGCTCCCGGTCGTACCGTTCCGCTGCCGATTCGAAGCTTAGTTCCTCGAGTTCCCGACTACGGCGGCCCTCGAGTTCGGCCAGCGCCTCTGGGACCGGTGCGGCGTCGTCGGTGATCCGCGCCCACGAGTTGTGGACCTTCGCATGGCACCACCGACAGAGGTAGATCGTAATCTCGTGGGAGAGCGTCTCGCCATCGCGTGCGTATGAAAGGTGATGTTCCTCGAGCAGCGGACGCTCGTCGTCGTGGGCGAGTCGCTTTTCGGTGAGGTCACAGCGAACGCACTCGCGGTCTCGGTTTCGCGCACGGAAATGTGGGCAATCAGCCCAGGTGTCGTCGGTTTCGGGATCGACGATCGGACAGTCGTAGTCCTCCTGTGCACGCTCGCGGGCGAACTCGGGATCGTGCCCGTAGTGATCAAAAGCGTACCGACACGTCCCCTCACCGGTAAGGTAGTCACAGACACCCACGAACTCGTAGGGATCGTCGACGCCGACGGGAGTGCCGTTTGGTGTTCGCTCCATTCTCACTGCGTCAAAGGGTAGCAGACGGTTTGAACCCAACGGACCATCCATGCGGACGTGTAGGACGGTGGGTGAGAACAAGTATCATAATTACAGACAGTAGCTTCGTCAGACATAAGAATTGTTAGAAGAAGGGGTGCATAATGAGTAGTGGGATACGGCGACTCGTCCCGTCGTTTATTAGACGGCGCTATGCACTCAAGTTTGGAATCATGCTACTGATCATCGGGCTCTCTGTCGGTGCGGTCGGCATCGTCGAGACGTCGATGATCACCGATACCGTCGAGCAGACGGTGCTGAACGAACAGCAGGATCAGGCCGTTCAGGAGGCGACTGAGATCGAAAACTGGAACGACCGAAACGAGCAGCTTCTGGCCTCGACGGCACAAGCACCGATCTTCTCGGCTGTCCAAGATGACGGGCAGGGAGGGACTGTCGAAGATCTCGAGGCAATAGACGAATATCTCGAGGATGTCTACGACGAACTCCCCGAAAACACTAGGGTCAACGCACTGTACGTCGACACCAGCACCGAATCTGGAGACATTCTCGCGGGCACCAACAACGCGTCCTCACTCGAGGAACTTGCGTTCCCTGAGACGGACGAACTCGAGTCGGCGTCTGGGCACGTCGCCCAGCGGACTGATCCGTACCTGATCGAAGACAACGTCTCGCTTATTTTCGACGAGCGGCCCGTCCGCTCGTACTACATTGGCATTCCGGGGAGTGACCGAGCTATCATGCTCACGTTCGACCTGGCCGACCGCTCGTCGAACTCGCCGACGGTCTGGCAGTCTGAAACTGTCGTCACCATCGTCGACGACGAGGGACAGATCATCGCGGACGACGCGTATCTTGGTTACGGCAGCGATCCAGACAACGTCTCGTTCGGCGAGACGTACGGCAACGCGGAACTCCTCGACACTGCCGAGGAGAACTCACTCGGTGCGCTCCGGTTCGACGAAGCGCCGACTGACGTACTCCAGCAGGAGCCCTATGACTTCTCGCCGGGCGGCTACGTCGTCGGCTACTACACGACTGGCGAGGACTGGACCGTTCTCGTCCACACCACCGAGGATCAGGCACTCGGTGTCGTCGACTCGATCGGCCAGTTCGGCGCGCTGATCACGCTCGCAAGCGTGCTCATCATCGCCGTTCTCGGTGCCGTCATCGGGCGCAACACCGCTGCCTCGATCGATCGCTTGACGGACAAGGCGAAGGAGATGGAAGCAGGCAACCTCGATGTCGAACTGGAGAGCAACCGGATTGACAACATCGGCCGGCTCTACGACGGCTTCGATTCGATGCGTCACGAACTGAAGAACTCGCTCCGGGAAGCTGAAGACGCCCGCGCTGAGGCCGAAGACGAACGTGAACGGGTTGGCCGAATGAACGCCCACCTCGAACAGAAGGCCGACGAATACAGTACGGTGATGCAGACCGCTGCAGACGGCGACCTCACGGCTCGAATGGATCCCGAAAGCGAAAACGAGGCGATGGGAGAGATCGCCACCGAGTTCAACGAGATGCTCGGCGAACTCGAGACGACCGTCGAACAGCTCTCGCAGTTCGCGACCGACGTGGCGACTGCCTCCGAGCAGGTGACCGCCTCGAGCGAGGAGGTCCAGACCGCAAGCGCAGAGGTCAGCACCTCGGTGCAGGAGATTTCCGACGGTGCAGACCGTCAGCACAAGTCACTGCAGTCGATCGACAACGAACTTAACACGCTCTCGACGACGACCGAAGAAATTGCGGCCTCCTCGAGTCAGGTCGCGACGCTCGCCGAGCGGACCGCCGAAACGAGCCGCGACGGCAGCGACATCGCACAGGAGGCGATCAACGCGTGTGATGACCTCGAAGACGAACACCAGGCGGTCGTCGAGGAATTCGAGGAACTCGAGACGCAGGTTGACCAGATTGCAGAACTGACGGAGACGATTACCGAGATTGCGGCACAGACGAACATGCTCGCGCTGAACGCCTCGATCGAGGCCTCGCGCTCGGCGAGCGACGGCGACACGGGTGGCTTCAGCACGGTTGCCGAGGAGGTCAAGGAGCTCTCCCAGGACGTCAAGGAGGCCGCAGAGCAGATCGATGAGCGACTCGAAGCGGTTGAGTCCCAGACGGCACGCTCTGCGACGGAGGTCGACCAGACGACCGACGAGATCGAGCGGGTGAACGAACTCGTGACGACTGTCGTCGACGACCTCGAGGAGATTGCCACATACGCCCAGGAGACGAACGACGGCGTGCAGGAGATTTCGGCAGCGACGGAGCAACAGGCCGCCTCCACCCAGGAAGTCGTCGCGATGGTCGACGAAGTCGCCTCGATTTCCGAGGAGACGACCGCAGAGGCCGAGACGGTCGCCGCGGCAGCCGAGGAGCAGACGAGCGCGCTGACGGAAGTCACCGGCTCGGCCGAGCAGCTGAGTCAGCAGGCGACGACGCTTTCGGCCGCGCTCGACCGATTCGAGACTGACGCGGCTGCAGACGCGGGGGACGCGGCGTTGCTCGATGCGACGGTGGCTGGTGAGGGAGAAAGCGCCATTGCGTCTGAATCCGCTGGCGTGACGGACGGCAGCGATGATACCGAAGATGGCGAAGGCAGCGGCGACGAAGACACTGACGCCGAAGCCAACGTCTTCGAATTCACCGACGACAAGGCGGAGTAACGGTCACCGCCACGGCTACGCCCACGGCCACGGAAATCACGGACCACAGTCAGCAGCCGCCGTTTTGACAGTCTTTTTGCTCGTTGCACGCCGACGCCCAGTCGTGCGCCTCGTTCACGCCGCCGACGGCTCAGTTGCATCCCCAGACGACCGGACGACGCTCGCCACCCAGATCGACCTCGCAGACTCCCTGCTCGCACAGACCCGCGGTCTCATGTTCCGCCGCTCGCTCCCTGAGGACTTCGCGCTCGCCTTCCGCTTCGGCAACGCGAGCACCCGCGATGTCCACATGTTGTTCGTCTTCGTCCCGCTCGACGTCATCTGGGTCGCCGACGGCGTCGTCCAGCGCGTCGAACAACTCCGACCGTGGCGCGGCTTCGCCCGCGATCGCGCGGACACGATACTCGAGTTACCCGCCGGCGCTGCGGCTGGCGTCGAGCCGGGTGACGAGGTTGCGTTGATCGACGACTAGCGTCGTGCAAACTGGTTGAGGCGACAGCGCAGAAAGTACCGTGGTCGACGTGCTTAAGACGGTGTGTCACAGTAGACCGAGGTACAATGGCACGAGATTCTGATTCGGTCTCATCGCCGGAGGATAGAGGAAGTCGGAGCGATCCGGCTGGACGCGAAATTATACGGCACACATAGTCTCGCCTCGGTCCTCCGCGGTCGTACTGAGACTGAGATTGCTACTGAAACTGACGCTGCCGCTGCCACTGCCACTGCTTCTGTTTCATCTGCATCGACAGTAACCGATACTGCGTCCGACGCTGCTGACGCTGGCGACGACGGGAGCACCAGCACTGGCGAAGACGCCGACAGCGACAGATCCACAGCGACGAACGCAACCGCAGCTACGGCCTCGGACACAACCACAGCCACACCCACAGCCACGCCTACGCCGACAACCACACCCACAGACAACACCCACACCCACCACCACCACTCCAATGCACTCACAGACACCAACCCCCGACCAGACGATCGATCCAGACCGCACCGTTCAACTCCTCGACACCACACTCCGCGACGGCGAACAGGCCCCCGGCGTCTCGCTCTCGCCCGACGAAAAGGTCGAACTCGCCCGCTCCCTCGAGCGCGCCGGCGTCAGCGTCATCGAAGCCGGCAGCGCCTGCACCGGTGCCGGCGAACGCCGCGCTATCTCCCGCGTCACCGACCTCGACCTCGACGCCCTCGTCACCAGCTTCTGTCGCGGCATTCGCGGCGACGTCGACCAGGCACTCGAGTGCGGCGTCGACGGCGTCCACATCGTCGTGCCCTCGAGTGACCGCCACGTCGAGGGGAAGGTCGGCACCTCACGTGCGGATAACCTCGCGACGACGGCCGAACTGGTCGAGTACGCGACCGAGCACGACCTCTGGGTCGAGGTGATCGGCGAGGACGGCTCCCGGGCGGATCTCGACTACCTCGCGGAGCTCGCCGAAACCTCGCTCGAGGCGGGTGCGGACCGGTTCTGTTTCGCCGACACGGTCGGCCACACCGGTCCAGAACACACGACGGCGGCCGTCTCCCGGCTCGCCGAACTCGGGCCGGTCAGCGCGCACACGCACGACGACCTCGGCCTCGGCGTGGCGAACGCGCTCGCCGCCGTCTCGGCCGGCGCAGACCTCGTCCACTGCACGGTCAACGGCCTCGGCGAGCGTGCCGGCAACGTCGCCCTCGAGGAGGTCGCCATCGCGCTCTCACACGTGTACGACGTGGAGACGGTCGACCTCGAAACGCTGTACGGCCTCGCACAGCGCGTCTCGCGAGCGACCGGTGTCGAACTCCCGCCAAACAAGGCCGTCATCGGCGAGAACGCGTTCACCCACGAGAGCGGCATCCACACGGACGGCACTCTCAAAGACGATAAGATGTACGAGCCCTACGCGCCCGAAACCGTCGGCCGTGAGCGTCGCCTCGCCCTCGGCAAGCACACCGGCCGGGCCGGCGTCGCGGCCACACTCGAGGAGCACGACGTTGAGGCGAGTGACGACGAAGTGGCTGAGATCGCAACGCGGGTCACCGAACTCGGCGACCGCGGCCGGCGCGTTACGGACGCCGACCTGCTCGCCATCACTGAGGACGTGACTGGTGACGACCGCGAGCGCGTCGTTGACCTGCTCGACCTGACGGCGACGAGCGGCGGAGCCGTCCCCACGGCGAGTATCCGTCTCGATGTCGACGGCGAGGAACGGGTCGCAAGCGGCACGGGCTCCGGTCCCGTCGATGCGGCCGTCTCAGCGATCCGGGAGGCCCTCGGCTCCTCGGCCGACGCCGAACTCGAGTCCTACCACGTCGACGCGGTGACGGGCGGGACGGATGCGGTCGTCACTGTCGAGGTGACGATGGTGCGAAACGATCGCTCGGTGACGGTTGCTCGCAGCGAGGCGGACATCACCCGAGCGAGCGTCGAGGCGATGGTCGATGCACTCGATCGGTTGCTCGCGGTCGATCAGCGGCCGCTCGCGCCAGCGGGTGATTGAACAGAGACGGGGTTGCCCGTGGTAGTACCAGTCCGGTCTCAATGGAATGGCTGGCGACTCAACACATTCCACGGATCGAACAGGTAGACAACGGCCAGAAAGACCGCGAGTGCAACCACGAACAGCCGAGCGAGTTCGCTCGCCGATGCCGAAAAGCCGGGTTCGACGAGGATCGTCGTCGCCATCAAAGCAGCGACACCGAGCCAGAGGAGGCCGACGAAAAGGCGGCCACGAGTGTTCATACGAATCCGTATGACTGAATCAACATAAAGAACAAGGAGAATACCCGCGCCTTTAGGCGTCTTCAGGCGCAGGAGACCATCAATAACACCAACAGGACTGGCCGATCGAAAGAGAAGGGAACGCTCACCCAGTGTCTCAGAGTTCGAGGCCGTCCAACGTCCGCTCGTCGGTGACCTCCATCCGGTTGTTGATCTGCCCAACATCCTCGTAGGCGACCGGTCCGGGAACCTGCTCGGCGTCGGGACCCGGCTCGTTGCCGAGGTAGATAACATTCGGATTCGTGCCGAACTCCTCTAGCAGCTTGAACGAGGAATCGTTGTCACCGTACTCGCCGCGAAGCAGTCGGATCGCTTCCTCCTCGGTCATGCCATCGTCGCCCTCATCGGCTCCCTCCTCTTCGCCCTCGACGATCGCGATTGCCTCCTGAAGCACTTCGTCATCGGGGTCGTGCTCTCGTGCCCTCGCAAGCGGCACGTTCTGGAGGTACTGCTGGGGATCGCTCTCGGGGTCATTCATGTCCCCGAACTGGATCGCGCCCGGCGGACAGGCGTCCTCGCAGGCGGTCGTCCCGACCATCTCCTCACCCATCTGTCCGTCCTGCCGGGCCGGGTCGAAGATGCACTTCTCCATCACACCGCGTGGGCCACGTCCGCTCACCCAGCGGCCGCGCTCGTCGAACATCATGTCCTCCTCAAGTTCCTCGGAGGGAGCTTCAACCTCGGGATCCTCCCACTGGAAGTAGTTCACACCATAGGGACAGGCGACCTGACAGTACCGACAGCCGATACAGATGTCGTAATCCGTGAGAACGAGCCCACCGTTCTCGCGGGTGTGGCGCGCCGTGGTCGGACAGACCTTCTCGCAGGGGGCGTCGGTACAGTGCTGGCAGGGCCGGATCAAGAAGTTGAAATCGCGCGTGTCGTCGAACTCCTCTTCGTCCGGCGATTCGACCGTCCCATCCTCGTAAGCGAGGATGTACATCCAGTTCGCACCGTCGTTCCAATTATGCTCGTCATTGCAGGCGACAACACAGGCGAGACAGCCGTCGCAGGTTTCGTGATCGAGGACCATACCCCACTGGGTTCCGTCTCCGTCCGCACCGTTTTCCTCACCGTTGTCGTCCTGCACAGCGCCGATGGCGGGCTCTCGCTCGTCACCGTTCGACGCGCCCCAGGCCGTGAGTCCGAACGCGCCTGCGCCGACACCCATCTTCTTGATCACGTCGCGACGAGATTCGTCGTCCGTTCCGAACCGTGCCAGCGCATCGTCGAGAGTGCCGTTTGCCCGGGCCTCCTCGATCCGTTCGGCCATCGGCCGGTCATCCTCGCCGAACTCGTCGACCACGTCATCGTGGTAGCGGTCGTAGAACTCCTCCTCGGAGAGTTCGCCCTTCGTAAGCCGCATCGCGTCTCGAGCCATCTCCATCCCAAGGCCTGCATCGTACTCGGTCTCCTCGAGCATGTCCCGAAAATCGGTCTGGGCATCCTCTCCGAGTGGATGGAACAGTTCACCCGTGTCGGTCACCTCCTCCGGTGACGATGTCTCCTCGTCGGTTTCAGTCCGATCGGTAATGGACCCGGTGTCATGTGGCTGTTCACCGTCTCGCTCACCAGCGTCAGTCATTGCCGTCGCTCACCTCCCGTCGTCGATCGAATACAGCCGTTCCCATTGATACTCACTGACACAATAACCGACCAGACGAACGCGAATAAGGCGTTACCCTGCAGGTGACGGCGACAACCTAGCCGACCAGCGGATTTGCTCTGTACGTCCGACGCTTCCAATGGATGGTAATGGGGTGCTCAGACAGAGGACTCACAATACGGTGATGGACGGTACTCGAGTACCGTGCCTCGGAGCACAAACCAGAGGTGACTATGAGAGCGCTATATGCACGAGGGGTGGAAGAAAATCCCGGCGAGCATGCTGACAGGTTGACTCACGCCGCGACGCATCTCGCGGTTTCACCGCTCGACCGTCGTGGCGCTTCACGCCACGCGTCGCTCGTCGGTGTTGGTCGCTGTAGAAGCGTCGAGAGGGAGATTTGAACAACGTCCAGACGTGCTCACTTCGTTGCGCGCGTCTGGCCTCGTTCAAATTCCCGTGAACGTGTCCGCTCACGGATTCTGAGCACACGCTACACGGTGCTCAGTGATGTTAGTTCGCGGAAAACGCCGAGAGGGAGATTTGAACCACAGTCGGACGGTCTCGCTCATTTCGTTCGCGAGCGTGCGACCTCCCTGATTCAAATCTCTGTGTCGTTTTGCAGCAACTCGTTGATTCGCGTCGCTATGCACCGCTCATCGATTTGTTGCTCCAAAAACGCCGAGAGGGAGATTTGAACTCCCGAGTCCGTGAGGACAGCAGATTTCGAATCTGCCGCCTTGGCCGGGCTAGGCTATCTCGGCTCACCTGTTTGTACTCGGGTATCGTTTTTACCGGTTTCGATCTGTTTCGCAGGATGGGAGCGGTTCACGGACGCTCTGTAGATCGTCAGTGAGTGGGATACCGACGGATACACAGCGGACACCGAACGCAGTCCGGAACTCACTGGGAGCGAAACTCATTTGACACGAGCGGCCGACGGCGTTTCCATGGACGTCACCCAGGCCAGTAGCGAGTGTTCGGCCGTCCTCCAGACCATCGACGACGCCGTCATCTGCGACCGCGCGTTCCCCGAAGACATCCTCGTCGGCGTCGTTGGTCGCGGCCACGTCCTCGTCGAGGACGTCCCCGGCACCGGCAAGACGCTCACCGCCCGCAGCGTCGCCACTGCACTCGGCCTCTCGTTCTCGCGCATCCAGTTCACCCCCGACCTGCTCCCCGCCGACGTCACCGGTACCCACATCTTCAACGAACGCGAGCGAACCTTCGAGTTCAACCAGGGCCCCATCTTCGCAAACGTCGTCCTCGCCGACGAGATCAACCGCGCACCGCCGAAAACCCAGGCCGCGCTCCTCGAAGCGATGGAGGAAGGCCAGGTCACCGTCGACGGCGAGACCCGCCAGCTACCCGATCCCTTCGTCGTCATCGCCACCCAGAACCCCGTCGAACAGGAAGGGACCTTCCCGCTCCCCGAAGCGCAGGTCGACCGCTTCCTCGTCAAAACATCGATGGGCTACCCCGACGAAGCCGGCGAGGTCGAACTCCTCCGTCGCCGCGCCGACCGAGAAACCACCAGTCCGTCCGTCGAGGCCGTCCTCGAACCCCAGCAGGTCGGACAACTCCGAGAAGTACCCGAGACAGTCCGGGTGGACGAAGACCTACTCGAGTACGTCGCCGCGCTCGCCCGCGAAACCCGTGCGGATGGCCGTGTCGAGACGGGCGTGTCGCCGCGTGGCACCCAGCGACTGTTCGAGGCGGCGCGGGCGTATGCGACGATCGTCGGTCGGTCGTACGTGACGCCGGACGACATCAAGCGCGTTGCCCAGCCGGTGTTGGCCCACAGGCTGGTGTTGACGCCGGACGCGACGGTTAACGGCGTCGCGAAGTCGCAGGTCGTCAACGGTGTGCTGGAGTCGGTGCCGGTGCCGACTGTCGAGGAGTCGACAGCGTAGAGTCAGGTAGAGAGCGACTGAAAACTCGAGTACCGTATCGTCACCGGAGTGTGCTTATCCCGTGTTCTTCATCCCCGCCGCGATTCCCTTCACCGTCAGCCGGAGCGTCCGTTCTTCGATGTCCGTCCGGTGAGTTTGGTCGAGCAGGTACGTCTGAAGCAAGTTCAGCGGGTCGACGTAGGGGTTTCGTCGCTCCAGGTTCTCACCCAGCCAGTCGCGGGTGTGGAGTTGGTCACGCTGACCGATCTTGGTGATCAGGTCGGCTGCACGCTTGTATTCGCCGGTCAGCCGTGGGAAGAACTGCTCGCGCAGGTCCTCGTCCGCGAGGTTCGCGTACTGCTCGGCGATCTCGAGTTCGGTCCGCGAGAGCGAGAGTGCGGCGTTGTCGAGCGTGGTTCGGAAGAACGACCATTCCTCGTACATCGTCTGGAGGGTTTCCACGTCACCACCATCGTCGAGGTATGCGTCGATACCCGTCGCAATGGCGTACCAGCCCGGCAGGATGCACCGGGACTGAGTCCAGGAGAACACCCATGGAATCGCTCGCAGGTCTTCGACGGTGCGCTCGCCGGAGCGCGAGGCAGGCCGCGATCCCAGGTCGAGGTTCTCGATGACAGTGATCGGCGTCGCCTGTTCGAAGTATCGGACGAAGCCGTCGCTCTCCAGGAGATCGCGATACTCGCGGCGGGCCGAGTCGGCCATCGTCTCCATGGCGTCGACCCACTCTTCGCGAATCTCGTCTTCAGGCTGGTCTTTCGCGTAGAGGCGCGCCCGAAGCTGGGCGTTGAGCATCTGCTCGATGTTGCGCTCGGCGATGCGCGGGTTGGCGTACTTCTCGGCGATCGCCTCGCCCTGCTCGGTGAACTTGACCTGGCCCGTCACAGTGCTGTTCGGCAACGCGAGCAGCGCTTCGTTCATCGGCCCGCCACCCCGCGAGATGGAGCCACCGCGGCCGTGGAACAGCCGCATCGTCACGTCGTGGTCGTCGCAGATCTCCCCGAGTCGGCGCTGGTTCTTGTACAGCGACCAGTTCGCCGCCAGGAAGCCGTTCTCCTTGTTCGAGTCGGAGTAGCCGAGCATGATCTCCTGGGTGCGTCCGCGCGCTTCGAGCGCCTGCACGTAGGCCTCGTTCTCGAACAGCGAGCCCATGATCCGGCGCGCCCCCGAGAGCGCATACTCGGTCTCGAGCAGCGGGACGACATCGATACCACAGTGCTCTGGTAGCGAGACGACACCAGCCTGATCGGCCAGGAACAGCACCTCGAGGACGTGACTCGGTTCCTCGGTCATCGAGATACAGTAGGTGTCGATTGCCTCGACGCCGTACTCGCGTTGCCAGTCGGCGAGACTGTTGAACAGTCGCAGAACGCGCGCGGAGTCGTCCGAGAGCTCGTCGCTCACGGCACCGGCCAGGTCGATCACCGGTTCGTCCTGCAAGATCGCGTCGGTCAACAGCTCCGTCCGTTCGTCTTCGGACAGGGCGTGGTAGTCGATCTCCTCGGACTCGAGTGCCTCCGCGATCGCGTCGGTGTGTTTTTGCTGGTGGTCTCGCAGGTCGAGACTCGCAAGCGAGAAGCCGAACGTGGCGACCTGCCGTCGAATTGGATCAACGTGGGCCTCGACGACGCTCGCCGCGCCGTTGTCTCGCAGGCTCGTGGCGATGGTTGTGAGATCGGTTCGCAGTTCTTCGGCGTCGTCGTAGCCGCCCGGTCGAACGTCACCCACACGATCAAGCCGCTCGCGCATCAGCTTGAGCTTCTGTCGGTACGGTTCGTCCGGATACCGCTCCGCCGCGGTCTTGGCAGTCCCCGGCAGTCGCTCGCGATCCGACTCGAGTGCGGCCTGGAATTCGGAGCCGGGGTCGATCCGGCTTCCGTCCTGGCTCAACACGCCCGAGAGGCGTTTGAGCTGCTCGCGGTAGCGTTCGAGGACGACCGACCGCTGGCGTTCGAGCGTCCGCGCGGTCACATCAGGCGTCACGTAGGGGTTCCCGTCCCGGTCGCTGCCGGCCCACGAGCGGAACTCGAACAGCTTCGGGATATCGAGGTCGCTCGCTACCTCCTCGTCGATCGCGTCGGCGAACTCGTCGTAGATCTCGCCGACCACGTCAAACAGCGTGTTCTGCAGGTACCACTGGACGTTTCGGGCCTCGTCTTCCGGTTCGGGCTGGCGGTTGCGAACCTGGGGCGTCTGCCAGAGGCTCGTCACCTCCGAGTCGATGTCCGCCCAGACCTGCCCTGACTCCTTGTCGGTCAACAGCCGCTCATCGAGCGTCTCGAGTGCCATCGAAATCGCGCGTAGCTTCGACTTGACCGTCTTGCGTCGCGCCTCGGTCGGGTGCGCCGTAAACGTTGGCTCGATCAGTACGTCGTCGAGCACTTGCTGAACGGTTTCGATGTCCTCCTCACCGAGTTCTGCAGCCGCCGTTTCGAGGCTGTCCTCAAGCGTTCCTTCCTGGGACTCGGTACGGATCGAACGCACCCGCTCGCGCTCTTCGGCCAGGTTGATCAGCTCGAAGTACGAGGTGAACCCTCGCGCGACGATGCGCTGCTGGTGTGGCGACAGTCCTTCGAGTTCGGCGATAAGTGAGTCACGGGACTCGAGTTCGCCGGCTCGGTAGTCAATCGCCGCCCGCCGACACGACTCGACCGTCTCGAAGGCCTGTCGCGAGGTTTGGTCCTCGAGAACGTCACCGAGTAGTGCGCCGAGTTCTCGGACGTCCTGTCGGACATCCCTGTTGTGGAGTTGCATAGCAGAGACGTGTGGGTGGATGGTAAAAAAGCCTTGCAGGGCCTCAGGCGGCCGTCATCAATCGTTTTCTATGATAGTTACTGATGGTTCGAGTGAACTATTGTCATGCAGTTCTTCGTTTATTTGTGTCGATAGGTTCAGCAGGGACGAACAGCCAGTATGAGATGAGTATTTACTACGATTTGGAAAATTATATTCTGTGGTACTGTCCTGGCGGAGTATATAAATCGAGTGCACCACCATTCAATTTCGAATCGGCGTGCACCGAGTCTGGTGCGTCGCGGGTGCGTCCCGGATCAGACGGGATAGAGCTGGGTGTAGTACCTCGATTCTGTGAAACAGCGACTGCAGTGGCTCAGTAACGAATTGAAAGTGAAGAAGTGCTCCGACAGGGATTCGAACCCTGGTCATTGCCGTGAGAGGGCAATATGATTGGCCGGACTACACCATCGGAGCCCGTCGCGGTTCGTCGCGAACGTACTTTCACGTAGCGCGCTACGATGTTTAAGCATTCCGTTTCAGCGCCGGAGTGCGCCAACGTCACACGACAGAGTACGGCAAACGCTGCTCGTGAGGAGAGTCTCACTGCAGGTCACTGTACATCGGATCACACCATACCGGTCACACGACAACTGTGTGACAATGTACCGGTCGTAGGTGTGATAATTGTCACGATAGGTTCGTCACACGTTATTGCTACTCGTCGTACGTCACTACTGTTCGTCGAACGGCGACTTCGTCGCCTCCGGTTCGAATCCTTCGAGGCTGATGATGTTCTCACGTCCAACGCGGAGTTTGCTGATCGTTCCATCGTCTTCCATCTCCGAGAGCAACATGCTCACCTTGGATTTCGACCAACCGGTTTCGTCAACGATGTTGACCTGTTTCATCCGACCGCCGTTCTCGCGGATGAGTTTGACGACTCGGTCCTCGTCGGTCAACAGGTCATCCTCGGAGAGGGGGTCCGGCGTCGGTCCGGAGCTGCCAGCGTCGGCAGTTTCGCCGGCTCCCGGAGACGGACCATTGCTTGATTCGTTACCAGCACTAGCTACACGGGAGTCCGATCCACTCTCTGCAGTCGTCTCGTCTCCCGTACGCCCACCGAGCCCTGGAACAACGGAAGCACCGCTCCCATCGCGGCTCGTGTCGCTACCACTAGTACCAGTACCAACACCAGCACCAGTTCCATCCTGACCCCGCGTACGGTACCAGAGCCCAGCGAGAACTAGTCCGGCCACAACCGCGAGAGTAAGCGCGAGTGCGACCAGCACCGTGCCGGTCGACTGGTCACCAAAGAGCGACGGAATGCTACTCCCGGAAATGCCGCCCGAACCGCCATCTTCGTACTCGAGGACGACGCGCGGGTGTCCGGTGAGGAACTCGTGCTCGCCGCTCCATCGGACCGTATCGGCGTCTGATAGCGTCGTCCCGACGTACTCAGCCTCCGGTTCGACATGTTCGAAGACGAGACCGTCACCGGGCTGAACTTCAATTGTCTGGTCGCTCGACAGGAACACACTCTGGAAGACGTCACCGATGACGAGCGTGCCGTTCTCCGAGGCTGCGAACCCGTGCCACGTAAAGGACATCTCGACGATTCCCCTCGGGTTGATCTGCCCATCGACCATTGCGCGACGGTCGAAATTAGTCGCGTCCATTTCGCGATCCGTGATCTCCGACCCGCTGTCTGTGAGTGAACCCGCCTGCTCGACGAACCGCTGGTAGAACTCAGTCTCCTCCGACTCGAATTCTTCCGCGAACGCCTCGAAGTTCTCCGGCGTGTTCGTCTCCGTCTCGTTATCGCTTTCCTCGAGTTGCTGTTCGTAGCGGAACGTCCAGGTTGCACTCCCGTTCTCGTGGACCGTGATTTCGAACGTCCGCCGATCGAACTCGCGCGAATCGGGGACGTACTGCTGCTGGGTGGGAGAGCCGTGTTGCTGGGTCGTCTGCTGGATCAGCTGCTGCGTCTCAGTGTCCGAGTAATGTGTCTGTGTTTGCGGAGAGAGCGACTGTGGTATCGTTTCCGCTGTCTGAACGTCGGCCACCGTCCCGGCATCGCCACTACCCCCCGTCGGCGCGCCCAGAACAACGGTCGCGCCGATACCGAGTGCAACGAGGAGAACGCCGATGGCAACGAGTCCGACGGAAACCGGCCGATACATTCGTTGCTCACTACGTGCCGGAGCTAAAAATGCTTGTGAATACGAGTACCGCTAGACCAGCGACCTGTTCGGTAGTGTGTAGGTTGAACAGCCTCCGGTCGTCGAAATCGCTCCGCACCGAGAACCACTGTCTGCGTCTGCGTCTGTTTCGGTGTCGGTGTTGGTGTCAGCAAGCGGTGTCAGTGTCAGCAAGTGTCGATACGCACAAACCCCTCGCCTCCATAGGGCTCGCTATGATCCACAACCTCGCACAGGGTGTCCAGGCCTTCACGAGTAACGTCTTTCTGGTCGAAGGCGACCGAACCGTACTGGTCGACACCGGGGCGAACTTCGATGTCGTCGATGCGGTTCAGTCCCGAGTTGACGACCTCGACGCCGTCGTCCTCACGCACACTCACCGCGACCACGTCGGCAACGTTGCTGCGGTCACGGAGGCCTTCGGTGTCGACATCTGGGGCTACGACGACACGATCGACGGCGTCGACCACGCCATCGAGGACGGCACGACCATCGCGCTCGGCGACGGCGAGTACACCGCCCTCCACACACCCGGCCACAAGGACGACCACCTCTGTTTTTACGACGCCGACGCCGGCATCCTCTTCGCTGGCGACCTGATCTTCCAGAACGGGAGCTTCGGCCGCACGGACCTACCCGAGGGCGATCGCCAGACGTTAATCGAGAGCATCGACCGGGTACTCGAGTCCATCGATACTGACCTCGCCGAGATGCACACGGGACATGGCCCAAGTGTGACGAACGAGCCGTACGATCACGTCGAGTTGTCGGGGCGGATGGCGAGACAGGCGTGAGAGGGGGCGGTTGTGACGGTGACGGTGACGGTGACGGTGACGGTGACGGTGTTGGTGATGGGAACGGTGTTGATGATTGTAGCGATAGTGGCGGCAGTAGCGATGGTACCGATAGTAAGCAGCAATCGAACTAGGGCTCAAACACCGAAATCGACTACGTCTCGCTCGAAGAGATCACGTGAGCCGCCTCGGGCTCGAACCCGACCGAACACGTCTCACCGCTGGGCGGCTCCGCGAGCCGGAGGACGATCGGAACGCTGTTCCAGTGGCCGTGAACGCGAACGCGTTCGCCGAGGAACTCGGTAGTCTCGATGTCGACAGTGAGCTGATTCTGCGTCGTCTCGCGACGAAGCGCACCTGGGCGCACACAAGCAGCAATGTGCGTCGCGTCCGTCGGAACGCCAGCGAGTGTAACCCTCGTCTGTGTCTCCCCGACTGCGACGGTCGCACGCTCGCCGTCGTGATCGACCACCCGGCCGTCGAAGACGTTATTGTCGCCGACGAACTCGGCGACGAAGCGTGAGTCCGGCTCGCGGTAGACGTCCTTCGGCCGGCCGATCTGTTCGATTTCTCCGTCGTGCATCACCGCGAGGCGATCCGAAATCGCGAGCGCTTCCGCCTGATCGTGCGTGACGTAGACCGTCGTAATATCGAGTTCGGACTGGATCCGTGAGAGCTGCCGGCGAAGCGACTCACGCAGTCTGGCGTCGAGCGCGCTCATCGGCTCGTCGAGCAAGAGCAGCTCCGGTGCCGGCGCGAGCGCACGAGCGAGGGCAACCCGCTGTTGCTGGCCGCCAGAGAGCTGCGCCGGATCGCGCTCTCCCATCCCCTCGAGGTCGACTAACTCGAGTAGCTCGCGCACACGCTCATCCACAGTCAGTCCTGCGGGCGGTGCTCGAAACTTGAGCCCGTAGCTGACGTTCTCGGCGACCGAGAGGTGTGGAAAGAGTGCGTAGCTCTGGAAGACGACGCCGACATCCCGGTCTTCGGGCGGGACGCCGGTCATCGGGTCGCCGTCGAAGGTGACGGTACCGGTCGTCGGCTCCTCGAAACCGGCAATGGTCCGTAGCGTGGTCGTCTTGCCACAGCCAGAGGGTCCGACAAGCGTGAAGAACTCGCCGTCGTTGACGGTGAGGTCGACGTTCTGCAGGGCGATCGCTTCAGCTTCACTTTCGCCGGCCGTGGTGCTCGTCTCTGTGTCACCGTAGCGCTTCGAGACACCCGCAAGTCGAAGTTCCGTCACAGTTCGTACCTCCCGCCGACGCGGTCGATGACGACGAAACTGGCCGCCGTGACGCATAAGAGGAGCGTCCCCATCGCGATTGCGGGGCCGGTTCGGCGACCGAGGTAGCGTTCGACGGCGACTGGCATCGTGTAGCTCTCGCTCCCGCTGGCCAAAATCACCGTCGAAGAGAACTCACCGATCGAGATGGCAAAGGCGAACGCCGCGCCGGCGACGATACCGCTCGCGACCAGCGGGAGCTCCACATCGAGCAGCGCCCGGAATCGCGACGCGCCAAGTGCACGTGCGGACTCGACCATCGCTGGATCGACATTCGAAAGCAGCGGTGAGACGTTTCGGGTGACGAACGGGTAGGCCGCGACCGCGTGCGCGACGACGATGGCGACCGCGCCGGTCACCTGGAACTGCCAGCCGCCGGGTAGCGAGATGCCGAAGACGAGTCCCTGAAGCAGTCCGATGCCGAAGACGACCCCGCTGACCGCGAGCGGAAGCATTGCGAGGGTGTCGATAATCGTCCCGCTCCGACCCGCCCGAACCGTCAGCACCGAGATGACGACGCCCATCGGCACCGCGACCACGAGGGTCGCAACGCCGAACAGAAGCGAGTTTCGGATCGCCGGCCACGGCTGGGTCTGAAAGCTCTCGCCCTCGAGTTGGCGCTCCAACAGGAAGGCGTAGTTTCGCAGCGTAAAGCCGCTCCCATCCGTCAGGCTCCCGACGACGAGGCTTGCGAGCGGGCCGACGAAGAGGATGAGCGCGGCGAGCCCGTAGCCGAGGATGGCGAGCCGTCGCGGAGAGAGAACCGTCTGGAGATCGGGAAATAGCGCCTCCTTCGGTGGCGGCGAGGCCGCCTGCGAGAGTCCCGTCTGGGCGGACTCGTACCGGAGATAGGCGTAGGTCAGCCCGAGCGAGAGGATTGTCTCGAGGACAGCCAGTGTCGCGGCCTCGGTGTAGTCCAGACGCTGGATGCGGTCGTAGATCCAGACCTCGACAGTCGCAAGCTGGAGACCACCGAGCGCAAGCACGATTGGAAACGTCATGAACGTGAAGATGAACGTCAACAGCGCGCCGGTGAGGACAGCCGGCACAAGTTGTGGCACGACGACATCCCGGAAGGCCCGGCGCTCGCTCGCGCCGAGGCTACGAGCAGTCTCGACGGCCCGGATGTCGACGGACTCCCAGGCGGCGACGGTAATCCGAGCGACCAGCGGCGCGTTGTAGAACGCGTGGGCCAGGATGACGATCGCGAGCGGGTTCGACTCGACGAACGCAACCGGACCGAGGCCGACTCCGCCAAGAATCGTGTTCAGCGTTCCAGAGCGGCCGAACATCGCGTAGAAGCCGACCGCGACCATGATGCCCGGCAGCACGAACGGCAGAATCGTCAGCGAGCGCAGCGTTCGCCGGCCGTAGAACTCGTAGTTCGCGAGGATGTACGCCGCCGGCAGCCCGATCGCGACGCTTGCAATCGTCGACAGCGCGGCCTGATACGCCGTAAAGCCGAACAGTCCCTGCCGGACGCCGGGCGTCTCGACGCCAACCCAGGGGATCGGCAGCTCGAACTGCACGAACGGCAGTGGGAGTCGGTACTCGAGTCCGACCGAAATCGAGATGGCTGCGAGCCAGCCGGCGAGTGCGTGGAGGTGCTCGCCGATCGCGAGCGGGTCCGCGAAGACGTCTGCCAGGACGCCGAAGTAGAAGGGGTCTGTGAGGACATCGACGAACGGCGCGAGTGTTGGGATGCTGTCCTCGACGACGGCGTTGACGAGGACGACGCCGGTCGGGAGGTAGAGCATGACCGCGAGGACGGCGGCGGTGGCAAGTGCGAGCAGCGCGAGCACGTGGCTGTCGAGCCAATGTCGAAGCTGTGTGCTCGTCGAATCGCGTTCGTTCTCGCGCTGATTCGCAGACTGGGTCGAAGATTCAGGCTGTGGATTCGGGTTCGAATTCGAATCTATGTCCGAATCCGAATCCGAATCTAAATCCGAAACCGAACCCGGTTCAGGTTCAGATTCCGACTCTGACTGCGCCCGCGAATCAGTCCCCCGCCGGGACACAGTCTTACTGGCTCGCGACTTCGCGCGCCCAGTCGTCGACCCAGTCGTCGACGTTTCCGCGGAGGTCGTCGTAGCCGACCGTCACGGCCTCCGGCGGCACGTAGGCGTACTGGTCGAATTCCTCGTCGAGGTCGACGTACTCGTCTTCGACGGCCGGGAACTGGACGTTCCGTTCTGCGATTTCGGCCTGTGAATCGTTCGAGAGTGCGAAGTCGAGGAAGGCGTACGCGAGGTCGAGCTGATCCGCATCCTCGAAGATCGCCATCCCTTCGGGGTTCGCATAGCCCTGGTCGTTCAAGAAGCCGACCTGGTGACGGCTGAGGTCGTGGCCCTCCGCGGAGGCGAACACCTGATCCGTCGAGTAGGAGACGACTATTGGGCGCTCCTCGTTCATGTACGCACCGTAGTAGGACTCGGTCCAGTCGTCGAGCACGCGGACGCCGTTGTCCTGCAGGTCCTGCCAGTAGTCGAGGTAGCCGTCCTCGCCGAAGGCGTCGATGGTCCAGAGTAAGAACGCCTGGCCCGGGTCCGAGGTCTGTGCGTTCTGGGCGAGCAGCGCGTCCTCGTAGGCCGGGTCAAGCAGGTCCTCGAACGTCTGTGGTTCGTCGACTTCGGTCTCATCGTAGACGAGGCTGATGTAGCCCGTGTCGTAGGTCAGCACACGGTCGTGCGGGTCGCCCATGTCGAGCCCATCACGAATGCGACCCGAGCGCTCGATTCGGCCGGTGTTGAGTTCGCGGAACAGGCCGCCGTCCGCCAGGTTGTCGTCGACGGTCACCAGATCGTCGATGTTCAGCCCGAGGTAGACGTCGGGGTCGATCGACTCGCCCTGCTCGGCGCTGTTGATGTAGTGGTTGATCCCCTGGTCCGGCAGGCGGGTCCACTCGAGTTCCGCGTCGGGATAGGCTTCCTCGAAGGCGTCTTTGAGCCACGGGCCGGCCGGGTTATCGCCGTCGACCATCGACTCGTATGTGACGACCTCAAGCGTCCCCTCCAGATCGGGATTTTCGGGTTCTGGGTCGGGTGTCTGTTCGTCACCGTTTGCGTCGCCGTTCTCGTCCTCGTCGCCGGTATCCTCGCGAGAGAGACAGCCTGCGAAGCCAGCAATGGCTCCCCCACCGAGTGTGCCGACGAACGTTCGTCGTTTCATCACCCGGTGGTTTCACTGCGTAGTTGTAAGTTGATCGTTCGACAACCAGTGTGTCACCAATCCGCACAGGCATCGGTGTCACATGGCAGTGGGAAAACAACCGAATGACCCTATTTTGAGGTGCCTGCCGAGTGGTCTGCCGGCCGAGTCCCCTGGCGGGCCGCAGCCAGCAACGCGTTGTAGGCCGTGCTGTACGCGTCGGCGATCGCCACAGGGTCGTCGCGATCGGCGCTCTCGAGCGGCGGCAACGACACCCGATCAAGCGGATCGAGGTACTCGAGTACGTCCGGTACGCGCTTTTCGAGCGCGCCGTCTTTCGGGCTGGAGCTCGCGATTTCGCAGGCCCGGCAGTAGCGGTCACCGGGGTAGATTCGGACGCGGCCGGGTTCGACTGCGGCAACCGCTGTGACAGCTGCGGGATCGAGCGACTGGAGTGGCTGTGCGATGTCGCTGTAGGATTCGACGACGGCGACTGACGTCGCCTCGATTTCCGTGGCGAGGTCAGCGAACGCTGGGACGTACCGCTCCTCTGCGAGCGCGTTGAACTCCTCGACGGTCTCGACGGGAATCGCGTCCTCGAGTGGTAGCGCCTCGGACACCGATGCGGGTATTTCGGCGGTCGCGTTTCGGACGTACGTCGCGTCGTCATCGTGGCCGATGCGGTCGACGACGAACTCGCGGTCATGGCGACCGAGGAGGCCGGCCCCGTCGCTGGGCGTCGGTCGCCAGAGGCGATGAACGGGATTGAGGGCTTCGGGATCTCGGCCCCTGTGCTCGGCTGCGGCGAGTCGGGCGGCGTCCTTGCCGTAGAGCCGCCCGTCTGCGAGCGCGCGCTGGCAGTCGTCGTGGTCGAACCAGAAGTCGTTGCCCGCGCGGGGTTTGTAGCCGCGAGCGCCGGTGCGTTCGAGCAGGCCGACCGAGAACGTGGTCTTGCCGGCGTCGACTCGGTCGGTGCCAACGACGAGCAGAAGCATCTACTCGTCCGTCTTCAGCCCGTAGTAGCCGGGTTCGTCGTCGCTTCGCGGTTCGGCGACCACGAGCTCTGGGGCGTTGGTCATAATCCACGGAATCGCCCAGTCGAGCAGGATTGCCTCGGTTTCCTGATCGATTTCGGCGTCAGCCTCGAGCCCCTGAAGCATGCGAGCGATTTCGTAGACGGTGTACATCTGGTCGTCCTCGAACAGTTCCGCGGGTGTGTAGAAGTCACACGGCGGCAGGCTGTCGAATTCTGATTTGGGTACGGGCATTCGTTCGCTCACACGTACACCGGTCAGACGCCTAAAGCGTTCGTTCTCGTGCCTGCTGTGAGCGGTCAAATCAGTCCGCAAGCGTACGAGCGAGCAGTTCGACCGGGTGCGCCGGCCGCTCTGCGCCCTTGAAGTCGCCGATCTGTGTCCGACAGGAAGTGCCCGGTGCGACGACAGTCGTCCCCGCACTCGCTGTGAGCTTCTCCTGCAGTAGCGAGCCGATTGCCCGCGAGAAGTCGTAGTGCTCGGCCTCGTAGCCGAAGCTGCCAGCCATGCCACAGCAGCCGGAGTCGACGGGATCGACTGCGTAGCCAGCCCGCCGGAGGACGCCGACAGCGTGATGGTCTGCACCGCGAGCTTTCTGGTGGCAATGCCCGTGATACGTCAGCCCCTCGGCCGCCGCACTCGAGTCGAACGCAATCCTGTCGTCGAGGCGGTGCGTGTCGATGAACTCACAGACGCCGTAGGCGTTCGCCGCAAGACGGTCGACTCGCTCGCTGTACTCGTCGCCGAGCAGCGACCGGTACTCGTCGACCACCATCGACGCGTCGGACGGTTCGAGAAAGAGCACCGACCAGCCCTGTTCGAGGAACGACTCGAGTTCCTCGAGCAGCGTCTCGGCCCGTCGGCTGGCGTCGTCGAGCAGCCCCTGCGAGTAGGCGGCCCTGCCCGTCGGACCGAGATCCGGAATCCGGACGTGGACGTTCGCAGCCTCCAGCACCTCGACGGCAACCTGTCCGGGTTCCGGATTCGAGTAGTTCGTATACGTATCCGGGAAGAGGACGACCCCTGCTATGGCGTTCCCGGGATCGACTTGTGGCCCGCGGGCCGCGAACCAGTCGACCAGCGACTCGCGCCGGAACGAGGGAAGCGTTCGCTCGGGGGCGATGCCGAGGGTCTTCTCGAGTACCGATCGCGCGCCGGGCACTGCTGTGGCGCGGTTGGCGAGCGGCGCGGTGGCGCTCCCAAGCGCAGCGAGGCGGTCGATGTTCGCGAACAGACGCTCACGCACGCCGACGCCCTCGCGCTCGTGGTACTGGTGTTTCACCTCGGCTTTGAGCTTCGCCAGGTCGACGCCGGTCGGGCACTCGCTCTGACAACCCTTGCAGCCGATGCAGAGATCCAGCACCTCGGACTGGAATCGATCGTCGTAGAGCGCTTCGGGGTCGAGTTCGCCGCTAATCGCCGCCCGAAGCAGGTTGGCCCGACCGCGTGTCGTTGCGATCTCCTCGCCGGTCACCCGGTAGGTCGGACACATCACGTCGCCGTCGGTCTGACGACAGGTGCCACAGCCGTTACAGAGTTCGACGAGATGGGAGAAGCCGCCTTCAGATTCGAACTCGAGTGCCGTCCGTGGCTCGAGCGTCGCATAGTCGGCTCCGTAGCGAAGATTGTCGCGGATGTCGGTCGGCTCCTCATCGCGGTAGACGACCTTCCCCGGATTCATGCGCCAGTCGGGGTCGAACGCGGACTTGACCTCCTTGAACGCGTCCCAGAGATCAGGACCGTACAGTTTGGGGTTAAATTCGGTCCGGGCGAGGCCGTCGCCGTGCTCCCCGGAGAACGAGCCGCCGTGTTCGAGCGCGAGCGAGGTCACGTCCTCGGCGATCGAGCGCATGATTTCGACGCCGTCTTCGTCTTTGAGGTTCAGGACGGGACGGATATGCAGCGTCCCCGCGCCCGCGTGGGCGAAGTACGATGCGTTCGTGTCGTGGGTCTCGAGAATCTCCTGAAAGCTGGCGACGTACTCGGCGAGTTCCGCGGGTGGAACCGAAGCGTCCTCGACAAACGGATACGGTTTCGGATCGCCCGCCATGCTCATTAGCAGCGGAATCGCAGCCTTGCGAAGCTTCCAGAGACGATCCTGCTCGTCGGCGTCGAACGCCTCGAGCGACTCGACCGCAGCCCCCGACTCGACGAGCTCCGCACGGGTGCGTTCGACCGCGCCCGGCAAGTCATCGACCACCTCCGAGTCGAACTCTACCATGAGTGCAGCCGCAGTCCCGTCCGGAATCGGCTCGACGAACTCGGCGTACTCCGTCGAGTCAGCGGCGAGTCGAAACACGTCCTCGTCCATGAGTTCGACCGCACTGGCGTCGGACTCGAGTGCCCGAGGCACAGCGGCGAGCGACTCGAGGAGGTCGTCGTAACAACAGACAAGGAGCGCGGTTTCCTCGGGGCGAGTGACGAGCGAAAGGTCGGCTTCGACGACGACGCCGAGGGTTCCCTCCGCGCCGACGATAAGCTTCGAGAGGTTGATCACTCGTTCCCCCTGCTCGGTGGTCCTAATCACTTTCTGGAGATTGTAGCCGCTGACACTGCGCTTGAGGTTGGGATAGCGGTTCTCGATCTCGTCTGCGTTGTCCTCGACGATGGCCCGAACGGTGCGGTAGAGTACAGCCTCGCGGTCGTCCTTTGCAACGAGCCGGTCCCACTCCGCACTGTCCAGCACGATGTCTCGCGTCCGAATCTGTGAGCCATCCGCGAGGACGACCTCACAGGCTTCAACGTAGGCGTCCGTGATCCCGTACCGAACCGAGTGTGCACCCGTCGAGTTATTCCCGATGCCGCCGCCGATCGTCGCCCGATTCGAGGAGGCCGGATCGGGCGCGAACTTGAGCCCGTGTGGTTCGAGCGCAGCGTCGAGGTCGTCCTGTACAACGCCGGGCTGAACGGTGGCACGTCGCCGCTCCGGATTGATGGCTTGAATTTCGTCCATATGCCGCGACAGATCGAGGACGACACAGCCGAGGCCGACTGCCTGTCCGGCGAGCGACGAGCCTGCACCGCGTGGGAGCACCGGCACGTCGTGTTCGGCTGCGACGCGAACCGCCGCCTGCACGTCGGCCGCGTCTCGCGGCACGACGACACCCGCCGGCTGTGCCTGATAGATGCTGCCGTCGGTGGCGTAGAGGATGCGGGTGTATTCGTCGAACCGGACGTCGCCACGACAAGCGGACTCGAGTGCGCTCTCGAGTGACCCCGTCTGTGAGGTTCCTGTATCCGTGGTTGGACCGGTGGATGTGGTGGGTACAGCGTCGGAGTCGGGTACTACTGTAGACTTGGAACTGGGTTCGGATTCGGACGGAGACTCTGGTCCCTCCTCGGCGGCCATATACGGACCGCGTCGTTGTCCGGACTGATAAACAGTGGTGCTTGTTCACAATATACTTGGTCCGGCGAGCAGTGGCGATGGCAGTCGCTCGCCGGTCGGTGACGCAAAAAACACGAGATTGGACCGCACAGCCTGTTGCTTCAGCTACTCGTCTCGTTGCGACTTACTCGAAGTGGTCGAGGCACTTCTGGTACTCGTCCTCGACCGAGTCCCAGTTGATCACGTCGAAGAAGCCCTCGATGAAGCTGCCGCGGTCTGGACCGTAGTCGTAGTAGTAGGAGTGCTCCCAGACGTCGAGTGCGAGGATTGGATGGGAGCCCCAGAGTGCGCCCTGGTCGTGCTTGTCGACCGCAACGTTGCGAAGCTGCTTCGCAACTGGGTCGTATACCAGCAGCGCCCAGCCGCCGGCTGCGCCGGCAGCGGCCTCGAATTCGCCCTTCCAGCCCTCGTAGGAGCCGAAGTCCTCCTCAATACGGTCTGCGATATCGCCCTCTGGCTCACCGCCACCGTTTGGCGACATGTTCTCCCAGAACAGCGTGTGGAGGTAGTGACCACAGCCGTTGTGGGTGACGTTTGAAAGCGCACCGGGCGTCGAGCCGAAGTCACCGCTCTCGCGGTTCTCGGCGAGGGTCTCCTCGGCCGAGTTCAGGCCGTTGACGTAGCCCTGATGGTGCGTGTCGTGGTGCCAGGTGACGACCTGCTCGGAGATCGACGGTTCCAATGCGTCGTAATCGTATGGAAGTGGTGGAAGTTCGTGGTCAGTCATGGGTAAACACCTAGTGAGTGGTTAGGTTCCGCTCCTGTTAAGTGTTCAGGAGTGAAATGATACCATACCACACTATCACGTTCGGGAACCAGTTGTCCCCGACTCCATCTGGAAGGTCATCAAGTGACGTGTTAAACCTTTCAGCGCGGCTCGTCACGCAGCGCCACAGTTCGTCACAGATCGCCACCGGCCAGAACGCGACCGCGCCGTCGCTCGGCAGATAGTCGTCGGCATCCCCAGGCCCCCACGAGTTGGTATCGGTACCCGTCTGTCCGTCCCAACCCGACCCAATCTCGTCAGCAGTTATCGTTCGGTCCCTGCACGCCGTTCCTTGTGATGGGCGTGTTCGAGCCACTCCTCGAGTGACGGTTGGGACCAGTACCGAACCGTCTGACTGCGTCGGTCGTGCTCGATCACACCCACCTCTTCCAGTTTCGGTAGGTGAACGTGTTGCAGTTCGGTCTCGACCACGTGGTGTTGCTCGTCCGTGGTGAGTTGTCCCTCAGTATGATGCGAGTTGTTCCCTCGCACAGCTGTCGACTCGGACTCACACTCTGCCTCTGACTCACCGTAGCGCCGATCGAACGCCACGATCGCGTCAGTCAACTCTTCGACCGTCGCAACACCGTCCGATTGCTCGTATAATGTGTACAACGCATACCGCCGTCGTTGGTTCGACAGTAGTTCAAAAATGTGATCGAGTGACGGTGTCGCCTCGACCGCACGCTGTGTTGACTCCCGTCCTGTCTTACACATCCACAGACCACCTACCATATATTACCATTCGAAACCACCACGGCTCTCTACAGCAGCCGTCACATTAGATGTTACGTCTACCTGTCTCACTGTTGGACCTAATTTTCAATCAAATGGAAATGGAATAGGAAAGGTTGGCTAACAGAATCGGAAAGGGATGCCTGTAGAGCGTAACGTTTGGAGCAGTGCGCCCCAGGCGAGGACAGAGCCACGGCTCACAGCCGTTGGAAACAGGAGAACAGTCAGTGACTGTTGTGTTTGTGTTGGAACGCGTCGAGCGTTACTCGTAGAGCCACTCGCCGTCGTGCTGACCGTACTCGGTCAACTCGTCCTCGTCGAAGTGGATAGCGATTTCGCGCTCGTTTGCGCCCTCGTCCTCGTGGTCTGCCGCGTGAACGACGTTCCGACCGAGGTCAAGTGCGTAGTCGCCGCGGATCGTGCCCGCCTCAGCCTCGAGTGGGTCCGTCTCGCCGATCATCTGGCGGACCTGACGCGTCGCGTCCTGTCCTTCCCAGACCATCGGGACGACGGGGCCGGAGGTGATGAAGTCAACGAGGTCGTCGTAGAACGGCTTGTCCTCGTGTTCACCGTAGTGCTCTTCGGCACGTTCGCGAGGCATCGTTTCGACCTTGATGCCGACGAGCTTGAGTCCGCGCTCTTCGAGTCGGGAGATGACCTCGCCCACGAGTCCACGCGCGAAGGCGTCGGGCTTGACCATCACGAAGGTGCGTTCGTGCTCGCTCATTAGGCCTCACTCTCCTCGTCGGTTGCGTCAGCGTCGGCGTCTGCCTCTGCCTCTGCCTCAGCATCCGATTCGGTCTCGTCGACCGTTTCGTCCCCGGCAGGAACGTCGTCCTCGTCTTCGCCTGCGTCGACGACCTCGTCCTGATCGGCTTCCTCGTCGGCGGTCGTGTCGGCCTGGGCTGGACCCTTGCCGGCACGTCCTTCCTCGGTCCACTCGAGATCGCGCGGTTCGCGACCGAGCTTGTAGTTCTTCTCCGCTTTCGAGTCAACGAAGTGAAGCACGGTACCGTCGTTGCGGACGTACATGATGCCCGTGCCGGGTTCGATCTCTTCGCCCGTGTAGTCGCAGGTGCGTTTCTCGACCATTGGTTACTGTCCTCCGATGGAGTCCGCCTCGCGGGCGGTCTCACGAAGCTGGAGTACGTCCCCTTCGCGGACCGGTCCGAGGCAGTTACGGGTGATGATTCGTCCCTGATTCTCGCCCTCTTGAATCCGGCACTTGACCTGCATGGCCTCTCCGTGCATGCCGGTTTTGCCGACGATCTCGATGACCTCGGCGGGCGTGGAGCCGCTTTCTTCCTCTTCAGCACTCATCTCTGATCACCTCAGTCGAGGTCCTCGACCTTGCCGGCGATGTCTTCGACGTCGCCTTCGGCCTCTCCGGTGTCGACGATGGCTGCGGCGGCCGAGCCGACCTCGAGGCCCGCAGCGTGGCCGACGTCGTCCTGGGTCTCGATAAAGACGACAGGAATACCCTTCTCGTCGGCGAGTTCTGGGAGGTGCATGACGATCTCCTCGGGGGAGACGTCTTCAGCGACGAAAACGAGCTCGGCGTTGCCGCGCTCGATCGCCTTCGTGGTTTCGTTCGTTCCTTTCTTTACTCGTCCGGTGTCTCGTGCGACCTCAAGCGCCTCAAGGGCGTCATCTGCGAGGTCTGCTGGGATGTCGGTTGTGACGTAGACTGACATTGGTTGTTCACCTCTCCTACACGTGGGCTCGCGCTCCCCTGCCCTCGAGGGTCCGGCCTGCGTTCCGTTCCCAGAGTCGAATTAGGTGTGAATTCGGCATCGACTCCGGCTCCGGAAACCGAACCCCAGGCCGGGCTGTGCCCGGCGGCGGTCCTGTAAGGCTAGGAGCATCATCAACCCCGCGTAGGGTGTACTACGTCAGTAGCGTTGCCCCCCTTAAAAGCGTGTTCAAAACGCTGGACGAGTGTGACCTGGACGCACAGTCACTTACGCGAACAAAATCAGGTGCGAGAGCAGGGGCACAATGAGGAAGCAGACGAGCCCAAACGGAGCCAGACGAAACGAGACGAGGAAAGATCAACACAAACGGAGTAGACCAGACAGTATTACGGCCCCGCGTCCGAACACCGACTATGAACGTTGGCTCCCTCGCGACCGACCTCTACCGCGAGGCCCAGGACACCACCGAGCGCCGCGCGCTCGTCCTCAGCGGCGACCGAGAACGTGGCTACGCCTGTCTCGAGTCTATCCTCTCGACGCTGCCGGTCGCCATCACCGACACGACACTCGTCGGTCCCGACGACCGCCTTCGCTGCGAGCAACTCAGCCAGGTACACACGGCAGAACTGCTCGGTACAACTCGCCAACTTCTCGTCCTCGACACACACGGAGACCTCCAGCCGAACGCACTCGGCCGTATCGTCGGTGCCATCGACGGCGGCGGCCTCCTGCTCGTGCTCGCGCCTGGACTCGAGTACTGGCCCGACCAGACCACGACGTTCGCCGAGTCGCTCGCGGTCCCACCGTTCACGACGGACGACGTGACGGGCCGGTTCAGAAGGCGACTGGTCGAGACGCTGCGTGAGCACCGTGGCATTGGGATCGTCGAGTTCGACGGAACGGATTCGACCGGCGTTCCGGACGATCCGACCGAACTCGCTACACACGAAATTACTGAGACAGGACTCACGCATCCGGCACCGGTCTGGCAGCCAGCAGACGACGGGGGTAACGGTAGCGGTAACGGTAACGGCGACAAAAGCGCCACCCCGTCGGACCCACCGTTCCCGTCCGCCGCCTACGACGCCTGTCTTACCGGAGATCAGCGTGAGGCGCTCGCCACGTTCGAGGCGCTCTCCGACTCCGAGCAGGCTGTCGTCCTTGAGGCCGACCGTGGCCGCGGAAAGTCGAGCGCCGCGGGACTGGCAGCGGGAAGTTTCGCGCTCGGCGGCGACTCTGTCCTCGTTACCGCTCCGGCGTTCCGGAACACGACGGAACTGTTCGCTCGCGCCGGCGAGCTCGTCGCCAACTGCGATTCTGATGGGGACGGTCGGACAGATCCGCAGGGGACCTCCCGAGAGATCACCACGAGCGCGGGTGGTCGTGTCTGGTTTCGTGACCCAAGAGAGGCAGTGTCGGTACTGGACACCGCGGATATCGTGATCGTCGACGAAGCCGCCGCGCTCCCAGTGTCGCGACTCGAGTCGTTCCTCGCCGCCGATCGAGTCGCGTTCACGACGACGGTGCACGGCTACGAGGGAGCCGGCCGCGGATTCTCGGTCCGATTTCGGGATCGGCTCGCGGAGAGTGCCCACGAAGTTAGCGAGTACACGCTCGTCGAACCGATCCGGTACGCGGCGGGCGACCCACTTGAGGTATGGGCCTTTCGCGCGCTATTACTCGACGCGCGGCCGCCAGTCGCACCGCTCATTGCCGACGCCACTCCCGAGAGCGCCGACTACCGGGTACTCAAGCCCGATGACCTGCTCATGGACGCCCGGCTCCTTCGTGAGGCCTTCGGCCTGCTCGTGCTCGCCCACTACCGGACCGAGCCGAACGACCTCGCCCGATTGCTCGACGCACCGAACCTCGAGGCACGCGCGCTGGTATATGACGGCCACGTCGTCAGCGTCGCCCTGCTCGCTCGCGAGGGGAACCTGGACGCCGATACGCGGGCGATGATGTACGACGGCGGCCGCGTCCGCGGGAACATGCTCCCGGACGTACTCACGAGCCAGCTCCGCGATGAATCCGCGAGTAAGCCGGCCGGGATCCGCATCGTTCGAATCGCGACCCATCACGAGGTTCGGGCACGGGGGCTTGGCTCGCGGCTACTCGAGTGCATCCGCGATGAGTTTACCTCGACGGTGGACTGGCTCGGTACCGGCTTCGGCGCGACGCCGGGGCTACTCGAGTTCTGGCGAACGAACGGCTTTCGAACGGTACACGTTTCGACGACGCGCAACGATGCGAGCGGGGAATACTCGGTGCTCATACTGGCTCCGACGAGCGAGGCGGGGCAGGAACTGCACGACCGCCACGCAACGTGGTTCGCCCGCCGCTTCGCGGCGCTGTGTTCGGACTCGCTCGCGGATCTGGACCCTGACGTAGCCCGAGCGGTGTTGCACTCCATTGCGAAGGAGGCGACACCGCCGCTGGCGCTCGACGAACACGACTGGCGTGTCGTCGCCGGCGCAGCCTACGGCCCTGGTCTGTTTGATGTTGATCCCGGCGCGTTCCGTGAAGTGGTGATTCGGTACTTCGTCGAGGAACCGGCCAGCGTCGAGTTAACTGTGCGTGAGGAACGACTGCTCGTCTTGCGCGCGTTGCAAGGACGGGAATGGTCAACTGTGGCAGAGCAACTCGAGTACACTTCAACCGGGCAGTGTATGCGCGCGCTTGGGAAAGCGTTCCAGCCGCTGGTCGACGAGTACGGCAGTGAGGTAGCGATGAACGTCCGGGACCGGTTTGCCGACGAGTGAGGTCGGATGGGGAGACTCGAAACAACCTTCGTGAAATAGCAACGACCATAGGTGATCCCAACCGATCAATTGGGTATGTTAGGTGTGAGGCTTGAGCTGCTTGGCAGTACCTTCGTGCTGCTAGCAATATTCCTCGGCGAAGGTGCCTGGAGAGTAGCGTATCTCGGTGTCTTTGTCTCCATCATCGGCGTGTTCGTCGGTTCTGGTACTGCGACTCTCTCAACAGACTGATCGGCAGCGGTCAGGCGAACAGCCGTCGAATCGCCGACTCGGGAAGCGCCTTCAATACCCACGTGACCAGCCGCCAGCGCCGGGTGACGTAGGCGTGGTCGCGCTCCTCGTGGATCGCGTCGGCGATCTGGCTCGCAGCAGTCTCGGGTGAGCACTCCCAGAACGAGCCGTACGAGAGTTCGGTGTCGACGAATCCCGGTTCGATGGTCGTGATCGTTATATCCGCGTCGTTTCCGACCTGCCGGCTTCGAAGCCCTTCGAGATAGCGCGACACGTACGCCTTCGAGGCGTTGTACGCCTGTGTGCCGCCGTTGCCGAAGTAAGCTGCGACCGAGGATAGTCCGACGAGGTGACCATCTGCGCCAGGACTCTCGTCCGTGTTCCTGTTTTCATCCTCACTCTCAGCCTCAACCCCATTCTCACCAGCTCGAGACTCGAAATACTCCATCGCCGCCGTCGCAATCGCCGTAAAGCCGCGCACATTGACGTCGATCGTCTGGCGCTCGGTCTCCCACTCGAGTGCGTAGTTCGCGTCGCCGACACCGGCGCTAATGACGACGAGGTCAACGGACGGCATTGCGTCGGCGAGTTCGAAGAAGTGTTCGCGAGCGGTTTCGGTGTCGGTGACGTCCATGGTAGCAACGTAGGCCTTCGTCGGGAGTTTACCGCCGACGGCTTTCAGTTGCTCCGTTCGACGGGCTGTCAGGCCGACCTCGTAGCCGTCGGCGGCGAGTTCGTGGGCAAGTGCCGCGCCAATACCCGAAGATGCACCGACGATGATGGCCCCTCGTGGTTGCGCCGACTGGTCCGTGGCTGCTGACTCTGTCGTCATGTCACCTGCTAGTCACTCCGTGTATGTAACTGTACTGGAGAAAAATCGGCGTTGACACTCAGAGGCGTCGGTGACGCTCGGAGGCGGTACGGCTTTGATGCGGGCGTGTGTCGAGTGGTGTATGGTGGATGTGGTCTTGCTCGTCGCGGTTGCGCTGCTCGCTGCCGGTGTTCTCGGAACTGTTGTTCCGCTCGTTCCCGGCGGGTTGCTCTCGCTGTCGGGTGTCTACTTCTACTGGTGGCAGTCCAACTTCGCGGAGCCGGGAACGTTTACCATGATCGTGCTGACGATACTCGGGCTCGTGACGCTGTTCGTCGAGTACTTCGCGGGCTCAATCGCGGCACGAGCTGGCGGGGCCTCCTGGACCACGTCCGGCCTCGCCGCCGTTGTCGGCATCCTGTTGATGCTCGTCACCGGCCCACTCGGCCTGCTTGTCGGCCTGTTCGGGACCGTCTTCGTCGTCGAGTTTGCCCGGGCTGGCGATGTCAACCGGAGCACCCGATCGGCAATCTATGCGACGCTCGGTATTCTGGCGTCGACAGCAGTGCAGGCGCTCCTGACGGTATCGATCCTGTTCGGGTTCCTCATCGGTGTCTTCGTTTTCTGATCCCGTTCTAACTGATCGAAGGCTGCGAACGTCACCAAAAGACTGAGTCACTTGCCGTCGTTTCGCCGCTATGGAGTGTGCCGAACCGGACTGCGAGCGGGCTGCCGCCGTCGAGTTACACATCCCCTGGGACGACAACCGTCTCGTCTGTGCCCCCCACGCTCGCGTGCTTGGTCGACAGGACGGCGTGGTCGCAGACCCCAGTCCTGACAGCGCCGACGAGCTACTCGAGTAGCGACCGAGGACAGTCGTCGAATTCTGAATGCATGTTGTAAAATTAAACCCATAATGGGTTCAATGGCTGAGAATATCACAAGTTTGCCGGATTTGATTTAACATCACTCGCCGACGTAGGGGCAGACATGGCAGAAAACAATTCCACGACTCGACGAACAATCCTCAAGGTGTCGGGTGCTGTTGGTGCAACAGCGTTCCTCGCGGGTTGTGCAGACGATAATGGCAACGATGATGAGAACGACGACGACGATCCAGCACCGGATGAGAACGACAACGATGAAGCAGATGTCGAAGACTGGGAAGATGTCGACGAGATCATGCTCGACGGTATTACGAGCGGCTGGGTTGGCATGGAACCCGACGTGATCGCCGACGAGGAGAACCCAACGCTGGTGCTCTTTGAGGGCGAGTCCTACGACATCACCTGGGAGAACGGCGACGGTGCCCAACACAACATCGAGATCGTCGACGAGGACGACGAGGTCGTCGACGATCTCGAGACGGACAACATGGACGAGGAAGGCGAAACGCAGACGCTCGAAGTCGACGAGGTCACCGACGAGATGGCCGAATATGTCTGCCGCCCACACGAGACACAGATGCGCGGCGAGATCGACGTCCAGGAGCTGTCTCTTATACACATCTCT
>NZ_AOIN01000065.1 GCF_000337135.1 Natrialba chahannaoensis JCM 10990
GCCCACAGCAACTCCGACACACCATCGTCCGCTACCTGCTTTGCGCCGCCACCGTCTCAATTTTCACTGCCGCAATACACAGCACATCCCGCTCACGCAGTTGCGAGCGCCTAGCTGTGCGTATAGTACGCAACCGTCTCGTCGTCCTCGTGTCGATCGATCCGGGCGAAGCCAACACGCTCGAACTGCACTAACTCGTCCGACTCGAGTGCACCCACCTCGGGCTCTGCCTGCCCGGAGACGTCGCCGGTCATTGTCCGCATCCGAACGGGGACGCTCTCGGCTGCCGGCACCCAGTGGACAACGTCGACGTCGCCCTCGCGAACCACGTCGATGTCCTCGCCAGTGTACTGGAGCGTATCGCGGGTGTACTGGAAGCAACCAAGCCCCTTGAGCCAGATGCGCTCCTCGCGGGCCGGCAGGTCGTCGGACTCGAGGAGCACGGCATCGCCGACGGGAATCTCGCGGACGCCGCGTTCCTCGTGATTGGGGTGCAGCGGCGGGTTGGCCTCTGCTGGCGGGCTACCGCCGAGCGGGAGTTCGACGCCGTCGCGAACGAGGAACCGGCGGTCGGTCTCATCGTCGACCAGGTCGCGGTTGTTCGCGTAGACGGAACTCATCGCGAGGTCGACGTCGCTGGTCGAGGTGCCGAGTTCGACCATCGCGTCGACGATTGCCTGACCGCGGATGCCACGCCGGCGCAGGCTCTTGAGCGTCGGTGCGCGTGGATCGTCCCAGCCGTCGAGTTCGCCCTCCTCGATGAGTGCTGAAATCGTCGACGTGCTCACCTTCACGTCGTAGGCATCAACCTGGACGTGGCCCCAGTGGACGACTTCGGGGTACTCCCAGCCGAAGTAGTCGTAGACGAACTGCTGGCGCTTGGCGGAGTCCTGCAGGTCGATACCACGAATGATGTGCGTAATGCCGAGCAGGTGATCGTCGACACCGGACTGGAAGTCGAGCATTGGCCAGCAGCGGTACTCACTTGCCTCCTCGCGTGGGTGGGGCGTGTCGATCATCCGGAAGGCGACCCAGTCACGGAGTGCGGGGTTCTTGTGCTCGATGTCGGTCTTCACACGGAGAACCATCTCGCCGCTCTTGTACTCGCCGGCGACCATGTCCTCGAACTCCTCGCGAACCGTCTCGACGTCTTTGTCGCGGTGTGGGCACGGCTCGCCCGAGTTCTTCAGCTCCGAGAACTCCTCGCCCGAACAGGAGCAGGTGTAGGCTCCGCCCAGGTCGATCAGTTCGCGGGCGTGCTCGTAGTACGTTTCGAGTCGGTCGCTTGCGCGGAAGATCTCGTCCGGTTCGAAGCCGAGGTACTCGAGATCATCGAGGATTGCGTCGTAGGCGTCGAGGTCGGGGCGCTTCGTCTCGGGGTCGGTGTCATCGAAGCGCACACAGAACCAGCCGTCATAGCGCTCGCGGTAGGTGCCGATAACGGCAGGCATGCGGGCGTGGCCGACGTGCCACGGGCCGTTGGGGTTCGGTGCACAGCGCATGCGGATCTCGTCGTCCTCCTCGGCGTCCTGACGAGCCTGCGAGTCAGGGCTCGTGGAGCCTGGCTCCGCGGCGTTGGGGAGGGAGGGAAGGTCGTGTTCGTCTTCCTCGTCCTCGGCCTCAATTTCGGCGAGTTCCTCGGGTGCGAGGTCCTCGAGTCGCCCGCGCTTTTCGTCGTAGGAAAGGTCGTTGACTCGGCCGATGACGCCACCGATGACGCCTGGGATTTCGTCGCCGTGCTCGCGGAAGTCGGGGTTTTCGCCCATCAGCGGCCCCATGATAGCGCCGACGTTGGCGTCGCTTTCGTGTTTGACGGCGTTCAACAGCGCGTGCTTTTCGGCTTCGCGCTCGATCCGTTCGCGGAGATCGTCGTTCATTACTGGAGGGTATTCGTGCACGGACCAAAACCTCCGCGGTGTCGGGCCGTGCGGTTCGGATTGATTTGGGTTGGTACAGGTCCGTTCAGGCTGGGACGTGTAGAGGGGGAGGCCAGCACACACTGGTTCCAGCGCAGTATCGTCTTACACGAGTAACTGCCTCAGTCAGGACCTGAAGGTCATGAACAGGGAGCAACAGCAGAAGGTAGTGTGATTGTGGTGGTCCGTGTGCGAGCCAGCGGATCAGTAGCCGCGTTCGATCAGATAATCCGCAATCTCACACAGCAACTCGCGCGCTTCGTTGTCCGGCAGGACATCGAGACGATCTTTCCCCTGTTCGACCAGATCGCGTGCCGTCTCGTTGGCGTAGCTGATCGAGCCCGCCTCCTCGAGTTCGGCCACAGCGTCGTCGATCTCCGCCTCAGTGACGGCGTCGACATCTTCGGTGTCGACGAGGCCCTCGATGTCGACGCCCTGGTCGCGGGCGTGGACGGTGATGAGAGTCTGTTTCTCCTCGACGAGGTCGCTACCACGCTGTTTGCCGAGTTTGTCGCTCGGAACGGTCAGATCGAGCACGTCGTCCTGGATCTGGAAGGCACGGCCGATGTCGAGGCCGTAGCCGTACAGTGCGTCGATTGTCTCCTGGTCGGCTCCCTGCAAGATTGCCGGGAGGCAGGCCGACGCTGCATAGAGGACGGCGGTCTTCTGTTCGACCATCTCGAGGTACTCCTCGGGCGCGACGCTGTCGCGCTTCTCGAAGGTGACGTCGAGCGCCTGGCCCTCACAGATCTTCGTACAGGTCGTCGCAAGCACGTCGAGTGCGTCGACAGTCTGTGACGGATCTGCGCCGGTCTCGAGCATGATCTCGAACGCCTTCGAGTAGAGCGTGTCGCCGGCCAAGATAGCCGTCTCGAGATCGTACTCGCGGTGGACAGCAGGGACACCGCGACGCAGGTCGTCGTCGTCCATGATATCGTCGTGGATCAGCGTGAACGACTGGATAACCTCGACGCTAACTGCAGCGTCCATCATGTCGATTGTCTCGCCCTGGAGTGTCGGGAACGATCGGTAGTCAGTCGACAGCGGCTCGACGTCTGCGAGTGCTTCGGCCGTCGCCAGCAAGACGGTTGGACGCAGTCGTTTGCCGCCCGCATCGAGCAGGTACCGCGAGGCTTCGTAGAGCCGTTCGGGCTGTTGTACCGGAAGCTCTTCGGGAATCGCCTCGTTGACGAGTTCCCGTCGCGCTCGGACCGCCTCGAGTACCGTCTCTTCTCGTGCCTTGGAGGTCGTCATATCACTCGACAAGCTGGATGAGGTTGCCGTTGCGCGAGACGTGGATGTCCCGTCCCATCTGGTACCCCTCGCTCTCACAGAGCTTGACGTAGCCCGACAGTCCCTTTAGGTCCTGGTGGGCCGGAATGATGTTCTGGGGCTGCAGTGCGTCGAGCATCGCGTAGTGGCCTTCCTGATTGAGGTGGCCGGAAACGTGGATGTCGTCGTAGACGCGAGCGCCCTGCATGCCCAGCAGCTTTTCGGCCTGGTAGCGCTGGCCCTCGTTGGTCGGCTCCGGGATAACGCGAGCGGAGAAGACGACCTTGTCGCCGTCGTCCAGTTCATACGGCGTCTCGCCGCGGGCCATGCGGGTAAGCATCGCACGTGGCTCGCCCTGGTGGCCCGTCACGACGGGCAGGTAGTTCTCCTTGCCTTCGTTCATGATCCGCTTGAACGTGCGGTCGACGGACTTGCGGTGACCGAACATGCCGAGGTCGTCCGGGAAGTCGACAAAGTCGAGTCGCTCTGCGGTGCCGGAGTACTTCTCCATCGAGCGTCCGAGGAGAACCGGCTGTCGGCCGATGTCCTTGGCGAACTCGACAAGGCTCGTCACACGCGAGATGTGACTCGAGAACGTCGTGGCGACGATGCCGCCGTCGTAGTCCTCCATGCTGTAGAGGACGTCCCGGAGGTGTTCGCGGGCGACGCTCTCGGAGGGGGTCCGGCCCTTCTTGTTCGCGTTGGTACAGTCCTCGATGTAACAGAGGACACCTTCACCTTCGCGACCGATCTCGCGGAAGCGCTCCATGTCGATGGGGTCGCCGAGCACCGGCGAGTGGTCCATGCGCTTGTCCAGCCCGTAGACGACTGCGCCTTCGGGCGTGTGCAGGACAGGGTTGATCGCGTCGATAATCGAGTGGGTGACGTTGACGAACTCGAGGTCGACCTTGCCGGAGTCGCCGATCGACATCGTTTCGCCGGCGTCCATCTTGATCAGGTCGTTTTCGACGCCGAACTTCTGCTCGCCTTCGATCTGCTGTTTGACCAGTTCGATCGTAAAGGGCGTCGCGACGATGGGTGCGTCGTAGCGGTGGGCCAACTTGGAGATGGCACCGATGTGGTCTAAGTGGCCGTGCGTCGGCACGATGGCCTGCACGTCGCCCTCGAGGTCGCTCATGATCCGGTCGTCCGGAATTGCGCCCATGTCGATCAGGTCGAGACTGTGCATCCGCTCGGTTTCGACGTTGTCGTGGATGAGAACCTGCGAGAGGTTCAGCCCCATGTCGAAGATAACGACGTCGTCACCGGCGCGAACGGCAGTCATCTGCCGTCCGACTTCTTCGTAGCCGCCGATTGTTGCGATTTCGATTTCCATAGTTCGTAGCACTGAAAGCCGCGTATTGACTCTCACCGAAACAGTCCGCGGACTCCTGCTCGTATGGCCCCGGCATCTTACAGCGCGTCGGCCATCCCGCTATGCGTTCGTATAGTGGCGGTGTAACGACGGCGTTCGTCGGTAGTACCGCCCCGAAACGCACTTGCCCGCGGGTTTCGCTACTGGCACCTAGACGCCCGGGTGTTAAAAACGCAGTGGGTTGGAAACCTACCCGTACTCGGCTCGGTACCAGTGGTCACTGTCCGGGAGTGTACTGTGTTAAAACTGAACGACTGTCCCACAAGTAGCTGTTTTCACGGCAATATTTTCATTCTCGTTCAGAATATCGCCCACTCGATTCCGAGATGCGAACCTTTCTAACCTTCCGTTCAGAATACGTGTGTAATGGCGAAGGATCTCGAACGCGACCTCGGTCTGTTCTCCGTTATCGCAATCAGTATGGGCGCGATGATCGGTAGCGGCATCTTCATCCTGCCTGGCATTGCGATGGCCGAAGCCGGACCGGCGGTTATTCTCTCGTTCGTGATCGCTGCAATCCTCGTCGTGCCGGCCGCGCTGAGTATTGCCGAACTCGGAACGGCGATGCCCGAGGCCGGCGGTGACTACGTTTTCATCGAACGCGGGATGGGTCCCGCCGTCGGGACGATCGCTGGCCTCGGCACCTGGCTCATGTTGATGCTAAAGGGTGCACTCGCACTCGTCGGCGGCATGTTCTACCTCGAAGCCGTGATTGCTCTCCCGAGTATCGAGGCAGTCGCGGTGACGTTCGCGCTCATTTTGATCGCAGTCAATCTGGTCGGCGTCAAACAGACCGGTGGCTTGCAACTGGTTATGGTCATCATCATGCTTCTTATCCTCTCAGTCTTCGTCGCCGGTTCGATCATTCGTGTAGAGGGCGCGAACTACGATCAGTTCTTCAGCGAGGGAATGGGCGGAGTGTTCACTGCAACCGCAACGGTGCTCGTCTCCTATGCCGGCGTCACAAAAGTCGCCGCCGTCGCCGAGGAGATCGAAAACCCTGGCCGCAACCTCCCGCTCGGCCTGCTCGCCTCACTCGTCGCGACCTCGCTCCTCTACGCGCTGCTCGTCTTCGTCCTCGTCGGCGTCATCGAAGGCGAGACGCTCGCCGGCGAAGAAGCGCCGATGGCGGAGGCCGTCGACGTCCTCTTCGGGGAACTGTTCCTGTTCGCGATCGTCCTTGCGGCCCTGCTCGCACTCGTCAGTACCGCGAACGCCGGCATCCTGACCGCTTCACGCTATCCGCTCGCTCTGAGTCGCGACAACCTCTTTCTCGACGTTTTCGAGTACATCCACCCGCGCTTTGCGACGCCTATCGTCGCCATCGTCACCACGGGTGCGTTCATGATCTTCGCGATTCTCACGCTCGACGTCGAACAGATTGCCAAGTCCGCCGGCGCGTTCCAGATTCTCGTCTACATTCTCGTCTGTGGCGCACTGATCGCGTTCCGCGAGCGCGATCTCGAGTGGTATGACCCCGACTTCTACACGCCGGGCTATCCGTGGGTCCAGCTCTTCGGTATCGTCTCCGGCGTGTTCATCATCGGCTGGATGGACCTGCTGCCGATCGCCGGCTCGATCGGGATTGTCATCTTCGGCTACGTCTGGTACAAGTGGTACGCTGAGTCGCGCGTCGAACGGGAAGGTGTTGCCAAGGGCCTCGCACGCCGACAGGCCGGTCGACAGTTCGTCCGAGACACCGAAGAACAGCTTGCGGACGACGACAAGTACGAGGTGCTCATCCCGATTCGTCGCGACGTGACCAGGGAGCAAGAAGACGCGCTGATCCAGCTCGCCGCACCGATTGTCCGCAGACAGGGCGGCCGAATCCGCGTGATTCGTTTCGACGAAGTCCCCGATCAGGTGCCCCTCGACACCGCGGCCGAGGAGCTCACCCCCGAGGACGCCGAGTTCGAAGAGCGAACCGACGACTTGGTCCGCTACCTCGAGATCCCCGTCGAAGTCGGCGAAATCGTCAGCCACGACACCCGCCACGCGGTTGTCAACTTCGCCGAGCGAACCGGGGCCGACCTCGTGCTCGCCCGGCAAAAACCGGCGAGTCGGCTCGACACACTCTTCGGACGCGACACCGACTGGATCATGGAACACGCCCCCTGTGACGTGGTCTTCGTCCAGCACGAACAGCCGATCGAGCTGGAGGAAATCGCGATCGTCACCGATCGCAGTCCGTTCAACGACCCTCTTAAAGTCGAACTCGCTGACGCGATGGCCGACATCCTCGATGCCCGCGTCCGGTTCATCTTTACCGTCTCCGAGGGTGCTTCTGCGGAACTCGAGGAGACGATCGAAGAGTACCACGCCGAACTCGACGACCTCTGTACCGTTCCCGTCGACTCCTCGATCCTTCAAACGAACAATGCGATCAGCGATCTGACCACGGAACTCGAGTCGGCCCAGCTCGTCATGCTGAGTACGATGACCCATCGTCGACTGCCGGACCTGCTCATCGAACAGCGTTCGGACCGGATCGCGGCTTCGATCGAGGGACCAGTGTTGCTGGTCCATTCGAAGAAAACGCGCCGTGGGTCGTTCCTCCGACCGATTCTGGATCGGGTGCTGTTCGACTGAGATCAAGCTTCTCAGTCCTCAGCGAACCGTCGTCCCGGGCTCGTCACCCGCCAGGAACGGTTCGATGTCGCCGAGACCGAAAATAGACGCCTCCGGCTCGAGTTCGAGCAGCGCCTGTACCTTCGCGGCCATCCCGCCCGTTACGTCCGTGGCCTCGCTCTCACCGAGAATATCTGCGACGGCATCGAACGACGCGATTTCGGGCACAACCTCGTCCGCATCGTCGAGGACGCCGGGTACCGTCGAGCAGAGGCCGATGCGGTCCGCATCGAGACTTCGCGCGAGATCGACGACCAGTTCGTCGCCGCTGACGACGGTGACGCCCTCGCCGGCGTGTGCGACGAGATCACCGTGAAGGACGGGGACGAAGCCTTCCTCGACAAGCGTGGAAACCTGCTGACTCGGCAGTGTGAGGTCGCCGTCCGAATCCCGATGGGCAGTGGAAAATGGGTGGACCGGCACCGCCGGCACATCGTACTCGAGTAGTCGGCTCAGAACGAACTCGTTGAGCGTCGTCATCGCACCGTGGATATCGTGGACGGCTGCTGGGTCGTGGCTTCCAGCGGTCGTCGTCACGCCGTGTTCGCTTGCGTTGTGATGGCCGAAGCTGCCGCCGCCGTGGACGATGACGAGTTCCTCGATAGCGTCGCCGTCACTGTCCCCGTCTCCAGTTTCGAACGCGGTTGAAACGGCCGCTGCTGCCGCTGTGAGTGACTTCCCATCAAGCGTCTCCGGGCGGTCTTTCTCCGTAATCGCACTCCCGCCGAGTTTCAGGACGATCATTCGATCCGTCGCACCCCTTCTTCTGCGAGTTCGGCACGAAACGCGTCCTCACAGCCAGGCGTGAACGAGAGGGCTGTCTCGGTCTCGTCCGTTGGGTCCAGTGTGACGATGCAGCCACCGCCGCCGGCCCCTGTGAGTTTCGCGCCGTAAGCACCGGCGTCACGAGCCGCCCATACCATCGTATCGAGCGAGCGTGAGGAGACGCCAAGCGCTGAGAGGAGCCCGTGGTTGAAGTTCATAAGTCGACCGAGTTCCTCGATGTCGCCGGCAGCGAGTGCTTTCTCGCCGTTTCTGACGACGTCGCCGATCGTCTCGACGGTGTCTGCGGCGAACTCGTACTCGTCGCGGAGGGTGCGTACGCCCGCGACGAGCTCGCCGGTTTCGCCAGCACCGCCGTCGAAACCGATCACGATCGGCAGATCCGGCGCATCGAGTGAGCGACAATCGTCGCCCTCGACGCGGACCGCGCCGCCGGTCGCCGAACAGAACGTATCCGCGCGGGAGGCTTGCCCGTCCTGGACGTCGTACTCCGTCCGGTAGGCTCGTTCGGCGAGTTCCGCGGGCTCCAGCGTCGTGCCGAGTGCGCGTGTCCCGGCGTCGATGGCGGCGACGACGACAGCCGCGGAAGAGCCGAGTCCGGCTCCCAAGGGAATGTCGCTCTCAATTGTTACGTCGAAGCCGACATCGTCCTCGCCGGTCACGTCGCGGACCTGTTCGATTGCGCTGTCGACGTACTGTGTCGCGGCAACGAGCAGCGACTCGGAGACGTCGATATCAGGGCGTCCACCGGCATCCCCACCGTACTCCACTGTGAAGCCGTCCAGGCTGAGGTCGTCCGCGTGGACGCGAAGTTTGCTGTCGTCGCGTCGTTCGACGCCGACGCGTGCCCGTACCTCGATCGCACACGGGACGGCCGGTTCGCCGTAGACCACCGCGTGCTCCCCGAAAAGATAGACCTTGCCAGGGGCGCTCGAGACTGTCATAGCCGGCCGTTCGTCCGACGATGATTAATACCTATTCACTCGTTTCGATCGAAACTGCTCGTCTCCCCGTTCGACACCATTGACACTTACAGCGCTATTCGTGACTGTTATCCCTCGGTGGTTCCGAGTAACAGTATGAACCGGAGAACCTATCTCGGCGCAGTTGCGGGCGGACTCGCAGCGACCAGTGCGGGCTGTCTCGGCGGCTTCGGCGACTCGGATATCGACGAGGCAGAACACCCTGTCGGCGCGTGGGCGGACGGATCGATCGAGTTCGGACTCCCGCCGTTCCAGGATGCAGAAGAACTGCAGACGCAGTACGCCGGAACCTTCGAGTGGCTCGCAGACGGATTCGACGGCGTCGACTCTGTCGAGGGAACGCCGACAACGGACTACAGCAGCGTCGTTGAGAGCGTCGTCAACGGCCACACGGAACTGGCGAACCTCTCACCGATCATCTTCGTCCTCGCACAGGAAGATGGCGTCAACCCACTCGGTATCAACTGGTCTCACGGCTCTGACTCATACTACACGTACATTGCAACCAGAGCCGAGACTGACATCGACTCGATCGACGATCTGGAAGGCAAAACGATCGCGATGGTCGACCCAATGTCCGCGAGCGGTGGCATGTTCCCCCGATACACGCTCAGCGAAGCCGGTCTCCACGCAGGCGACCTCGAAACCGAGCCCGAAGATTTCGATATCGAGTGGTCGTTCGGCCACGACGCTGCACTCACCGCACTCGAGAACGGTCACGTCGACGCTGCGGCGTACGGTGACTTCCAGCACCCTGAGAGTGACGAGATTGTCAAAATTGCAGAGAGTGAGCCGATTCCGTTCGATGTCGTCGTCGCCAAACCCGAGACGCCGGACGAGGTGCGCGACGAACTCGCAGCACGATTGGTTGCGACGCCTGAGGAGGCACTCGAGGACCACCGGGTCGACGAGTACGGCGAGTTCGATCCCGACCTGTACGACGGGGTTCGCGACGTTGCCGAGGAGATGGGTGTGGATATCGAGACGCTGGATGCGGCAGAGACGGAAGAAGAAGAAGCAGACGAGGACGAAGACGACTCGTAGAAAACGAAACGAAACCGAACTGTAGCCCTACTACGCACGAGCACCGGAATCACTGGCTCACAGCACTCTTCCGACCACCACAACCACCATGCTCACCGTCACCGGTCTCGAAAAACACTACGACAGCGCCACGGCACTCGAGAACGTCACCTTCGAGCTGTCGCCTGGGGAACTCGCCATCCTCGTCGGACGGTCGGGTGCCGGCAAGACGACCTTGCTGCGGTGTCTGAACGGGCTCGAACGCCCCGACGCGGGCTCGATTCGACTCACAGATGAGCTACCGGAGCCGACGGATATCGCGCTTGTCTTCCAAGAGGGCGCGCTCCTCGACAGCAAGTCCGCACTCGAGAACGTCCTCGATGGCGGGCTCGGGCGGGAGGCAGGCTGGCGAGAAGTGCTCGGGTGGCACGCGCCGGCGGAAAAGCGGGCCGCGGTCGAACGACTGCATGCAGTTGGGCTGGCTGGTGACGCGGACCGACGCGTCGGCGAGCTCTCGGGCGGTGAGCGCCAGCGTGTCGGTATCGCACGCGCACTGCAGCAGGAGCCCGCGGTTATTCTGGCCGATGAACCGGTTGCATCGCTCGATCCGGCGACGGCCCGCGCTGTACTCGACCAGCTAGGGGCGCTCGTTCGCCGGGAGCAGGTCGTTGGACTCGTCAGCCTCCACCAGCCACGGCTCGCCCAGGAGGTCGCGGATCGCTACCTCGCACTCGAGTCCGGTCGGCTCACGCTTGATGCGCCAGCGGCCGAGGTCGAGCCGGATCGAATCGCAGAGGTGTACGATGGGGATGGATGAGTCCAGTTCGGAGAGGCGTGCGGACGCTGCTGTGGACTCGATCGACCAAATGTCGGACTCGACACCGGGGTCAGGCCCGAACACTGCCGAGGAGAGCGTGACTGTTGACCGCGAGTTCAACCGGATTCAGCGTCGCTGGCGGCGGCGTCTGTTCGTCCGGGCCGCAGTGTTCCTCACGCTTCTCGCTGTCGTCCTTGCGACCGCACGGTGGATGGGATTCGATCTCGCCTATCTCTACGCCCATCGTGACAATCTGCGCGATGTCCTGGTAGAGGAGATGCTCGCGCCGGCACAGCTCTGGGCACAGTTACAGGGCGATGCCCCGACGCTCATCCCGGCGACACTCGAGACGCTCGCGATTGCGGGCGTCGGCACGGCGATCGGATTGCCGTTTGCTGTCTGTTTCGGACTGCTCGCAGCGAGTAACGTGACGCCGCGGGTGGTCCACGCACCGGTCCGACTATTCCTGGGCGGGGTTCGTGCGGTACCGAGCATGGTGTATGCACTTTTGTTCGTGATTCTGGCCGGGCTCGGACCAGTTGCCGGGACGCTGGCGATTGCGATGGGCACAATCGGCGATCTGGGGCGACTGTTCGCCGACGAGATGGAAGAGATCGACGCCACGCCGGTCGAAGCGGTCGCCTCGAGCGGTGGCGGGTTGGTGGCGACGACATCGGCGGCTCGAGTCCCACAGGTCGCAACCGCGTACGTCGCCTGGGTGTTGTTTTACCTTGAAATCAACGCGCGAAAGAGTTCCGTGCTCGGAATCGTCGGTGCTGGCGGGATCGGGTATCCGCTGATTATGGCGTTCAACGCGCGAAATTATACGCGAGTGATGGCTGCGATTGTTGCGATTCTCGTTCTCGTCGTGAGCGTCGAATTCGTCGCGAATCGCATCAGAGATCGGCTCGGCGCAGATCGGCGGTCGACGCAGTAATTCCAACCGCGAGCTCACACTGACCGCGCACATCAAATACCGTCTGGAGAACTCTTGGTCGAGTCCGACCTGGTGTCGGCTCTGTTGTTTCGTTTACGCCGCCACACCAGATTGCATCAGACCACGCACAGCACAACCGAGACACGGAGTAAGCCCTGTCCCGCCGAGGAGGCGACTTTAAGCCGGTGACGTTCGAACCCGGTGGTATGACCCTCGTCTTGCCGAGCGAACTCGTCGTCGATCGGTTTCTGCCGACAGTTCGTGCGATGCTCGCGACCCAACTCGCCGAACGCGGGATGACCCAGCAGGAAATCGCCGCCAATCTCGGTGTGACGCAGGCAGCAGTGAGCAAGTACGTAAGCGGTGCAAACGGCGGCGACGACCGCTTTCGTGAGGACCCCGAGACGATTGCAACGGTCGATCGAATCGCCGACGGCCTCTCGAGTGGCGAGATGGACGGCTACGACGCGCTCGCCGAACTGCTCTCGCTCGTGCGAACGCTCGAGGACCGCGGCCCGATCTGTGAACTCCACGAGGAGGAGATGCCCGAACTCCAGGGACTTGGCTGTGACCTCTGTGTTCGCGGCTTCGACCCTGACGTGCGCGCCGAACGAGACGTACTCGCCACCGTCCGTACGGCCGCACGAACGCTCGCGTCGACGCCGGGCATGGCAGCGCTCGTCCCGAACGTCGGCACGAACATCGGCATGGCGCTCCCCGAAGCACGCGACGAAACCGATGTCGCTGCCATTCCTGGTCGCATCTACGCAATGAGCGGGCGCATCGAAATCCCCGCAAATCCCGAGTTCGGCGCGTCGAAACACGTCTCGACAGCGGTTCTCGCTGCGCTAGACACCGATGCCGATGTCCGCGGCGCGCTCAACATTGCGACCGACGACGACATTCTCGCGGCCGCCGAGGACTTGGGCTACGAACCACTCGAGTTCGACGCGGAGTACGAGGACCGTGGGACTCACCTCAGGGAGCGGTTCGCAGAGCGAGGTGGGGTGCCACGGGTCGCCTACCACCGTGGTGCGTTCGGGATCGAGCCGACGACGTTCGTGTTCGGCGGCACGGCCGAGGATGCAGTCACGTTGCTCGGCGAGTTGGTCGACGAAGCGGCGGACGGGCAGTAGTGGCGTTAGGTCACGGTGACAGAGAGGACAGTTCCCGCACCGCAGTTCACCTCGTTTTGACACTGTTTCACGACTGTTTCACACCCCTGACAACCGTTTCAGTAGACGCGACTGTTCTATCGAGTGGCTAGTAATAGCCACTGAGCGGGACGGCTGAACTGAGAACACACGATGGACATCGTGATCACGATACAGCACGCGGCGAACGTGCACTTCTTCAAGCACGTCGTGGGCGAACTCGAGTCAGCGGGCCACGACGTGTTCGTGTTCGCCCGCGAGAAGGGCGTGGTGGGGGAGTTACTCGACGCCTACGAGATCGACCACGAACTGCTCTGCGGGGAACCACGGGGATGGCTCAGTCTCGGGCTGACACAACTCTGTTACGAGGCTCGTCTCTTCCGCCGAGCGCGAGCGATCGACCCGGACTACATCCTGACCAGCCACGGTATCGCCGCAACCCACGTCGGGACACTGGTCGGTGCCGAGAGTCACGTCTACATCGACACCGAGACGGCAATCAACGACGGCAACCGACTCACGATCCCGTTTACGGACGTGCTCTACACACCCGATAGCTTCCGCGAGACCGCCGACGCCGAGCACGTCAGGTATCCCGGCTACCACGAACTGGCGTACCTCCACCCCGACCGGTTCGACCCCGATCCGGATCGGCTACGCGCCCACGGCGTCGATCCCGATGAACGGTACGCCGTCCTCCGCCTCGGTGCGTGGAACGGCAACCACGACATTGGGAAACGAGGAATCTCGGCCGCCGGCCGACACGAAATCGTCGACGAACTCGCCGCCGACGGCCGCGTCTTCGTCGCCGACGAGGGAGACGGCCCGCTACCGACCGGTGCGGAACCGCTCCCCGTCCCGCCGGCTGACTTCCACCACCTGCTCGCGTTCGCCGACCTCGTCGTCGGCGAGGTCGCGACGACGACACTCGAGGCCGGCCTCCTCGGCACGCCAACCGTTCGGATCAGCCCCTTCGCGGGAGCCTCAGAGATGGGGAAGTTCCGCGAACTCGCGGAGTACGGGCTCGTCCGCTCGTTCCACACGGCTCACGAGACGGCGGCGATCCGTGAACTGACACGACTCTACCACGATCCGAGCGCCGCGTCGAACTGGGCAGACAGACGCGAGGCGCTGCTCACGACGAAAATAGATGTCACACAGTATCTCCTCAGCCAGATCCTCGCGGATGTGCCTGAGCCGACGCCGGACGATCAGGATTCGGGACCGACGCTGACGGCAGCCGATTCATCGTTCGGCCCCAAGCCAGACTTCGGAACGGATGCCGGATCTGGTCCCTCACACCACCCAGGATCACGAGCCGGAAAGGAAACTCCACCGCGGCCAGATCGTCCGTCCGTGAACCGAAACTGAATCTGCATGTGAATCTGAATCTGTACCCCGACACCACCACCCCTACACCATGATACGCATCCTGAGTCTCACCACAACCGCCTGGCGAAGTTTCTACCAGTCACAGCGCACTGCACTCGAGTCCGCCGGCGTCTCGGTCACGACCCTCCCGGTCCCGGGCGAGCACCGCGCGGTCGACGATGAGGTTCGCCAGCGGACGATGGTCGACTACGCCCGATACCTGCCACAGGTCCTCCGGGAAGCCCGCGGCGAGTACGACCTGATTCATGCCAACTACGGATTGACGATCCCCTTTGCGCTGGCCGCGTCGAGATGTGCGGAGATCGGTCGGACGGGACGGGCGAACGGACGACTCCCCGTCGTCTGTACCCTCTGGGGTGGCGAGTATCGCGCTAATCCCTACGAGCCGCTGATCAGACGCGCCGTTGCGCAAGCCGATCGTGTGATCGTCCCCTCGAATGCCATGGCCGAGCGCGTCAAGCATCCCTGCGACGTGATTCCGTTTCCGGTCGACACCGACATGTTTCGGCCGATTCCGAAAGCCGAGGCTCGCGAGCAGATCGGCTGGGACCAGGACACGAAGATCGTTCTCTTCCCCTATGCCCCCTCGCGAGACGAGAAGAACTTCCCGCTCGCCAGGCGGGTAGTTGATCGTGTAGAGAGGGGACTCGAGTCCGACTCCAATATCGTCCTCAAAACCGTCGCCAATCAACCCTACGAGGAGATGCCCACCTACCTGAACGCTGCAGACACAGTCATCCTCACCTCGCGCTTCGAAAGCGGCCCGATGACTGTCAAGGAAGCCGCCGCGTGCAATACCCCAGTCGTCGCGCGTGACGTTGGCTTTGCGCGGGACGTGCTTGGGGATGTATCGAACTCACCAGTCACGCTCGGCGAGGAACAGCTAGTGCGTGAATTGGCGAGGGTACTCGAGTCCGGCGAGCCCTCGGATGGCCGGGAAAAACTCGCCTCGTATACGGCGGAGACGATGGGCGAACGGCTCCGGTCGGTGTACGAACAGTGCCTTGGAGGAGAGAGCGGACGGCGGCGCAGTCGGTCAGTACAGCAGACGAGCGTGCACTCGTCTTCGTATGGAGATTGACCATACTAACCCGTGCTGGCAGCACTAGAACAGCGCGAACGCCACACCGCGGTAGAGCAACCCGAGCACGAAGACTGCGATCAGCGCGCCGGTCGCGAGGATGACTGCGGGCGGAAGTCGTTCCTCTTCGAAGGAGAACAGCAGGTCGTTCATCTGATATTCGTATTCGGTGTGGGTCCTACCTAATTCCTTCGCTCGCCAGTTGGAATGGTAGTTATAGTTGTAAGTACGTTGTTCGCATCTGCTTGCGAAGCGCGACAACGGCTATGTAGAGAACAACCGCTAGCGCATGGACTGGAACGACAAAGAAAACGGCCACAACAGCGCCGGAACGAGAAACTGTTCGAAACTACGTTAGACGCCGCTCTCGAAGTCTTCGAGCGAGTAGGACGGTTCTGCGCCGCGCTGATCGAGGACCTCGTTTGCGAGCAGCCAGTAGACGACCGAGAGGGCCTTGCGACCCTTGTTGTTCGTCGGGACGACGAGGTCGACGTTGCTGACCTGGTTGTTCGAGTCACACATCGCGATGACTGGGATCCCGACCGTGATCGCCTCTTTGACTGCCTGGGCGTCACCGATCGGGTCAGTGACGACGACGACATCGGGTTCGATGTAGCCGTCGTACTTGGGGTTGGTCAGCGTGCCCGGGATGAAGCGGCCGGTGCGGGCGCGAGCGCCCACAGCTTCGGCGAACTTCTCTGCCGGGAAGCGACCGTACTGGCGCGAAGACGTGACCAGAATCTGTTCTGGATCGTAGTTCGAGAGGAAGTCCGCAGCCGTGCGGATACGGCCGTCGGTCTTCGAAACGTCGAGGACGTAGAGACCGTCGGTGCGGACGCGGTGGATGAACCGCTCCATGTCGTTGGTCTTCTGCTGGGTACCGATGTGAACACCGGCACCGAGGTAGTCCTCGACGGGGATGAGCAGGTCGGCCTCCTCGTCGGACATTACGTCGTCGTCGAGGGTTGGACCGGCGTCTTCCTCCGTAGCTGGTTCTGCCTCGGCGTCAGCCTCAGCGGACTGTTCGTCAACTGGCTCGACGTCTTCCTCGGGATCGGCGGCGGGGCCAGCACCTTCTGCTGGCTCCTCGTCGATCTCCTCTTCGGCAGCGTCGAGCCCTTCCTGGGTTGCGTTGTCGTCTGTCATGTCGCGTCGTCTGCGATTCTGATGAGCTCGTTGAGCTTGGCAGTTCGCTCGCCGCCGACGGCACCCGTCTTGATGAACGGTGCGTCGGTCGCGACGGCGAGGTGTGCGATCGTCGTATCCTCCGTTTCGCCCGATCGGTGTGAGACGACCGAGTCGTAACCGTTCTCGGTCGCGAGTTCGATCGCTGTCTCTTATACACATCTCTGATGGCGCGAGNNNNAGAGATGTGTATAAGAGACAGCACCAACTCTGTCCGTGAGGTCGGCAAACGCCTCGTAGTCGTTCTCGTCGAGCGGATCCTCAACGTAAACGAGATCGTACTCGTCGACGAGGTCGGCGATGTACTCGATCTGCTCGTCCGTGTCGCGGCTGATGCCTGCTGACTCGTACTCGTACGTTTCCGAGTCGGCGTCGTACATCTCGGCCGCGGCAACGTCGAGTCCGAATCGGATCTCGAAACCAACGTCGTCTTCGACCTCCGAAACCGCCTCGTCGACGATTTCGAAGGCGTCCTCGTCGTCGATCGATGGTGCCCACGCACCCTCGTCGCCCTTGCCCGACGGAACGTCACGCTCCTCGAGTAGATCTGCGACAGCGGCGTGGACGGCTGCGTTCGCGAAGACGGCGTCAGCGACGCTCGGTGCGCCGACGGGTGCTGCGAGGAACTCCTGAATGTCCGTTGCGTCTGCGGCGTGTTCACCGCCGCCGACGACGTTGCCGAGTGGAATCGGGAAGTTCTCGCCACGGAAGGCACCACCCAAGTGCTGGAACAACGGTGCGCCGAGCACGTCGGCACCGGCCTTCGCGGCGGCCATCGAGATGGCGACGGCGCTGTTTGCACCGATTTTCGAGAAATCGTCCGTGCCGTCTGCGGCGTGCAGAATCGAGTCGACCTCGCGCTGGTTGCCAGCGTAGGCCTCACCGACGAGTCGCGGAACAGCGTGTTCGCGGGCCGCGGCGATCGCCTCGGTGGGCGGTCGCTCGACGGCTTCGTACTCGCCGGTGCTGGCACCACTCGGTGCTGCGGCACGGCCGAAGCCGCCACTCTCGGTGAGGACGTCGGCTTCGACTGTTGGATTCCCACGCGAGTCGAGCACACGTCGGAGTCGGACATCGGTGATGAGCGTCATCGGTTACTCGCCTCGCTTGACCGTAAACGGCAACACGCCGGCGTCGTACTCCTCGGCGGCGATCAGGATCGGCTCGGTCTGATCGGATTCGGTCAGCACCGGTGCGCCGTAGGAGACCTGCAGTGCTCGTGCACCGAGGATACGGGCTTTCTCGTAGCGGTTGTGGCGTTGTTGTTGCATTGTTGCTGTTGCTGTTACTGGTAAGGGGAGACGACGTCGACCAGGTCAGTGTGACTGACGAGCATGCGCCGACAGCAGTAGCGGTCGACACCGAGTTCGTCGAGGACCTCCTGTGGGTCCTCGTCGCCCTCGTTCGCTCGTTCGTCGAACTCTTCCCAGTGTTCGCCGACGACCGTGCCACAGGTGAAACACCGAACCGGTACCATCATCTGTGAATCACCTTAGCGGTAGGACTTCTGGTAGCGGGCCCGAGCGCCGGGGCCGCCCCACTTCTTTGGTTCGGACTGGCGAACGTCGTTGACCAGCAGCGAACGGTCGAACTCCATGAACGCGTCGCGGAGTTCGGCGTCGTTCGAGTGCTGGACGATGCCGCGTGCGATAGCGGTGCGGACGGCGTCTGCCTGACCGCTGATACCGCCACCTTCGACGCGGACGTCGATGTCCACACCGTCGCGCAGGTCGTCACCTGCGATGCGGAACGGCTCGAGCATCTTGAGCCGGGACATCTCGGGTTCGACCAGTTCGACTGGCTTCGAGTTGATACGGACACGACCCTCGCCCTCGCTCACGGTTGCGCGGGCAACGGCCGTCTTCTTCTTGCCACTCGTGTTGGTTACCATGTAACGTTAGCACCGAGTTGGTCGGAGACTTCGCCCAGGTGGACGAAGCGGATGTTCGAAAGTCGGTCCAGGGACGTGTCATCGAGGATCTCGGCCTCGCGGTCGTCGTCATCCTCGTACGGGTTGCCGACGTAGACACGAACGTTGTCGAGCGCTTCGCGGCCGCGTGGCTTCTTGTACGGCAGCATGCCACGGACGGAGCGCTTGAAGATCGTGTCCGGTCGCTTCGGGTAGTACGGCCCGCTGTCGGACCCCAACTGGAGTCGCTTGCGGTAGGTCCCGAAGATATCTTCCTTGTCGCCGGTGATGACGGCGTCTTCGGCGTTGACGATTGCGACGCGCTCGCCGTCCAGGGCGCGCTGGGAGACCTGACTGGCGACGCGACCGAGAATACAGTCGCCGGCGTCGACGACGATATCTGCGTCGAACTCTGCGATGCTTGCGCTCATCGAATCACCCGTACGTTTGCCCCATCTGGGTTCTCTTCGAGCACGTGCTCGAGTGGTACTGTCTCGCCGACCTGGTCGATCTTCGTCTCTGCGGACGAGGAGAAATCGACGGCGGCGACGGTAACGTTCTTCTGTAGTGCGCCGGAGCCCAGCACCTTGCCGGGAACGACGACAGTCTCTTCCTCGCGTGCGTATCGCTCGATACGGCCCAGGTTTACCTCAGCGTGGGTGCGCCGGGGCTTTTCGAGACGATCCGCAATATCCTGCCAGACATCGGCGTCCGTTTCGCGGGACGTCGACTTCAGCTCGGCGATAAGATCGTTGAGCCTCGGATTGGTCTTGCTACTCATTGGTTTCCTCCAAATCTGCATGATCGACACGAAAGACGTGTCGAGTGGAATCGATGATCGACGATCGCTGCTCGACGCTGTGTCGAACGCGATGACCGATACACTGTTGACGAGAAGTGATGCAGGGAGCAGGATTTGAACCTGCGGACTCCTACGAGACAGCGCCCTGAACGCTGCGCCGTTGGCCTGACTTGGCTATCCCTGCTCGCACTTCCGTCTACCCGTCGCCCCTTCAAACCCCTTTCGATTCCAGCTTCTCCGCGTCCGCGAGTGCCAGCAGCGGCCTCGCTGCTCACGGCACCACCGCTGAAGGCGAACTCGCGGTCGTATCGGTTGGATCGGGGGCGTGGGTTCATCTGTCGTTATAGCTGTACTGCGTTTTCGAGTTCAGTCGCGCGCGATTCGATCGTATCGGCGGCGCGTGTGACCAGCTCCTCGACCGAGAACGAGCCGTCCGTCTCCACGTGGAAGACGAACGAATTTGGCACGTCCTCGAGTGTGACTTCCTGACCGGGATACCGGTTCGAGAGGTCGTGGTCGAACTCGCTCGTTGGAACGAGTTCGCCGTCCTCTTCGATGACACCGCGAACGATGCGGCGGTCTGGCTCCTCGAATTCAGGAAGGTCCTCGACAGCGGCGACACGCTGTAGGTGGCGGTAGCCGACTGCGACACCGCCCTGGTGTTTTGCGTGATCTTTGCCGCGGTCGAGCACGGCGTCCGCCTCGGCCTCGAGACGCTGTCCGTCTTTGAGGTCGATGATCGGGACGTTCTCGTCTGCGGGCTGAACGAGGTCGTCGCTCGAGACGAGATCGCCCGAGTAGGCGGTTGCTGGCCCTTCGACGTCGATCGAGAGCGTCACGGTGTCGTCCTCGACGAACTCGCCTACAGGCGGCGTCGTCAGCGGAACGAGCCCGAGTCGAAGCGCGAGCTGCTCGTCGAACATGACCGACGAGTTCTCGACGAATCGAACGGTGTCGATCGCCATCGTCGGCACGTCTGCAAGCATCGCGCGTCGAATCCCGTTGGCGAACGCGGGCGTGATGCCCTGGACGAGGAATCGTGCGTCACGGTCCTCGCGTTCGACGAACTCGACGTCGTACTCTGCACTCATGATCTAGTAGCCGCCCTTTCCTTTGGGTGCGCGCGATCCGTCGTGTGGGATCGGCGTGACGTCCTCGATGCGGCCGATCTCGATGCCCGAGCGGGCGAGTGCGCGGATCGTTGCCTGCGCGCCTGGACCGGGGGACTTCTGGAGGTTGCCGCCAGGGCCACGCACGCGAACGTGCAGACCCGTGATGCCGGCAGCCTTGACCTCTTCGGCGACGGATTCTGCCATCTGCATTGCGGCGTACGGCGACGCCTCGTCGCGGTTCTGCTTGACGGCAGTTCCACCGGAGGACTTCGTAATCGTCTCCGAGCCCGTGAGGTCCGTCACGGTCATGATGGTGTTGTTGAACGATGCGTGCACGTGGGCTACGCCCCACTTTTCGTCGTCCTGACTCATGTTACTGACCCTCCGCTCGCTCTGGGTGGAGGTCGTCCGCGAGTGGGCTGGTCTCGTCGAACGCGACGAGGTCCTCCTCGTCGACGTCGACGACGTACGATGGAACACGGTGGCGCTGGTCACCGACGACCACGTGGCCGTGGACGATGAACTGGCGCGCCTGCTGTGGCGTGTTCGCGAGACCCTTGCGGTAGGCAACCGTCTGGAGACGGCGTTCGAGGACGTCCTCGATCTCGAGCGACAGAATGTCGCCGAGTTCGTCAGCCTCGTCGAGGATGCCGACGCGCTTCAGGCGTCCGAGGAACTCCTCGGAGCGGCGCTGGACTGCCTCGTCACCCTGTGCCTGGCCGAGCAGGTCACGAGCCTCGCGCCGGTAGGAGCGAAGCTGAGACTGTGCTCGCCAGAGCTCTTCTTTGTTCGACAGGCCGTAGCGGTCGAGCAGGGAGTGCTCGGTGGAGATCCGTTCACCCTGATATGGGTGGTTCGGCGTCTCGTACTGCTTGGTGTCGGTTCCGAGCGGCATTATTCGTCACCCTCCTCGTCGGCCGCTTCCTCGGCCTGTTCTTCGCGGATCTCTTCGACGTTGACTCCGATGGTGCCCTCCGTACGACCGGTGGACTTGGTACGCTGTCCGCGGACCTTCTGGCCGCGCTTGTGGCGGGTACCTTTGTAGGAGTCGATCATCTTCATCCGGTTGATGTCGTGCTGACGGCTCAGCTGGAGATCGTTGCCGATCTCGTGGGTTGTTTCGCCGCTGTAGAAGTCGTTCTGGCGGTTGTTGAGCCAGTCTGGAACTTCCTCGGCGTAGTTTTCTACGAGTGTAACGACCTCGTCGATGACGTCCTCGTCGAGTCGGCCGAACGTCGCCGTTCGGTCGACACCCGCTTTCTCGGCGATGAGTCGGGCGGTCCGGCGACCGATCCCGTTCATCTCCGATAGCGAGCGCTCGACGGACTTCGTCCCGTCAAGGTCGGTTTGACCGATGCGGACGAAGTACTGAAGGTCTTCGTCCTCTTGCTCTTGGGGTTCTTCCGCGCTCATATGTCGTGTATCAGTGTCTGATCTGCAGCGGTGCAATCGACTGGCAAAGGAGGCCAGTCTCGGGTATATCCGACGTCGTGGCGGGGATTCGAACCCCGGAGGCTTGACGCCACATGGTTAGCAACCATGCGCCTTGGGCCGCTTGGCTACCACGACACCGTGTCTCTATCATCGCCCTCTCGGACTCGGGGACTGCGTCCCCTACACGTATCGCACTCGAAGGTACCCCCGTCGGGTACTTAAGCGCAACGAAAGGTGGCGACGAACCGCTTCCCTCGCAGGATATTCTCACACACGAGCCATGAACTCACTTATTACCGATGCAACACAAGAACCGCACAATCGGTGTCCAGAAACAACCTCCTCGTCCGAGTGCTCGCCGCCATCGGCGGCATCGTCGCAGTCGCCCTCGTCGCTGCGACGATCGACTCGCCGTTCGAAACCGGCGGCTCGGGCGGCTCCGCACCTGGCAGTGGTAACGGCGAGGGTGGCGGTGATCCCATCGAGCAGCCGCCGCCTCCAGAGGACCCCGCAACCCCTCCTGAAATTCCGACGTTTCTCGAGTACCTCATCTACGCAATCGTCATCATCGGCGTGATTGCAGCGGTCTGGTATCTGCTCGCGAACCGCCGCGAAGCAGTCAAACTGATTGCTGTCGGCCTCGTGATGGCCCTCATCGGAATAGCGATCGTCTACCTCTTTCTCGGGGCGGGTGATCCATCGGCCCCTGGCGAGATGATTCCAGGCAGCGAGAACGGCGACCCGGCGGCTTCCGGCGACGGTGACGGCGAAAGAACTGACCTTGTCCCGACGAACGCACTGGTCGCCGTCCTCGCGATCATCACGGCGATTTTCGTCGCTGGTGTGTTCTTCACGCGCGGCACGGGCGAGGATCGCAAACCGAGCGAGGAGCCAGCAGTTGCCGACGACGATCACCAACAGAACACAGATGCCATTGCCGTCGGCTCCGCCGCCGGCCGCGCCGCAGATCGGATCGACGACACGGATGATGTCGACAACGAAATCTACCGCGCCTGGCGTGAGATGACCCAACCGCTCGATGTCGACCGACCCGAGTCGAGCACCCCCGGCGAGTTCGCTACTGCCGCCACCGACGCCGGGCTCGACCGACAGCACGTCGACGAACTCACACGCCTGTTCGAGGACGTTCGCTACGGGCCCACCGAGACGACACCCGAACTCGAGAACCGGGCCGTTTCAATCCTCCGTGAAATCGAATCGACCTACGGTGATGACAGCCCCAGTTCGGCGGCTGCCGGCCACCAGACAGGGCCGACTGGCTCCCACTCCGACGGAGGGACCGACGAATGAACAGACGTCGAACAGTACTCCTGCTTGGCCTCCTCGCACTTGCGGTCGGGATTGCAGTCTCAGTCGGAGTACTCGAGTTCTCCCTCACGGAGACCGCGATTATGGGCGTGGGTTTGCTTGCGGTGTTGATCGGGCTTCGTGCGCTCGGACTGCGCCGGGGACTCGAGCGCTCGCCCGGCTCTGCGAGGGCCGAACCCGAACGGCGGGCGGCAGTCCCGGTGCCAGGCGAGTCGTTTTCTCAGTCGCTCGCTGCCTTCCGGCGGGCGACGGACGGCTACGCGGTCCGGGGTCGACAGACGGTTGACAGCCTTCGGGCTGCGGTCGTCGCAGTCTGTACGCGGTTTCGCGGTGATTCGGTGACGGAGGCGACCGAGCGAATCGAGCGCGGAAACTGGACGGACGACCAAGTCGCCGCTGCCTTTCTCTCGGAGTCGGTCAAAGTACCGTCGCGGTCGATACTGGATCGAGTCCGAACGGCCGTCAATCGGGAACCGAGCTTTCAGCGCAGTGTTCGACACACCGTCGCCGCGATTGCGGCGGTCGGATACGATGGAACGAGCGCCACCACTTTTGCCGGTACCGAGGACGGAAGCGGAGACGAAGGCGATACCAAACGCAATCGGGGTGCCGACAACAGTTCCGATTCGAGCGACAAGGCCGCAGCGAACACCGACGATGACACCACAGAACGCTCGCTGCCGACGTACGTCTACCAGCCCCGTTCGGCCACCAGCAGTGACAGCGACGACCCGCCACGCCGAACCACAGACAACACCAACACCAACACCAACACCAACACCACCGACGGCATCTCGACGCTCAGAACCCGACAGACGGGCTACTGGACTGGCATCGGTGCCGTCGCTCTGCTCGCCGTCGGCATTGGCACGCTCGCAGAAGCGCCGGGCGTCGTCCTCGCCGGCGTTGTCGGTATCGGCTACGCCGGCTTCGCCCGCGCGTTCGACCCACCCGAGCCCGAACTCGCCATCGAGCGTACCCTGAGCGACGACGACCCCGATCCCGGCGACGAGGTCGAGGTCCACGTCACGCTCACGAACACGAGTTCACGGTTCGTCCCCGACCTCCGCTTTGTCGATGGCGTCCCACCTGGCCTCGCCGTCACCGACGGCTCGAGTCGCCTCGGCACCGCGCTCCGGCCCGGCGAGTCGGTGGGACTCGAGTACACCGTCACTGTCCAGCGGGGGAAACACGAGTTTGATCCCGCGCTCGCACTCGTGCGCGACCTCTCGCGGTCGGCTGAGTGCGAGTACGTCGTTGAAGCCGAGACGACAGTCGTCTGTGAGCCCGAGCTTCGGCCGGTTGCTGCGCCGGTTCCGCTTCGCACGACGGCTGCCTCCTTCGCCGGTCGGCTGACGACTGCGGAGGGCGGAACCGGAACGACGTTCCACTCCGTTCGAGAGTACCGACCGAACGACCCGCTCTCGCGTATCGACTGGAATCGGCGGGCGAAGACCGGCGACCTTGCGACCCTCTCGTTTCACGAGGAGCGGGCAGCTAGCGTGGTCGTCCTCGTCGACGCACGAAAGCGGTCGTTCCTCGCACCCGAACCCGACGCTGCCCACGCCGTCGATCGGTCCGTCGCCGCAGCCGGTCGCATTGCCGCCTCACTGCTCGCCAAGGGCGACACCGTGGGACTGGCGGGAATCGGTCCCGTCGGCCGCGACGGAACCGCGTCGGCTGCGTCGATGTCGGAGCCGTGCTGGCTCGCTCCAGCGTCGGGACGAGATCACGAGATTCGGTTTCAGGAGTTACTCGCGACACACCCGCAGTTCGACACGATGCCGCCAGCGGAGGAGAGCCGGTGGCTCTCGCAGTTGCGGACGATTCGCCGACGGCTCTCGGCGGAGACGCAGATCCTGTTGCTCTCGCCGCTCTGTGACTCGATGGCCCCGACGATTGCCCGCCGACTCGATGCGCGCGGCCACGCCGTGACGGTCGTGAGCCCCGATGCGACGACTGATCGGACGATCGGCCACCAGCTCGCAGCGACCGCCCGCCGTGTTCGCCGGTTCGACCTCCAACAGGCGGGAATTCCGGTCATCGACTGGCAATCGACGGACTCGATCGACGAAGTGTTCGCTCGCCACGCGGCGGGGCGTGGTGGTCGCCGATGACGTCGACACTGCAGACGGAGGCCCACACGGGAGACCAGTCCGCACCCGCGACAGCGACTGATGACGGCGCGACATCGGCCGGTGAGCACCCCCCAGCGGACGACCGGACGGGAACTGGGTCTGGAGCCGGCACCGATGACGACGCCGGCCCCGTCTCACTCACCCGCAAACCGACGGTCTTCTCGAGTAGCTGTGCGTTCGCGGCTGCGTTCGTCGCCGCTGCAACGACGCTCTTCGTTCCGGGGACTGATGCGGCGGTGTTCGGCGTTGCCGTCCTCGGCGCACTCGCGCTCGGTGTCGGCCTCCTGCGAGGACGGCCGCAGGTTATCGATATCGGCGCGCTGGTCATCTTCGCGACGCTCATCCTTGCTGGCATCGAAACGCCCACGGTTGAGCCGCTGATCGTCGGCACCGTCGCGACGGTCCTCGCCTGGGACCTCGGCCACAGCGGGCTCGATCTCGGTGCCCAGCTCGGTCGGGAGGCGCGAACGATCCGACTCGAGATCGTCCAGCTCGGCTCGAGTCTGCTGGTCGGCCTGCTCGCGGGAACGATCGGCTACGGCGTCTACGTCTTCGGTGCGAGCGGCCAACCGACTGGTGCGGTCGCGCTGCTGTTGCTCGCGGCTGCGCTCATCACGGTTGGACTGGGCGCAAATCGGTCGCGCAGTTCGGGTCGGCGAGGACGTGGTAGGCGTGGCGGGACACGGAATCGGCGGTCGCGCTAGCGGAAACCGAACTGCTTGACGTCCTCCCCGCGCTGAAGCGCGAGGATTCCCGACCGCGTTGGGATATTTAAGGTCTACGAGCGGACTTGTTTTCGAGGTGCG
>NZ_AOIN01000066.1 GCF_000337135.1 Natrialba chahannaoensis JCM 10990
CCAAGAGTGGAACGCTTCAGCGAGTTCTTGCAGAATTCGCTGACTTGACTGCGAGTGTAGGTCATCATAGCGTTCGTGGCTCTTGAGGTACGCGGTGAGTTCGGTGTGGTCTGGAATGTGGTCGATTTCGTCCCAAACGCGTTGAACGGTCCATCGTCCAACGTTCCAGAGTTTGGAGCCGGAGAACCCGAGGGCGTCAAGGTCGTCATCCACTTGCGAGTGATT
>NZ_AOIN01000067.1 GCF_000337135.1 Natrialba chahannaoensis JCM 10990
GTCGTGCCACCGCCGGAGGAGAGCGTCATCGTGCGACGGCGCGTATCCCCGCCGTGAACGGCGAGGCTTTGCGCCTGCTCAACCTGTAACCTACTCAAACGCAAAAGCCAAAGAGCGTTAACCTCCACACCCAGAACAGCTACCAGAGACTCACTCATGGTCGAGGACAGGATCACCGACGGCACGCGAATCGCACAACTGCTCTCCTCCGAACTCGACGGTCGCGAAGACGGCGGACTCGAGTACCTCGCGGTCACAAATGCGGACAGAGATGTCGAGCCGACGGCGGATGGGGCGCGTGCGTACGATGTGACGATGACGAGGGCTGTGGATACCGACGCAGGCGAGAGCGATGATGACGACACCACACTACTCGCCCAGGTGTTCGTTCAGCCAGACCGTGCCCGTGTCGAGTTCACCGCTGGACAGGACGGTGCCGCTGAGGCGGCCGACGAGTCCGGTCTTCGCGCTCGGCCGAAGGCGACGAAACCGCCGCGAACGCTGGTATTTGTGGAGAGTGGAGCGGAGGTCAAGCGCGTGACGGATGTCGTACAGGTGGTTGTCCGTCACGAGCGGACAGGAGTGGAGTGACTGATTACGAAAGCGAAAGGTGAACGTACATCACAAATGGAACGGAGTACGGCCAACTACTGGCCGCGTGAGAGACGGATATTTTCGACACCGTTAATCCGCCAGGACCGAACCGTTCGTCTAGAATGGTTACCGAGGCAGCACTCTCTGTCGATTTTGCCGTTATTCTTCTGAGTGCGACGCTCGCCGGATTCGTCGCAAAGCAGACCGGGCAGCCGACGATTATCGCGTACATCCTCGCCGGCATCGTGATCGGACCGGCGGTCCCCGGTCTCTTCGAAATCGGCGAGCTGACCGAGTTACTCTCCGACCTCGGGCTGGCGTTCTTGCTGTTCTTGCTCGGGATCAAGATGCGCCTTGATGATATTCAGCACATCCTCTCGCCGATCGTTAAAATCGCGCTCCCACAGATGGCGGCGGTCTTTCTTGTCGGTATGGGTGTCGCATTAGCGCTGCCGCCGTTCGGTCTCCTTGAGGCGTTTCTAATTGGACTTGCGGTCATGTACAGTTCGACTGCAGTCGTCATCAAGATGCTCAACGACAAGGACGAGGCGACGTCTCTGCACGGCAAGATCGACGTCGGTGTGTTGCTTGTCCAGGACATCGTCGTCGTCATCATCCTCGCGGTGCTCGCGGCCGGGCGGCCGGACGACCTCGCTCAGGTCGCCACAACGCTCGTGGTCGTCCTCGTCCTCGTTGCCCTCATCACCGTCGCGGCAATCGTGGCCTCCCGGACCGCCCTGCCGGTCATTTTCCGCCGTATCGCGGACAACAAGGAGGTATTCTTCCTCGTCTCCATCTCGTGGGCGTTCCTCTTCGTGTTCGTCTCCGCCAATATCGACCTCTTTCTCGCACCGCTTGGGATCACGGCGTACCTCTCGATCGAGATGGGTGCGTTCTTGGCCGGGCTGGCTATCGCACAGCTCCCCTACAGCAAGGAGTTACAGGACCGCGTTAACCCGCTGACGGACCTGTTCATCATGGTGTTTTTCGTCTCGGTTGCACTCGATCTCGAGGCGTCACAGCTGTTTGCACACACTACAGAGGCAATCATCGCTGCGCTGGTGTTGATCCCAGCGAAGTTCCTGATCTTCTTCTACCTCCTCGATTGGCAGGGCTTTGGCTCCGAAACGACGTTCCTCGGCAGCATTACTATGATTCAAGTCAGCGAGTTCGGGATCATCGTCGCCGCCGCCGGGGTCCAGGGCGGATTCATCGAGCCGGAGGTGCTCGGCTTCATGACGCTGCTCGCGATCTTCACCATGGCTGTCTCGGTCTACTTCATCGAGTTCAGTCACCAACTGTTCGAGCGGTTCGAACCGACGATAACACGGGTGACCAGCAGTGGCACGTTCGAGGGTGGTAAACAGGAGTACCAGGATCATGCCGTCATTGTTGGCTACGACGATGTAACGAAAAACGCGCTTCCGCTCCTCGACGAACACTACGACGATGTCGTCGTTATCGATCGGACAGTCGATCACATCGAAGCCCTGGAAGAAGAAGGGTACGACGCCATCTACGGTGACTCGAGAAACACCACGATCAGAAAGAATGCGGCAATAAAGAAGGCAGCGTTCGTCCTCTCCTCGTCAGTTGAACCTGCGGTAAACAAGGCGTTGCTCAGAGACGCCGGCGAGAGCACGACCGTCTTCGCCGAAGCAGAACGGGTCGAGCACGCACGCGACCTCTACGACAGCGGTGCACACTGTGTGATTATGACGCCATACTTCGCAGCCGACAGATTTGCAGCGTACCTCCGGGCATACCTCGAGGAGGAACCGGTCCTCGAGGAGGCGATCGACGAGGACATCGAACTCCTCGAGAGTCCAGAGCCGTTCCCGAACACGTATGAACGGCTTGGAGGTGGTCTCGATGACTGACCTACTCACTGCGGTCTCGCTCATGTTCATCGTGATGGGGCCGCTCCTGTTGATCGCGAACCGGTTTGATCTCCCGACAGTACCGTTTTTCGTCCTCGCAGGGCTTCCGCTCGGGTTCGTCATCGACCTGGATCTCACGCTCGAACTCGCACAGTACGGGATCGCGTTGCTCGTGTTCTCCTTCGGGATCGGTATCGACGTCTCGGCCGTCCGGACGGTGATCGTTGACAGCGAAATCGCAGCGCTCGGTCAGATACTCGTCGTCGGCACGCTTGGAGCCTTGTTGGGAATCGCGTTCGGTGTCGCACCAACAGAAGCACTCTTCCTCGGCGTGGCGGCAGCGCTTTCGTCGACGATCGTTGGAACGGCGCTGTTGAACTCACGGCCCAACAACAACTTCGTTCGTGATCGTCTCTCCAGATCCATCCACTTCGTACAGGACTTGCTGGCTGTCCTGTTCTTGCTCCTGCTGGCTGCTGGCACGATTGCCCCTGGTCCCCTTGCAACAGTCGTCGGCTATGGCGTTGCCCTGCTCGTTGCTGCCATCCTTATCAACCAGTACCTGTTCGACCTCATCGGCCGACTCGCCGGGGACTCGAGTGAACTCATGATTCTTGGCGTGGTCTCGCTGCTCGTTCTGTTCGTCGGGGCGGCGGAACTCGCCGGCATCTCCATCGCGGTTGGGGCGTTTGCTGCCGGCCTCGCGGTCCGTCACGATCCCGTCGAGTATCTCGGACTGTTCAATGGACTCAAGTCGATTGAGGACTTCTTCGTCGCGATTTTCTTCGTGACCATCGGTGCGCTCGTCACCGTGCCGTTCATCGAGCTCGGCTGGATCCCGTCGGTCGAAAAGTTAGTTCTCGCGGGTGGTCTCGTCCTGTTGACGGCAGTTGTAAAACCCGCTGTGACGACGGCAATTCTCATCTATCAGGGGTACGAAGCCCGCTCGGCGACACTGACGAGTCTCAACACTGATCAGGTCAGCGAGTTCGCCCTGATTATCGCAATCGAGGCGCTGTTACTTGGGTACTTGACCCAGAACGTCTTCGATGTGATCATCTTTGCCGCGGCGGTGACGATGGTGACCTCGAGTCTGACCCAGCGTTACGACGAACAACTTTACAGAGCGCTGGCAGAGCGCGGACTCGTCGACAGCAGACATGGTAAGGTTGACGACTGGAGTACCGCTCCCGCGGAGATGTCGGGCCACGTCATCATCGTCGGCTACGGCCGACAGGGGCAGAGACTGGTCGAGACCTGCGAAGAACTCGGACAGCCATACGTCGTTATCGAGAACGATCCTGCTCGTAGAGAGACGGTCACGGATCAGTGTGCGGCTGTGGTCGTCGGTGATGCGATGGAACGGTACACCTGGGAGAAAGCGAACGTCGAGGAGGCACGAATCATCGTTTCGACTGCTGCCTCCGACGTAGTCTCACGACGGATTCTCTCGTTCGAGTTCGACACCGATGTGACGCTGCGGGCGAACAGTCGAACGACCGCGATGGAACTCCTCGATGCGGGTGCGCTGTACGTTACCCACCCAAAAATCCTCGCCGGGCAGCGACTCGTCCAGCAGATTCAGGCATTGATCGACGGCGACCTGACGCCGGCCGAACTGCGTGAGGAGCAGCAAAGCGAACTCGATACGCTGGCTGAACACTTGCCTCCGCATCTGCGCTGAGGGTGTTGTGTTGCGGATGGTGTGGCTGTGGTGCGATCGTAGACTGTAGAAGCGGTTGTCGGGTTCTGGTGCGATCGTAGACTGTAGAAGCGGTTGTCGGGTTCTGGTGCGATCGTAGACTGTAGAAGCGGTTGTGGGCCCCGGCATGGTTGTCGATTGTCGGAGCGGTCGTCCGACTCCGGAGTGGCCGTCAATTCCAAGAACGGTCGTGGGATTTGCGGACACAGTACCGAAGCCGTAACCGAAAGATCAGCACGCCTTTGTCCCTCCTCTGGCTAGGTGCGTCCGTGTTCGACTCTGCACAGGCGCTTCGGATCGGGCGCAACCTCGTCCTCTACGCCGGCGGGGTCGGCCTGCTCGTCGTCGGCGCTCTCGGGCTTGCTGCGGCGATCGACCTTACAGCCAGTATCGCGGCTGTGCTTTTCGTCGTCGGACTCGTGCTCGTGCTCATCGTTCACGAGTACTTTGGCGGTCCTGTTTGACTGAGAGCGAACCCGACTGTTGCCGTGATGGGGCCACAGCAAGCACGCCCACACGGGCACAAATACACACATACAGCCACAGCCATAGACACAGACACACTGTTCGCTGGCTAGACCCGCTCGTCTCGCGTTGCAAACCCGTACCGTTCGAGCGCCTGGAAGTACTCACGCTGTATCGACTCGAGCTCGGCCGCCGTCGTCTCCTCTGCAGCAAGGTCCTCGACGATCCCGACCAACTGGTCGCCCGCAAGGACGTTCGGAACGGCGACGTGTGTCGCACCGGACTCGAGTAGCTCCTGTGCATCGCGGGTCGATTCGGATCGCAGGATTGTGTCGGGGTCGGGGTCGGGGTCGGTGTGGGTGTGGGTGTCGAGACTGAGGTCAAGATTGAGAACCGTTTCGGACACCGGACGGTGGTCGACTGTCGAACAGATGAGGGTGGCGTCGGCTGCCTGTGCCTTCTCCCAGGTGTAGTCTGCGAGTGCGTCACCGAGAACGTAGTTTCGGCACTCCGTGTCGAGTTCGTCCCACAGGACAGGGTCGTTCTCGATGACAACGTATGGTGTTTCGGTCGTTTCGAGCACTTCGACGATCTGTCGACCGATGCGGCCGTAGCCGACGACGATGACGTGATCGTCGAGGTCGTCAACGCTGCTTTGTTCGTCGACCTTCCGGGTGCGCTGGCCCGCGAAGAGTCGGGCAACGACGGTGTTGTAGACGATGTCTTCGGTCCGTTGACCCAGGAACGATAACAGCATGGTCACTGCCGCAGCGAGGATGATGGCGTCGAACAAGGGATCGGTGATGGTCCCCATCTGCCACGCCTGAATCGCAATGATCAGGGCGAACTCACTGACCTGATTGAGACTCGAGCCTGCGAGGAACGCAGTCCGTGCGTCGTACCCCTCGTAGATGAACGAGAGAACGTGGACGATCGGGTTGACAAAGAGTACGAAGGCAGCGAGTGCAGTTCCGATGAGAAGGACGTCGAGTGACGGAATCGAGACCAGTGCGCCGACAGTGACGAAGAAGATCGCGACGAAGAAGTCCGTGATTGAACTGATGCCGTTTTGCACCTCGAGTGACTGCGTGCCGTCGCTTCGGATAGCGATCCCGGCAGCGAACGCGCCGACGACGATGGAGAGTCCGATGTACTCTGCGGCTGCGAGAAACGCAATCAGTATCGAGATGCTGCCGATAAGGATGAGTTCACCGTCGCCGGCTGCGAGCCGAACCAGCAATGGGAAGCCGTGCCGGTAGAGGAGCAGCCCGCCAACGACGAACAGCACGCCGTAGCCAATCTGTGCGGCAATTGCATCTGCCGTGACGACCTCGACGCTGAGTATCAACAGGAGGGTAATCGCGACCAGGTCGTCGACGAAGTGGATCGACGACGCCAGCCGGCCGTGGACGAGGTTCTGTCGGATCTCGGTCCCAAGCAGGACACCGCCCACCAGCGAGGAGCTGAGGACGACGGCCGACGCGAAGTAGACGGCGTTTCGAATCGGCTCTGTGAACTGAAAGAGATCGGCAAAGAGGTAGCCGATGCCGAACGCAATCGGGCCGACGACGAGTAGCTGTGTGGCAGCAGCCACCTCTGCATCCCGGAGCACGGTCTGGAAATCGCTGAAGTCGATTCGGATCGCGAACGCGAAGACGAGGAACGCGATACCCCACTGTGCGAGAACGATAATCTCCGCCTCCGTGACGAACCGCCCCGCAATCAGCCCCGCGATAATGTAGAACGGAATCGGCGAGAGATCGAACTGGTTCGCGATAAGGGCGAGTACGCCCGCCGTAACGAAGACGATCGCCAGCGCGATCATCAGTGTCTCAGTCATCGTGATCGCCCTCCGAGACTGGATCAACATCTCCATCTGTCTCGATGGAGACTTCGCCGCCAGGTCCTGTCTCGTGGTTCTCGAGACGCTTGCCTGCCTCCTCACGTTGGGTCATGACCCGGTCTTTATCCCGAGCGACCGCGTCGTCGAACGTATCGCGGTCAGTAACGTACAACCCGACGTACTCGCTCAGTTTTTCGGCTGCAAGGTGTGATGTCATGATGACGTAGGTTGCACCGCGATCGTAGAGTGCACGCGCGTCGCCGATTCGCTCGGCCTCGACGAAGACCGTCGCACCGTCGTCGGCCTCCTCGAGAAGGGCCTCATTAACCTCGCGCTCGACACTCGAGCTGAGCACGAACGCCGACCCCTTCAGGTTCGCCTCCTTGCGGACTTCCGTATGCCGGAAGTCACCGAAGACGTAGTCATACTGCCCCTCGTGCTCGAGTTCCTCGATATGGTCGGTCCGTCGATCGATGATGACGACATCGCCGTAGCGTTCCTCGAGAAGTGGTAACGCTCGCTCGGTAATCTCGTCGTAGCCGATCGCGATTGCGTGGTCGTCGTACGTCGTGAGTTCGGTCCCCGTCTTCTCGTCGGAGTCGAATCGGTCGAACCACGGTTCGAGACGCTCGTAGATCGCGTGGTTGTACGCGATCAGATACGTCGACACCCCCATCGTCAGCAGCGCCATCAGGCTCAGATAGCCCAGGATGTCGGGGCCGATGAGCTCCTGTTGAATCGCAAGTGCACCAACGATCAGCGAGAACTCACTGACCTGCACCATGTTGATCGAGCCGAGGAACGAGGTCTCGACATCGAACCCTTCCCGATCGATGAGGTAGAACATGATCCAGAAGTTGCCGACCATCAGGACGATCGAGGCGACGATTGCCTCCCACCAGTATGCAAGGAGACTCGAGAGGCCATCGATCTGCAGCCCGATCGTGGCGAAGAACACGAGGATAAAGAAGTCCGTAATCGGCGTGATGCGATCCTCGAGTTCCTTGCTGTAGGGCAGTTGCGCGATGCTGATGCCAGCGAGGAACGCGCCGACCTTCGGATCGAGGTTGGCTCCCTCGGCGATGGCGACGAACAGGAACGCCCAGGCGATGGCGACAATGAGGAATATGTCCTTGTTGTCCGCGATTCGTCTGAACAGTCCGGGAAGAATGTACCGCGAGGATGCAAGCGAGAAGACGCCGATGAACGACATCATCACGAGAATAACACCGAGCGTCTCTGCGATATCCGCTGCACCGCCGAGTTCGTCGGCGGTGAACAGTGCGAGGACGATGACGAGGTAGATGTCCTGCACGATGAGAACGCCGACGTCAATCTTGCCGGGCAGGCTCGTAATTTCGTCCTTATCAGAGAGAATTTTGACGATAATCGGCGTTGCACCGAACACCGTCGCGAGCGAGATGACGAGAATTTCGGTCGTTCCGAACCCAAGTGCCAGCGCCACCGCAAACGCAAGCGCCGTCTGGAGAACCGTCTGGCCGAACGCGACGTTCGTCACGGCTGGGAGGATTTCGCGAATATCCTCGAATCGCATCTTCAGTCCGAGCAGAAACAGCAGAAAGGCGAATCCGAGATTCCCCATCAGCTCGACCAGCCCCTCCTCGGTGACGACATCGAACACGACTGGCCCAAGAATAATGCCGGTGAGGATGTACGCGATAATCGTCGGCTGACCCAGCTGCCGTGCGATCAATCCGATGATCGTGGCAACGACAACGATGATCGCAAAGTCGGCCGCGAGGGCGATTTGACTCATCAGAGAAACAGCTCACGTTTGTGTTCTCGTGTCTGCCTCTTATGGGTTGGTTTCTCGGTCCATCTAGCGAGCTCTGAGTGTCGTCTCGGTCGCCGACTTCTCGTTGCACTCTCACTCTCTCGTCCGTTGACGAGCCCGCGCTTCGAACTCCTCGAGTGACAGCTCTTCTGCCAACAGCGCTGCGAGATCGTCTCCGACTCGTTCGGCCGCAATTGCATCCGGATAGATTACTCCCGTCGCACCCCGGTCGGCGAACTCGGCTGCGTCTTCGATGGCGTCGACGCGAACGAGTCGTGGGATGTCCGTCTCGAGTGCAACGACAGCGTCGGCCCGTGCGGGACGGGGGGTGAGCGCGACGACTAGCGCGGCGTCCGACAGTCGGGCTTGCTCCCAGACGTCGTCGTTCGATACGTCGCCATAGACGTAGTTGTCGCAGATCGACTCGAGTTCACCCAGCACGCTGGGGTCGTCCTCGATAACGAGGAAGGGATGGGCTTGTCCCCACTTGCTGTCAGCCGCGCGCTCGACGAGTTCTCGGCCACCGTACTCGAGATCGACGACGATGACGTGATCGGAGAGGTCGTCAGCGACGGACGAGTGGGACGTGACTGACTCGCCGAGCGCGCGAGCGAAGCCACGATCACGAAGCCACTGAGCGATCGATTCGGCGTGGCGGCCTGTGTACGTGGCGACGAGCATCGACACCACCGCAGCGAGGACGATGGCGTCGAAGACCGGCCGGGCGATCTGTTCTGCACCGAGTGCCTCAATCGCGATGAAGAGACTGAAGATGCTGACCTGATCGAGCGTGAGCGCAGTCAGCACGGCGGTCCGACCGTCGAAACCAGCGCGAACGAACAGCGCTGCGGCGAGTACTGGGTTGAGGACGAGAATCGCGACCAGTAACGTCAGCGTATAGCCCGCTGTCTCGAGTCCCGGTAGTGTCAACAACGCGCCGAGCGTGACGAAGAAGATCGGCGAGAAAAAGTCCTCGAGGTCGTCGACGGTGTCCACGAGTTCGAGCGAGTGTGGGTAGTCGTCGGCGACGGCGATGCCGGCGGCGAACGCGCCGACGACGATCGAGAGCGCTGCCGCCTCGGCGAGGGCGATGAAGCCGACAACGAAGGAGATGCCGACGAGCATCAGGATCTCGCTATCCCCCCGCAGGCGGGCGGTGAGGCGATGGAAGACGGTGTACCGGATGAGCAATGCGAGTGCGACGATGCCCGCAGCGACGGCGAACTGTTCCCAGGCCGGCGTCGCCGCGTAGACGACTGCACTGAGTGTGAGGACGGCGAGCACGCCAAGTACGTCCTCGGTGAAGTGCACCGACTCTGCCAGTCGCGCATAGGTCGGGCGCACTCCGGCTGTCGTATCGAGGTAGCTCGTCGCGACGAGTGACGAACTCAACGCTGCAGTGATGCCGAGGTAACTGGCGTTGATCGCATCGAGTCCGAGCGCGAGGCCGGCACCGAATCCCAGCCCGCCGACGACGGCCGCCTGAAGGACGCTGACGGCCACGCTGAGTCGCCCAGTCGACCGGACGAACTCGAGGTCGACGTGGACGCCGAACAGGAACACGAGGAAGGCGACGCCCCACTGTGCCAGATCGAGCAACTGCGTTTCGTCGATTACGACCCCGACGAAGATTCCGGCGAGCAGGTAGAACGGGATCACCGGGAGGTCCCACTGTGCGGCAAGCAGCAGGAAGACTGCTGCGACGCTGAAGATGAGCATCAGCGCGAAGAGTACCTCATACATCGGTCTCACCCTCGCCTCTTCTATCGCTATCTTCGCCACCAGCAGTCCTGTCGTCATCCGCACCGCCATCACCTGCCCTGCCACTGTTCACCTTCCCGTTGTCTTCGCCGCCATCCGCCCTGCCACTATCTCCCTCCCCATCGCACTCGCCACCATCCGCTCGAACCCCCTCACTCCGCGCTCGGGCCGTCACCGACGCCATTCGCTCTTCGAACGCCTCCCGGTCGTCGAGTAACTCGAGTAGCGTCGCGAGTTCGGTGCCGACGAGCTTGGTCTCGGCGACGACGTAGTCCGCACCGGCGTCACGCAGTGCCTGGGCATCCTCCTCGTCGGTCGCCAGTATGATCGAGAGCGTGTCAGTGTCGGCGGTTTCCTCAATCAGTCGGCGGTTGACGTCGGTTCGGTCTGCGACGCTCACGAGGACGGTGGCACCGCCGATGTTTGCTTCCTGTCGAATTTCGCCGTGTCTCGCGTTGCCGAAGATGAACGCGTACTCGGCCGCAGAGAGTTCGTCGACGTAGGCCGCGCCGTCTTCGATGACGACGACGTCGGTCACGTCGGCTGTGTCCGCGTCGGTGAGTACCTCGGCGAGTTCGGCGGTGAACCGACTGTACCCGACGAGCACCGCGTGATCATCGTGTTCGACGGGATCAACCGTGATCGTGTCCTCGCGCTCGAATCGCGAGAGGAATGGTTCGACTCGATCAAAGATTTCGCGGTTGTATCGCACGTAGTACGTCGAAATCGGCATCGTCACCAGCGCCATCAGGCTGAGAAAGCCGAGAATACCCTCCTCGACGAACCCCTCGTTGACTGCGAGCGCCCCAAGAACGACGGAGAACTCGCTCACCTGCAACATTGAGATCGTGCCCAGGAATGACGTTTCGATGTCGAAGCGCTGGCTGTAGAACAACCCGAAGACGATGCCGAAGTTGATCACGAGCAGCGCTGCACAGGCGAGTAATGCCTCTTGCCAGTAGGCGAGCAACTGACCGCGCTCCATCTGTAACGCGATGCTCGCGAAGAAGACGGCGATGAAGAAGTTCGTCGCCGGCCGCATTCGCTCTTTGAGCTCCGTGCTATAGGGAAGCTGTGCCAGCGAGAGGCCCGCGATGAACGCGCCCAACTCGACTGATAACTCGAGTGCCTCCGCGGCGAAGATGAAGACGAATGCCCAGGCGATGCCGACGGTGAACAGTGTGCTCTTGTTTGCGGCGCTCGCCCGCAACAGCGACGGGAGGACGTACTTGCTGGCCGCGTAGGCGACAAGGCCGATGGCGACCATCAGGATGAGCACCCGGCCGATGCTCGTGGCGATTTCGGCCGTGTCGTCGACGGTGCCGACGGCGAGAATCGCGAGCGCCAGCACGAGGTAGATGTCCTGGAAGATGAGGATGCCGACGTCTGCCTTACCGTACAGCGTCTTGAGGTCGCCCTTGTCGCCAAGTACCTTGACGATGATCGGCGTTGCGCCGAAGGTGGTGGCGAGTGCGAGCATTAGCGATTGAAAGAGTGTGAACCCGAGGGCGAGTGCGACTGCGGTCGAGGCGACCGCCTGCAACACCGCCTGGCCGACGGCGATCATGCCGACTGGGCGCATGATTTCTCGAATATCGTCGAATCGCATCTCGATGCCGAGCAGGAACAGCAGGAAGCCGAGGCCGAGTTCGGAGAGGATCTCGATGAGTTGGTCCTCGCCGACGATGCCGAGCCCGATTGGCCCGACGACGACACCGGTCAAAATGTACGCGACGATCGTCGGCTGGCCGGTCAGCCTGGCGACGTAGCTGAGAACGGCAGCAGCGACGATGAGCAATGCGAAGTCCGTCGCGAGTGCGATTCCACCGAGCGACATAATCAAGAGCTATAGTAGCCACTGCAAGTCACTGCGCACCTGATCGCCCGACAGCAGCGCGGTTCGGAGCGAGTGAACTGAGCGAGAACCGCGAACGTGCGATCAGTGTATAAATAGTTGCAGTTGTTTCTATAGTAGCAGCCGGCGGGTGCGATCGGACCACACCGAGTCCCACGACGGTTGCGACGGTCGAGCNTCGGAGCGAGTGAACTGAGCGAGAACCGCGAACGTGCGATCAGTGTATAAATAGTTGCAGTTGTTTCTATAGTAGCAGCCGGCGGGTGCGATCGGACCACACCGAGTCCCACGACGGTTGCGACGGTCGAGCACCTGGAACAAGCCTCTGTCGCTCCCAGCTACCTTGTCCCATCGGAAAAGCGTTCGCGCTGCACGCATGCGATGGCACATCCGGTCTATTCGCTCTTTCATCGTCGACGGAGAAACCAGACAGCAGCCAGCCTGCGGCTACTCGAGTAACCCTTCGACCAGCAGCTCTGCCGACGCGAGGTTGGTCGCAAGTGCAACGTCGTGGACGTCACAGATTCGCAGGAGCGCCGAGATGTCGGGCTCGTGGGGCTGGGCGCGAAGCGGGTCGCGCAGGAAGACGATGCCGTCGAGTTCGTCCGCGGCGACTTCGGCACCGATCATCAGGTCACCGCCGTAGGGGCCGGACTCTTTCCGCTCGATTTCGAGCTCGGTCTCCTCCTGGAGCCGTTTTCCGGTTGTCCCGGTCGCGACGAGGTCGCAGTCGGTGAGTGTCGACTCGTAGCGGGTGGCGAACTCGATCAGCGCGGCTTTCTTCTCGTCGTGAGCGATCAGTGCGAGACGACTCATACGCGGTCATCGACAGCCCGATGGGTAACTCCCCCACTCACATGTGAGTGGTCCGGACGGGTGTGCGTTCTCTACACGGATGTGGCTGATCTGGTGTGATATGTAGGGCTGGCGTGGCCGAACGCGGGAACGGCAACGGCGGAGGCGAACGTTTTTCCGCGCGGACTGTCGGACTTTCGCTATGCCAGCACCATCACCACCGTCATCGTCACCATCAACGCCAGCTGATGCGCCGTCCTCCCAGCCTGATGCTCACCACGTCGGTATCACCGTAGACGACCTCGACACCGTCCTCCCGTTCTACCGCGACACTCTCGGTCTCACAGTCGTCGACGAGTTCAGCGTCGCTGGCGACGCCCTCGCCACCGCAATCGATGTCGCAGACGCGAGCGGCACGTTCGTCCACCTCGAAGGCGAGCACGGCCACGGTTCCCACATCGAACTCGTCTCGTTCGAACCCGCCGCTCGCGATGCATCAGCTGCGGGACTCAATCAGCCCGGCGCGACACACATCGGCCTCCAGGTCGACGACCTCGACTCGTTCTACGCGAAGCTCGACGACGAGGTCACGACACTGAGCGAGCCGCGTACGACCGAAAGCGGGACGACGATTCTCTTCTTGCGTGATCCGGAGGGGAACCTCGTCGAGGTACTCGAGTCCTGAGCACCAACCGCCACCAAACACGGCCGCTGTCGAACTAGGAGTGAGGGCCAGACAAACAGAAGCTACTCGCGTGTGAACGTCGACCGGACCTGTTCGACATCCTTCTCGCAGTTGGGACAGGTTTCCTTCTCATCGGCGATGTAGACCGCCTTGCATGTCGAACACTGGAACAGGTTGCCGCTCGCTCCCGTCCTCGACTCGGCGGGCGACTCGGTTTCCGATGGCGATGTCTCGGCGGAGCCGGTTCCTCCGAGTAGTGACCCGAGTCCGAGACTGGTCCTGCTGTCAGCATCGGTCTGCGTCCCGCCCGTTCGCGTCGTGAGTTGCGTGCTGGTACTGGGGCTCGTCCCACGCCGAAGTGTCGACTGGACGTGGTCACGAACGCGACCGAACTGCAGGAACGGTTTCATCTTCCGGCGAATGTCCATACCCAAAATATGTGTAATCGTCCCGAAGTAGATGTGGTCTAAAATATTTGGTGGCCAACCGTGTGGGACAATCTCGCCACGCACACAGTTGATTCACCGGCCGTCGCGCTCGCTCGCCGTGCTCCGGGCGGATAGGAACCTTTTCGATCCTTGCGGCGGGAGTCGCGTGCATGAACTTCTTCGACCGCCTGCACGACCGCATCCGAACGGTCGACAGCGTCGTCAGCGTCGGCCTCGACCCCGACCCGTCTCGCATCCCAGACCACCTCACAGAGTACGACCTCCCGCGATGGGCGTTCAACCGCCGTATCATCGATGCAACCCACGAACACGCTGCCGTCTACAAACCGAACGCTGCCTTCTACGAGGACCCCGACGGGTGGGCTGCACTCGAGGAGACCATTGCCTACGCCCACGGCAAGAACGTCCCCGTCCTGCTCGACGCCAAACGCGCGGATATCGGGAACACGACCCGCCAGTACGCCCAGATTCTCGAGAAGGCCGACGCGATCACGGTCAACCCCTACATGGGACGGGACTCTCTGCAGCCCTTCCTCGCCGACGAGGAGTCGGGCGTCTTCATCCTCTGTCGCACGTCGAACCCTGGCGGTGCGGATATCCAGGATCTCGAACTCGAGTCCGGCGAACCAGTGTACGAGCGTGTCGCCGCGCTCGCGGATCTCTGGAACGAGAACGACAACGTCGGCCTCGTCGTCGGCGCGACGAAACCCGAGGAACTCGAGGAGCTCCGCGAACAGGTACCTGATCTGCCGTTCCTCGTCCCCGGTGTAGGCGCACAGGGCGGTGACGCCGAGGCGGCCGTCGAGTTCGGACTGGCAAACGGTGTCGGGCTGGTGAACTCCTCACGCGGCATTATCTTCGCGGGTGAACACGACGGCGAGGAGTTCGCCAAAGCGAGCGGCCAGGCGGCAAAGCGACTCAAGAAGCGGCTCAATCAGTACCGGGACTGAGTCAATCTCGGGTTCAGTCTTGGCTGCAACGTTCCACCCCACTAGCCGTTATCTGCCTGTACTGTGTCACTCGTTCTGAGTCGTACTCGAGTTCGGGTCCGGGTTCGAGTCTGCGTCCGATTCCACGCCACCACAGTCTGACTCGACGACTCGACCGATCACACGCCCGTCGCGTACTCGATCCGTAATCTCGACCACAACTTCGGCCTCGACCGGAACAGTGTCCGCCTCCGACTCCGCAGGCAATGTCTCAGCACTGATCTCCTCACGCGAAACAACGATCGGAAGCGGACTGGACTCGAGTGGATGTGCTGCGACGAACTCCCCATCGCGCTCCTCGAGAGTGACGCGGAACCGCTTGCCGACGCCGACGGCGGACTCGAGTTGGTTGCGGATCGAAGTCACAGTGTCTCAAAACCGGTGGATATCCACGTCGTCCGCGTTTGGATCTCGACCCGGTTCGGCCTGTGCTGCACAGTCGGCACAGAGGCCCTTCCCGCGCTCGTAGTGTTGCTCGCAGGCGAGCGTGCCGCAGTTGTCACAGCGCTCTTGTGCCGGACGCGTTTCGCAGATCTGGCAGAGGCCGCTGACGCTCATACGGGTTGTACGGACTCGAGCCTCTTGAAACCGGAGCCGGCGTCGTCCGCCCAATTGTGGTGATTGATACCTAGCGACGAGAAGGCTTTTGCCGTGTGGCCCGCTACCAGTTGCTATGAGCCGTGACCGGGCTCTTCTCGAGCGAGCCCTGGACCGTGGCGAACAGGATGGTGGCAGCGTCGAGTTCAAGGAACGACTCTCACGCGACGTTCATCTCGAGAGTGGGCGACGTGAGAGCCTGGCGGCCCAGCTTCGACATCGGCTGCTCTCCGGCGACGGAGAGGCGACGTACGTCGTCGGCGTGACGGACGACGGCGGACTCGCTGGCATCAACCCCGATACCTTCTCCGAGACGATGGATGTCCTCTCGTTGCTCGCCGAAGAGGCCGACGCACACATCGATGACGTCCAGACCTGGGGAGTCAACCAGGGCATCGTCGGCGTTGCGACGATCAACGAAGGTAGCGTCCTCGAGACGGACGACGAACACGTCGTCGTCGGCACCGCGGGGCACGTCGACCACGGCAAGAGTACGCTCGTGGGCTCACTCGTCACCGGGAACCCGGACGACGGTGACGGGGCGACGCGATCGTATCTCGACGTCCAGCCCCACGAAGTCGAGCGCGGGCTCTCGGCTGACCTCTCCTACGCGGTTTACGGCTTCGACGAGGATGGTCCCGTCCGCGTCCGCAACCCGAACCGGAAGGCAGANGTGTATAAGAGACAGCGTCGACACCGTGGGCCACGAACCGTGGCTCCGAACGACGATTCGCGGCCTCGTCGGGCAGAAACTCGACTACGGACTGCTGGTCGTCGCCGCCGATGATGGCCCGACCCGCACGACCCGCGAACATCTCGGCGTCCTGCTCGCGACCGAACTCCCGACGATCGTCGCGATCACAAAGACCGACGCCGTCAGCGAGGAGCGCGTCGAGGAAGTCGAACGCGAGGTCGAGGCTCTCCTCCGGGAGGTCGAGAAGTCGCCGCTTCGCGTTGCTCGCCACGGCGTCGACACTGCGATCGAGGAGATCGGCGAGCGCGTCGTTCCGATCGTCGAGACCAGCGCCATCACGATGGCGGGTCTCGACACGCTCGACGAACTCTTCGACCGACTCCCCAAGACCTCACAGGACACCGGCGAGTTCCGGATGTACGTCGACCGCAGCTACTCGGTGACCGGCGTCGGCGCAGTCGCCTCGGGAACTATCAAATCCGGCGAGGTTGAGGCCGGCGACGAACTCCTGATCGGTCCGATGCCGGACGGCCGCTTCCAGGAAGTCGAAGTCCGCTCGATCGAGATGCACTACCACCGGGTCGATCAGGCCCAGGCCGGCCGCATCGTCGGCATCGCGCTCAAAGGTATCAAGGAGAGCGCGATCGAACGCGGGATGGTTCTTCTGCCCCAGGACGCCGATCCGGACCCGGTCCGGGAGTTCGAGGCCGAAGTCATGGTGCTCAACCACCCAACCCGGATCGGCGACGGCTACGAACCCGTCGTCCACCTCGAGACGATCGGCGAGGCAGCCGCGTTCCACCCCGACGAAGGCCGGCTGCTGCCGGGCGATACAGGCGAAACTACCGTCCGATTCAAGTTCCGACCCTACCTCGTCGAGGAGGGCCAGAAGTTCGTCTTCCGCGAGGGCCGGAGTAAGGGCGTCGGGACGGTCACTGACGTCCAGCCACTCGAGTAGTACTGCTCGCACATATAACCCGAACCCGCCACCCGCACACCGCCGGAACCCGGTCACCACGGTCCCATCATTCTGTTCCGACACACTTTTCGACTAGCTGCCACCTCGTTCGGGCATGCTCCCTGACTCCCCGTCGGATCGCCTGTGGTGGGCGATCAGTGAATCGGTCGTCCTCTTTGGCATCTTCCTGTTCTGGGTCGCCGTCACAACTGTCATGACGATCGCGATCAGAATTGTCTTCCTTCCCGTGGAACTGCTCGACATCTCCATGCCATCCACGGCAACGTTCTTTCAGTCGCTAACTGGCTTCCGAAGTCTCGTCGTTCCACTGACGGTACTCACTGGATTACTTTACATCACCGTTCGCGGTGGAACACTGCTCATCGATTACTACGACGATCACGGCGGCCAGCACGACCGTCAGGGCTCTCGCGATTCTCACGATCAGCGCCCCCACCAGTCGAACTAATCGTCCCGGATCCGACCCACTCCCACCGGGTGATCACCGATCACCGACCCACCCAACGTCACCGCATCCGGATGCATGAAGAGAATCACGTCCTCCGGCATCGACACGTCCGTCCAGAGCTGGCGTTCGAGAAACGGCATCGACTCGACCGCGAGCTCATCGGCCAGCAGTCGGCGCTCGAGTACCCGCCGATTGTTCGGATGGAGGTAGAACTCGCAGGTGGTTGGATCAGTCCGGGACTCGAGTGCATTGAACAACTGCCGGCAGACGTCGATCACGTCGGGTGCGTCGACGGTGACGAGCGACGGCTCAGGGCCGTCTGTTCTCCCAGTCTCGCGGATTTCGTCGACGACGGACTGGAAGTTGATCGCGTGGTTGGTCATAGTGTGATCTGCGCATCAATCGAGTAAAGTCGGCCGATTCCTGGTTCCTGCTCCTGGCTCTGAAACGTCGATGCAACGCTAGCAAGTGACGGTGAATCCCGGACTTCAGACTTCGGACTTCAGACTTCGGACTCCGGACTCACCACGGCAGCGTCGCCAACTCTTCGAGCGAGCCCAGCGTGTGCGTGGGTTCGGGAGTCGGCTCCGGCGGCACGTCGCCGGTCGCTGGAATCCACACCGATCGGAGTCCAGCCGTCCGAGCGCCCGCGACGTCCGACGAGAGCGAGTTCCCGATGTAGACCGCGCGTTCCGGGGTGGACTCGAGTTGCTCCAATGCGAGGTCGAACGGTTCGGCCGCGGGTTTCGGCGCTGTGTCGTAGCCAGCGCAGACGACGGTCTCGAACCGGTCGTCGAGACCGATCGCCTCGAGTTTGGTTCGTTGCATTTTGGGTGGGCCGTTCGTGATCAGTCCGAGCCGGTACTCTCCAGCGAGCTGGTCGACGACCTGCCGTGCCCCTGGCAAGGGTTCGATGCGCTCCTGGTCGCGAAGTTCCTCGAACGCGTCCGCGACTGCCTCGCCCGCCGCGCGGTCGTGGCCCGAAGCGACGCTCAGGTCACCGAAACACTGCCGGCGGAGGTCGAGAATATCCGTACTGTCTGTGAGGTAGTCGCGGTAGCGGTCGTAGTACGCGCCGATGTCCCAGCACTGCGCGACGCCGGCGCGCTCAAACGCTGCGGAGAGCACCTCGTCGGCATCCTGGCTGTAGGTACACAGTGTGTCGTCAAGATCGAAGCAGACGACATCGGTGTCGATCGTCTCAGTCACAGTTGCTGGATTGTCGTCTCACCCGATAAAACGCGCTGTCTCCGATCGACTTCCACTTTCGCCCCCATCGCTATGGCGTGACGGCAGTCGCCTGGTACCTGCGTTTATCCTCGCTTGCAACCTGCTTTGCGAGTTCGAGCAGCACGGCCCACTCGAGTATCCGCCCCACGCGCTCCCGTTGCACCGGTCGGCGCGAGGCCGTGTCGACGCGTTCTGCGACGGTCGCCGCTGACAGCGGTTCGGCAGCAGCGCCGAGCACGTCGAGCACCGCCTGCACGCCGTGGACGCGCTCACGGAACGCCGTCTGGATCGCAGGGAACTCGAGTTCCTGCTCCGTCTGGTGATAGCCTTCCGTTCCGTCTGCGGCGAGTTCGAGCGCGCGAAGGAAGGTGAGCCAGGTTGCGGCGTCGTCGCGGTCTTGAATCTGGATCTGCGCCCCCGCGCTCTCGTCAGTTCGATCCAGCACCCGTGCACAACAGTCCGGCGTGTCTGCCGCCTCGGCCTCCGTGGCCGGAAGGGTGGCCCGAACTGTGGCGATGGACTCGAGTACGTCCTCGGAGTCGTGGGGTGGCTCTGGAATCGGTTTGAACGTGAGGGACATGTGCTGTTTCGTGTTGCTGGAGCAGGTTCAGTGAAGTCTGGTCGTGTCCGTGCACGTGGCTGCTCAGAGGTCGAACGACTCGGCAACGAGTTCCTCGTCGCGCTCGCCGTGAACGTAGGTTGGACCCCCGAGCACGTCGATGGTCACCGTCGCGGGTGCGAACAGATCCGAAGGGACCTCCTCGAAGTCCCAGTCGAGATCGTCGAAGATATCACCGAACGGCCGGCCGTGCTCGTCGGCGGCCGTCGACGGCACTGAATCGAAGATGTCTGCGTCCTCGCGAACGGTGATGTGCGCCGAGCCGCCGTAGGCGATTGCATCATTCGTGCGCGCGATGGCCGTCCGCTCGTCCTCCGGCACTGGTGCAACCGGCGCGCGGCCCGTTGCCGAGACGATATCGCGCAGGTCGTAGCCCAGTTCGGCGAGGCGGAATGTCGCGAGCTCGGCCGCGCGTGCGGCGTTCGTGATACTGCCGGCGAGGCTGGCTGTCGGGTAGGCAAGCAGGAAGACGCTGCTCGTCTCGACTTCCGCGAGCTCGGCGACCTGCTCGGCTGCGGACTCGGTTGGGTAGTCTTCGGTCTCGACGGCGAGCGCTGTCAGGTCGAACGCGTCCGTGTAGCCGACGCGGCGGAACTCCTCCTCTTCGGCGACGAGCGCCCGTGCAGGCCCGCTGCCGAGCCCCTCGAAGTCCTCGGTGATGAGCTCCCAGCCGGCTTTCTGCGAACAGAGCAACGAGAGTGCCGGCTGATCGGTCGCGAGCTCGACGTACGGTATCGTCGCGCCACCGAGTTCGCCCAGTTCGTAACTCGGTGTCGCAAGCCCCGCCGTCTGAATCTCCGTCAGCAACAGTCCTGCCTCGATCCCACCGTCGAACTCGAGTCCGAAGTCGAGCACGGTCGACTCGGTGTCGAGATCGTAGCCGCCGATGTTGAGTTCCTCGGCGTACTCGAGGGCTTCGTCGACCAACTCGATCGCCATTCGGTTAAGACTCTCCATGGATTACGCTTCAGCGTCCGGCATAAAACAGTTTGCCAGTTCCAGTCTGACTCGCGTCAGACGCTCGGTGCGGATGGAGCCGGTCGTCCCATCGCAGTGAAGTAGCGATCAGACCGCTGGCTCGTAGCCAGCGTCGGCGATGGTGTCCGCGATCGCCGACTCGTCGATGGCCGCGTCGTCGTGTTCGACGCGAACCTCATCTGCATCGTGGTTTGCCGTCACGGACGAAACGCCCTCGAGCGACTCGACAGCGTCGATAACGTTTGATTCGCAGCCCCCGCAGGACATACCGGTTACCTCGAGTGTCGTCTGTTCCATACGCGCCGTTTGTGCCAGCTCTGGTTGAACCTTGCGCTCACAGCGGTGGTTCTCTCAGTTGTTGGGTCTACTCGTCCCTGTTTGTCGGCTCTCGTCCCAACTCGGCCGCGACGGCATCGACCTTTTCGGCGGCAGAAACCTCGCGCGTGCGCTTGTCATCTATTTTCAGCACGGTGCTCACACGATCACCGTCGACAGCATCGTGTGCTGCCTGTGCAGCGGCAAAGAGCTCGTCCGTGCTCTCGGCTTCGATCACGGTCCCCATCGGGTTCGTCTCGTACTCGACGTCGTAGTCCTCTAGGGCGTCGACTGCTTTCGCGATCTCCGCGGACATGCTGTCTTCGATCACCGGTGCGACGCTCAGGAGTGCGATGACGGTCATAGTCGTCGTGTCGACCTCACGACCGGTGTCATCCTAAAACCGTCCCCTTCGAACCATGTGGTCACTCACGAGTCTGACTCTGGTTTGCCCGTGACTTTCGGCTTCAAAAACGCACCAGAATACCGCCCACGACTCAGAGACGCGTTAGCGTTGTGGCTGTGGTCGTGGCCGGCCCGCACTCGCCTCCGAGGGCGGGTAGATAATCACGTCACCGTTCGCGTACACGTACACCTCGTGGTCGAGTGCCATGAACGCGACGTGCCCGCCGGATCGCTCGGTGCCATCAGCCTTCGACGCGAACAGCCGGTTGAGCGCGTCTGGATCGACGCTATCGTACAGGGAGAACTCCCCCTGGGAGACGTCGGTGTCCGCAATCGACGAGAGCGCGTGGACGATCGTCGTCGTAATTAACGCGGTCCCGTCGGGGTCGTGCTGGAAGACGTACCGGTCGTTCGTCTGGTCGTACTGGTGGTCGGCCGCGCCGTCTGCGGGTGAGCATTCCGTTTGCATAGGAGAAGTGGTGCGGTCGTCTATACCCTCGTATCCCGTTCTGGCATAAAACTCACTCGGTCGTGATATCGGTTAGCATTCCTGACGAAATGCGTTTCTGACTGGTTGACGTCCGTGGTTCTCTCGTCAGGAGCAGGTGTTGCTGGCCGCACCGTACTCGAGTCGGAACCGGACTGAACAGAGAGCAGAAACAGAACTTACGGCGGATTTAGATGGAGTGCGCTCCGACTGTGTTTGTGAAGCTTGTTGCAGAACACTGTGCTGGTTGGGATTTGAACAACACGAAAACGGTTCTCCTCACTTCGTTGTGCGGGTTGTGACTTCTCTCGTTCAAATCCAAGAATAGCTTCTCTTAACGGGTACTCACACTACTACGCAGTGCTTGTGATGTTGTGTTCGGAGAAATGCGCTGGCTGGGATTTGAACCCAGGTTGTGACCATGGCAAGGTCACGTGATACCACTACACTACCAGCGCCCTGCTGCACTTACATCTACTACCGGATGGATGTATAAGGGTTGCGAATCGATCCGGTAGTGGGTGATGAGTACATACAGCGTAGGTGTGGGTTCTGAGGTGAGCGAAGTAGCTCGTGTCTCACGATCTGGCTCAGATGACAGGCATGCCGATTTTAACGTCGTCAGAACGTTTCGTTTGAATATAGGGGTTCACAACCTGCTGGGTTCAACCGGTGCGTGAGTCTACGGTACCGCCCCAACGTTAGTTTAGGTATTCGTTCACAAACAGCATGAGGGAATGACACAGTAGTCGGCTCTGGGTTGCTCACGAGTGGCCGTAGCCGCCTTCGTCGACTGGTCCGCTGAACACTGAATACAGCATTACGAAGTAACCTACCACGATCGGAAGGATCGTCACGGCGAAAAGGGTATTGAGTTCGAGTGCCAGCGGGGAGACGACGGCGTCGTCGATCAACAGACCTGCGGCGGGATCGACGGCCGGCACCATCGTCCACGCCAGGTAGCCGACGACGGTAACTGTGATAGCTGCACTCACGGCGGCCCAGACGTAGTGCCGTCGGGTTTGAATTGCGATTGCTCCGACGGTACCGAGTAAGAGCGTCACGCTGATCGCGATGAGCGACGCGGTCGTCGACGGGAACGGACCCTGTCCGGGCTCGAACACGGCGACGAACGCTACTGTGACGACGATAAGAAGAACGGTTCCAGCGAGCGCCCATCGTCCTTGACGGCGCATTCTCGCCTGCAACTCGCCGCGAGCCTTGACTCCCATGAAGGCGCTCCCGAGCAGTAGTGATAGGACGACAACGAGCGTACCGACCGCAAGCGCCGGCACCGTGACTGTGGATTCGAGACCGAACCGCCAGTTGGCGGCGAACATACCGATCAGAAACGGCGCAAGGAGGCTCCCGCCGACGAAGAGACCGTCACAGGTTCGTTGCCATTGCTTGTCATCTCGCTCGTCTCTCAGCTTTGAGCCGACGGCCCGACAGATCAACGCTGCAAGGAGGGCGAACACGAGAAGGTAGTGTCTCGAAAGGAGGTTCGCATAGACGACCGGGAAACCGGCGAACAGGACGGTACCAAACAACACCAGCCAGACCTCGTTGGCCTTCCAGACTGGACCGAACGCGGCGAGCATGACCTCGCGGTGGTCTGGGGTTGCCCGCGCGTATAACATTCCAATACCGAAGTCAAAGCCGTCGAGTAGAAGGTAGGTTCCAAACGAAAAGAATACGAGGGCGAACCAGAACAGTGGGAGCCATTCAACGACGTACGCTTCCGGGGAGAGGAATTCGAGCGGCTTATTCATCGGTGACACCCTCTGATTTTGCTGGGTCTGAGCCAGTGTTCGGCTTCGTTGTTGAGTCCGATTTTGCTATTGGCTCCGACTCTAACTCAGATTCTGACTCTGGTTTCGAGTCGCCGTTCCCATCGCTCTTGCGTTCAGTGTTCTCGCGTTCGGTCTGGCGTTCGTCGCGCATGAACCGGGCGACAATGTAGCCAAACAGAACCAGGACAGCGAGATAGCCAACCCCAATTCCGAACAGCGACAGTGTCATTTCAGTCGAGGAGAGGCCGACAGTTGCGCCGTCGCTCGTTTGCAGGACATCTTGAATGAGCCATGGTTGCCGACCGATCTCGGTGACGTACCAGCCGGTAATGAGTGCGACAAAGCCGAGTGGGGATGAGGCCATTAGCGCCTTCAGGTACCGCTCATCTGTGAACAGGTCACCTCGCCACAGCCGGTAGACGCCCCAACACCCAAGGGCGACAAACCAGAACCCGAGTCCAACCATAATCCGGAACGACCAGAAGACGAACGCCACCGGTGGTGACTCGTAATCAAAGTCATTCAGGCCGGTCACCTCGGCGAACGGATCGCCCCCGCTAGCGAGAAACGATGCCATGTACGGAATGCTAATCGTAAACAGGTTCTCGGCCCGTGGATCGGTGAACGCGGACGGATCGGTGGGGATTGCGATAATATGAAGGTCCGCACCCTCAGCACTCTCGTACTGGGCTTCCATCGCCGCAAACTTGTGGGGCTGGGTGTCGTACACGTGGCGGGCATAGAGGTCGCCGTGAATCACTTGAAACACTGATGTCACGAGCAGGACGACGACGGCTACTCGGAGTGCGGTCTGCCACGTTTGGCTGTCACGGTTGCGCCAGACGAAGTACGCGGCAATCCCGGCGATCAGCAGCGTTACTGAGATCAGCGCGGCGTTCTGCATGTGGACGTACATCCAGGGTAACCGGGGATTCAGAAAGGCCGCCAGTGGATCGACGAGCTGTGTCACTTCCATCCCGTTACGTTCAACCAGTTCGTAGCCCCGTGGCGTCTGCATCCAGGAGTTGACCACAAGGATCCAAAATGCTGAGATCCACGCCCCAAGCGTTACGAACACTGCTGACAGCGCGTAGAATCGATCGGAGACACGTTTGCGCCCGAACAGCAATACGCCGAGGAAAACCGCTTCGAGGAAGAACGCCATCTTAGCCTCGAAGGATAGTGGTCCACCAATCATCTCACCGGCGATGGTCGAGAACGTCGCGAAGTTTGTTCCGAACATGAATCCAAGCGGAATACCGGTAGCGGTCCCCATTACGAACCCGACGCCGAACACTTTCGTGAAGAAGGCTCTGAGCCGGGTGTAACGCTCCTCACCGGTCCGGATTTCCTGGACAACGAAGTAGACGAGGAATGGTCCAAGACCGACCGAGAGCGAGGCGAAGATAATGTGAATTGTTAACGCCACAGCGAACTGGATCCGGCCGCCGATGACGGGGTCGATCATCGGACCACCGCCGCTTGAGCAACCCGACAGAACTCGATGGTCAGTGTCCTGCGGAGCCGTACTGTTGGCGCTATCGGGGCCATAATTAGTGGCCTACTCCCGAATACAAATGTTGCCTGGTATAGTCACCGAAATTGAAATATTCTTCCCTTGACTAGTCAACTACCGCGAACGGTACTCCTTAAGTCCGTTTCCTCCTGATCAGTTATGGTGTGAAATAGTACGAATTTTGGCCTGTGAGGGGTTCACAGCCGCAATCGAATCCGCTATTCTTTTAAGACCCTGAGCGCAACACATCGCTACAGTCTAGTGACGCGGTGCCGAAGCGTCACGGCATGACCGTCAGCGTACTCGTGCCGTCGTCGCTCACTCGGGAGGCCGAGGACAAACGCGAGGCAACTCGCAAGCTCGGATACGTCGCCCGCGCGGCGACAATCTTCCGTGTTGACCGCCTCATCGTCTACCCAGACCGGGCAGGCGACACGGGGCGATTCGGCGACGAATTCGTAAGCACCGTCTTGCGATACGCCGCAACGCCCCCCTACCTCCGCAACGAGGCATGGGGGATGCGCGACGAACTGGAGTATGTGGGCGTACTGCCCCCGCTCCGCGCCACGTCACAGACCGGCTCCGAATCAGACGGTTCGGGGTCGTTAAGACAAGGGATCGTGACCGAGGTCGGACCTGATCAACGCGTGCGGGTCAATTGCGGCTTGCAACACCCGATCTCCCTCAACGTACCGCCGAAAATGGCGGTCTCCGTGGGAGAGCGCGTGACTATCAGGATCTCTTCGCGACGACCGGTCCGGGCGAAACTCGTCGACGAGCCCCTCCCGGGGCTTACCGTCGAGCGGACGGACCTTCAGGCGGCTCTCAGCCGTGAGGACGCCGGCGTTCGAATTGCGGCTTCCCGATTCGGTGCAGAACTCACCGTCGGGCGGCTCGGAACGCTGGCCGGACACACAGAACGCGATACTACCCGCGACGGATACACAATCGCGTTCGGTGCGCCCGAAAGAGGGCTGCCTGCCATCCTCGAACTCGAGGATACCACCGTCGAGTCGTTGTCGGCATGGCCATCGTGGCTTGCCGAGGACGAAGACGGAGTCGAACCCACATCGGCAGCCGGCGACGACGATACTGTCGCTGCAGAGACCGATGCAGCCGATCCAGGAGGGTTCGACCTCTGGCTGAACACGGTTCCAGACCAGGGAAGCGACGTCGTGCGAACGGAAGAAGCTCTGTTCGCCACGCTCGCTCCCCTCTCACTCAGAGAGTGATAGAATGCCACAACCAAACGCACCACGCAAAGGCTCACTCGGGTTCGGCCCACGACAGCGCGCCTCCTCGGAGGTTCCGCGCTTTAACTCGTGGCCGGACGACGACGGACAGCCGACGCTCCAGGGCTTCGCGGGCTACAAGGCCGGCATGACCCACGTTGTGATGGTCGACGACAAGTCGAACTCGCCGACCGAGGGAATGGAACAGACCGTTCCCGTCACGATCGTGGAGACGCCGCCAATGCGCGCCGTCGCCCTGCGTGCGTACGAAGACACGCCATACGGTAAGCAACCGGTCACCGAAGTCTGGACCGACGAGTTCGTTCCTGAACTCGACCGCGTCCTCGACCTTCCCGGTGACGACTATGACACCGACGCTGCCGCGGACGAGCTCCGCGGACTCCTCGAGGAGGGACGCGTCGACGACGTTCGCGTCATCACGCATACGGTTCCGGGGGACGTTCCCTCGATGCCGAAGAAGAAACCGGACGTGATGGAGACGCGCGTCGGCGGCGGCTCTGTTGAGGAGCGCGTCGACTACGCCCTCGAACTGGTCGAGGAAGACGGTGGCGAGCACGTCATGAACGACGTGTTCCGCGCCGGCGAGTACGTCGACGCCAGCGGTGTCACCAAAGGAAAGGGGACCCAGGGTCCCGTCAAACGCTGGGGCGTCCAGAAGCGCAAGGGCAAGCACGCCCGGCAGGGATGGCGCCGCCGCATTGGCAACCTTGGCCCCTGGAACCCGTCCCGAGTCCGGTCGACGGTCCCACAGCAGGGACAGACCGGCTACCACCAGCGGACGGAACTGAACAAGCGCCTCGTCGACATCGGCGACGGTGCCGACGCGACGGTCGACGGCGGCTTCGTCAACTACGGCGAAGTCGACGGACCGCACGTGCTGATCAAGGGCTCGCTCCCCGGGCCGAACAAGCGCCTCGTGCGCTTCCGCCCGGCGATCCGACCTGGAGACCAGCCACGCCTCGATCCCGAGGTTCGCTACGTCTCCACCGCATCTAACCAGGGATAACACATGGAAGCAACAGTACGAGACCTGGACGGCTCCGACGCGGGTTCGGTCGACCTCCCGGCGGTCTTCGACACGCAGTACCGCCCGGACCTGATCGCCCGCGCCGTTCGCGTCGCCCAGGCAAACCGCAAACAGGACTACGGTGCCGACGAGTTCGCCGGCAAGCGAACGCCGGCCGAATCGTTCGGCAGCGGCCGCGGCATGGCCCACGTCCCACGACAGGACGGACGCGCACGACGTGTCCCGCAGGCTGTCAAGGGTCGTAAGGCACACCCGCCGAAGGCCGAGAAGGACTGGTCTGAATCGATCAACACGAAAGAGAAGAAACTGGCCGTTCGCAGCGCTATCGCTGCGACGACCGACGCCGAAATCGTCGCCGAGCGCGGTCACGCGTTCGATGACGACGCCGAGATTCCGGTCGTCGTCTCCGACGAGTTCGAAGACCTCCACAAGACGCAGGAGGTTGTCGAGTTCCTCGAGGCAGCAGGCCTCGACGCCGACATCGAGCGCGCAGACGAAGGTCGAAGCGTCCGCGCCGGACAGGGGAAAGCCCGTGGCCGGAAGTACAAGACGCCGACGTCGATCCTCTTCGTCACGTCGAGCGAGACCGGCCCGTCCCGTGCGGCCCGGAACCTCGCTGGCGCAGACGTCGCGACGGCCGCCGAGGTCAACGCGGAAGATCTCGCACCTGGCGCACAGCCAGGTCGACTGACCGTCTGGACCGAAAGCGCACTCGAGGAGGTGGCAGACCGATGAGCACACTGATCGAACACCCGCTCGTGACGGAGAAGGCGATGAACGACATGGACTTCGAGAACAAGCTCCAGTTTGTCGTCAACCCCGACGCCACCAAGCCCGAGATCCGCGACGAAGTCGAAGAGCGCTTCGAGGTCTCGGTCACGGACATTAACACACAGGTAACGATGAAGGGCAAGAAAAAGGCAATCGTCAAACTCGCCGAGGATGACGACGCCCAGGAAGTCGCCTCGCGAATTGGGGTGTTCTAACAATGGGACGCCGCATTCTCGGACAACGACGTGGTCGCGGTACCCCAACGTTCCGTGCCCCGTCGCACCGATACAAGGCGAAGCTCGACCACAAGAAAGAGGAAGACGACGACGTGATTCGCGGGACTGTCGTGGACATCGAACACGACCCCGCCCGCTCTGCACCCGTCGCCGCCGTCGAGTTCGAAGACGGCGACCAGCGGCTCGTGCTCGCCCCCGAGGGTATCTCGGCTGGCGAGGAGCTGCAGGTTGGTGTTTCGGCCGAGATCAAGGCTGGTAACACGCTCCCACTCGCAGAGATTCCGGAGGGTGTCCCGGTCTGTAACGTCGAGGCCAACCCGGGCGACGGCGGTAAGTTCGCCCGTTCGTCGGGTGTCAACGCGGACCTGATCACCCACGACCGCAACGCTGCGGTCATCCAGCTCCCAAGCGGCGAGGTCAAGCGCCTCGATCCGCAGTGTCGTGCAACCATCGGCGTCGTCGCCGGTGGCGGTCGCACGGAGAAGCCGATGGTCAAGGCAGGGAACAAGTACCACAAAATGAAGGCCCGAGGCACGAAGTGGCCTCGCGTCCGTGGTGTTGCGATGAACGCCGTCGACCACCCATTCGGTGGTGGCGGCCGCCAGCACCCCGGCAAACCGAAGTCCGTCTCGCGGGATGCCCCGCCAGGACGGAAGGTCGGTGACATCTCCTCGCGCCGTACCGGACGAGGTGGAAACAAATGAGTCAGGAGTACCGAACCGGCCGTGAGGGTGAGGAGTTCACCTACCGCGGTCACACGCTCGACGAGCTGCAGGATCTGGAGCTCGAAGAGGTTGCGGAACTGCTGCCCGCACGCAAGCGGCGAAGTATCACGCGCGGTCTCTCTGTCGAGAAGCAGAAGCTGCTGGAGAAGGCCCGCGGTAAAGACGAGCAGGAGACGGCAAACGCGCCGATCCGAACGCACCTGCGCGACATGCCGGTGCTGCCGGAGTTCGTCGGGCTGACCTTCGAGGTCTACAACGGCCAGTCCTTCGAGCGCGTTCGCGTCGAGCCCGAGATGATCGGACACTATCTCGGCGAGTTCCAGCTCACCCGAAATTCCGTCGAACACGGACAGGCAGGGATTGGTGCAACTCGCTCGTCGAAGTTCGTCCCACTGAAGTGATCCACGCATGGGAATCAACTACTCAGTCGACGCGGACCCGAACACGACCGCGAAAGCGATGCTTCGGGAGCGTCACATGAGCCACAAGCACAGCAAGGAGATCGCCCGCGAACTCAAGGGCCGAACCGTCGGCAACGCGCAGGCGTACCTCCAGGACGTCATCGACGAGAAGCAGTCGGTACCGTTCAAGTCGCACAACACTGGTGCCGGCCACCGATCTGACATCGAAGGCTGGGACGCGGGTAAGTACCCAGAGAAGGCCTCGGAGGCCTTCCTCGACCTGCTCGAGAACGTTGCAGCCAACGCCGACAGCCAGGGATTCGACGGTGAATCCATGGAGATCGCACACGTCGCCGCCCACAAGGTCGGCGAATCGGTCGGTCGCAAGCCCCGTGCGATGGGGCGTGCCTCGGCGTGGAACACGCCGCAGGTCGACGTCGAGATCGTCGTCGAAGATGTCGACGAGACTGCCGAGGATACTGAGGACGCGGAGGGTGACAACTAATGGCTGACGAACACCAGTTCATCGAAAACGGCCTGCAGCGGTCCCAGATTGACGAGTTCTTCCAGGAAGAACTCGGCCGCGCTGGCTACGGTGGCATGGACGTCGCCAAGACGCCGATGGGAACCCAGATCGTCCTCAAGGCAGAGAAGCCCGGGATGGTCATCGGCAAAGGTGGCGAGAACATCCGGAAAGTGACGACCGCACTCGAGGAGAAGTTCAATCTCGAGGACCCACAGATCGACGTGCAGGAGGTCGACGAACCTGACCTGAACGCACGCATCGTTGCGGACCGTCTCGCGAACGCACTCGAGCGCGGTTGGTACTTCCGAAAGGCCGGTCACACGACGATCGACCGGATCATGGAAGCCGGTGCGCTCGGCGCAGAGATCGTCCTCTCCGGAAAGGTCACGGGTGCACGCTCGCGCGTGGAGAAGTTCAACCGTGGCTACATCAAGCACAACGGCGAGCCTGCAGAGGAAATCGTCGACGAGGGCCAGGGAACGGCCGTCATGAAGCTTGGTACGATCGGTGTTACGGTGAAGATTATCCCGCCGAACGCCGAGCTGCCAGACGATTTCCAGATTCACGAGGACATGGATCCGGAAGAGCTCGTCCCCGAAGCCGTCGAGGCCAACGAGGCCGAAGGTGTCGAGGAGCTTCTCGAGGGCGAACCCGAGGAGGCCGAGGCAGCCGACGATGGCGTCGAAGCTGCAGCCGACGAGACTGTCGAGACCGCAGCGGACGACGAAGCGGAACTCGACGAGGAAGTCGTCGAAGAAGTCATCGAAGAGGAAGTTGCGGCTGACGATGACGACTCCGATGCAGATGACGACGCCGACGCTGACGCCGATGCTGACGCTGACGACGAAGACCTCGAGGAACTCGAGGAGGACGTCGAAGCAGAGGCTGAGGAACTTGTCGAGGAGATGGAAGCGGACGCTGACGCCGACGCCGACGCTGACGCTGACGACGAGGGAGGTGACGCCTGATGGCAATTCTCCACGTCGAAGAAATCCGCGACATGACGCCAGCCGAACGCGAGGAGGAACTCGAGGAACTCGAGACGGAACTGCTGAACCAGAAGTCCGTCCTCGCCGCCGGTGGTGCGCCGGAGAATCCTGGCCGAATCGGTGAACTCGGTCGGACGATCGCGCGGATCAAGACGGTCCAGCGTGAAGAGGGCGATCTCGAATGAGATCGAGTATCCGAACGGGCGCAGCCCGTGAGGAAGGCGACCTCGACGACGAATAACAGAGAGAGATTACAATGGCACTGACACCCGAGACACTGCCGCGACACGAACTCAACGGACTGCCGGTCCGCGTCGTCGAGAGTGACGACGACGCCCGCGAGGGACTCGAGGGGCGGGTCGTCATCGAGACGACCAACACCCTCTCGATAGAAGTTCGACGCAACGGCGAGTCTCGGGTCGTCATGGTGCCAAAGTCGGGCTCGGTATTCGAGTTCGCGATCACAGATGAAGCCGCCGACTCCGGGAAGGAGTCGGGGACCACGTCCAAACTGGCCGACACTCAACCTGCGGAGACCGAGCAATCGGATGTCGCAGACCGAGCTGGCGAGGGCGTGGCCTACGTTACGGTCGATGGATCGCGGCTGCTCTCACGACCCGCCCGACGCACGGAAACAAGTGGTGACTCACCATGGCAATAGGACTAGACGTTGAAACCCCTCCGGAACCAGCAAACCCGGAGGAATACGACTACGAGAAGTGTCCGTTCTACGGCGAGCTCTCCGTTCGAGGTCAGATCCTCGAAGGACAGGTCGTCTCGACGGACATGGACAAGACCGTAGTCGTCGAACGAGAGTACGATGTAGCGGTTCCGAAGTACGACCGCTACATGAAGCGACGCTCGCGCATTCCGGCACACGTGCCAGGCGTGCTCGAGCCGCTCTCGGTCGGTGACACGGTCAAGATCGCAGAGACCCGACCACTGTCGAAGACGAAATCGCACGTGGTCGTCGAAGTAACTCAGGAAGCGACTGCCGAGGACGTGGCAGCGCTGACCGGCGAGAGCGAGCCGGACCCACAGCTGTCCGCCGATGATCTCGGCGGTGAGGACGCTGAGGACGAAGGTGATGCCTGATGGAGGCAATGAAAGCCGACGTCACCCAGGGACTCAAGAAGGGCTCGCTCGTGACGTGTGCCGACAACACCGGCGCACGTGAGCTGAAGGTCATCAGCGTCTCGGGCTACCACGGCACCAAGAACCGCCAGCCGAAGGCGGGACTCGGTGACAAGGTTACGGTCTCCGTGACCAAGGGTACCCCAGAGATGCGCCGCCAGGTTCTCGAGGCCGTCATCGTCCGCCAGCGGAAATCGATCCGCCGACCGGACGGCACGCGCCTGAAGTTCGAGGACAACGCGGCGGTCATCATCGACGAGAACGAAGAGCCCCGCGGTACGGAGATCAAGGGGCCGATCGCCCGCGAAGTCGCAGAGCGCTTCGGAGCAATCGCATCTACCGCGACGATGATCGTCTAAGAATAGTTATGAGCAAACAACCACACAAACAGCGAACCCAGACGGAGCGTGCGCCGCTGCACAAGCGACAGAAGCAGCTTCACGCGACGCTCTCCGACGAACTCCGCGAGGAGTACGACACTCGTCGAACCCGCGTCAACGCGGGGGACATGGTCGAGGTTATGCGCGGTGACCACGCTGGCGAGGAAGGTGAAGTGCTTCGAGCGATCCTCGAAGACGGCACCATCCACGTCGAGGAGGTCACGGTCGAGACGGCAGACGGCGAAGAGGTGCCACGGCCGCTCGACCCATCGAACGTTCGCATCACCGAACTCGACCTCGAAGACGAGCGTCGTGAAGCACGCCTCGAAGGCGATGCAGACGACGCAGAAGGTGATAGTGAATGACGAAACACCAGAAACGACTGTCAGTACCGAAGTCCTGGCCGGTCGAGCGCAAGACTGACGTCTTCACGGTCAAGGCCGGCGCTGGTCCCCACGGCGAAGAGGGTGTTCCCCTCGTCGTCCTCCTGCGGGACGTACTCGGCTACGTGGACTCGAAGAAGGAAGCCCGATACGCGCTGTCCGAGGATTCGATCCTCGTCAACGGCGAACCGATCAACGACGAACAGCGTCCGATCGGTATCTTCGACATCATTGCGTTCCCCGGTCGCGAGGAGTTCTATCGTGTCTTCCCCGACGAGGGAGGCCGCCTCGCACTGACCGAGATCGACGCCGAATCGGCAGACAGCCGCCTCGGCAAGATCGCGGGCAAGCAGCAGATCCCGGGTGGCGACACTCAGCTGACGCTGCACGACGGAACGAACGTCCTCATCGACGAGGACGACTACAGTGCCAAGGACTCGATCGTCGTCGACAACGACGACAAGTCGATTGCTGCCCACTTCCCGTACGAAGAGGGCGCGCTCGTGACGGCCGTCCGTGGCAACCACGGCGGCAAGATCGGCGAGATCGCAGAGATCGAGGTCACCCAGAGCAGCGGTTCGAACATCGTCACCGTAGAAACGGACGACGGTGCGTTCGAGACCGTCGAGGAGTACGTCGTTGTCATCGACGAGAACTTCACGGGTGATGATGAATGAGCGAAGCCGACAGCGGATTCCACGAGATGCGCGAACCGCGCGTCGAGAAGGTCGTCGTCCACATGGGCGTCGGTCAGGGTGGTCGCGAACTCGGCAAGGCAGAAGACATCATCGAAGAAGTCACCGAACAGCAGAGTGTCCGCACGCAGGCAAAGCGGACCGAGCCTGACTTCGGTATCCGTCAGGGCGACCCGATCGGTACGAAGGTCACCCTTCGGGGGACCGACGCGTACGACTTCCTCGAGAAGGCACTGCCGCTCGCGACACTGTCCGCGACGCAGTTCGATGATACGGGCAACTTCAGCTTCGGCGTCGAGGAACACACCGAGTTCCCGAGCCAGGAGTACGACCCAAACGTCGGGATCTACGGCATGGACGTTACCGTCAACCTGGTCCGCCCAGGCTACCGCGTCGCCAAGCGCGACAAGGCAAGCCGTTCGATCCCGTCGGGTCACCGACTCACCCCCGAGGACGCAATTGCGTTCCTCGAGGCGAACTTCGACGTAGACGTCTCCACGGAGGACGACGATGAGTGAAAGCGAACAGGGACCGGAAACCGAATCGGAAGCGACTGACGCAGGCGACCGCACCGGAGAGCACGCCGCAAAGCGCACCGGACAGGAAGCGGCCTGTCAGCGCTGTGGCCGCAAACAGGGGCTTGTCGGCAAGTACGACATCAACCTCTGTCGCCAGTGCTTCCGCGAGATCGCCCGCGACATGGGATTCAAGAAGTATCGATAATATGACTGGAAACGATCCACTCAGCAACGCGCTCTCGGGACTCGACAACGCCGAGAGCGTGGGGCATCTCACCCACGAGGTAACACCCGCCTCGAACGAGATCGGCAGCGTACTCGAGGTCTTCTACGACCGCGGGTACATCGACGGCTTCGAGTACGTCGACGACGGTAAAGCCGGTCAGTTCGAGGTCGAACTGAAAGGAGCGATCAACGAGTGTGGCCCCGTCAAGCCCCGCTACAGCGCCGGTGCCGAAGACTTCGAGAAATGGGAGAAGCGATTCCTCCCGGCTCGAGACTTCGGTGCGCTGGTCGTCACGACGAGTGACGGCATCATGAGCCACTACCAGGCTCGCGAGAAGGGGATCGGCGGCCAGGTGATCGCATACGTCTACTAACCATGCGAGTTGAACTGGACATCCCCGACAACGTAACCGTCGAGATCGACCACCTCGACGTCACCGTCGACGGACCGGAAGGCAGCGTTACCCGCCGCCTCTGGTACCCCGACGTGACCGTCGATGTGGAGGACGACACCGTGGTCATCGAAAGCGACGCCGAGGACGCGAAAACGAACGCGACCGTCGGCACCTTCGAGAGCCACATTTCGAACGCCTTCCACGGCGTGACCACCGGCTGGGAGTACAAGATGGAAGTCTTCTACTCTCACTTCCCGATGCAGGTCCGCGCCGAAGGCGACGAAGTCGTCATCGAGAACTTCCTCGGCGAAAAGGCAGCGCGACGTACGACTATCCACGGTGACACCAACGTCTCCGTCGACGACGAACGCCTCGTCCTCTCCGGTCCGAACAAGGAGGACGTCGGCCAGACGGCGGCAGACATTGAGCAATTGACGAAAGTCAAGGGCAAGGACACCCGCGTCTTCCAGGACGGGGTCTACATCACCGAAAAACCCGCCGCAGGAGGTGCCTGATAGATGGCAGACGAAGACGATAGCCCACAGGAACTCGAGGACATCAGCGGCGTCGGTGCCAGCAAGGCAGATGCCCTTCGTGAGGCCGGCTTCGAGTCCATTGAGGACGTCAAGGAAGCCGACCAGGACGAACTGGCAGAAGCCGACGGCGTCGGCAACGCGCTTGCAGCGCGTATCAAGGCTGACGTCGGCGATCTCGAGGTCTCCGAGGAGACCGAGGCCGAGATCGAAGACGAAGGCGTCGACGAAGCTGATGAGGAAGTCGACGAAGATATCGAAACCGAACTGCAGGCTCGCGGCCTGACCGAGAAGACGCCGGAGCTTTCCGACGAGGAGGCACGGCTACTCCAGCGCCGCAAGAGCGAAGGCAAGCCGCAGTTCAACCGACAGGACTACCACAAGAAAAAGCGCACGCCGGAATCCTGGCGTCGCCCACGCGGCCAGCTCTCGAAGCAGCGCAAGGGCGTCAAGGGCAAGGGCCCAACGGTCCAGGCCGGCTACCGCACCCCAGAACCCGTTCGGGGCAAGCACCCGAGCGGCTTCGAGGAAGTCTACGTCGAGAACGTCGACGACCTCGAAGGAGTCGACGGCGACACGGAAGCAGCCCGTATCTCCTCCTCCGTTGGCGCACGCAAGCGCGAGCACATCGAGGAAGTCGCCGAGGACCAGGGCGTTCGCGTCCTGAACCCAACGTACGAAGAGGTCGAGGTGGAATCCGATGACTGATCTGTCCGCACAGAAACGACTCGCAGCCGACGTCCTCGACGTTGGTAAGAATCGTGTCTGGTTCGACCCTGAGTCTCAGGCTGACATCGCTGAAGCGATCACCCGTGACGAGATCCGCGAACTCGTCCAGGACGGTCGCATTCAGGCGAAAGACGCCAAGGGCAATTCCCGCGGCCGCGCACGTGAGCGCAACGCAAAGCGTGCCTACGGCCACAAGAAGGGGCCCGGAAAGCGCCGCGGCAAGAAGGGCGCACGCCAGAACGAGAAAGACGACTGGCAGAACAAGATCCGCGCACAGCGACGGAAACTGCGCGAACTCCGCGACAAGGGCGAACTGACGCCCACGCAGTACCGCGAGCTCTACAAGAAAGCTGGCGGTGGGGAGTTCCGCAGCGTCCGGTACCTGTTGAACTACATCGACGAAAACTACGGTGACCAATAATGGCGACAGGACCACGATACAAAGTGCCGATGCGGCGTCGCCGTGAGGTCCGGACGGACTACCACCAGAGGTTGCGCCTGCTGAAATCGGGTAAGCCCCGCCTCGTTGCCCGCAAGAGCAACAAGCACACTACGGCGCAGCTGATCGTTCCCGGACCTCAGGGGGACGAGACGCTCGCAAGCGCACACTCGAGTGATCTCGAGGAGTACGGCTGGGACGCACCCACGAGTAACATTTCCGCGGCGTACCTGACCGGCCTGCTGGCCGGCCAGCGCGCCGTCGAGAACGGTGTCGAGGAGGCAGTCCTCGACATCGGCCTCAACACGGCAACACCCGGTAACAAGGTGTTCGCAGTGCAGGAAGGCGCAATCGACGCTGGTCTCGAGATCCCGCACAACGACAGCGTGCTCGCAGACTGGTCGCGTACCCGTGGCGAGCATATCGCCGAGTACGCAGCACAGCTCGATGAGCCGCTGTACAGCGGTGACTTCGACGCAACAGAACTGCCAGAACACTTCGACGAGGTACGAGAGGCGATTCTCGAATGAGCAACTACAACGACAGCGGATGGGAACCCGTTACCCGTCTCGGTCGGATGGTTCAGGAGGGCGAAATCGACACGATGGAGGCCGCCCTCAACTCCGGACTCCCGCTCAAGGAGCCCGAACTCGTCGACCAGCTCCTCCCCGGACTGGACGACGAAGTGCTGGACATCAACATGGTCCAGCGCATGACCGACTCCGGACGACGCGTGAAGTTCCGCTGTGTCGTCGCCGTCGGCAACCGCGATGGCTACGTCGGCTACGCGGAAGGCCGAGACGACCAGGTCGGGTCTGCCATCCAGAAGGCAATCGGTATCGCGAAGCTGAACATAATCAAGGTCCCGCGTGGCTCCGGTTCGTGGGAGGACCGTTCGGACCGTCCACACTCGATGACCCGCCAGACAACCGGCAAGGCCGGCTCCGTCGAGGTCGAGGTCATCCCAGCCCCCGAAGGGCTCGGACTCGCTGCGAGTGACACGGTTCACGCCGTCCTCGAACTCGCCGGCATCGAAAACGCCTGGACCAAGAGTCACGGCAACACCCGCACGACTGTGAACCTCGCGAAGGCGACGTTCAACGCACTCGAGAACGCCTCGCAGTCGCGCCAGCCACAGATTCGCGGTGCCGCTGACAGTGACAGCGACGAAGCCGAGGTGGCTGACCAATGAAGGCCGTCGTTCAGGTTCGCGGTGAGGTAAACCGCAATCAGGATATCCAGGATACCCTGGAGATGCTCAATATCCACGAGAACAACCACTGCGCGCTCGTTCCCGAGACCGATGCCTACGTCGGCATGGTCAACAAGGTCAACGACTTCGTTGCCCACGGGGAGCCTGACGCCGAGGTACTCGAGACGCTGCTCGCCAAGCGAGCGGAGCCACTCGAGGGACGCCAGTCTGACGTGGACGAGGCGTGGCTCGCCGAGAACACCGACTACGACGAGTTCGGTGCGCTCGCTGAGGCGCTCCTCGAGGAGGAGACGACGCTTCGCGAGCAGGGACTGTCGCCGACGCTGCGACTGCACCCGCCGCGTGGCGGTCACGACGGGATCAAGAAGCCGACCGCAGAGGGCGGTCAACTCGGAAAGCATACAACCGAGGAAATTAACGTCCTGTTAGAATCGATGCGATAACAATGACGAGCAAAAAACGACGCCAGCGTGGATCGCGGACCCACAGCGGTGGCTCTCACAAGAATCGACGTGGAGCCGGTCACCGTGGTGGACGCGGACGCGCCGGGCGAAGCAAACACGAGTTCCACAACTACGAACCGAAGGGAAAACACGGCTTCAAGCGACCACAGGGGATCCGCGAGAACGTCGCGGAGATCGACATCCAGAAGCTGGATGAGGATGCGATCCTCTACGTCGCCGAGGACGAAGCCGAAGAGACTGACGACGGCTACCGACTCGATGCACGCGATATCGTCGAGGATGGTCACGAGGTTGACGTTGTCAAGGTGCTTGGCTCCGGACAGGTCCGGAACGCACTCGAAGTGACGGCTGACGCCTTCTCCGATGCGGCCCGCGAGAAGATCGAGGCTGCCGATGGCGAAGCCGTCCTTTCCGAGCGTGCACAGGAAGCGGCTGAAGCCGAGGCGGAAGCTGACGCCGACTCTGAAGACGCCGACACCGAACAGGACGAGGAGTAACACATGGGATGGAAGGAAGCCGCTGAACCGGTCTTAACGCGGATGCCCGCAGTGCGCCGTCCGGAGGGGCACGTCCCCTTCAAGCGCAAGCTGGCGTGGACGGCCGGCATCCTGATGTTGTACTTCTTCCTGACGAACATCACCCTGCTCGGAATTGAAGCCGGGCAGGCAGACGACCTCTTCGGGGAGTTCCGTGCCGTCCTCGCGGGCGAGCACATGTCCCTGCTGCAGGTCGGTATCGGACCGATCGTCACGGCAAGCATCGTCTTGCAGTTGCTCGGTGGAGCGAACCTGCTGGGTCTCGACACGGACGACCCGCGTGATCAGGTCCTCTACCAGGGACTGCAGAAACTGCTCGTCATCGTGATGACGGCGCTGACTGCGCTTCCGATGGTGTTCGCCGGCGGCTTCCTGCCAGCTCAGCAGTCGCTCACGCTCGGCGGATTCACCTTCGATCACACTCAGATCCAGCTGCTGATGTTCACCCAGATCTTCATCGGTGGCGTCCTCATCCTCTACATGGACGAGGTCGTCAGCAAATGGGGCGTCGGCAGCGGTATCGGGCTGTTCATCATCGCCGGCGTGAGCCAGCGTCTCGTGACCGGGTTCATCCAACCCACCGAGGGTGGGTTCTTCTACAACTGGTACCTGATCCTCACGGGCCAGATGGAGATCGGTTCGTTGGTCTCTGGTGACGGATTGTCCACCCTGTTGATGGGTGACGGCGGGCAGATCATCGCGCTACTGACGACGCTGCTGATCTTCGCAATCGTCGTCTACGCGGAGTCCGTGCGAGTGGAGATCCCACTCAGCCACGCCCGCGTGAAGGGTGCTCGCGGTCGCTTCCCAGTGAAGCTCATCTACGCGAGCGTCCTGCCGATGATCCTCGTCCGGGCGCTGCAGGCCAACATCCAGTTCATGGGTCGGATCCTCAACAGCCAGACCGGTGACCAGACCGTCATCTCGCTCTTCGGCCGAGAGCTGCCGTGGCTGGGAGCCTACTCGGACGGCCAGCCCACCGGTGGATTCTTCTACTACACGGCACCGATCTACGAGCCCGACGACTGGATGTGGTGGACCGGTGAAATTGCCCAGGAAGCCTGGATGGTGATGATCCGCATCGGCGTCGACCTGACGTTCATGGTCATCGGCGGTGCCATCTTCGCCATCTTCTGGGTCGAAACCACCAACATGGGCCCCGAAGCGACCGCCCAGCAGATCCAGAACTCCGGCATGCAGATTCCCGGCTTCCGACAGAACGTCGGCGTCATTGAGAAGGTCATGGAGCGGTACATCCCGCAGGTGACTGTCATCGGTGGCGCACTCGTCGGCCTGCTCGCCGTCTGGGCGAACATGCTCGGCACGATCGGTGCGGTTACCGGAACCGGCCTGCTGCTGGCCGTCTCCATCACCTACAAGCTCTACGAGGAAATCGCCGAAGAGCAGATGATGGAGATGCATCCGATGATGCGCGAAATGTTCGGCAAAGAGTAGACTGCCCTACGCAGTCTCGCCGTCTTGTGGTCTTGCGGTCTTGTATTCTTCTATCGCCATTGTACCGAGCAGCATCGGCGGATATATCGGGTTTGGCCTTGAGACGATTCACTGCCCGATTTTATGACAGTCGTAGACGCATACATACACTTCCGTTCACACCTACATTCTCCGTGTCTCGTGCTGTGAGAACCGTCTCACTACACCCAATGTTCCCCTCTCTTCAGTAGAACGGCGGCCCACTGCCCCTGTAACACCTCAGATCTGTGCTGGCTGTGCTACCTCGCGTACGAAAACCACCATGGTCGGCGGATCCATTCCAGTTCCGTCCTGTGTCGTCCCTCCCATCGGGAGCACTCAGTCGTGGATCTCTCTGTGCAGCGCTACTCGAGTCACGAAGCGACACGAGGGCTGTTCGCAGGATGGAGTAGTGGTGCAGGGGGTGTGGTCTAGGCGATACAAAGGGACACGGGAACCTGTGCGGTGGCGGTGTACAATAATGGCTACAATGTCGAAAAAGTGGTCTGGTAGTGCCTGCTCAGTCGTCGGCTGCGGCCGGTGACGACGTGGGCGTCGAATCAGCGGTGAGCAAGGAGACGATGAGCATCGCACCGATCGTCACTGGCCACGGCGTGATCGGGTCGAGTTCCGGGAGCAGGTAGAGACTGCCAATCGAGCTGGTAAGTCCGACGAGGAGTCCGGTGAGTACCGCTTCGGGTGTCGTTCGCTCCCAGAAGAGGATGAACAACAGTGGGATGCCAAACGTCACGCCGAGCCCGACGTAGGCAAACTCGATAATTTCGAAGATCGTTCCGGGGCGTGTGTAGGCAATGACGACGCCCAGCGCGACGACGACGCCGACGACGGCGCGGCCGAGGACGATGAGTTCGTGTTCGCTTGCGTCTGGGTTGATCGCCGACTCGTAGAATCGCGTCACGTCTGCCGAGGTGACAAGCAGCATCGAGTCCGACGTCGAGAGGATCGCGGAGACAATCGCGGCGAGCAAGATGCCAGCGATCAGCGTTGGGAACAGATCGACGATCGCCATCATCGCAACGTTCTCTGCCTCGGCTGGATCGAGGCCCTCGTAGAGGACACGACCCGCTGCACCGATGAACAGCGGGACAGTGAGCCGTAGTGACTGGAACGTGACCGTGATGACCGAGGCTGCGCTCACGATCCGCTCGGAGTCGATCGCCTGGAATCGCATCAGCGACTGGGGTTGTCCGATCGTCCCCAGGGCGAAGGAGATCCAGGCCAGCGTGGCGACGAGCAGCGCCGTGCCGGCTTCGCCAGCGGTCATCGAGAGCAGCGAGGCATCGGTTGCTGTCACTTCGGCAACGAAGGCGTTCCAGCCTCCAATTTCCAGAACCATGAGAACTGGGAGCGTAACGGCGGCTACGAAGATCAACACGCCCTGAAACACGTCGGTCCAGATGGAGGCGTTGAACCCGCCGAGAACAGTGTATATCCCGACGATAAGGCCACCAACCAGAACAGCCCAGGTGTAATCGATGCCGATCCCGGTATCCATTGCCTCACCGACGGCGATGATCTGTGAACCCACGTACGAGACCATGAACACGACGACAGCGATCGTCGCGACGAGTCTGATCAGCGACCCCAGTCGCTCGCCTTCGAAGTAGACGGCGATGTGGTCGACGATGGTGAGACTTCCCAACTCTTCGGATTGTCGGCGGAACGGTGAGGCAACGTAGCGGTACATGAACGCAATGACGATGATCATCGTCACGGAGAACCAGAGACCGCTGAGCCCCGTCGTGTACCCAATGCCGACCCAGGCGAAGAACGTCCAGCCACTGGCGACCGACGCGACGTCTGAGATTGCCATAGGCCATACGCCGACCTCTCTCCCTCCGAGCATGTAATCAGAGAGACGTTTCGTCTCTGTAGTCGCGAAGAAGTAGCCCCCGATTAGTAGCAGTACCAGCAGGTAAATTGCGAAGATAAGTTGTATCGAGAACATTTACCGCCTCCCCAGAATCGTCACGTGGCCGTCGCCACGGCGCTTGTCAACCCGATACAGGAGATACATTGCAACCGGCAGTAACGCCATCACTGCGACAGCGAGTACTGTTCCGGTCGGTAAGCCAGTTCCAAACATGTGTGTTTGTGGTGTTCATACATTCCTCTTGAACGTTTCTGCTCCCCCGACCGTTGCCGAGCCGTTCAGTCACGACTCTCCACTCTCGTCCATCTCCACAGCGATCTCCCCTCCCTCACTATCCCACTCCCCCACTCCATGGAGAACCGTCTCTTGGTCGACAATCGGAAGCGACTCGAGTTCCTGCCCGGGCGACTCCCGGTCAACCGTAGGGGGGAGGTCGAGATCGGCGACGTGAACGTAGGTTTGACTTGGTTGGTCTTCGACCGCCGTTCCGCCCGGAACGAGTTCGGCAGGTCCAACCTGATCGACCAATGCACCGAGGTCTGCAACCGTTGCGCCACTACTGATTCGGACAGTGTCATCGCCCAACTCGATGCTCGTTCGGGTAAGATCGAGGTTCCACTCTTCGAGAAGCGCCGTGAACTGCGATCCAGTTGATCCACTGAGCGGATCGGGGCCGAGCGACTCGGTGATGAAGCCGAGGGTTCGGTCTGCGACTGTCGACTGCAGGAGTTCGAATTCGCCGTGCAGGTCGAGTTCCCCGTCGACGTCCGTTGCAGTGAGTGAGAACGAAACTGCGGCAGGCTCTTCGAACCCGCGATCCGTCCGCTCCTCGACGTACTCACTCCAGTTGTCGGTCGTGCCCGTCACTGTTGTGTCGATCGTCGCCCATGGGGTGTCTGTTGCGGTCTGCCCTGGATCCTGATCGGCGTCTCGCTCGTCGGTGATATCGATCGATGCGTTCCACTCGGTTGTTGTCCGGAGGTTCGCTGCGGCCTGTGCGTCCAGCGTTTTCTCCACGCGCTCATCGGCGGTCAGGTTCGCCGCTGACGTGTCGTCTGTCGCGTTCGCGGTCGTTTCTCTTTCACCCACTCCTTCATCCTCAACCTCTCCCATGTTCTCTCCTCCCGGAACAGTCACACCCGCCAGCGCCCGCGCCGTCTCCTCGTAGTTCCCGACCGTAATCTCCCACTCGACCGCTGTCCGTGTCTCCGTCTCCGTTTGCGTCGTCGCTCGCGACACTGCAACCGTCTCGAGGTCAAGCGTCGTCACCGCGCTCGCGATCTCGGATGCATCCTGTGCGGACACCTGGGAGTGCTCCGCCAGTTCGCTCGCCAACATCGCCTCGATTCCCGCATCGATCCCCGTGTACGTCACGACGTACTCGAGTTCGAGTCGTGCTGTTTCGCCCTCGCTTTCGTCCCCACCCGTCTCCACGATTTCGTACTCGTGGTGGTTGAGTTCGACCTGGCTTTCGCCGTCGAACGCTGCGGCGATGGCGTCGTACTCCGCTTCGAGCGCGTTCGAGAGTGCTGTTCGATCGGAGAGGAAATCCGCATCTACGTCTTCGTCAGTCGTGTCGACGTACTCGAGTTGGCTGACGGAGAGCCGGTACCCGTCGGAGAGGCCGTCATCGGCGAGCGTGAGATCGGTGGTGGCTGCGGGTGTCGTGTTTCCGCCAGGCGTTGCACTCGGGACTGTTCCCTCCGGCGCTCGTTCGTGAACGACGGCCCACTGCCCGCTCGTAGTAACAGTTTCGGGCGTTGTTTCCATCATCCCGCTCGTCTCCGCGGACATCGGCGGCTCCGAAACGGACTGTACCGGCGTTCCGTCCCGTGCTCGTGTTGTCTCCGTCGACCCCGCGCCTACCGGTCCCGGTACGTCGGTGATCGGCATCGTACTCGAGAGCGAGGCGTCGAATTCGTTCGCGTCCGGAGAGTATTCGCCGTCGACATCGAGTGTCAGTTCAGCCCTGCTGGTGGGTTGGGCGAACAATTGGTCAAGACTCTGATCGAAATCGAACGATTCCAGTGCGGTCGTCTCCGTCGGCTCCGCATTGCCGGCGGTATCGGCGCTCTCGCCCCCTGGATCGAGTTCGCTTGCGGTCCCACCTGACAGGCCCCGCAATAGCTCTGTAAGCTGTTGTGTGACGTCCGCACCGAGTTGGGTTGCTCCACCGGCCGAATCGGATTCGTAGACGAGCACGGCGCTGTCATCGGCCAGGAGGTAGAGCTCGTTCGCTTGACCCATGTCGTCGGCAGCCGCTTCCGGGGAGTCATACTCGATCATGTTCGGCGGCGTATCCGCGGTGAGCAGCGATTCTGCCGGGTTTTCGCCGTAGGCGTAAGTGAACCCGAGGCTTAGGACGGCGACAACAGCGAGAACGACGATGCCGACGCCGACGAGGAGTTCCCGTCGGCTCACCGAGCCGCGATCGTTGCGCTGGAATCGCCGTCGTGTCATATACTGCAGTTCTGACCCGGACGTTATAAAAATACGATATTACATGTGACAGTTCGCGGTTGTGACTGACACGCTTGGTTTTGGGTTGTCTGAGAGCACGTGGGTACGCTGGCGCTATCACAGTCCAAGCAGTGCAACTGGATACACGAAAAGGACGCGCAAAACGCGGACGCGGGAAGGAAAAGAACTGGAAGTGGATGTGGAAGTGAAAAGGGAACCGAGAATCAAGAACCGAACCGTCTAGTTGTCAACCGATACTATGCTGGTGCCGATTACTGAATGGAGTATCCCGCTGCGATCGTGAGCAGGAACACCATGAACACGGCGGTTGCCATCATATACGTGATCGACCGCGGTTCCTCGATCAGGTGCTGGTAGTATGCTGCAATCAGTCCGATCTTGGCGACCGCGAGTAGGATCGTCCCTCCGATCGCGACCGAGTACGCAAAGTCGAACTCGAAGAAGACGAACTTCCCCGTACCCAGTACCAACAGCAGGACGTAAATGATGGTGTACGTTCGAAGGTCAGCCATTAGGGTAGAATTGTGAGCGTCGGTTACTTATACCTTCCTCATGCGGCCCGTCGCACCGGTGTGGTGGCGATTATGTTCGCGCACAGTCGGCGTCGTCGCTCACTGGTTGTGGTGACAAATCAAGACGCAAAATTGGAACCCTGTGTAGCGAAACAGCGCTACATCAGGTAGAACAGTGGGAACAGCAGGACCCACACGATGTCGACGAAGTGCCAGTAGAGCCCGAAGAACTCCACCGGACGGTGATCCTCCAGATACGCATCGACGCTGATGATCCGGTAGATCATGAACACGGCGATGAACAGCCCGAGGATCACGTGAAGTGCGTGCATGCCGGTCGTGACGTAGTAGATCGAGTACTCGAGGCCGTACCACCAGTACTCGCCGTCAGCGAACTTCACGCTGTACTCGTAGGCCTTCACACCCATGAACGTCAGTCCGAGCAGGAGCGTCGCCGTCATGGCACCGAGCAGCCCCTTCTTGTTCTTCCGTTCGGCCATCACGAGCGCGAGGATGACCGTGAAGCTCGAGGTGAGCAGCACGTAGGTGTTGAGCAGACCTGGCCAGGAGGCAAAGGGCACGGTCGTCCACTCGTGCCAGCCCATGTGGATACGCATGAAGATGTACGCACCGATGATGGCACCGAAGACGACGACGTCAGATGCCAGGAACACCCAGACACCGAACTTGGTGTTGCCGACACCGCCGAACGGCCAGCGCTCTGCGATGTTCATCTCCGGCACTTCGAAGTCCTCCATGCCGAATTTGTACAGCGTCACACCCATGATACCGATCCCGAGCACCGTCAGAATCGGATACAGCATGCTCGGTTCGGGTACGGTAGTAAGTCCCTCGGGCGGGTTTGGCGTTCCTTCGGCGAAGTCGACAATGTAGGGCGTCAGCCCTGACAGGCCGAGGAAGAACACGAACGTCCCGACACCGATACCGAACGGCCAAATGCTGGCGTGGTCGGCGTGTTCCTCTTCGTGCTCTATTGTGGCCTCGGCTTGGTTACCCTGTCCGTGTGCCACCCCGCCGTCCGTCGCAGCCGGCGAATCCTCGACGAACTCGAGTCGGCCACTGGCGTAGCTCGGTCGCCCGTCCCAGTTCTCGAGCGGCGGTGGGGATGGAACTGCCCACTCGGCCGTTCGGGAGAACTCCCACGGGTTGTCGGGAGCGTCGGGACCGGAGACCCAGCTCTTTGCGAACGTCAGGATCATGATCAGGAACGATAGACCGAGGATGAACGCCCCGACGGTCGCAACCCGGTGGTAGATCTGGGCACCCTCGGCGAAGTGGAAGACACGTCGTGGCGTCTCCCAGGCGAGGAACATCGGGAAGTACAGCATGTTGAACCCGATGAAGTAGACCGCGAAGTTGAGCTTGCCCAGCGTTTCGGAGTACATCTTTCCGGTGATCTTTGGCCACCAGTAGTAGAGGCCGGCGACCAGTGCGGTCACACCGGAGACCATCACGTAGTGGAAGTGTGCGACGACCCAGTAGGTGCCACGGAACTCGTAGTCCAGCACGACGGCACCGAGGAAGACCCCGGTAATACCGCCGAGGATGAACAGCACGAGCGCACCGAGGCTGAACAGGAACGGGGTCGTGAATCGCACGCGTCCCTTGACCATCGTGTAGATCAACGCGAAGACCATCAGGTCGAACGGGAGCGAGATCCCGATGGTCGTCGCCATCATCAGTGTCTTGATCTCCAGGTTGATAGTCGTCAGGAACATGTGGTGCATCCAGACGAGGAACGACTGGACGGCCACGAGGACCATCGCGATGATGACCCACTTGCGGCCGACGAGGCGTCGTCCGGTGAACGTCTGGAACGTCTCGAACATAATCCCCAGTGCGGGGAAGAAGACGATGTACACCTCTGGGTGACCGAAGAACCAGAACAGGTGTGCCCACAGCAGGCTCGACCCCTGATCTGTCGCGAAGTACTGCGTCAGTAAGACACGGTCACTCACCAGCAACAGCAGTGCAGCGAGCAGCGCTGCGAACGCGAACAGCATCATCCAGACGGTCAGGAGCCACGACCAGGTGAACATCGGCATGTTCCAGAGGCCGAGCCCCTCCGCACGGGAGCGATGAATCGTTACGAGGAAGTTCACCGTCCCGATCGTGATCGAAATCACGAACAGCATCAGCCCGAGGATGACGGCGTTGCCACCCGTCGTCGCTTCCATCGCGGGTGTATACGTCGGCACGTTCAGTGGCGCGTACATCGTCCACCCGCCGGCGAAGGTGCCCTGCTGGAAGAACGAGATGATCAGCAGTACGCCCGAGAACAGGTAGAACCAGTAACTCAGGGCGTTCATCCGCGGGAACGCGAGGTCCTTGGCACCGATCTGCAGCGGCACGAGGTAGTTCGCGAATCCGGAGGCGATCGGTGAGAGGAACCAGAACACCATCAACAGCCCGTGTGTGGTGACTGCCTGGTTGAACTCGTTCCCGGTCAGGATACCGACCCCGCCCGGCTCCCAGAGTTGGATACGGAAGATAAGCGCCATCGCACCGCCGAGCAGGAGGAAGAAGATGGCAGTGGCGATGTAGAGGATCCCGACGTCTTTGTGATTCGTCGTGACGAGCCAGCGCTTGACCGTCGTCATTGGTGGGAGATCAGCCATTATTCGTCACCTCCCTCCTCGGCGTCGTTATCGGTTTCGTCGCTGTCACCGTCGTCGTTCGTTTCTTCCTCTTCTTCGTCAGCTTCCTCATCCTCATCATCAGTTTCGTCGTCTTCAGCTCCCAGTTCGACCGTGTAGGTCTCGTCAGTTGGGCCGGTGAAGTCGACACTCTCCTCGATCGTCTCGAACTCGTCGTCAGTCGAGGTGATGGTCAGTTCGTACGGTCCACCCTGTTCGATCTCGCCGATCGTGATGGAGCCGTTCTCGAACTCATCGTCAGCGTACGTGAAGCTGAGGTCCTCCTCGAACTGGTCGTTCTCCTCGTGGACGAGCTCGAGTTCGAAGCCGTCAGTGACGCGCTCTTCGTTCTCGTCTTCGAGTGTGATCTCCATCGTGAGCTGTTCGTCAACCCACTGTTCGAACTCTTCTTCAGAGAGAACCTCCACGTCGGAGGTCATCCCGGAGTGACCAAAGCCACACAGCTCGAAGCACTCGACCATGTAGTCACCATCTTCTTCGGCGACGAACCAGGTTTCGTCAGTCTCGCCCGGAATCGCGTCAGCCTTTACGCGAAGCTCTGAGATTCCGAACGTGTGCCAGACATCCCGTGCTGTCACCTCTGTCCAGATCGGTGTATCAGCAGGGACGACCAGACCATGATCAGTGTCGGATGTTTCAATACCGTTCTCGTATGTGAAGTCCCAGCCGAAGGCCCAGCCTTCGACCTCGACCTCGAGTGCCTCTTCGTCAGGGGTGTCCGGTCCATCCTCGACGACGAGGAGCATCCCGTAGGACCAAACAACCAGCGAAATGACGATGATGGCACTTAGTCCGAACGAGAGGAATAGCTTCTTACCGCCCTGTCCGCCTGTCGGAAGTTCTCCGAGCGTTGGCAGATCCTCGTCGGCCTTCGAGTCGCCGTTATCACGATACTTGTACGCGTTGTACAGGGTATACGCGACCACGACGACACCGACGAGCGTCCCGAGGCCGAGGAACACGAGGAAAATCTCCTCGAAGATATCGACTCGGGTCTGCACCTGCATCGGAGTCATGTATGCGTTGAAGATCGTATTCACCTCTGTTGGAGCCGCCTATATGTCGGACGGTGGTTTCCGGGACCACTTATCTATTTGGAAACGGGCCGACGCGCTCGGTTTTGCCAAATGCTGTCCGTCGACGAATCACGTCAGCGTAGTGGGCCCGTCGACATGGTCCTCGGGTTGCCTGTTGGAGTCTGTCCTCTTCTTTCTATCGTTGCCAGAGCCCGATTTTCATTAGAAACCCAGAGTGTCCACACGCCACAGCGCAACGAACGCGAACAGGTTCGGCATGCCCGGATCAGTTTGCGGTCGTATCCATATCGCTCCCCCCGTCTCATTGTTTATTCACGCTCGCGCGCGAACCACTACAAATACGAGAACGAGAATCTCGTATTTCTCGTATACGAGAGAGGAAATCACCAGAGAACTGCACGACCACACACCACGGTAACTGCCCCAATCCCAAACTCCCGAGGCACTCGGGCTGCTCCGCCTGTAGACGCCCCAGCAACCGCTTGTTCCACGAGCCACCAGAACCTGTCGTCACTACGCAACCACAACCATGCCCCAAACCTATCTCAGGTTATTGATCTGAGCGGAACTCTCTATACTGTTGCTCTCCAAGCACCACACATGCCAGAGGATGTCCTCTTTAAATTCGAACAACAGTTGAGCCGTGACGAGATCGCTGACTACCTGCACGCCGCAGCCGACAATCTAGAACAGGGTGACGATATCACTCTCTCGGCAGGCTCGGATTCCGTCACTATGTCACCACCTGCAAATCCAACGTTCGAGATCAAGGCCGAACACGAGTACTCGAACGAATCCGACCCCGGCGAACTCAGCATCGAGTTCGAACTCGAGTGGAAAAAGGGAGCAGACACTGACGACTCGACGGATGGTTCGTTGCAGATCGAGTGATCTGAGACTGAAATCCGTCTACAGAACAGCTGCCTACCAGATACAGATTGCTGCCTACCGAGAATACTGCACCGTCTAACTACCAACTCGGCTCAGATCAGAGTTTGACGACCCACACCCGAAACGACGACGGTAACCCATACACCGTCTGAAAGACAGCGTCGATGAACTGCCCGATCCGGTTCGGGTCTGCTTTTGCGCTGACGTGGACGTTGACGCCGTCAGCATCTTCGGGTCGGGTAATCTCCTCGATCTTGAACACCGGAAAGTCGTTCAACAGTTGTTTCAGCCGGTCAAGTTCCTGGTCAGTGCAATCGAGGTTGATCGTGCCGTCGCCGAACTGCAGCCACGGAACACCAAGTGACGGGTCGAGATCTACTTCCAGGTTCTCCTCGTCCTCTTTTTCACTTCCATTCTCATCCTCACCCTCACCCACACCCTCACTCCCCGCCCTGCTTCCGTCATCGTCACCAGCATCGTCGCTCTCGAGTGCCGTCTCAGTATCAGTCGTACTCGAGTCGAACACGCTTTCATCCGCTTCGAACGTGACGAACCCGCTCGCACGCGTTCGGTGTGCCGTGATAGCGTCGACGTACAGCTTCCGACGTGCTGCGGGCGCTTCGGCATCGAATCTGGTCATACAGCAGTAGATGTGCCCGTTTCTTTAAGCCTTTATGCGCTGGGGCTGAACGAGCAGATATGGCACAGCCACGAATCTTGATTCTCGGGGCTCCCGGGGCAGGCAAAGGGACACAGAGTGCAAATATCACCGACGAATTCGACGTCGAACACGTCACGACCGGTGATGCGCTCCGTTCGAACAAGCAGATGGATATCTCCGAGATGGACACGGAGTACGACACCCCTGGCGAGTACATGGATCAGGGCGAACTCGTCCCCAACGAGGTCGTCAACGCCATCGTCGACGAGGCGCTCTCGCAAGCCGACGGCTTCGTCCTCGATGGCTACCCGCGAAATCTGGAGCAGGCAGAGGAACTCGAGGACATGACTGATCTCGACGTTGTGCTCTACCTGGACGTTAGCGAGGAGGAACTCGTCCACCGTCTTACCGGTCGTCGAATGGATCCCGAGACTGGTGAAATCTACCACGTCGAGTATAATCCGCCGGAGGATTCTGAAATCGAGGACCGCCTCGAACAGCGCGAGGACGACACCGAGGAGACCGTTCGTGAACGGCTCCGCGTGTACCGAGAGAACACGGAACCAGTTGTGGAGTACTACGACGACCAGGGGACACTCGAGCGCGTCGACGGCGAACAGGCACCTGACGAGGTCTGGGAGTCGGCCAAAGAAACGATCGAATCGGCAACGTAGACGAACTACGCACTATCTCCCGCGATTGTCGATGTTTACTTCGTGATGAGCGACGTTGAGATAGGTTAGCTGCGGCGGCAGTGAGTAGGTTTCTGGGTACAGGTCGATGTCGTTGTTCTCGAGCTCGTCGTCGTACTCGAAGTTGACTGAGGCGGAGTGGACGTTTGCCGACGATGCAATGAGTGCACCAGTGAAGTCGACGTTCGACTGCATGCAGACCTGCTCTGAACACTGTCCCTGGTGGAACACCTCGTTCTCCGTATCGCCCCAGGGTTCATCACGCGGTGCATAGATTGTTCCGTGGAAGGAAGACTTCCCTGGCCCAATGCCAACGTGAGTATCCGAAGTCCCGTACAACTGCAACTGACCTGCGTTCCCGTCCGTTACGGAAATGTTTCCGCCTTCGATATCGAAATGGCCCGTCGTATACATTCGCAGTTCGTGATCCGTGCCGCCGGGGTCCGCCACAAGCTCTCCTTCGATACTCGTATTTCCATCGGCGATGATTGTCGTATTCCCGGCTGACGTATCGACGACCAGTTCGTCTTCACTGTCGATCGTAATTTCGTCCTCGAAGTACGTCTTGTTGCCGGCGATGGTTCCGTCTGTCGTCGGAAGTGAATCGTCGTCTTCGTGGTCGTCGATCATCTCCTCGATAATGGGATCAAGTTCGGGCATCGCCCCCTCTCTGACTGTTCCATCTTCGACATCTGCGTTATCGAAGTCGTCGAAGTTTTCGGAGACGACGATACCGTCCTCGAACGCTTCGTCGACGCTCAGGTAGCCCACCTGAACTTCGACGGTCTGGGTATCGTGATCGATGTTTCGGACGACCGTGTCGCCTGCCTGTTGCTCGAAGTACGACTCCCAGCCGCGATAGTACTCGCTCTGAACGGTGATCGTGACACTCTCGTTCTCTACGACAGACGATTCGCGAAACGTTTCCGTCTCCTCGTGGCTGATACCGACGCTCCCGGTACCGAGGTCCTGTTCGCCGCTTACCGTCACCACCGGCAATGTCAGCGTCTCAGTGGTCCGCTCGTAGTAGATCGGCGGAGAGGAGAGGACTCGCGTTTCGTTGCCAGTTTCGCGGAAGACGCTTCCCGCCTGATATGCCAGGATAGTCCCGTCCTCACCCTCGTATTCGATCGTTCCGATGGTGAGATTGATATCGTCGTCGAGTGCATCCGAGGAGACGGTGATGTTCCCAGTCTCTTTCTTTACGATTGCACCGTCGTTACCGACCTCGAGATCCATCGACTGCAGTACATCAGCATTTGATGAGGCGGTACTCATCTGCTGGCTCAGTTCGACGAACGCGGTTTCGACGCGCTCCTGCTCGGAACTCTGCTCGAGACTGGTAACAGTCTCGCCGGCGACGAGAAAGAGACCCGTACTAACTGTTGCAACCATCCCGATCAATATCACAAACCCAAGCATAGCGGACTGTGCCCGTGATGACTGCTGGAATTGAGCACCCACACTCTGTCTAACCATAGCATTCTCGCTTATTCGTCAGTACATGAATCGCGTCGTTCGATCACACTATTCAGAACAGTTTAGATTCGTTTTTCGATACTCATTTGAATCGGTAAGACCGCAATTTTGCTGTCGCTCGTGGCCGATACTCGAGTGCGCGCTTTTGAACGATCGCAGTTCTCACGAAAACACGGTTCTGTACCACGAAACCTGCGTTGGCGGTTTTCAACGGGAATCAGCTGGACGGAACGAGTATTGCCAGACGGTTACGGAAGCGAAATCAGACGAGAAACGAACTGGAGAGGTGAGACGATTACGAGTCGACAGCGACGTTGTGTTTTACAACGTTCAGATACGTAATCTGTGGTGGGAGTTGTCCACCGTTCTCCATCCGCGGCTCGAAGTCCGTGAGATCGCTATCGTGCCAGATCTCGCTGTTTCCGCCGCTAATATCGACAGTTCCAGTGACAACTGAACCATAGATATCTGCGGTCCCGCCACCGCCATCGGATTTGACAGTCCCACCTGGTGCGTAAATGATTCCCTCGTAGTGATCGTTTCCACCGAGTTGCATCTCGAAGTCGCTGGTGCCGTAGACTTGGAGATATCTGGCGTGCAGGTTCGATTCGTCGGGTTCACTTCCCTGACCTGCTCCCGGACTGTACGCAGACTCACCAACGTACATATCAGCGTTCAAATCGAAGCTACCGTTGGTGTAGAACTGTACTTCGCCCGCAGTTTCTTCCCATCCATCGACCCGAATCTCATCATAAATCTCGAGATTCCCGTCTACGACAACTGTAATATTCCCGTTGGACACGTCAAACTCGTTTACATCGTATGATGTGGTATCGAAGCTGTCGCCCACATAGTACTTACCTGCTGTAATCTGTTGTGAATCCGTGGGGAGTTCGTCGTACTCGGTCTCTGCGTTCTTGACCATCGACTCGATCTCGCTATCGATCGGATCGATGTCTACCTCGTCGCCGTACATCTTATTACCGTGTATTCCAGCGTTGGGGTTGTTCGGTTCGGCTGGTTTCTCGTCCGAGACAACTGTGTTTTCGAAAACAGCCTCGATGCCAGTGTAGCCTAATTTGACCGTGACGTAGCCATGCGTTTCGTTAATCGCTGCCGATTCTGTGATGGCATTTTCACCTGCTTGTCGCTCGAAGTAGTCTTCCCACCCTTTGTAGTATTGGCTCGTGATATTGATTGTCACGACATCGTTCTCGATAACGTCACTATCACTGATCAGTGTCGTTCCATCATGATCTAACTGCATACTCCCGGAGTCGAGTACTCCCTCGTCGTCGAGTTCGACAACTGGGAACGTGAGTGTTTGATCTTCGAAGTGTACCGGTGGTGCAGACACTACTCGAGTTTGGTCCATCGTCTCTCGGAACACACCACCTGCCTGATAGGCTATTCGATCGCCGTTTTCTCCCTCATACTCGATTGCACCGATTGAGATGTTTTCATCGAACGACGAGCCGTATATGTGGATCTTGCCGGTGTCTTTCAGCACCATCGCACCGTTCTCACCGGCCTCGATATCCATCGACTGGGTGATGTCACTGTTCATCGCAGTCGAGGACAGTTGTTGGCTCATCTCGACGAACGCTTGCTCGACGCGCTCTGTCTCTGCTTGCTGTTCTGCCCCCGTTATCGTCTCGCCGGCAACGAGCAAGACACCGACACTAACTGCTGCGACCATCCCGACCAACAGGACGAAGCCAAGCAGTGCCGACTGCCCGCGCTGCGAGACAGCGCCCCACCTGCAGCAGTCTCGTCCGATCATTGTCCACTGCATTGACTATCAGTATAATAAAACGTTCGCATAGTAGGACTCAATTATAATTCTACTGTCAGCTGTGGGGGGTGTTCCGGGTCGGACGGTCGAAGATAAACACTTGTATACCGAACCTGCCCTAGCCCTAGCATACCCAGATGACACGGACAGCCGAAAAGATCAATTCACTCGTTCGGGAGGACTCCTCGATGACCGACGCACTCGAGTCCATCCGGGCGACAGCCGACGAAAACGGCGGCGAAGTCCAGTGGGGCGACGTCAGCGACGACTTGACGAGCGGCCAGTGGGGTCGACTGATCGAGAAAGGCGTATTGGTCGACGGCAACGAGGGCTTCGAAATCGCCGACCGCGAAGCCTACGATGAGGCGCTCGACGGCGACGGAAGCGGTTCGGCCTTCCCCGACGCAGATGTTGATATCGACGCGGAAGCATCCAAGTGGTCCCAGTGGGACAAACTCGCCGGGGTTGGCTCGCTTTTGTTGATGTTCGGCTACTGGCTCGACCCCGTTCGGGACACAGTTGGCGGGACGCTCAATCTCCTGCTCGGTCCGCTCGACGCCGCATTGCCGTTCTACGCTGTCATCCTCTCTGTTGCACTCCTGACGGGGCTCTACTCCACGCTCTTGCAGGCGAACCTGATGAACCCCGAGGTGCTCGGCAAGTACCAAAAGCGGATGAAAGCGATGCAGGACAAACAGCAGGATGTCCGCGACCGCAAGAAGGAAGCCGAAGAACGCGGCGCGAGCGAGGCTGAACTCGAGCAACTCGAGAACGAACTTGAGCAGGTCCGCGAAGAGCAGATGGAAGCGATGGCCGAGAACATGGGGATGTTCAAAGAGCAGATCCGCCCGATGGTCTGGATCATGCTATTTACCATTCCCATCTTCCTGTGGATGTACTGGAAGATTCACGATGGAAACGTCGCCGGTGCCGAGTGGACGGTCGTGATGCCAATCGTTGGTGTCGTTGACTGGACCGACGGTGTCATCGGCCCGATGCCGGCCTGGATTCTCTGGTACTTCCTGTGCTCGATGGGCTTTACCCAGCTGCTCCGGAAGTCGCTAAATATCGACATGACGCCGTCGACTACCTAACACGGAAACGCAATCGCCTCCGTCGGGTATCGATCGTCTGTCGTTTGTCGTCTGTCGTCCGCCGTCCGCTTCTTGTGTACACCCGTCTTTCACCCTTCGTGATACTCTCCACACGGCTGTACCGATCGTTCTCTGCCACCACCGTCGCCGCTACTGCCATCTCGAGACTTCCGTTTCCTCACTCTCACTCCACCGATTCAAAACCCATTTTACCCGGCACGGCACAGATTACATATGTTACTGACCGTCTCTGGCCCGCCAGGCAGCGGGAAGAGCACGACCGCTGAATTGCTCGCTGACGCGTTTGATCTCGACCACATCAGCGGCGGCGACATCTTCCGCCAGCTCGCAGACGAACGCGGCTACACCCCACTCGAGTTTAACAAACTCGCAGAGGAGAACGACCAGATCGACCGCGACCTCGACCGGCGGCTCCGTGAAATTGCTGTCGAGGAAGACGACCTGGTACTCGAGTCCCGACTGGCCGGCTGGCTTGCCGGCGACCACGCCGACTTTCGGTTCTGGCTCGATGCGCCGCCGGCGGTTCGTGGCGAGCGAATCGGCGAGCGCGAGGACAAAGATCCAGCCCGCGCAACGGAGGAAACCCAGGCCCGTGAGGCGAGCGAGGCCCAGCGCTACGAGGAGTACTACGGCGTCGACATCCGCGATCTGACCATCTACGACCTCTCGGTCAACACGGCTCGCTGGGAGCCCGACGCGGTCCTCGACATGCTCGTCACGGCCGTTGAAGAGTACGACGCCACGGGTGACGAAGGACAGGCGACCGTCCCTCTCGAGTACGATATCTAGCATGACCCAACGCCAGCGTCTCCGCCCCGCTCCGGGCGACCGCACACCAGCCGAACTCCTGCAGTTCGGTGTCGTCAACCTCGATAAGCCACCCGGCCCGTCCTCACACCAGGTTAGCGGCTGGCTTCGTGATGCCGTCGCAGACGCGCTGGCTGAGGCTGATCACGGTGGGGACAGCGATAGCGACAATGACACCACACCAACGATCGACCAGGCCGCCCACGCCGGCACGCTCGATCCCAAAGTAACCGGCTGTCTCCCGACCATGCTCGGCGACGCAACCCGGCTCGCACAGGTGTTCCTTGAGGGTCACAAGGAGTACGTCGCGGTACTCGAGTGCCACGGTTCGATTCCGTCGGACGTCAAGTCGACGATCGCCGAATTCGAGGGGCCGATCTACCAGAAGCCGCCACGAAAGAGTGCGGTGTCACGCCGGCTCCGCGTGCGCGAGATTTACGATCTAGAGATCCTTGAACAGGGCGATCGGCAGTTGCTGTTGCGGATGCGCTGTGAGAGTGGCACCTACGTCCGAAAGCTCTGTCACGACCTTGGGTTGGCACTCGGTACTGGCGGACACATGGGTCATCTGCGACGGACGGCAACCTCACCGTTTGACGATACGGACCTCTACACTGCAACGGAGTTCCTCGATGCGCTCGCGTTCTGGCTCGAGGACGACGATCCAAGCCTGCTGTACGACATCGTCGATCCCGCCGAGCGGATTCTCGAGGAGATTCCCCGTCTCGTAATCGACTCGACGGCTGCTCGGGAGGTCGCAGAGGGGGCACCGGTCTACGCACCGGGGGTGCGGGAGGTTGTAGCCGACACCGCACTCGAGCGCGGTGATCTCGTCGCCTGTTATACACAGGTTGGGTCGGCGGTCTGTCTCGGCGAGGTCGTTGGCGATCCCGACGCAGAATCTGGTGTCGTCGTCGACCTAGAGCGGGTTCTCGTCTGAGGCGCAGTGCCCATGACAATCTGAAACGACACGCTTAAACAGCAGACACTCATCGTATCACGTGCGGGACCGTGGGGTAGTGGTATCCTCTGCGGATGGGGTCCGTAGGACCCGAGTTCAATTCTCGGCGGTCCCACTCGAAATTATCTAAGTGTTCAACTCTTAGACTCTCAACCCCTCGAGAGTGCCGAAAATCCAATTCTCGCTTTCAGTATATTACCACATAGCCGACAGCATAGTAGGGGGTGGTCGGCGTGACGGTCGCACCGTGGCCGTCGGTCGACCATTCGACCTGCGAACACTGTGGTGCCCACGTCACCGATCGGTTCCNGTGGTCGGCGTGACGGTCGCACCGTGGCCGTCGGTCGACCATTCGACCTGCGAACACTGTGGTGCCCACGTCACCGATCGGTTCCGCCGTGTCTTTGGTGACGATCGGGACCGAGCCCACCGTTGCGGAGAGTGCGATTCGTACGCTCGACTGAGTCGCGGCTCCGCTGCTGGTGTCGACGTGCCGGTGCCAGATCCAGAAACGTCCGCTGGTCGCCACGGAGGTGAGACCGATGCCTGAACGGGTCGACCCACGGAACCTCCCGTCTGGCTACTCGCCTGCATTCATTCAACTCTCCGACGGCCTGGTGTGCGTAGCGGACGCCACTGTCCGTGACTCGGGCTGGCTCGAGTTCACCGAGTGGTCCGGCACGACCGGTCTGGTGCCGCCGCGAGAGTGCGGCCGGGTGAAGTTCATTGCGACAGAGCACGTCGACGACGAGCTACGTCGACGTATCGCGGACGCGGATATTCGTGCGGAGTACGCTCCAAAAGCGGAGGTGAGTCGATGAGCCGAACCGGTCTGCGAAAGTTCGGCGTGATGGCTCCTACGGTTGTCCGTGAGCCGACGCGAGACCGCGACAACATCCCGATTTGCCCGGAATGCGGCCACCCTGTTCCCAAGACGAAGGGGTCGCAGCGGATCGAGAAGCCAGACCTCGTGAACGTGGTTCTCGCAGCCTCTTTCGACGAGATCGTTACGTTCGGATGGTGCTGCGACCGACACCCCTACGACATTGTGTTGCCCATGCGAGCAGGTGGCCCCGAAGCGGGTGCACTGATCGATGGGTGGACCGGCGTCAAGCTGCGGTTCTCTGACGAGCACGTCCGCCACGTTCCGGTCCCGGAGCGGGAGGTGAGCGAGCATGTCGAGTGAGCAGGTGACGCTGGTTGACTTTGGGCCGGACCTCTCCGGACTGACCGATGCCGAGCGCGAGGCGTACGTTGCCTGTCGAGAGAACGGCACCGGTGTTCGCGAGTTCGCTCGCCGGACCGATCGACGGCCGGGAACAATCGGAAATCTGCTCGCTCGAGCAGAGACCAAGCTCGAGGAGGGAACGCGATGAGCCGACTCGTCGAGAACAGCGAGTGCGAGCGCTGTGGTGAGTCCGTTGATGGGCTTCGCCGTCTCTGTGACGACTGTACACGCGACGTTCGAAACGCGCGGGAGGGACCGCTGTGAGCGTCGACGCTGCCGACGATCCGGTGCAGTTCGATGATGTCACCGGCTCTGAGTCCGATACCTTCCCGAAACCGCGTGCGCACGGTGCCGCGGTGATGAACCATCTCGCCGATGTCCAGGAGCCGAACGCTGGCCGGAGTGCCGACCGCGGGACACTGTACGATCGATCGCTGTCCTACTGGCGCGAGCACGTCGGCGATCGTGACCTCGAGCCGCACGTGGCCGTCGAAGACTTCGAGGCTGACTGGCTACCGGCAGGAGACTACGCCTTGGTCCTCACGTCGTCGCGCTGGAAGGCCGGTACCGGCCGCGGTGACGATTACCGAGCGTACTACGAACAGCACCTGAAGCTCCGCGAATGGGGTTCAGAAGACGAGAACGGCGAGCGTGAGCTTCGAAAGCCGCCGCTCGCGTTGCACGTCGAGATCATGCCTCAGTTCCGCCAAATGGTCTACAAGAGCGGTGATCCACTCGAGTGCCCATACGGCGAGGGAACGCGGTTGCTCGCCTGGACGACGTGGGCGGAAGATCCGTTCGAGATGGAGCGCCGAATGTACGATGCACTTCGAGCGGTGTACGGTACTGACGCAGTGGACCTTGACGATCGCGTCGACGACGCCCGCCGGCTTCCGAAAGCCGAGGCGCACATTCGGTTCCACATCGACAAGAAGAACGCGCTCGTCGAGACGCTCGACCAATCAAAGCAGCTCATCGACTGGGGTGGAGAGTCCGAGATCGAAGCTCACCAGCGACGCCAGAAAGAAGGCTGGCTCGAGGCGCTCGTCGAGAGTGACCGCTGGCACCTCCTCGGGTTCGATCCGAAGCGCTACAGCACGGAGATGAAGATCTACCAGGCGAATCAGTGGCACAAGAAGCCGCGCAGTGATCCGTTCCATCACCCGAAGCTCGAGGCTTCGTACGCGGGCGTCGACCGCGGAGAACTCCCGCACGTTTCCGAATGGGACGAGGTACTCGACCACCTTCGGACGGTCGTCGCGACGCATGCACGATGGGCTGGAATCGGTCGGTCGGACCTCATTGAGGATGATTTCTTCGATGGGCCGATGTCACCGCCGTGGGACTTCGAGCGGCCGACAGGCCGGCGCGAGATGCTTCGCCAGCGTTACGAAGACCTGGCGACGGACATCTACCGGGAAGCGCTGAAGGAGTCCACCACGGCCGTCTACGACATCCTGCGTATCATCGCTGAACACGACGGTGCGACCTACGATGCACTCGAGGAGCGAACCGGACTCGCGAGATCGACGATTCGGTACCACGTCCGTCGACTCGCTGAAACCGGTGTCGTCTCTCGCGAAGGGAATCCGGTGATGGTGTTCTTCGTTTCTCGCGTCGTCCTGGAGCAAGCACGCGAGATTCTCCGGGAGGTTTACCCGGACGACACTGTCGAGCAGCAGGATGAACGCGCCGAAGAGCGCCGTGAGAACCGTGAGAGTGACAATAGCCACTCAGCTACGGACGGAGACGAAGCCAGCGAGAACGACGATGAACCGGACTCGATTGGCTTCGAATACCTCGAGCGATTGAGCGCGTCGATCCACGACCTGGCGTACCTTCGTGACCGCGACCAGCTCGACGATCGCGACGTTCGGGTGCGGGCTGACGAACTTCCGCCACCGTTGCGGTAACCCGTCGTCGGTCCGGTTTGCCCGGTGAATAGCTGTAGCATTCGCTTTTTCCTGTTTCTTTCACCCTTCCTCTCCAGTGTCATTACAGCCCCCTTCAACAAACTCATTTTCTACGCAGTATTTCACTTTCACCTGGGTGTTAACGGCCGGTCTGCGCATATTTTGGGCCAGTTTAGCCGATTCGCGCGAACAATAGAACCGGCGAATTGCGGCCTGTGGTGCGCAAAATCTCCCGTATTAGGGGTTGGTGTCGGTAACAGGGTTGTCGGGTACCCCTACGGTAGGTGCCCCTAAGGGGGCAGGGCAATTGCGCGGCGCGCAGAGCGCGCGCCGCGCTCGCGAAAATTTGGCCTGCCGATATTGGACGCCAAAGAGACGCTACCTACAGATATCTTAGGATAGGACCTCGATAATCTTCCTTGTCAAATTTCCTTAGGAGGGTATCTGTACGACCCTTAACACACCTCACCCACGGAAAGCGAGTATGATAAACCCCAGTACAGAGCCGCCAACGATAGCGAAAAGCAGCCATTCAATCAGACCGGACATGAACCATTCTACCACATTATCACCTCCATTGACGGATTGGTTTTGACACAGGATAATAAAGTAGGAGAATTAGCACTTTTAGTACTGTTAGTACTGTTCCACTCAGACTCCTTGGGGTTGCACGTCGACAAAATCAGTTTCCCGAATATGCACACGAGATCGAGCAGGCCGTGTGCATATTCCGTTCCGATCGACGCTGCGAGACGGGACTCTTCTCTGTTGGGCCGACAGGTTCGCCCGATTTTGGGCCGATATGGGCCGTCCAGTGAGTCGAAAAAACTAGGATTTCGGGGGTCGTGTGTACGAGCATGCGAATCCGAACGGACGGTGACTATGCGTATCGACGAGACGCGATTGAACGTGCAGCCGACTTCTACGACTGCAACAAGACGAAAGCGGTCGTGAGCGCCTGCGACGATGTGCCTCACTTCGTTCGAGCTATCCGCCAGGTGCTCGCCCGTGATGATCTGACGCTCGAGCAGCGCCGGGAGATCGCGGAGACACTGAGCAGTCGAGCGGTGAGTTTCGAGGTAACAACCGAAGTTTCAGTTGAAACGAAAGGGGAAATGTGAATACTTCTCTGTGATACTCTGATTTAGAGATACTATGACCGGCAGATCAAAAGGCGTCTTGCGACTCGTGGCGATAGTATACTTTCCTGTCGTTGCAGTAGGAACGTTCTTCGGCTATCTCTCGGCTATTCTCTTGTTCATCCCGAGCGTTCTCCGTCAAATAATCACGGGCTATGAGAGAGATCACGAGCAGAACCCATCCGTCCGCTTTCGTCTGATGAAGTGGTTCGAAGACTGGAGACGTTTCGTCCTTTTAGGGCAAGGAGATATGCCGTGGAAACCATAGTGAGTGGCTGTCAGAACACATCTGAAATCGAGATTTTCGCCTGCTGGGTTCCACGGTGATCGCCACCGCCATGCCACCGGAGTAGCGGGAGATCGCACGAACGAACCATCTTGTCCTGGAGGATCGTCAGCCCCGATCGCCCATGTGGTCGGTAGACGACGAAACAGTACCAGCCGTCGTGTCGGCGTAGCTTCTCGTGGTACTCGCGGTAGACCTTCCAGTTTCCGGGCTGCCCGTTCGAATGCTCGTGCATCGTCGATTTGATCTCGACCGGCGTGCCATTGCCGAACCTGGCGTCGTGCCACGAGCTGCGCTCGAGTTCGAACCGACGTTTCTTCGCCATTCGTTTCTCGACGGCCGTGCCGAAGTGGTTCGCTCGCTTCGAACGATTCACGCGGACCACGCGCATCGCGCGCCGATATATATACTCCTCCGCTGCTGGTGAGTCGAGCGCGGAGAGCCCCGCGATGGGCTACGGCGTCGCGGTCCTGACGGACCGCGCCGCCCATGACTGTAGGGGGGTCGCTTCCGCTTTACAGGTAGACACCCCGACGCCGTCATGCAATCACCTGCTCGACGGTGTTAACCCAGTCTGCCTTTGTCCCGCCTTCGTCAATGTCGTTCCACCAATTCGAGACGGTAGCGTGGCTGTAGGGAACGAACTCGGCGGTTTCGCGCGCGGACATTCCCTGTCGGCGGCACTCTTCCATCGTCCAGGCAGCGACGCGTTTCACGTCCTCCTCGGCGATTGCGTCGCCGTCTTTGCTGTCTCCCTCGGGTGCTTCCCAGGCCCAATCGGCTTCGTCCTGTGTGTGGAAGTTCCAGTCGGTCGGCGGGATACCCTCGAGCGGTCGCGGATCGACGTCGACGAGTTTCCCGCCCGAGACACGATCGGCGACGACGGCGGTCTTCTGCGAGGTCTTCTTGATGATGATGCCAACGCGCCAGAGTAGCGGGTGAATCGAACTCTCGCCGTGTGCGATGTAGATGAGTGCTCCGCCGTACTTGCGGATCTTGTAGACCAGCGGCCCCATCTTCTGGCGGACCTTGTGGCCGTCTGCACCGGTGCCGCTGGCGTTCGTCGAGAACTCGTCCCCGATGAAGAGCTTCGGCTGCTGGGGGTTGTTGACGGGATCGCCGTCCTGCTTGGCCCACTCCTCGAGCAGCGGGTAGTGTGGAATCCAGCCGTCTTCGACGGTGCCATCGTCGCGGACCCACCGATCCGTCCGGTCGAGCGTTCGGATGTTGCTCCCGACGAGGAGATCGCCGTCGACCCACCGTTCCCGGAGCTGGCCCAACAGCCCAGCGAAGTCGGTCTTACCCGCGCCCATCTCGCCCAAGACGACGATCACGGGTGCCGGGCCGGCAACGATCTCCTGCAAGCGGGTGACGGCTTTGATGCCAGCGAGGTCGGCCTGCTGACTTGGGTCACCGATGTAGTGCTTCAGCGTGAGCGTATCGCCGTTGTCGAGTGCGTTGCGGGCTGTCTCGCTCCCTTCGACGCGAAGGATGTCTCGGTTCTTGCCGACCGCCATGTAGTCTTTTGCAGCCTTCCCGTCCCACTTGTCCGGATCGTGGTGGATTGCGCGCATCGCCAGCTGACGGTCAACCTGTTCGTCGCGAACGAATCCGGTGTGCGGAAGTACCTCGTCGGGAGTGCGCTCGAGCTTGCCTTCCTGGTACTCGCGGAAACCGCCGACCGTGTAGTTGTCTTGCTCGTCACTCATGCTGACTCTCCCTCGAGTTCCCGGATGATCTCTTCGGCGTCGATCTCCGCCTCGTCGAGTGCGTGCTCTATCTCCTCTCGCTGGCGTCGGCGAATCGCGCTCGCGAGCATTCGGTTCTTGCGCTGCTCGAGTTCGGTGACCATTTCCCGGCACTCCTCGGCGAGCAGTCGCTTCTCTGGCCGTTCGGCACAGTAGTCGAGTTCGCGAGTCTTCTCACGGTAGCGCTCGAGTTCGCTGGTCGTCAGTTCGAAGAGTCTCTGCTGTCCGTAGAATCTCATTNGTAGTCGAGTTCGCGAGTCTTCTCACGGTAGCGCTCGAGTTCGCTGGTCGTCAGTTCGAAGAGTCTCTGCTGTCCGTAGAATCTCATTGGTCAGTCCCTCCGTCGGTTGCAGCGACTTGCTCTGCGGCCTGTGCACGCGTCTGTGGTGGGCCGCTGGTCGTGTCGATCTCGTGCTCGTCGGCGTACTCTTCGACGTATCTGGTTACGTCTTTGATCTGGTCGATGTCACGGTCCTCGGCGTCACTCTTGGCCGATTCGAACCGCTCTTTCACCGACGTTCGTGGGTTCATCAGACCGCGCTCGTCGGCTTCTGCCTCCTCGTTGATCACGTCGCTCTGGATCTGGAGACCCATCTTGCTGATCCGTCCACGGAGTCGATTGTACTCCAAGAACGCGTCGACGAGGTCGCCGTGAATGTCCTCGAGCATGGTCTTCGTCGTGACGAGCTTCGAGTCGGCCATCTGGCTGAAGTAGCAGCCGCGTACGACCAGCTGGCCGGTGTCCTCGTGGTACGTGAACTCGCGTACCTCGTACGCTGTTTCGTCGTTACAGCGGTAGGGTGACGGCCCCTCGACGGTCTTCTCTGCCCACACTTCGGGTGCGACGTAGAGCTTCCGCCGGGTGTCGGTGACACCGTTGATGTGGTACACTTCCTCCATGTGCCGATTGCGGAGCTTCCGGGCACCGGTGACGAACAGCCCGAGCAGCGGCGGCCCAAGGAGCAGCATCGCCGCGAAGATTCCGCGAGCGACCGGCGGCATGCCTGGAATCTCCGGTCGAATCCAGATGAGTGCCGCGCCGATCGAGACTGCGGCACCGGCGACGAGTAGCTGGCCTTCCGCGAGCAGGTAGGTGAGCCGGTCCGACCATCCGCCGAACGTGGCGCTGGTGTCTCCGCTCATGCTTCGATCACTCCGCTGTCTTCGCTGCGGATCACGTAGGCCGTTCCAAGCCCCGCCAGTCCGGTTGTNGTGTCTCCGCTCATGCTTCGATCACTCCGCTGTCTTCGCTGCGGATCACGTAGGCCGTTCCAAGCCCCGCCAGTCCGGTTGTCATGATGACGCCGGTGAACAGGCCGGACTCACCGCCGAACGTCTCGAACGGGTTCTCTTCCTGTGCTTCCATCTCGGTGCCGAGCCTGACGGTCGTGCCCTGGACCGAGACGCCGACCGTCGACGCACCGTTCACTTCGCGCACGCTCGTCGAGATCGTGGTCTCGCCGGTGTCGATCTCGAACTCTTCTTGCGGGACTTCGACCGCGCCCTCCTGGTCGACGCCAGCGAGCGCGTCAGAGACGACGACGGTGAACGGCCGGTCGGCGTCGAAGGTGATCGTCGCGGTGCCGTCCTCGAGCTGGTACTCCAGAATCCGAAGGTCGTCGCCAAACTCGACTTCGTACTCTGGACCGGCGCTTTCGTTGCTGGTCTCCTCGGCGATCGCGGTGCCGCCCATCAGGCCCATGCCCATCGCGAGCGCCAGAGCTGTGAGCGTGGAAAACAGAAGAATCCGCCGCACGTCAGTCACCTCCGAACGGGAGCAGATCCGTGACGACACCAACGACGACCGCGATAGCCGCGCCGATGATTGCGATTCCAGCGAGCACCCCGCCGGTCGTTTCGAACGGATCATCGGGGAACGTGAGCCCTGGGCTGCTATCGTCCTCCAGCGCTTCCTCGAGGTCGTCGACCTGCTCGCGGAGGTTCTCCATGCGTTCAATCGTTTCGTCTCCGTCAACCTCGGTCGGGTCGGCTACGTAGTCGATCGAACGCGAGTACTCGACGCTGGGCACGACTTCGACCGATTCGATAGCTTCCCCTTCGTCGATATCGGTCGTCTCCAGAATCCATTGCTCACCGTCCTCGACGGCCTCGGATACGTCCGCGACGTGGTCGGTCGTCTCACCGGTGACGACGATCTGCCAGCCGTCGTGTTCGTCCGGGTCGGTGATCGGCTCGGGTGCACCGCTTCCCGTCCAGAGGATCACTTCACCGTCGACGCCGGCTTCCGGTTCGTATTCGTCTTCGATCGTGATTTCGTCCTCGAGGCCGGTGACGGAATGGATCTCGAGGGGTTCCTCACCGGAAAGTGTGGTCGTCTCGAAGCCGTCGTCTACCGCAGACTCGTAGCCGAAGTACGCCATTCGGTAGTCCTCGGGCTCGAGGGTCATTCCGCTGCGGAGGTTCAGCGCTTCGCCGTCGAATTGCGGATAGAGCAGCCCCTCCAGTTCGTCCGCCTGCAGGTCCGAGTGGGAGATCGTGGCCCGGTAGCTCGCTGAGTCCGGAACGTTCGCTCCGATCGCGAGGAGTTCGGCAGCAACCCGCGCCTGGTCGTCGCTGTCGCCGAACTCGTCGACGATGTCCTGTGACGAGAGCACGTCTGCAGGATCGATCGCACCCTGCTGGACGCCGTCGTACAGGTTGGAGACGTACGTTTGCACGTCGCCTCGGATATCGGTGTACGCTGTCTCGACCACAGCGAGCACTTCGGACGTGATCTCGCCGGTGTCGAGAACCGTCGTCTCTCCGAGGTCGCTGTGCTCTGCGACGAGCGAGTAGGAGTCGTCGATGTGGATGCCGTACTCGTCCCAGTTCTGTGCCCACTCCGTTTCCACAGCGGCCCCGTACAGACTGTCACTGCCGGACGTGTGCCCGAGTCCGATTTCCCAGAGCGGTTCGTCTCGCCCCTCCAGCTCGGTCGGATCTACCGGAAGGTCGACCTTCCACTCGTACATCACGAACTCGTCGTCAGCGGCGTCTTCCGTCTGTGAGGCTTCGATCGGACGAAGCCAGTCGATGTTCTCGACGTCTTCCTCTTCACTGGCGGTACTGAGCGCGAGCCCGCGGGTGTTTCCAGACTCAAACTCGACATGTTCGAAGACGCCGATCGACTCCTCAACGTCGAGTGTGAGCTGTTGAACGAGCGCGTTCAGGCCGGTGTTCCGACGCTCGACGATGTTGATAACCGACCGAGTCGTCTGCTTGTCGAGTGCCTCATGTGCGGCATCGACTGCATCTTCTTGGCTCCCCCCGTCGACGATTGCTCGCACTGCAGCCGCTCGAATTTCCTGCCACGCGACGCGGCCGTACGGTGTGTCCTGGGGGTCGTCTGGCCCCAGGAACTCCTGTTCCATCTCGTCGACGAACGCTTCCCGGCCGTCTGCGACCGAGGCCGCCGCCTCGTAGAGCTGGTCTTCGAGCACGTCTTCCGGGTCGAGATCGGTGCCTGGCTCATGCCAGAGAATGCTGCCCGTTGTGATACCCGCCGCTGCTCCTGATGCAAGGTAGAACCCGATAGCAGCCGGTGGGATTGCTTGCACCTGACCGATCGGCGAGTATGTCGGTGCAACGCGGTCGCCGGCCGCGCCGAGGGTGATCAGTGCCCCGCCCGCGATCGCGCTGCGCTCGAGGAACCCGCGGCGACTCACCGCATCCGAATCGTGGGCCGTGGGCGTGGGCTGTGGGCTGTCTGTACTCCGGGTTTCGTCGGTGGAAATAGCTGAAGTCATTGAATTCTGAACCTCGATTACTTGTAGGCGATCAGGTAGAACGCGGCACCGTTGAGGAACACCGTGAACCAGCCGACGTACCACATCGTCTCCAGCGTGTGCGAGACGGCCGGCACGAGTGCCCCGAGCACGTTTAGAATCACCGCCAGGAGCATCACGACGGTCTCAACGTCGGTGTAGTCCTCCGGCGTGGTCTCGTTGGTCAGCCAGCCGATCACGAGCACACCGACGGAGATGATGAACGCGTACGTGATCTCCGTCCCGTGGGCCGCATAGAGTGCGTCCGTCAGCGCGAAGTTCAGCGGCTCGCTGAACTCGAGCGTCCCGACCGCGCCGATCGAGAACGACGCCAGGACGAAGATCGGTGCGAGAATGCTGTCTGTGAGGTCGATACCGTCTTCCCGTCGAATTGAGTTGGGAACGTACTTCTGGGGTAGGCTAAGTGCCATACCTCCGCGGNGAGAATGCTGTCTGTGAGGTCGATACCGTCTTCCCGTCGAATTGAGTTGGGAACGTACTTCTGGGGTAGGCTAAGTGCCATACCTCCGCGGATCAAACCCGCTTCCTCGAAAAACTCCGCAAAACCGTGGCATGACCTTGGTGAAACCTTGGTCAAACCGATAGTCACCAACCTTTATACCAAGGCGGGTTGCCGCCAGGCGTATGGCGCTGAACAAACTTCGTCAGTTAGATCAGAACTCGCTCGGCGTTACACTACCAAAAGACGACCTCCGAATTGATGGGGTGCTTGATGAGAACGGAGAACTTCGTGACGAGCATTACGTTCATATTCGTCATTTAGAAGAAGGAGAATGGAAGATTGAATTACTTGACAATACATCTTCATAGCGATGCCTGTGCGGTTGAACTGTGTACGCTAAGGGCGGGACCGTAGTGTGACCTCTCGACGGAACCCAACGCTCGTGTTAGTTGGTCGGGGCACGCTCACAGCGGCCGTCGACGCACGTGGCCACTCGGAAGTGATTGTCTTGGGTGCGGCCGTGATTGATCGGAGCGAATTACTGAATAGCCTATCTCTAAAGACCACTTTTACTTATCTCGAACCAAAATAAAACTGCAGGAGGTTATCGACTTGAGTTATCCGTGTCCGTCCGCAGAAGCGTATAGCGTTACGCTAAAGTAATCACCTCTCCAGGGGGTATCATCCGTAAATTTCTCCTCTGAACGGTATTCGGAAATACCGTTCATTGAGAACGAGGTTTCAGATGTATTATCGTTTTCATATTCAACACCAAAGCTTCCACTTTGACCAGTGGATTGGTTTACTGGGTGAACAGTTCCTTGATGGACATAATTGGAACCTGACAGACCAGCACCTGCACCACTTGGAAGTGTGACATCTGCTGAAAGGTCGTATTCTCGCTCGCGCTGTAATTGAGAACTAGTCGGATCATATGACACCAGTGTCACATCGTCGTCAACCACGTCAATGCTCACTTCCATCTCTCTGAGTCTGACTTTGTAGAAATACCCATCATCAGGGTAGCCAGTCATATGGTGCCAGATGAAGTACACGTATTCATCACTAACCTGTTCATGGGCTCGATACATAGTGGCGTGCCCCTGTGCGTACCCATAATCAACACCCGCTGAACTTTCAAGATCGAGTGTGGAACTGAACGTCGCAACGTGGTCAACCGTATCGGTTGGCTCCATTCCACCGCCGGTTAGGATTCCGGGTCCACTGTGTGGATCCTCAGTTGTGATACTGGCGTCACCACCAATGTCGTCGCTAGTGACAGTTGCTTCGGCATACGCTTCTGATTCGGAGCGGTCCTCCGTATCATCTGCAGATGCCATGCCGGTAAGCGCAACTCCAGCTATGGAGCCAGTGGTAATTGTTTTCAGAACTTTCCTCCGGTCATACCCATTATCCATAGGCATACGACATCACCTATTCAGAGGAGTGTTATAAAATTATGGGCTAAAACAAAACCCAAATAAAAACTATTCGCTGATTATCTATGCTAGCTCATACACTGTTTGAACGGACTATTTTCAGATTACCATAACAATGTATAAGTAGTGAAAAGACAGCACATCTTCAGTAAACTACTCTATTTCGCTCGTTGGGGGTAGGGCTTTCGTGTGGACTCCCGTTCTATGCCATCCACAAATCCTTCGGATCTGGCTGCGCGAGATTATATCTGGCGAGCACCGTCCGTGGTAGCAAGGGAGATATACTTCCCACTCACGTTCAGCGTCCCACTGATTCTTCGCGCGTGTGCGCTGTCTGTAGCGGAGTTGCGTCTCAACGATACTGTCGAGGCCGTGGCACTGTTCGACGGCGCGACTGTGGACGTGTTACGACTCGCGGTGCGATGTGTTGTACTCGGTGACAGCTGCTGAGAGAACCCAGAACTCGTGTTTGCTGGTTCGGGACACACTCGTGGCGGTTGCTGATGCACGTGGCCGCTCGGAGGTAATTCTCTCGGGAGCGGCTGTGATCGCCCGAAGCAAGAGCTGATTCAATATATAAAGTACGGAGTCAAGAAGTTACGCAAAAATCGCAAAATTAGGGGGTGCGCTAGTTCTCGATCTCGAAGTTCTGGACCTCGTTCTGTTCTTCGATGTTACCAGGGTCGTTTCCGATATATGCGATCACAGCGTAGTCTCCCTCAGGCAGTTCCTCACTGCCTGTACCGATGTCTGCTTCGTCGCCAAGGGTCATCGTTTGACCGACAGTGTCTAGATGAGCACCATCACTATCAACGGCACCGGGTTCACTGTCTCCATCGGTGTAGAACTCGTTGTCCGTCGAGCCGTCTTCGACGACGTACTCACCGGTTTCACTGTGCAGCAAGATGATTCCATCGGCGTTCTGCAAGTTAGTGGCCGATAGTGTCACTTCGTTCGTCCCATCTCCCTCAATATCTATGGCAGCTTGAGCGTTTTCGCCCATGTCACCCATATCCAGCACGAATGCAGCAATCACGGCCGCGAGAATGACAGTAATCGCCACCATGAGTATAACTCCGATGACAGGGGAAACTGCACGCTCATTGTCCGATCCGACCAATTTGTTGCGGATTGTTTTTCCGTCCATGTATTATTTATTGTGTTTGTCTTTTATCTGTGTTTTGTACATTCATGATATATGCCAATTGGGTTTGATCCCGTTAGTCCGTCAGCTCGAAGTCTCGGATTCCAGTCTGTTCTTCAATGTTTTCGGGATTCTCACCGATATAGGCGATGGCAGTGTAATCTCCTGCGTGGTCGAAGTTGGTGCTATCGTGCTCAATGGTGACTTGTTCCCCAACAGTGTCGAGTTCCATCGCGGTCTCTGTGCCGTCCAGATCGATCAGATCTTCGTTGTCTTCCCTCACGTACTGACCTTCTTCAGAGTTGATGAAAATAACCCCGTCGGCGTTATCCATGCTAGCTACTGAGATAGTGACAGCATCGGTACCGTCTCCCTCGACGCTAACACCAGCTTGGGCGTTTTCACCCATGTCACCCATGTCCAGCACGAATGCAGCAATTACGGCTGCCAGAATGACAGTAATTGCCACCATCAAGATAACCCCGATAACAGGCGATACAGCGCGCTCATCTTCCGATCCGACCAATCTGTTGCGGATTGTTTTTCCGTCCATCATTGTTTAACCACACCTGAATCAGCAGAAAGGTTATACGCGATGGCATGGTAGCCAGTCGCGTACGGATGGGGGCTCCACACCGACCCACCGTGCAACCTTCCTCACTGTAATTTGGTGCTGATAGTCTCACGAAATTACCATACCTTAAACCCCACTGACGCTCAACAGATAACGGTTTCAGATCTGATAATCAGTGGCCCGCAGAAACCCTACAGCACCCCCTTGAACCGACTCAGTCTTGCGATTTAGTAATTCGACGAGCAAACGACAATACCAAAGCCAGTTCAGTTCCACGGACTGCACATGACTAAGACTGTGTTCGTGACCGGCCGCGACCTCGCGCGCACCTACGACGGCGGGGTCTACGAGAACGCGTGGGAAGCGGTCGAGCAGTACCGCGAAGCGACCCGTTACGCGAACACACACGACGCTGGCTCGGGTGCTACGGCGTCGGCACTAGATCTACCCCGCGGTCGTCTCCGTACGTGGATCGACGACGGTGGTGCACCGGACGTGGTCCGTGGGATCGATACCGCACGCGAGTATGGGTGGCTCGAGTGCACTCCCAGTGACGATGTGTTCGCTGGGTTGAACGCACTGGTTGCAAACATCTTTTCGGGCGGTTCGATTGCGGAGCAGCACTACCAGCCGTCGTTCGCATTGAACCACCACGGCGAGGACTCTCACGTGATCGACGCGCTCGAGCTGGTCGGCGTCGACTACCAGGTGGTCGACGATCGCGACGGACGGGCTGACGAAGTCCGTCCTGCTGAGGACGGTACCGTTCTTGGGCGCGTACTCGCTGTGCTCGGCGCACCTGTCGGCCCAAAAACCAGCCAGCAACTCTCACTCCCGAGCTATCTCGTGGCCGGTTCCGAAGAGGTCCGAGAGACGTTCGTCTACGCGTATCTCGAAAACCGGGCCGTCTATCACGAAGGGAAGGACACCCTGACGATCACCGAAGAGCGCAACGATTCCTACCTCTCTGGGCTGGCAGCGCTCATCAACGATATTGCAGGTGGTGGCGTCAAACGAAACGCAGAATCGATTACGATCTCCGCTGAAGCCGCTCGTTCGCTCGGCACCGTTCGGTAACTACGGTTCCGGCTCGAGTTCGTCGGCCTCGAGGTCTCCGTTCATATATGCTCGGCCGCGGTCGGTAATCTGGTAGTAGCTTCCGTCCACCTTCTCGATGAGATGTGCCTTCTCAAGCTTGCTCATCCGTCGGGAAACCCAATTTCGTGAATAGTCCAGATTGATCGCCGTAACCGCGGGAGAGAGTACTAACTCGGATTCATCGAGCAATTCGAGAATCCGGTTGTCGGTTTGGTTCATCCAGTCAACCCGCGGGCGCATACCCGCTTGTCGTCTTGTTGCATTTAACAGATACCGAAACCTGTTCTACTAAACAATATTCGGTGTTCAATAGAACACGGATTAGTGGGTTAGAGTTAAGTCCCCTCCGTGTCTGGATCGGAGCAACGGAAGTCAGACGGACCCGCCGCTACTCGGTCGGGTCCTCGTCAGAAACGCGGACCCGGTGTAGTAGCACCGGTCCGCCTGGCCTCCGTATCCGAGGTACGGAAGCATGCAATCGCTCGACGCAACGGGGGATAAAGCCCCCGATCGACAATATCGATTAGACTCCGGCCCACAGCCCACGGCCCGGTCAATCCGGCTCCGAACGACTATCGGAAACGGAATCGGAAAGTATCGGAAATCGACAGGCGCACGCGAGAGGCTTCAGAAGTGGCGAATTTCACGAAACCCTGATTTATCGGAAGAATCGGAAACGGCCCTGCAACGGCTAAGTATCAGTGGTCCTTTCGATCAAATCTACCGACGGACAGCGACCGTGCGCGCCCCCAGGTACCAACTAACGGCGCGCACGGTGAGTCCGCGGTCCCACAGACGTGAGACCATGACAAACCAAACGCGCAACCACGGTAAGCGTATCGCATTTTCAGATCACCGCTGCAGCTGTGCACCCGAGGTGCATCGATGAGCGTCGGCGAACTCGAGCCGATCACGCCGCGCGAGGCGGTCGACATGTGGCTCGATCGCCTGCAGTCCACGCGGGCCGATGAAACGCTGAAGAGCTACCGGTACCGACTGAAGCCGTTCCTCGAGTGGTGTGAGAAAGAGGGCATCGACAACCTGAACAACCTTACCAGTCGCGACGTGTTCCGGTTCGACTCGGATCGGCGCGCTGATGGGCTGAAGGTGTCGACGCTGAACAACCAGCTGGGGACGCTCAAGCAGTTCATCCAGTTCTGCGAGCGGATCGACGCGGTTCCTCAGGGATTGCCAGCAAAGGTCGAGGTCCCGTCGGTTGACCTGGCTGACCGCGTCAACGACGAACTCCTCTCCGCCGACCGTGCCGAGACGATTCGAGGGAATCTGAACCGATATGCGCGAGCATCGCGCCGGCAGGTAATGTTCGAACTGCTGTGGCACACCGGCTGTCGACTCGGTGGGCTTCGCGCGCTCGATCTCCGTGACTGCTTCTTCGAGGAGTCCGACCTGAAGCGACTGCGCCACCAAGACGACATTGATCAGGCCGCACTCGAGGCGGTCGATCTCCCGTTCGTCTACTTCCGTCACCGGTCAGAGACGCCACTGAAGAACAAACGCGAGGGCGAGCGCCCGGTCGCACTCTCACAGGACGTTGCTGACCGCGTTCGGGAGTACATCGACGTGAATCGCGTCGAGCGAACGGACTCGGACGAACGCCGGCCGCTACTGACGACCGAGAAGGGGAAACACGCCCGCGTTTCGAAGTCGAGCATTCGGCGGGAGATCTACATCCTGACCCAGCCCTGCCGCTGGGGTTCGTGTCCGCACAACCGTGATACGACGACCTGCGAAGCCCTGGAGCACACGCTTGAGGCGCGGTGTCCCTCGAGTCGGTCGCCCCACCCGATCCGTTCGGGTTCGATCACGCACATGCGTGACGAGGGCTGGCCACCGGAAGTCGTTGCAGAGCGAGTGAACGCTACCCCTGAGGTGATCAGGGCGCACTACGACCACCCTGATCCGATCCGACGGATGCAATCCCGTCGCGAGTTCCTTACGGAGGATTCAGCATGATTCAGACAACCCACGACAGTAACCCGCGTAACAGACGGCTTGTTGAGCTCGGCGGTCCCACTCGAAATTATCTAAGTGTTCAACTTGTAGCGGCTCGTACCCCGAGGCGTCCGAAAATCTAATTCTCACTTTCGGAATATTACCACATGTCCGACAGCACAACGGGAGGTGGTCGGCGTGACGGTCGCACCGGGGTCGTCGTTGACGCTGAATCGGCCGCAGTTTCCAGTCGGTGTTTGGAATGCCAACACACTCTTTGTTTGGATCACCAGCAACATTTTGCAACCAGCAGTGGAATCATGGAGCATGGGCCTCACAACTGACGACTTTGCCGAGTTCATGGTCGGTGATCCAGAGGACAACGAAGAGGTTCCGCTGGGAGACGCCCTCAACGAGTTAGCCGTCGATGTCGAAGTGGACGCTGTCGAAGAGGTCCGTGACGTTCGCGAGCGGCTATGAAGCTCTCTCGATACAAACGTCATTGTGGCCGCTGTCACAAAGGATACCGAACGGTCCGATACTGCTGTCCGTGCACTCAACGAGTTCGATGGCGAACTCCGAGAGCACGGTGCAAAACAACCGCACGAACGAATCATCTTGTCCTGGAAGATCGTCAGCCCCGATCGCCCATGTGGTTGGTAGACGACGAAACAGTACCAGCCGTCGTGCCACGAGTTGCGCTCGAGTTCGAACCGACGCTGTCTTGCATTATCAAATCTGAGAGTGACAACGGCAAGAATTCTGCCAGTCTTGTGTGACCTGGACCTATGGACTGGGACGAGCCAGTGATCGACAAGCGCGACCCCGCGCACCTACGGTGGAGGTTCGTATGCAGATCTGTGGTCGGCGTACTCGACTATCAGGCAGTCATGCGCACGCGAGTCAGTATCTGAACAAGGGCTCCTACGCAATCTCGAACTGACCACAGTGTAGCCAACCACTCGTGACCGCAGCTCGGTCACCCAAAATCGGCGATGATGTCTCTTCAGCGACGCACTTCCCGAGTTGTTCTCCTGATTCGTTATCACACGCTGGACATCGTGCGCTCATCCAGCAGTCGTGGTAGTTCCGTCTATGTGATGGGGGTGGGTCCCAGTGTATTGGGATTGCTCTCACCTTCACAGAAACCGGATGTTTGTCCCTGAGATCGATACTCGGTGGTACTCGAGATGACTGCTTTGTGGCGTTCGGGAGCAGTGTGGTGTTTGGGGACAGGCCAGTCGACGACCACCGTGATAACGGAAGCGTGATGTGACTGAACCCCCACCGTTGTATAACGCCATCGAACCGGCAGCCGTCTGCATCCTCTTTACATCGACTGCAACGCACGACCGCACGGCTGGTCAGGTGACAGTTACCTACTACGGGTATCGTGTTACCGTCGATGCAGTCGGGACGGTTTCAGTCGAGACAGTGCCTGAGGGCGCGACGTTTCACCTGTGGCTACTCCGAAATATCGCCTTCGTTCCTCGCTGTCGTCTCCGAAACCACGAACCGCGCGAGCTTTCGTTTCGTGTGGGAATCAACAAGATGTTCCTCGAGTCGTGCCTCTGCTGGTGTCTCTCGGCAGAGTGGGCATTCGATGGGGGCTCTGGACGCCATACTCGTTGCACGTGAGTGAAGACGAAAAGACTTGGCCGCTCAGCGGTTGACCAGGTACCGAGTGGTTTAACCCGCCGCCCTCGAACCACTCGAACGAACCGATGACAGTCGTCCTCGCCGGCGTCGGTGCCGACAGCACGAATCTTGGAAGGCTTGCTCCCCTGTACGACGACGGCCACTTCGAGTACGTCCCGATTCCGGAGAAAACGCGCGAGACCACGGAGGCCGAAACGCTCGGCTCGTGGACGCTGCAACACGACGACCGCACCGCTGCCGATCTCACATCCCGAATCGAACCCCAGCCAGTCCGCGGCGGCGTCGAAACCGTCTCCGGTGACGCGCTCGAGAACTGGCCGTTCCATCACGACCCAAATTTCGAGGCGCTGACGTATGGTGAACACCGAACCAGCGGGTACCTGTCGCGACTCAGTGCACTCGAGTCGGGTGACGTTGTCGGCTTCTACGCTGGGCTCCGTCGGCCGGACGGTGACCGCGCGCACCGGTATCTCCTCGGGTACTTCACGGTCGACCGGGTCGATGTCGTAACGCCTGATACGCCTGCAACAGAGCGTGCTGAAATCCTCGCAGCGCATTCGGAGAACGCCCACGCGAAACGTGCTCGAGACGACGGGCTCTATCTGTCGGAGAAGTCAGTCGTCTTTCTCGACGGTCGGGAACCGGGTGGACTGTTCGATCGGCACCCGATCAGACTCAGCGAGTACGTGGTCAAACCGGGGAACGAGCGCGCACAGTACTACCTTCGTGAGGAGGTTGCAGACGAGTTGGCGGTCGTCGAGGGCGGGACAAACATGATGTACAAACCGGCCTACCGGTGTGCGTGCTCGGGCGAGGAGTTTCGCCAACTGGTTGGTCCACTCAGTGAACGGACGGCGGAAGATGGTATGGTTGACCGATCACAGACGCTGTCTACCGATACGTGAACGACCACTGAAAGAATCGGTCAGTTTCTTGTAGCGATCGACCGAAGACCACGCAAGTGACCGCAGATAATGCCGACAGCTCGGGACCATCCCGCCACGACCGCATTCGACGCCACCCGACACCGGGCACACGGAACTCGCTTGCGCACTGGACGTCGGCGAAACATCCGCTCCGCGTCGCGATTAACTACATTTTCGTCTGGCTGGCTCGCATCTCGCCGAGTCTCCGGCTTCGTCGGTGGTGTCTCCGTCGGATCGGTGTCACCGTCGGCTCCGGCGTCTCCTGGGGGCTCGAGGCGACGCCGGATACGTTCTGGCCGGAACTGATCACACTCGAGGACCACGCGATCGTCGGCTACGATGCGACGTTGCTGTGTCACGAATTCCTGCAAGATGAGTACCGGACAGGAGAGGTCGTCGTCGGTGAACGGGCGATGATCGGGGCGGGCGCGATCGTTCTGCCCGGTGTCGAAATCGGTGCCGACGCGAGCATCGCGGCGAACTCGCTGGTGACCAAGGATGTCCCCCCGGGGACCACCGTCGCGGGTGTACCTGCACGGCCAATGGGAGGGCACTCGAGTGCCCAGCCGACAGGTGACGACGAGGCTGATGAATCGGAGTAAGGGCGAGTTTGTGTGTGGACGGGTTAGTGTACGAGGCTGTGAGGGCAGGGCGGGTTAGTGTACGAGAGCGTGTCAGTGCATGTCTTGCCGTCGTGTACTGAAGTGGGTCTACCAGAAGGGGAGAACGAACCGAATGGCAGAGATACCGCTCTCGTCCAGTGAGTCAGACGTAAAAAGACACGTCGAGTTCGTGCTCGGTTCTGGGCTGGTTCTGATTCGAAATCGAGCTCGGGTTCGAGGTCGATCCGTGCTCAAGTTCGAGTTCGAGTTCGAGTTCGAATCTGTATTCCGATTCAGACTATCGTGTCCGTATCCATCTCCGCATTCCTGCTCGTCTACAGCGAGGACCAGGACTTGCGGGCTTCGTTCCAGGAGGTAACACTGGCGATCCACTTGGCAGCGATCATCTTCTTCAGGTTCTTCGCGGGGAAGCCGCCGAAAGTGCCGACGGGCAGCGAGACGCCAAAGGCCGGTTTGACCTCGTGGGCGACAGCCTTGTCACCGACGGAGACGACGGTTCCTTTGTCCTCGTACTCCCAGGTCTTGAGCGGGCGGTTCTCGATCGCACGCGAAATGTTTTCACCGACAACCTCTGCCGCCTGCCAGGCGGCCTGAGCCGTTGGCGGTGCAGGGCGGTCACCTTGGTCGATCAGCGCCGAGTCGCCGATCGAGAACACGTTCTCTTCGGTGGTCTGGAAGTTTGCCTCCACGTTGACGCGGTTGTGTTCTTTCTCAAGTTCGGCGTCGTCGAGTGCATCGCGGCCCGTGATGCCGCCGGTCCAGATGAGGACGTCGTGTTCGAGTGGTTCGCCCTCGTCGAACTCGATGACGTCGTCTTTGGCCTCCGTGATCGGATCGTCCGTGTGGATGCGGACGCCGGCGTCCTCGAGGAGGTCGCGCAGTGCCTGCTGGATTTCGGGGTCGTTCCCAGGGAAAATCTCGTCGAGCGCTTCGACGAGGTGAATCTCGATCGGGGCGCGGTGGTTGTCGCGGAACTCAGCGATTTCGCCCGCGGTCTGGATGCCGGAGAGACCGGCACCGCCGACGACGACCTGCGCGGGCTCGCCGCGGGTCGCGTCCTGGCTGGCCTGCGTAACCTCGTCGTGGATTTCCATGGCGTCGTCGAGGCTTTTCAGGGTGAGCGAGTGCTCTTCGAGACCGGGAATGCCGTAGTAGGCGGTCTGGCTACCCAGTGCAACAAGTACGTAGTCGTAGTCGACATCGTCGCCCTCGGCGAGTTCGACGACCTGTTCGTCGACATCAAGCCCGACGACATCGTCCTGGATGAACCGGGTCGACGGATCAGCAATCTGGTCGACTGGGAATGTGATATCCGATCGAGCATCCGGGTCACGGACGACGCGGTGGGCCTCGTGGAGAACGAGATGGTAGTCCACGTCAGCGATCCAGGTTAGTCGCGCGCTGCCACCGAGTTCCGACTGCAACTTGGCAATCGCACCGGTACCGGCGTATCCAGCACCGAGCACGACGACGTTCTCAGTCATACGACACACTCTGAAACACTACGATACAAAGGTGTTGGAACTCGTGTCTGTGTGGGTTATGCTGGCACACACGAGTGGTGACAGTTGCTGCCGGTCGAAGTGACCACCACAGCGCTACACACTCACACCACAACTGGCACGTCGACAGGTTTAGGGTTAGACGGGTCTAAAACCGAATAAGATGATGCTGAGCGACGTGATGGAGGACTACCTCAAGGCGATCTATCAGCTTCAGCGCGACCACGACGAACGGATCAAAACATCCGAAATCGCAGAAGCGCTCGACGTCACGTCGCCGACAGTCACCAGCATGCTCGAGAAGCTAGAGGACCGCGGGCTCGTCGACCGCGAAAAGTACCGCGGGGTCACGCTCACCGATGAGGGTGAAACGGTCGCACTCGAGGTCGTCCGTCACCATCGACTCCTCGAAGCGTATCTCACAGAGCACCTCGATTACGACTGGTCGGAGGTCCACGCCGAAGCGGACCGCCTCGAACACCACATCAGCGAGGATTTCGAACAGCGCGTTGCGGACGCGCTCGGCCAGCCGACAGTCGACCCCCACGGGTCGCCGATTCCGAGTGCAGACCTCGAACCACCGGACCGACCCAATGGCGAGTCCGTCACTGAGTTCTCGGAAGGTGACATCGTCGTGGTCGAGGAGGTTGCCGACCGTGATCCGGAGGTCCTCTCGTACCTCGCAGACCACGGTGTCGAACCGGGTGTCGAACTCGAGATTCTTGAGGTCGCACCCTTTGGTATGGTAACCGCGCGCTCAAGTACAAGCGAAGACGATGTTTCGCTTCCGGAGGGTGTTGCCCATCACGTTCGCGTCACCTCACCGGTCGAAGCCGAGTCCTAGCCTCCGTTCCACACCGCGTCCGCGAGCCGTTTTTCCCGTTCCTCACCGCTACTTGGCTGTTTACCCGCTACCCTGGCCCAAGTAGGAACCTGTCTCGCCAGTAGATTAGACCGTATCTAATTGAGTATTCGGTGGGTAAACTACAAGTTTAGGGGCATCTAAACATCTATCAATGGTATTTCAATCAGTGGTACTGAGGGGGATCACTCGTGAGTGACGATATCTATGATCGGGTCCCACGATGGGTTCTTGCCGTCGGTCCCGTCGCCATTCTTATCGCGGTTTTCGGCTTGCTGTATCTCACATCGCCGTTTGGTGACCTCTCTGGCGTCGAGGAAGCGAGTACACTTGAGATCCTCTGGATGCTGGCGATCATCGGATCGATTGCGGGGATTATTCCGGTCGCGATCGGAATGCTCTGGTTTCCCTTCATCCGCGACCTTGATCCACGGTATCTTCACGCCTTCCTGGCGCTTGCCGGCGGTGTGCTCGCGTTCATCGCGGTCGAGATGGCCGAAGACCTGATCTTTGACTACGGCGTCGAGGTCCCAGACACGACGCTTGCTGGCGTTGCCGTCGGCGGGTCGACCCTCGCTGCAGTAACCGCAATTATCGGCGTTGGCGGAACGTTCGCCATCATGTACGCCGCGAGTGAGTGGCGTCAACGCAAGGCAGCAGCAAGCGAGAAGAGCGGCCTCGAGATCGCCTATCTCGTCGCACTCGCACTTGGACTGCACAGCATCGGCGAGGGGCTGGGTATTGGTGTTGCCTACATTCAGGGCGACGCTACGCTGCTCATGCTGCTCGTGCTGGCGTTCGTTATGCACAACGTGATGGAGGGTCCGACTGTCGTCGCTGCCGTCGCCCGGGACAGAGCGACGCCGCCGCTGCGACACTTCGCTGCAATGGGCATCATCGCCGGCGGTCCGGTTATCCTCGGCGGCTGGCTTGGCAGCTTCGCCCAGTCGAACATTCTCGCTGTCCTCTGTTTCGCGATCGCGATCGGCGCGATTCTCCAGGTGCTCATCGAGGTCGCAGACCTCATCCGATTCGACGCTGAGGATATCCTTACCCGAACCAACACGGCGACGTTCTGTATCGGGTTCGCCCTCATGTTCCTGCTCGAGGACGTTCTCGTTGACGTGCTTCTCGAGGGCTGGCTGATTCCGGTCTGAGTCGGTTTCGTTCTGTCCTTCGCGTAACGCCTTCTACTTCCCTCACTGGGTGTCCGCCCGACCACGTCACCGCCCGTAGTCACTCCTGACACTGGCCCATTGCGACGCTGCGTCATTGTCGTTCGATCCCACGTCAAAACACTGCCACTACCCGACCGTACCCGTCGGGTTTAAGGAATCCAATTACGAATAATTCAGTATGTCATCAATCGAACTGACCCCCAGTCAGAAGAAAATCCTTCGCGCGCTCACAAATCTCCACAAAGAGTCCGAAGATGCCATCAAAGGTGAAGACATTGCCGAACAGGTAGACCGCAATCCCGGCACCATCCGCAACCAGATGCAGAGTCTCAAAGCCCTCCAGCTCGTCGAGGGCGTCCCCGGGCCGAAAGGTGGCTACAAGCCAACCGCTGCCGCCTTCGAAGCTCTCGAGATCCAGCAGATGGACGACCCCGCTTCGGTCCCACTCGAGCACGAGGGCGAACCGGTTACCGACGTTATCGTCGAAGAGATCGACCTCTCGAGTGTCCATCATCCAGAACTCTGCCGTGCAGAGATCCACATGCAGGGGGCGATCAGCGGGATTCACGAGGACGACGAGGTTACCGTCGGTCCGACGCCGCTTTCGAAGCTCGTTATCGACGGCCGCGTCGACGGCAAGGACGATACGAACAATATCCTCATCCTGCGCATCGAGGATATGATTGCGCCGGCCGAAGAACCCGAGCACTGAGGGGTCACAGTCGCATCTGTTCTCTCATCTGCTGTTTTCTCGTTTCAGATAGCGGTGCCACTGAGTTGATTACGAACGATTTCCGACGAGGAGCCGCTATTTACGGAGAGTCAAGGAGACAGCCCTTCAGGGCGGGGAGGATGTCAAAGTGAACTGCGCTGTTGGTGACTGGAAACGAACCGCTATTGGTTCACTGTCGTTACCACACGATGTGGTGTTGTTGTTGTTGTTGTTCGCCCGGTCCCAAAAACAGCGATCAGGCTGGTTTATGCATTGGCAGTGATTAAAGACGCTGAATGGGCTTGATTCAGCTGATTCAGTCCACTCTGTCTGAATTCAGCCTGCGTTAGTTGGCTGTGTCCGCTTCAACTGTCTCAGCGTCTTCATCCTCGTCTTCATCTTCGTCATCATCTTCGTCATCGGCTTCACTCACCGCAGCCGGAATGACATCGACGCTGGCGACCGCATCGCCGTCTTCGACATCCATCACGATCACGCCCATGGTATTACGCCCGACCGTCGAAACCTCGTCGACGCGGGTGCGTACGATCTGGCCGCGCTCGCTCATCATCACCAGCTGGTCGTCTGCCGCGACCGCCTTCGCGGTCGTGACGGGACCGTTTCGCTCGCCGGTCTTGATGTCGATCAGTCCCTTGCCGTAGCGAGACTGGGTGCGATACTCAGAGAGCGGTGTCCGCTTCCCGTAGCCGTTCTGTGTCACCGTCAGCAGATTCTGCTCGTCGCCCTCGTCAGTCGCGACCAGCCCAGCCACGGCGTCATCGCCCTGGAGGTCGATGCCGTTGACTCCGCGAGCGTTGCGGCCCATCGCCCTGACTTCGTCCTCGTCGAACCGAATGGTCATGCCGTTCTCGCTGGCGATGACGAGGTCTTTGGTGCCGTCGGTGACCTCGACGTCGACGAGTTCGTCACCCTCCTGCAAGTCGGCTGCGATGATTCCGGTCGATCGGATGTTGTCGAACTCCGAGCCGGCGGTTCGCTTCACGTAGCCGTGTCGGGTCGCCATCGTGACGAACTCGTCGTCGCCGAAGGCGTCGGTGTCGACGATTGCCGTGATATCCTCACCGGAGTCGAGATCGAGGATATTGACTGCGGACTTCCCGCGGGCCGTGCGGCCCATCTCGGGAATTTCGTAGGTCTTGAGCTGATAGACTTTGCCCTGGTTCGTAAAGCAGAGCAGGTAGTCGTGTGTGTTCGCTCGGAAGACCGTCGCGACACGGTCATCTTCTTTGACATCAGCGCCGATGATCCCCTTGCCGCCCCGGCCCTGGGGATCGAACTGGTTGATTGGCATCCGCTTGACGTAGTCGTCTTCGGTCATGACGACGAACACCTCCTCCTCTGGAATGAGATCCTCGTGAGTGACCGTCCCCTGGTCCTCGATAATCGAGGTCCGACGGTCGTCGTCGTACTCGTCTTTGATCTCGCGGAGTTCCTCCTTGATGACCGAGAGCAGTTCCTGCTCGCTTTCGAGAATCGTCGTCAGGCGCTCGATCTCGGCCTGAACATCCTCGTACTCGTCCTCAATCTCCGCGGCTTCCATCGAGGTGAGGCTACCAAGTTGCATTCGGACGATGTGAGTCGCCTGTTCCTCGGAGAAGTCGTACGCTTCCTGCAGCGCCGCTTTCGCATCATCGCGCGTCTCGCTGTTGCGGATCAGATCGACGACATCCTCTGCGTTCTCGACGGCCTTCAGCCGGCCTTCGAGAATGTGTGCGCGGTCCTCGGCCTCCGTGAGATCGTACTCGCTGCGCCGACGAACAACCTCGCGGCGGTGGGCGATGTACTCCTCTAAGGTCTCCTTCAGCGACAGCACCTGTGGCTGGCCGTCGACTAGCGCGAGGTTGATGACACCGAAGGTTTTCTCGAGGTGGTTCTCGAGTAGCTTGTTCTTCACGACCTCGACGTTCGCGCCGCGCTTGCACTCGACGACGATGCGGACGCCGTCGCGGTCGGACTCGTCGCGCAGGTCCGAGATTCCCTCGATATCGCCCTCGGTGACGTCCTCGGCGATGCGCTCGACGAGACGAGCCTTGTTCTCCTGGTAGGGCAGTTCGGTGATGACGATGCGCTCGCGCCCGTTTTTCCACTCCTCGACCTCGAACTCGGCACGCACACGAATGCGCCCGCGGCCGGTCTTGTACGCCGAGTAGATGGCGTCGCGGCCGACGATGTTCGCTCCGGTCGGAAAGTCGGGACCCTTGACGTGCTCCATCAGGTCCTCGACCGTTGCGTCGGGGTCATCGATCAGTTCGATCGTCGCGTCGATGACCTCACCGAGGTTGTGCGGCGGAATGTTGGTCGACATTCCGACGGCGATCCCTGAGGAGCCGTTGACCAGCAGGTTCGGGAACGCCGACGGAAGGACGTCCGGTTCCTGCAGACGGTCGTCGTAGTTCGACGAGAAATCGACCGTATCCTTGTCGATGTCCTCGAGTAGCTCCTCGGAGACGGCGGCCATCCGGGCCTCAGTGTACCGGGGCGCTGCGGCCGGGTCGCCGTCCATGGAGCCGAAGTTCCCCTGCCCGTCCACGAGCGGGTAGCGCATCGAGAAGTCCTGAGCCATGCGGACCAGGGTATCGTAGATCGCGCTGTCGCCGTGGGGGTGGTAGTCACCCATCGTCTCCCCGACGATCGAGGAGGACTTGCGGTGGGACGACCGCGAGGTGACGCCCATCTCGTGCATCGCATACAGGATGCGCCGATGGACGGGTTTCAGGCCGTCACGGACGTCTGGGAGAGCACGACCCGCGATGACGGACATCGCGTAGTCAATGTAGCTCTGTTCCATCTCGTCTTCGATGCGGACGTTTTCGACCGCACGAGCCTCTACGTCTGTCGGATCGGGTACGTCTGAACTCATGTCTGTCTCACCACTAGATGTCGATCCACTCGGCTTCCGGCGCGTTCTCCTTGATGAACTGCTTGCGCGGCTCGACGGCGTCGCCCATCAGTACCGAGAACATCTTGTCCGCGGCGGCCGCGTCCTCGACCGTGATCTGCTTGAGGATGCGGTTCTCCGGGTTCATCGTCGTCTCCCAGAGCTGTTCGGGGTTCATCTCGCCGAGACCCTTGAACCGCTGGACCTGCGAGGGGTTGCCGTCGCACTTCTCTTCGACGATTTCGTCTCGTTCCACGTCCGTCATCGCATCGTAGGTCTCGCCACGATATCGGATGCGATACAGCGGCGGCTGGGTTGCATAGACGTAGCCACCCTCGAGTAGCGGCCGCATGTGCCGGTAGAAGAACGTGAGCATGAGCGTCCGGATGTGCGCCCCGTCGACGTCAGCGTCCGTCGCCATGATGATCTTCTTGTACCGGACGTCCTCGACATCGAACTCGTCACCGATCCCCGCGCCGATCCCGGTGATCATGTTCCGGATCTCGTCGTTCTCCAGAATGCGGTCGAGTCGGTGTTTCTCGACGTTCAGAATCTTCCCCTTGATCGGCAACACGGCCTGGAACTCCGGATTCCGGGCCTGTTTTGCACTCCCACCTGCGGAGTCTCCCTCCGCGATGAACAGTTCTGCCTCCTCTGGGTCCTTGGTCTGACAGTCCGCCAGCTTACCCGGCAGCGAGGTGGACTCGAGTGCCGACTTGCGGCGGGTCAACTCCTCAGCCTTCTGGGCGGCTTTGCGTGCCTTTGCCGCCTCGACGGCCTTCATCACGATGGCCTGGGCGGTGTCGGGATGTTCCTCGAAGTAGGTGCCGAGGCAGTCGTGCATGGCACCCTCGACGATTCCGCGGACCTCCGAGTTGCCGAGTTTCGTCTTCGTCTGGCCCTCGAACTGCGGGTCGGGATGTTTGACGGAGACGACGGCAGTGAGGCCCTCGCGGATGTCTTCGCCCTTGAGGTTCTCCTCGATATCCGAGAGCAGATTGTTCTCGTTGCCGTAGTCGTTGATGACGCGCGTGAGCGCCGTCTTGAACCCGGTGAGGTGGGTGCCACCCTCGCGAGTGTTAATGTTGTTCGCGAAAGCGTGAATCGAGCCCTGGAGCTCCTTGGTGGCCTGTATTGCCACCTCGACGCGGACGTTCTGATCTTCGTCTTCGAAGTAGATAATGTCCTCGTGCATTGCCGAGCGCGTCTCGTTCAGGTACTCGACGAACTCGCGGATGCCACCTTCGTACTCGTAGGTCTCTGCGACGGCCTCGCCCGCTTCGGTTCGCTCGCGCTCGTCGCGGAGCGTGATGCGAACCCCCGAGTTCAGGAAGGCCAGTTCGCGAAGTCGGTTCGACAGCGTCGAGAACGACATATCGGTCGTCTCGAAGATGTCCTCGTCCGGCCAGAACTGAATCTCGGTGCCGGTCTCCTCGTCTGGCTTCATGTCGCGGACGCGCTCCATGTCGCCGACGGGTTCGCCGATTTCGAAGGCGTGCTTGTAGACACCCCCGTCGCGTTTGACGGTCGTCTCGAGTCGGGTCGAGAGCGCGTTGACGACGCTCACACCCACACCGTGGAGGCCGCCAGAGACCTGGTAAGACTTGTTGTCGAACTTGCCACCCGCGTGGAGGACGGTTAGAATGACCTCGAGTGCGGGGCGGTCGTACTCTTCGTGCGTGTCGACGGGGATTCCCCGGCCATCGTCCGCGACGCTAACCGAACCGTCTTCGTTGATCGAGACGGTGATCTCGTCGCAGTGTCCGGCCAGTGCCTCGTCGATCGAGTTGTCCACCACTTCGTAGACGAGATGATGGAGGCCTCGAGAGTCGGTAGAACCGATGTACATCGCCGGCCGTTTGCGCACGGCTTCCAGGCCTTCCAAGACCTGAATCTGTCCGGCTCCGTACTCGCTTTCCTGGGACATATAACTCTAAAACCTGTTTTCGGGTAGTGGCCGACCCCTAATAAAACTCACGTACGCGCGCGAGCGCGAACGGCTGCGAGGCCCCGTCATCTGTCCGTTCATCGCAGTTCTCAGATGGACGTACATACTGCCCGCACCGTCACTCCCGCTTGTTTCGAGAGAAGGGAACTGCAGTGTGCAGACATCGAATTTGATCCATACCTGCAGGAGTGGGCACCAGATTCTTTTCGACCGGCAAATGAGCGCCGCATATCCGATGACTAGACCAACCTGGGACGCAGACGAGCACGAACCGAGCGCGAAACACGACCAGCGGGGGCGTTCCGGGCACTGTGCAACTGCGCGAGATGTCATCGTGCACAACCCCAACCCGAACCGACGCGGGCGGTGGCTTTCGGCAAGTATTGTCGTTCTCGGGGCCGTTGCGATTATACAGGCCGCTGCCTTCGATATCGTCGCGGGGCAACTCTGGAACGCACTTCTCGTCGGCACAGCGCTGATCGCAACTGGGGCATACAACTACGCCAAGAGAGCGGACGCGGCGTTCGGAAGCGTCGGTGTCGCGACACTCACTGCGATCCTCGGTCTCTGGCTCGTCGCATCGCCGTTTGTCATCGGCCCCGACACTGGCACCGTCGCAGCGGCGAACGACTTCAGCGCGGCGATGACTGCCGCCGTTGGTCTTTTCGTGTTCGTGATCGGGAGTTACAGCGCCGCCACGGCGCGACTGCGGCGAGGCAAAGCCGACGCTCGTGAGACTGCGGTGTACGACCGACGTGGGCAGTGATCCGTGACCTGTCCTGCCACTCGTCATTCGCGACTCGTCACCTCCCACCCGCCATCCGTGACCCGTCACACCAGCCGGTCATCGATCGGTTGGTGCAGCAAAAAAGGACTATAACTGTTGACCGCAACCGCGAGCGAACGGTGTTACCCGTGGATTCCCATCGCTTCGATCTGTTCCTGGTACCGGTTTCGGATGGTGACTTCGGTCACCTGTGCCACGTCTGCAACCTCGCGCTGCGTCTTCTTCTCGTTGCAGAGAAGCGACGCAGCATAGATCGCAGCGGCGGCATACCCGGTCGGAGACTTGCCCGAAAGGAGCCCTTCCTCGGCCGTCTTCTCGATGATTTCGTTGGCCTTGGTCTGGACTTCTTCGGACAGTTCGAGTTCAGAACAGAAGCGGGGAACGTACTTTTTCGGGTCGACGGGGCGCATCTCGAGGCCGAGTTCCTGCGAGATATACCGATACGTTCGACCGATTTCCTTGCGTTCGACGCGTGAGACTTCCGAAATTTCTTCGAGACTGCGTGGAATTCCTTCTTTTCGACAGGCAGCATACAGCGCAGACGTTGCGACACCTTCGATCGAGCGCCCACGAATGAGGTCTTCTTTGAGCGCGCGGCGGTAGATCACCGACGCGACTTCGCGGACGGATCGCGGGACACCGAGCGCGGATGCCATCCGGTCGATCTCACTGAGTGCGAACTGCAGATTGCGTTCGCCAGCGTCCTTCGTCCGAATACGCTCTTGCCATTTTCGCAGTCGGTGCATCTGACTGCGCTTTTTCGAGGAGATAGAGCGTCCGTAGGCGTCCTTGTCTTTCCAGTCGATCGTCGTCGTCAGCCCCTTGTCGTGCATCGTCTGTGTCGTTGGGGCACCGACACGGGACTTCTCCTGCCGTTCCTGGTGGTTAAACGCCCGCCACTCAGGGCCTGGGTCGATTTTTTCTTCCTCCACGACGAGCCCACAGTCCTCACAGATGAGCTCACCCCGGTCGGAGTCCTTTACGAGATTATCCGATTCACACTCGGGGCAGGCACGTACCCCCTCCTGATCTTCGGTCTCGTCCTTCTCACGCGTTCGCTCCCGCTGGCGGGTGGACCGTGTCATCGCACTTTTATAGTAGTATCACCAGCATACATAAACCTTTGGTAGCATGTTTCGGCTGTTGACGAAAGAAGCCCGAAATCGGGCGATATAAGGACTCAGATTCGAAGTTTACGATTTGAAACCGGAAAACCTTTATTTGAAACTGGCCGACCACAGCACCGAATGCCGGTCATCGAGTGTGACGTCGACGATGCGCGTGAACGCCTCACAGACGCCGGTGTCGCCGTCGAATCCGGAAACACCGACCACGAACGCTGGCGTGCGAGCCGCGGCGATGCAACCGCTGTCGCCTACGATAACAAGATCGTCATCCAGGGTAGCGAGCCCCGGGTACTCGAGTCCATCCTTCGCGAGGGCGGTGGTCGCGCACACGTTTACTTCGACGGTGGCGCGCGCGGGAACCCCGGTCCGGCGGGAATCGGCTGGGTGATCGTTACGAGCGAGGGGATCGTCGCGGAAGGCAGCAAACGAATTGGGCGCGCGACGAACAACCAGGCGGAGTACGAGGCGCTGATCGCTGCACTCGAGGCCGCGCGCGATTACGACTACGACGAGATTCACGTCCGCGGAGATTCGGAACTCATCGTCAAACAGGTGCGCGGAGAGTACAACACGAACAATCCGGAGCTGCGGGAGCGGCGCGTGACGGTCCACGAGCTGTTGCGCGCGTTCGACGAGTGGACGCTGGAACACGTTCCACGTGAGGTCAACAGTCGGGCGGACGAACTCGCGAACGAAGCACTGGATGGCTCGTAAGCACGTCGGTCAGGACCACCGGGTGACTGCTCGAACGCCGGATCAGCAAGCCACAAACCCTCGCGCACGAACACTCTTGTATGACTGCTGATCTCCCCGATGACGTCGCCGAGGACGCCGAACGCCTCACTCGCCTCGCACGCAAGACGCCTGACGAGAACGAGGCAACAGCCTACGAGGACCGCCGAGACGACCTGTTGGCCTCCCACGAGTACCGCTCCCGTATCCGCAACGAGGGCGATGCCGTCCTCGTGCTCCACCCCGCCGAGTGGCACGATAGCGAGGAAGGCGTCATCAGAACCGACCAGATCGACGACCTCTCGCGCGCGGTCGAGATCCAACTCGAGGGCACTGCCGATCCGGACGACTGGGAGACCGCCGACGCTGCTAACCGAGAACTCGCCGAAGCGGTCCGCGAGGAGTACGACGACGTTCACGGCGAGAACGCACGCCTGCTCGCAGATTTCGCTGGCAACCACTACGCGAAGCCGATCACATCGCTGACTCCCGCGGAACTCGCGGAGTTCAGCTCCGAGTACGTCGTTCGAAACGCGTGGCCAACTGAAGCACAGACGGCTGTGCTCGAGGAGTCACTCGAGTTGGTATTCGAAGTAGCCGACGAACCGTACCCGGGGATCGAGAGAGAGACAGCACAGCCGGCACTGGATGACGCCGTTGGTGAGGATAGCGAGTAGAGCGTTGGTGCGAACGTGTGGTTGCGAACGAGTCTGAGGAGGGGAGTCGGCCGTTCGTACTGGAGCGTAACTGGAGTGCTGTTGCGCTGTCGCGGTGTTTGCTATCGTCCCGTTGGACTGTTCGCTATCTACTCTTGTACTGACGCGCGGACCGCAAAACGAAGTACCGAACTGCCCGACAGTTCAGTAGCTGTTCTCGATGATCTCGCTGATCTCGTCGGCGCGGTCGTCGCCCGTGACGACCTTCGAGAGGGTCCAGCTGAGGCCGTCGAGGACGGCGTCGTAGCCGTCGTCGGTCAGCGAGTACTGGTTGGTCCGCTTGTCGAGTTCGCTCTTTTCGACCAGCCCGAGGTCGACGAGCTCGTCGAGGTTGGGGTAAAGACGCCCGTGGTTGACTTCGGTTCCGTAGTAGTCCTCGAGTTCGCGCTTGATCGCCAGGCCGTACATCGGTTCCTTGGCGAGGATGACGAGGATGTTGTTCTGGAACGCTGTAAGTTCTCGTGCAATACTCTGTTCGCCGGTGATTGATTGTGCCTCTGACATACCTGTGCAAATGTCACCAGACTATTTAAGACTTGCCAACCATTCGGTAATATCGTCGGGTTAGATCGCATCTAACCGCTGACGATGAGTACAGGCGGGTCTGTACTCGGTGCCCGTGTGTGTCGGCTGTCTGGCAACCGTCACGTAGAACGTGAAACGTGATTAGGAAAGTACTTTTTGATCCACCGTGGAGAGTGCGGTGCATGGTCAATCTCTGGGAAGATATCGAGACCGGACCGAATCCACCCGAAGAGATCTACGCTGTCGTCGAGTGTCTCAAGGGCGAACGGAACAAGTACGAGTACGACAAGGACGTGCCGGGCGTCGTCCTCGACCGCGTACTCCACAGCAACGTTCACTACCCCAGTGACTACGGGTTCATCCCGCAGTCGTACTACGACGACGAAGACCCCTTCGACGTGCTCGTCCTCGTCGAAGATCAGACGTTCCCCGGCTGTGTCATCGAAGCCCGCCCCGTCGCCCTGATGAAGATGGACGACGACGGCGAACAGGACGACAAGGTCATTGCCGTTCCGACGGAGGACCCACGCTACGATCACATCGAAGATCTCGAGGACATCCCACAGCAGCAACTCGACGAGATCGACGAGTTCTTCGCGACGTACAAGAACCTCGAAGCGGATAAGGAAGTCGAGACGCTGGGCTGGGAGGACAAGCAAGCGGCCTACGACGCGATCGAGCACGCCCAGGACCTCTACGAAGAGAACTTCGAATAGCCTCGACACTCTTTTCTCGTCATTCTCGTTGTTTCCAGTCGTTTCCTACCGTTTCCCACCACTTTTGCTTCGACGGACGTGCACCAATCTCGACACCATTCGGAGAGTCAATTCACCATGGTTATCCAACCACGGGTCGCTCATGCATTATGAGCATGGGTAATTTTAACCCTGTGTAGGTGATACACTGATCCGTCATGGCAGTAACCAACCCGTCCTCGCGTGAATCGGTACCGGCCAACGAGCAGGCAGCCGGTGTCGGAATGCGTCACGTGACGGTCGTCCCGACCAACTTCGAGGCCGCCGAGGAAGATGCAACCCTCGAGTCAACCGCCAGTTCTGACCCCAACACTGACGCCGCTGCTGATGGTCGGGACGACTGATACGGTCTGCTGTAACGGTTTACCGGCCTGACCGCAGGACGGCTCGCGGTCGAGCCGGAAATGACTTACAGTAGTCCGTATGAGACACCGTAGTAACGCCCTCCTCCTCGGGTCGCGTCTTTCACTGCTACCTTCTCTGTTGTCTATAGTAACACCTGCAACTAGTTACACACTGATCGCACGTTCGCGGTTCTCGTTCAGTTCACTCGCTCCGAACCGCGCTGCCGTCGTGCGATCAGGTGCGCAGTGACTTGCAGTGGCTACTATAGTTACAGCGCTCCCATATCGAGGGCCCCGTCCGCTGAGAAGGGTTTCGTCCTTCTCAAAAGAGTGTCCCGAAACGAACCTTCTTGTATACGGTTGAACTACGTCCGTCCATGGGTCTATTCGACCGGTTGCGGGGCGATGATGCCCCCCGCGTCGCATTTATTGGGGTCGACGGCGTGCCGTACAGTCTACTCTCGGAGAACGAAGACCTGTTCCCGAACTTTGCAACACTCGCCGACGAGGGGACGGCGGGCGAAATTTCGAGTATCGTTCCGCCGGAATCGAGCGCCTGCTGGCCGTCGTTGACGACCGGTGTTAATCCCGGTGAGACCGGTGTCTACGGCTTCCAGGATCGCGAGGTCGGCACCTACGATACCTACGTCCCAATGGGCAACGAAGTCCAGGCCGACCGCGTCTGGGATCGCGTCCAGGAGGAGGGCCGCCGGGCCACCGTGATGAACGTCCCCGTCACCTTCCCACCCCAACGCAACGTCCAGCGAATGGTTTCGGGCTTCCTCTCGCCAGGTCTCGAGAAGGCTGCCTATCCGGACGACGTCCGCGACTACCTCGACACACTTGATTACCGGATCGACGTCAACCCGAAACTGGGTCACGAGGAGAACAAAGAGGAATTCATCGAGGACGCCCACGCAACCCTCGACGCCCGGTTTGAGGCGTTCAAACACTACATCGAGGAGGACGACTGGGACCTGTTCTTCGGTGTCTTCATGACGACCGACCGGGTCAACCACTTCCTCTTCAAGGACTACGAGCGTGACGGGCAGTACAAGGACGAGTTCATCGAGTTCTACCAGAAGGTCGATGACTACATCGGCCGCCTGCGCGAGGCGCTGCCCGACGACGTGACCATGATCGTTGCCTCCGACCACGGATTCACCAGTCTGGACTACGAGGTCCACTTCAACGAATGGCTCCGCGAAGAGGGCTGGCTCTCCTTCCAGGACAACGATCCCGAGGAACTGGGAGACATCGCAGCGGAGACGAAGGCCTACTCGTTCATCCCCGGCCGTTTCTACATCAACCTCGAAGGCCGCGAACCTCGCGGCTCCGTTTCCGAAGACGAGTACGACGACGTCCGGGACGAACTCAAGGCAGCTCTCGAGGCACTCGAGGGCCCGGACGGAAACAAGGTGGTCGAACGCGTCGTGGAAAAAGAAGATGCGTTCCGTGGCGATCACGACGATATCGCGCCCGATCTGGTCGCAATTCCGAGCAAGGGATTCGATCTCAAGTCCGGCTTCAAGGCCGATTCTGAGGTATTCACGACCGGTCCGCGAAACGGGATGCACAGCTTCGACGACACTTCGCTGTACATCGACGAGCCGAGTGCCTCGATCGGCGATGCTGACCTCTTCGACATCACGCCGACGATTCTCGACCTGCTAGACATCGAGTACAGTCGCGGCGAGTTCGACGGCGCAAGTCTGGCCTGAATCGGTGACTTGCGGGCGGTTTCCTGTTGTCGCTCTCCCACTATCGCTGTTTCCCGCTCGTCGATTCGAGTCCGTTTTCCGCCCGGCGACGTACCGCCAACCAGAGACACTATGGAGGAACACATCCACGCTCAGGGTCACGAGCATGTCCGCGCCGAGCACACAAGCACGTTCGAGGTAACCACCGACGACTATCTCACACCCGCAGGTGACTGTATCCTCGCTATCAACGCCGACCGCGCACCTGCGGACTTCGACCCCGACTTCATTACCGCGTGCCAGGACGCCGACGCCACCATTACCGTCACCATCGAGGCCGACGGCCACACCGAAACAGTGACCGGTCGTGGAGATCCGGCACTCGAGTACACGAACGAACGAAGCGCGGTTGGCCGGACCAGTGACTACGTCGATGACCGGACGATTATGGTGGGGGCTGAGTTTGCTGCGGATGGGTTCGATCGCGATCTTATCGAGGCGCTTGCGGCGGGTGCAGACGTGACGGTGACGTTCAGGGTCGAGTAGCACGCTGTATTCGCAGTATGTGGCAGGTAATTCGTCGTGCTGTTGGGCCAAGACGACCCGAACGGCCACAACACAAATGGCAGAGAACGAGAATCGGTCAGTATGTCACAACGCGTTATTTGTCCGCACTGCTCGGCGAAGACTGCTGTCGATATCGATCGAACAGTACTCAGGACGCGTGAACGGACTGGTTCGCTTCGAGATGGCTACGATAGATCGGCGACGTGTGACGAGTGCGAGGAGACGTTTGCGTGTAAGGTCGAGGACCCGCTACGTCACTGAGTTCTTGGTTTTTGGTGCTGTTAGTGCTGCTGGTGCTAGAGCTTCTGTGTGCTATTAAATCGACTGTGTTGAACAGCCATACGGCGTGGATTCCACTGTTTCACGGCAAATTTGTGTTGTAGCGGCACACACTATGGCAATTTCTCGAAACTCACGGAACCAAGGTCACGTTCGCACGGCGAAGCCGAGCGAGGTGGTTGACGCCGAGACGAGTTTCGGTCTCGATCGTAGAGCGCTGATTGGAGCGCCGCTCATCGATTCTGGAGTTACTCTACGATTTGTTTGGTTGTTGTGTGGGGCCGTGTCACTCCGGTACTGCCGCGACTGCGTCTGCCACCGTCGTTCCGACCTGTTCGTAGAACTGTCCACGGAGGCTATCAGCGTGTTGTGACATCTGGGTTAGGATCACGATGTGATCAGACTCAACGACGAACACAATGTCGAGGTCGATGTCGAAGAATGTCCCTCGAATAATAAATTTCGTTTTGTCGTACAACCCTTCGTGGTTCGGCGAGACTTTCCGGCAGACGTAGCCAGATCGGTCTCGGAGAGTGGTCTTCAGCTCTGCTGGCGTGAGATAGCGGTCGCATTTCTTGCGTGCTGTCGTGGTAATACGAATCGTATCAAGTGGCGACTCAGCGGTCACACGCGAATACTACCGCCAGACGAACTTAAAACGATACGGCGATGCGTTCGCTATCGATCAATCCAATCTGGACCGCAGAGAAAAACCGATACGCATGTCTCCCTGACAGAACCGTATGAGCGACGAGTCGGAACAACCGGCGGATCCAGAACCCGATGTCAACATCAGCGGTGGGACGACAGGTGGCGATGTCGCCACCTCGTTCGATCCTGCAACCGCCGAAACGCGAGCCGAACGCGTCGTCGACCGGCTCGGGGAGCGCTACTGGCAGAAGACCTACGGCGGACAGGACGCTTTCACCTGTCTCGTCCGCACGATTCTGAGTCAGAACACGAGCGACAAAGCAAGCCAGCCAGCACACGATGCACTGATCGAACGCTACGGGCACTCGAGTTCACGTGCGGATGAAACGGGAGCCAGCGCCGAAGCCGAGACGGGACCCACGCCAGCCAACGACGGCGAAGCGGACCTTGCGGTCGCACTCGCACACGCCGAGCAGTCACAACTTGCCGAGACCATCAGTTCCGCGGGGCTCTACAACCAGAAATCCGAGATGCTCATCGGCGCGGCTGAGTGGGTCTGTGACGAGTTTGGCTCCGCGGCCGAGTTCGACCGATTCGTCACAGATGAAGCTCCCGACACCGTTCGCGAGACGCTCCTCGACGTGCGCGGGGTCGGTCCAAAGACGGCCGACTGTGTTCTTCTCTTTGCTGGCGGCCGCGGCGGCGTCTTCCCGGTTGACACGCACGTCCACCGAATCTACCGGCGCATGGGTATCGCACCCGCCGAGGCCGACCACGAGGAGGTCCGCGCGGTTCTCGAGGCCGAGGTGCCGGCCGCGAAGTGCGGCTTCGGACACACGGCCACGATCCAGTTCGGCCGCGAGTGCTGTACCGCGCGAAAACCGGCCTGTCTCGAGGACCCTGAGGCGTGCCCGATGGCCGACATCTGCGACCAGGTCGGTGTCTACCCCGAGACGGGCGAGGTCGTCGATCCTGCTGACGCGCCGACGTAACCTGCGCTAGGGTGTATAGTAGCCACTGCAAGTCACTACATACCTGATTCGTACGACTGCCGTGCGACCAATGTGTACATCGTTGCAGTGTCACTAGAGCTATTTCCGCACTCGAGTACCACACTCCCTATGGCACGCCCCCTGACACTCCTGAAGACCGCCGTCTTCACTGTCCTCGTTCCGGGCACCGTCGCCGGACTGATTCCCTGGCTGCTTGGGCGGAGTGATCTCGAGTACGACGTACTCGAGTTGTCGTCGGTCCAGCGCCTTGGACAACTCTCTCTGGTCGGTGGCGTTCTCCTGTATCTGCACACCGCGTTCCGGTTTGCGGACAGTGACGGGACACCATCGCCGAGCGATGAACCGGACGAACTCGTCACCGGTGGTGTCTACGCCTACAGCCGGAATCCGATGTATATCGGTGTCGTACTGGTCGTTGTTGGCTAGGCGATTCGGTACCGATCAGCGCTCGTCAGTTGGTGGGCGGTCGGCTGTCTGCTCGGCTTTCACAGACGCGTCGTGAGGTACGAGGAGCCGCATCTGGCGGCCGAACACGGCGAGGCGTTCGATGCATATGCAGAGCGTGTCCCGCGCTGGTTTCCTCTGTCACGGGTTCTTCGCCGAGTCGTCGAATAAGCGAACCGCTCGGTTCTGTACCGCTTGTCCGTGGCTATTTACCGTCATATATGTGATAGTTCACTTTCTCATCTGGTCTGGTAGGGTGAGGTTGTTGGGACAGACGACTCCGTGTCAACATTGACGGCCAATAGTGAGTGAGCGTCGCTTCCTGTGGAGTGTATGGTCATGAGTCACAAGATGTAGTTCGAACATCACAACGGTTTTATGTCGCAATCGGGGTAGAACCGGGGCACCAATGGCTGCAGGCCCAGAACGGGATGCAGAGGTTGACGAGACGAAGTCCGCGATCGACGCTTCAACTACCACATCGGCTGGATCTACCTCGAGACGGCGGTTACTCTCCGCAACGGCGGTTGGTTCTGTCACTGCCCTCGCCGGCTGTGCCGAACTGCTCGGCAGTGGGGACCCGCTGCGCGTGAGTATCTGGAGCGGCAATTACGCAGATCGCTTCGAGGAAGGTGTTGTCGACCGATACGAGGCTGACCACGACACCGAAATCGAGATTCACCGTGGCTGGGACGAAATCCTGGCCGACATCCAGTCGGCACCTGAGGATAACCCGCCGTTCGACGTCACCGTTGCCGAGGGGAACTTCTACTACTACGGCCGTCAGCAGGACCTCTTCGAGCCGATTCGCGAGGAGAATATCCCGAACGCCGACGGTATCATCGACTTCTACAGCGAAATGCGCGACACGGAGTACGGGCTCCCCGTCGACGGCGCGCCGTGTACCATCATCCACCGGGAGGACGCAGACGTTGACCCCGAACAGTGGGGCGACCTCTCCTCGTCGGCCGTCGCCGACAGCACCGGTATCGGCGTCGATACCGGCTTCTGGTGGTACCCGCTCTACGCCGCCGCGATCGGCATGGACGAGGAAGACGGTGCTGGCGAGATGCACGACGAGGCCTACCACGACGACGTGCTCGATCAGGTCGAGGACTGGAACGTCCAGAGCTGGGCGAGCTCCGGCGAGGACATCTGGCGAGCCTTTGAAAACGGCGTCATCGATGTCGCCCAGTGGTACTACGACCAGACCGCCTACGACATCGACGACTACGACGGGCTGACCCACACGATGCCCGACCAGACAACTGGCTGGCTCAACAACTGGTGTGTCGTCCGCGGCACCGACAAACGCGCCGAGGCAGAGGAGTTCATCAACTTCCTGCTCGACGCCGACGTGCAGTCCGAGTGGTCCGAACACGCGCCGATGGTGTTCAGCAACGAGGACATCGAGTACGCCGAGGGACTCGAGGACGACCTTCCGACGACGACCGAGGAGGCACAGGACATCGCGTTCCCGGACTGGGAGTTCCTCGCGAGCCACGACGATCACCTGTCAGACCAGTTCTCGACGATCCAACAGCAGTCCTGAGCAGCGACGGCGACACTCCATCACTCACACCACAATTTCACCTACCTGTCACTGAGCGCACTCCATACCAACTCCATATCAATGTCAGAAATCACACTGCACGACTTAGAAAAGCAATACGGCGAGACGACCGCCGTCGAAGAGGTCTCCGTCGAAATCGAAGACGGCGAGTTGCTGTGTCTGCTCGGCCCGAGCGGCAGCGGCAAGTCGACGACCCTGCGCATGATCGCCGGTCTCGAGACGCCCACGAGCGGCGAGATCTCGATCAACGGCGACGACGTCACCGACGATCCGGCATACGAACGAACCACCTCGACGGTGTTCCAGGACTGGGCACTGTTCCCGCACAAGACCGTTCGCGAGAACGTCGAGTTCGGCCTCAAGATGCGCGGCGTCCCGGCCGACGAGCGCGCACAACGGGCCGAGTCGATGCTCGAGCGCGTCCAGATGGACGGGTACGGCGACGACGATCCGACGAACCTGAGCGGCGGCCAGAAACAGCGCGTCGCACTCGCCCGCTCGCTCGCGGTCAATCCGGATGTCCTCCTGCTCGACGAACCGCTGTCGAACCTCGACAAGCGCCTGCGCGAGGACATGCAGATCGAACTCCGCGAAATCCACGAGGATTTAGACGAGACCTTCGTCCACGTCACCCACGACCAGGACGAGGCGTTCACGCTCGCCGACCGCATCGGCATCATGGATCAGGGGGAACTCATCCAGGTCGGCGACCCCGACGAAGTCTACGAGAACCCGAAGAACCAGTTCATCGAGTCGTTCCTCGGCGATACCAACTTCGTCAACAGTCGCGTCACACGAGCGACTGCCGACGCCGTCTACGTCGACACCGACCTCGGCACCGAACTCGTATTACCGACAGACGCCGAACCAGCCGTCGACGAGGGAACGGCACTCACGCTCTCGTTGCGCCCGGAAATTCTCTCGATCGACCAACCGTCTGCTGATGGCGGCACGGCCGCTGCTGACGCCAGCGAGCAACTCGCCACCGACGGCAGCTCGCGAACCGCCGTCACCGGCACCGTCGAGAACGTCGTCTACCGCGGCTCGACCGTTCGCTACTCCGCCGACATCGACGGCACGTCCATGTTCGCCGAGCGAACCGACGCGAGTACCGGCGCGCTGTCGGCCGACGACCAGATCCGACTCGAGTGGAACGGCGCAGACGTGCTGGCCTTCCGCGAGGACGGAACGCGGGTTTCCCTCTAAGCAATGTCTGAGACGACATCACTGCCACAGATCCCGACCTCGCTCGCCTCGCTCCGGGAGTCGGTCGCCGGCCAGTCGAGTTCGACACGGGCGCTCCTGCTAATGGCCCCGCTGATCGCGTTCGAACTGCTGGTGTTCGTGATTCCGTTCCTGATCCTGCTGCGGATCAGCTTCGCGGAACCATCGAGCGATCTGATCTACGAACCGGGGACGTGGTCGGTCGAGGCCTACGCCGGCGTCATCGACAACATCCTGGCGTTCGAGTTGTTCTGGAGTATCGTCAGCTACTCGTTCCTGTTAGGGATCGTGGTGACCGTCGTGACGGTCGCGCTCGCGCTGTTCTACGCGTACGCCATCTGGCGCGCGACCGGGCTGATCAAGACGCTCTTGCTGTTCTCGGTCGTCTTGCCGCTGCTGACGACGCTTGTCATCCGGACGTACGCATTCTCACCGCTGCTGTCGCCGACAGGGACATTCAACGACCTCTTGCTTTCGGTCGGTCTCCTCTCGGACCCCGTCCAGTTCGTTCCAAGTACGGTTGGTGCCGTGATCGGCCAGGTCTACATCGTCCTGCCGTACGCCGTGCTGGCGATCTACAGCGTGCTGGCGACGATGGACTGGCACGTCGTCGAGGCAGCCCGAGACCTCGGTGCGAGTCGACCGCGCTCTGTTGTGGAGGTCGTCGTGCCACAGGCGATGCCCGGCATTATCGTCGCAGCGGTCATCTCCTTCGCTTGGAGCGTCGGCGCGTACGCCGCACCGGGACTGCTCTCGGAGAACATTACGTTCGCACTCTACGTCGAGGAGTTGTTACTTGGCGACCTGCGTTATCCGACCGCCGCCGCACTGTCGGTCATCATGCTCGTCCTGATGCTCGTCACGATTTCGATCATGTTCGCCGTTCTCAACCGCTTCGGAGGTGACTTCGACCTTGCATAGAGAGACACTCGAGAACGCCGTGTTCCGTGCCGGCTACGGCGCGCTGCTGGTGTTCATGTTGTTGCCGCTGCTCGTCGTCGTCGTGACGTCGTTCTCGGCGTCGAGACGGGTCGCGTTCCCACCGGACAGCTACTCGTTCGTCTGGTATGTCGATTTCTTCGACAGCACACAGTGGTTAGACGCCTTCACGAACAGCATCGTCATCGGCGTCGGAACGGCGCTGCTCGCAACGGTGCTCGGCGTGCTGGGTGCGTTCGGGCAGGAACTGGAAACTGACAGCGTGGTCGGCTCGGTTGTGGCACCGGTCGTGTTGATCCCGCTGTTGATCCCGCCGGTGATACTCGGCATCACGCTGTTGCTGTACTTCAACGAAGTCGGCCTGCGGGGATCCTACGCGAGCATCATTCTGGCGCACACGCTGTGGGCGACACCGCTCGTCTACTTCGTGATGCGCTCGGTATTCAGCCGGTTCGACTGGCAACAGCTCGACGCGGCCCACGACCTCGGTGCGGGGCCGGTTCGCTCGTTCGTCTATGTCGTTCTACCGAACGTGAAACACGGCATCTTCGTGGGCGGGCTGCTGGCGTTCATCATTAGCCTGCAAGAGTTCGTGATGGCGCTGTTCCTCTCGACGCCAGGGACTGAGACGATTCCGGTGCTCGCCTGGACGGAGATCCGCCAGGCGCTCGATCCGATGGTGAGCGTCGTCTCGACGTTCCTCATTCTGATCTCGATCGGCGCAATCATCGTCGCCGCGATTGCGACGAACCTCGAGTGGGTGTCGAAACAGCTCTCCTAACTCCTTTTCGAGGCCGACGGTCGTCGAATTTCATTTCTGCCACATCTTGATTGAAAATCGTAGTACCCTCTTGTGGGCGATTACAGCTACCTTGCTTGGTCAGGACAGTGAGGTAACGTCAGGTCACGTCATCGCTTGCAGCAGGGAGTGTAAACGAGAATGTCGCACCCTCGCCTGGCTCAGACTCAACCCAGATGTCGCCATCGTGGCGTTCGACAATGCGCTTGCAGAGCGCGAGGCCAATCCCCGTTCCCGAGTGCTCGTCTTGGGCGTGTAGGCTCTGGAATATCTCGAAGACACGCTCTTTGTCGTCCGGGGCAATACCGATTCCCTCGTCGGCGACTGAGACGACGACATTCGACCCGCTCCGCGCAGCCGAGATCTCCACCTGTGGCGGGCCGTCACTGTACTCGATTGCGTTAGACAGCAGGTTCTGGAATACCTGCCGTAACTGCCCTGGATCACCCTCAACATGAGGCAGCGACTGGGCTGTGATCTCGGCATCGCTCTCTTCGATGCTCATCTGGAGATCCTGGCGAACATCCGCGAGAACGGCATCCAGATCAATCGGCTCGAAGGGGTTACCGCGCGTTTCGATCCGTGAGTACTCGAGTAACCCCTTGATCATGGCGCGCATCCGTTCGGCACCGTCGATGGCGAACTCGATGAACTCCTCACCGTCCTCATCGAACTCATCCCCGTAACGGCACTCGATCAACTGGAGATAGCTTGTGACCATCCGCAGAGGCTCCTGGAGGTCGTGTGAGGCGGCGTAGGCGAACTGTTCGAGGCGCTTGTTGGATTCCTTGAGTCGTTGTTCAAACTGCTTGCGCTCGGTGATATCGGCCATGGCACCAGGGAACGATACTGGATTCCCATCGTCGTCGTACTCGACGTGTCCGCGCGCAACGACCCACCGGAGGTCGTCGTTGGCGTCCCAAACGCGGTACTCATCTTCGTACTCCGCTCCCGATTCGATAGTGTCGTCGATCTTTTGTTTCACTCGCTCGCGATCATCGTCATGGATCGCAGAGACGAACTGATCGAGTGAGACACCTTCGGCGGCCGCGTCGGGATCGATCCCGAACTTCTTGGCGAAGGATGCGCCTGCAACCATCCGGTCCTCGGGGATATACCACTCCCAGGTTCCGACAGCGCCAGCTTCTGTTGCCGCTTCCAGTCGCTCTTTTGCATCTTCGAGATCGCGCTTGCGTTCGACCCGCTCGGTCACGTCGTTCACCACCCCCAACCATCGACTTATTTTGCCCTCCTCATCGAAGAGCGGTGTGGCACGCGAAACGACCCAGGCTACGGTGTCGTCTTCACGAACGACCCGGTGTTCCAACTCGAAGCTGCTTTTCGTGTGAATCGCTTCGTCAATGGTTTGCTGGACGCGGGGCTGGTCTTCGGGTGGGACATATTGTTCAACCCATGACCGCCCGTGCTCGTCGGCATCAGCCAGAAAATCTGATCCCGCGACACTGTCTAGCTCGCTCCAATCTGCGTTCGTACTGAACACTGCATCCGACGTGGTGGTGACTAACGCGCGAAAGCGCTCTTCACTCTCGCGCAGTTGTTCGTACGCTTCTCGCTTTGCCTGTTGGAGTAGCTCCTGTCCGCGCAACACGACGTCCGATGCGAGCTGTGAATCCGCGGCGTCTCGATCCTGTAGTAGCTCCTCTTCGCCCTCTGCCTGGAGTTCCTGGACGATCGGCGTGATATCCTCGACACTGTGGACGATGTAGTCGATTTCCCCAGCTGTGTCAAACACTGGTGAATTGATCGGACTCCACCAGCGCTCCTCGAATCCATTGTCATCTGACTCACGGTCGGGGATCGGGTAGTGCGTCACCGGCATGGTGTCCGCTTCCCCGGTGGCCGCGACTTTATCGAGTGATTCACGGAGGTTCTCGACACCGTCGGCTGGGTCGTCGGGGTTATTCGGAAAGATTTCGAACAATGTGTTCCCCAGCATCTCCGACCGGTCGGTCATCGTCGCCTCCAGATATGCATCGCTCACGGCCACGATTTTGTAGTCCTCTGGCTGTACGATGAGATAGTTCCCAGGGACGTTCTCGAACAATCGACGAAAGGTCGCTTCGGTGGCTTCCGTTTCCGTTTCCGTTTCTGTTTCCGTTTCCGTTTCCGCTTCTGTTTTTATCTGTTTGCGGTCGCCAATTTCGCGAACGATTCCGACTGTTCCCTGCACGGTATCCCCTGCATCGAGGACGTTCACCCGAACTTCACAGCGAACCTGTTCGCCCTCCGCGGTTTCCAGGGTGAGATCGAGTGCCTCGCTTTGGTCGGCGGCGTTCGCTCGGAGACGGTCGATCTCACGGTCGATCACCACACTGTCGCCGCCAAAGAGCATGGACACGTGTTCGTCGAGCAGCTCCTCACGCGTGTATCCCGTTCTCTCGACGAGGACGTCGTTGATCGAGACAAGGCAGCCATCGGTGTCGAGCCGATAAACTCCGTCGTCGATCGTATTGACGAGGGTACGATAGTGCTGGAGGGCCTCGGTGTCATCGGCATCTCCCCAGAATGCCATTTCGGAAGCTCCAGCCCGTTCACTCATACACATGTAGAGCGCTCCGACTCGGATAAGTTCCCTGCCAAACTACACCCCGTCTCATTCGGAAATTTGAGATCGGCCTCCAACACCGCCTTCGGCCCACCTTACTCACGCATAGCCAGTCTGACTCAACACACAGCCAGCTACCAGTGAACTACCCCTGCCTACTTGGTGGCTGCGTCGCCTCCTTGAGGCAGGGACTTCCTGTTTCAACGACGTTGTCAGACTACGTCTGACAGCTTGTCGGGGTTCCCTCGACAAACGCGGCTTGCAGATACGACAAGCGTATCCACAGCGGCCGCAGTCTCTGCAGGCGTAGATTCGGAGTGACCCACACCTATTCCGAGATCAGCCCAACCACGCTGCGACACGTTCGGCGCGGCGTTCCAATCCCGGTCGGTTTGTAACTCGTGTGGGCGCTGTATCCCCGCCCTACTCACTCGGCCTCGCCTCGCTCCTTGAGGACGGGGGTTTAGTGCCCTCTCTTTCAGCTAACACCGACGCCATCCCCTCTGGACCAGCGTGAACGGATCGAACTCCGCCTCGAGTACCGCCGGCACCAGCTTCGACAGCGAGAGTGCGCCGACGAGAAGCAGCGGGTCCCGGTTGTGTGCTGCAATCGTGTCGGTCAAGCAGACGGGAACTCGAGTGCAGGACCGAACCGCGCCCCGGCACGAAACGGGGCGATCGCTTCTGTTTCTCCACCAGCCCCGCTCGCGGCACCCGATGCGAAACCGGGCCCGTTGCTGATCGCCGGCTACTCGAGTACCACACCTGAAACAACATACACGGCCTAGAACGGCACGCAGGAGGAGACCGCAAGCGTGAGCGGGTATCGATCGACGCGCCGCTAACGACCTTCGCGAGTAGCGCGATAGCTGCGTAGACGACGGCAGTGAGCAGTGCGTAGCCGAACCAGACTGAGATCATCGGCGCAGCACTCGCCCCCGTTCGTTGATGCTAACCAGTACTCACTCTCGTTCGTCGCCACTCGAAGCCACTGTTCGTGTGGCGTGTCGCCGTCGTGGAGCGCTGTTCGACACTGGGACACCGTTCTAGCTGTGGATCGAAGCGGAAAACTCGGTTGCCGGCGTGCGTTGGACGAGCGCGATTGGTGACGTGCGGGACACAAGCGCGATAGCGTCACAATCAAGAAGCAGGCGAGAGCCGGCACGCGCCGGCGAGCACTACAGAGAAGCGCAGCGTCAGTCGACGACGCAGCCTACAGGAACCGGAACGTCTCCAGATTCTTCGGCGCGAACGTGCGCATGTTGTAGTCGTGATAGAGCGCACTCGAGAGGTCCTGCGTCGAGCGCTCGTCGCCGTGGACACAGAGCACCTTCTCGGGGCGCGGGTTCATCGTCTTCACGAAGTTCTCGAGTCCCGCGCGGTCGGCGTGGCCGGAGAACCCGTCGACGGTTTCGACGTCCAGATTCAACGCGAGGGTGCCGCGGCCGTTGCCGCCGCCCATTGCGCCGACTTCGCTCGTCGGGATCTCGTCCCAGCCGTTCTGGATACGGCGGCCGAGAGTACCCTGTGCCTGGTAGCCGACGAACACCATCGTCGACTCTGGATCCGGGCCGATGTGGCCGAGCCAGGACATGATCGGACCGCCGGTGACCATCCCCGAGGTCGAGAGGATGATACACTGGTCGCCGTCGGCGACGTCCTGTCGCTCCTCCTCACCGCCGTCGATGTGGTTGAACTCCTCGGCGAGGAACGGATTCTCGTCCTCGTGGAAGATGCGGTCGCGGAGTTCATCACGTAGATACTCCGGATACGTCGTGTGGATCGCCGTCGCCTCCCAGATCATGCCGTCCAGATGGACCGGCATCGACGGAATCTCGCCGTTTCGCATCGCCTCCTCGATGACGAGCATGATCTCCTGGGAGCGACCGACGGCGAACGCCGGGATGACGACCTTCCCACCCTTCTCGTAGGTCTCGTTGATGACCTCCTTGAGCTTCTCCTCGGAGTCTTCCTGGTCCGTCTGGTAGTCGTTGCGACCACCGTAGGTGGACTCCAGAACAAGCGTTTCGACGCGCGGGAAGTCGTTGACCGCGCCGTTGAACAGGCGCGTATCGTCGTAATGAATGTCCCCGGAGAAACAGACGTTGTAGAGACCATCGCCAATGTGGAAGTGCGAGACGGCCGAGCCGAGAATGTGCCCCGCGTTGTGGAAGGTGAGTTTCACGTCTGGCGCGATGTCTGTCACGTCACCGTACTCGAGTGGGATGCAGTGTTTGATCGCCTCGCGAACCATCTCGGAGTCGTACGGTGGGGTGCGTCCCTCCTTGGCGGCGACGTCGAGGTAGTCGAGGGTGAGCAGGCCCATCAGGTCTCGCGTGGGTTCGGTACAGTAGATTGGACCGTCGTAGCCGTACTTGAACAGGAGCGGGATAAAGGCGGAGTGGTCGAGGTGGGCGTGAGTGAGGACGACGGCGTCGATCGTTTCCGGACCGGCACCGAACGCCTCTGGGGCGTGGAGGTACGGCACTTCGCCCTCTGCGCCGGGCTTGTCACCACAGTCGATGAGGATGCGCGTTTCCGGTGTCGAGAGGATGAATGCGGCGCGCCCGACTTCGCGGCAGCAGCCAAGTGTCGAAATGCGGACGTACTCGTCATCGGACATCTCTTCGCGGTGGATCTGTCGGCCGACCTTCTCCAGAATGTCTCGGCGCTCGTCGCGCTCTTGCTTGAGGAAGCTCCGAACGTTCGAGACCGTCGAAGACTCAATCGGTGGGGTACGGACAACTTCGGGCGTCCAGCCGACGTTCTTCGTGATGTCACGAAGCGTCGAACCGTGGCGACCGATAACCATACCCGGCTTTTCGGCCTCAATGACGACCTCGCCGGTGTCGGCGTGGAAGTCGAGGTCCGTGACGCCGGCCTCGTCAGGGATGACGTTCATGATCTCCTCGCGAGCTTCGTTCGGCCGGGAGAGAACGCTTGGGTCCGGCCGGACAGTGATGCGCTTTCGAAGCTTGCTCGCGAGCTTCCGGATGAGGTCACCTTGCTGGGCGAACTCTTTCGGATCGCGTGTGTAGACGACCAGCTCTGGTCCTTCGTACTTCACCGAGGAGACCGAGATATCACTCGGTAACTCGCTCGTGATCTCTGCTTGCAAATCGTCGAGTTGCTGCTCTACAGTGCTCATAATCGCCAGATGTGGCTTGCGTGAACTCGCCGCCGGAGAGTACGTTCGTGGACGCTATCGCGAGAGAGAGATCGACGTTGTGGTCGATTTCGATGCCGAGAGCGGTTCCGACAGAACTGCCTGCCGTGATACGGTCCGTTGTAGTTCGGTACCAGCGATCGCCGCCCCGTCGGGGCGATCTCCGGTAAGCCGCTACAACGATCCGTCTGAAACAACGCAGACTGCGTCGTATCTCGGATCATTCTGTGTGACATCGTCCCATACGAACATACTCCCAGGTCGGTTATCCTGGTCACTGCGGGAAGATTCCAGGGAGAACCCGCTTACCCGAGGCTATTCTTTGCGTGGTATAAAAGCCTTCGCAAAATCCAGGATGGTAGCCCGCGAAGCCGTCCTATGGACCTCACACCGGCCCGCGTCGCCGCCGAACGAGACTGGGTTCGCGAGCGCGCCGACACCATCGTCCCGCTGATCAACGACGTTCGCGATGACCTCGGTGAACGTTTCGAGACCGATGTCGATCCCGTCACCGAACAGCAGTACCGCGAGGAGGTTGACGTTGTCTTCGCAGATGGTGATCTCGCCGTCAACGTCGCCGCGATGGTTGGACTTCTCCGTGAGCTGGACGTCGAGAGTGACTATCCCGGCTTCGTCGTCGACGAACTCCTCGGCCGTGAACTCGCTGCCACGATTGCCGGCACGCAGCCACTCCGAACGCTCGGCGAGGCAACGTTCCACTACACGGATGTCAACCTCCACGGCGACGAAGACGAAAACGCCGGCATCGACGACCTCGAGGCCGCCCTCGCCGCCGGGTTTCAGGAGCGACTCCCGGGTTGGGACTGGACCGAACGCGAGAGTCCGTTCAGCGTCCCTCCGATCGACGACGCCGACTCGTAGCTCATCGCCACCCTGCAAGAAATGCTGGTCCCGAACCAGCGCTCTCACCATACTGCATCACGTCGAAACCGAAGAAAACATCAGTTACTCTCGTCGTCGGAGTCGGAGTCCGAGTCAGCGCCATCGTCGTCTGCCCCCTCTTCGTCGCTATCGGCCGTCTCGTCGTCATCAGCAGCTTCACCATCGTCGCTGTCGCCGTCGCCGTCATCAGCCTCATCCTCGTCCTCATCCTCGTCCTCATCCTCATCAGCTTCTTGCTCGTCTTCCGGTTCCGGCTCTGGCTCAGGCTCGGACCCCGGCGCAGGTTCCTGTCCCTGCATCTGCTCCAATACGAGTTCGTAATCCTCGCCCGGCAACAGCGCTGCGACCTCTCCGTTTCGAAGAAGGTCAACCAGCCGCTCGTCCGGCCCATCGAGCAGGAACGCCCCCTGCTCAGCGATAGCGCCCTCGAGTGAGATCTCGTCCTGCTCGAGCATGGCGGATTCGAACTCGACGGCCTCCGTTCGGAACAGCTCCGTCGTTCGCTGCTCGATTTCCGCCATCAGCTCCTCCTGAGTTGCATCTTCGCCCGCCTCAGCGACGACCTCCTGTTGGATCTGGGCCTGCTCCTGCTGGCTCGGCTGGACGGATGCCGTGATGCCGTCGGCGGGATCGATCCCTGGCTCCTGGCCCGTCTCGAGTTCGGGCGCGCTGTCGTCCGAACCGATGCCGGGGATATCGAACTGGGTACAGCCGGCGAGCGACGCTGTCGCACCGACACCGGTCAACTGGAGGACACGACGTCGAGTGGGGAAATCAGTCATTACGCATTTGCTGTCGACGACCGGCAGGAATAAACCCTCGTTCTCGGCGTGCAAACACGTTCGGTGCGTTGTCCGATGGACAAGTTAATCCGCGTGCAGCAGTGCATAGGGTCGTCGTTCTGGCGAGTCAGTCCGGTACCTTCCCCGTCTCGACGCCGGTCGCGGCCCTTTTATTCGCCGCGTCGGTATCACTCGACAGTGACCACCAGTCGCAGTACGCAGTCCGTTCGCGCCGTGACACTCGAGCGGCCCACCCCCACAGCGGCTCGCGATGCGATCGCAGACGGTCTCGACCGTGAGGCACTCGTGACCGTTTTCGGTCGCTGTACCGTCGACTATGACGGCCGTGCCTCGAGTCAACTCGCCGCCGGCGACCGCCACGTGATGCTCAAGCCCGACGGCGCGGCGCTCGTTCACACCGACGAGGGCCAGCAGCCGGTCAACTGGCAACCGCCGGGCTGTGCGCACGACGTGTTCTGCGAGCCAGCAGCTGGTGCGGACGGGTCTGACGGGTCTGAAACAGACGGAAGTGGAAGTGGAAGTGGCAGTGACGATGTCACCGCTTCGGACACAGACACCGCGACACTCGTCCTCGAAAGCACCAGATCTACCCCCGAAGAACGCCTCCTCGTCTGCTTTCAGGACGTTCTACAGGTCTCGACGTTCGCCGGCACAGACGAGGGGGAACTCACCCTCTCTGGCACCGAGTCTGACCTCCGCGATCGCATCCTTGACAGTCCAGACCTTTTGGAATCCGGCTTCACCCCACTGGCCACCGAGCGCGACACGTCCGCCGGTGCCATCGACATCTACGGCGAGGACGACGCCGGCCGCACCGTCGTCGTCGAACTCAAACGCCGCCGCGTCGGCCCCGACGCGGTTAGCCAACTCCGGCGCTACGTCGACGCACTCGAGCGCGACCTGCACGCGGATGCGACCCTCCGTGGCATTCTCGTTGCCCCGTCAGTGACCGAGCGCGCACAGCGGTTGCTGGGAGAGCACGGACTCGAGTTCGTCTCGCTAGAGCCGACCGACGAGTAGGTTCGGGTTCGCGGTCAGGCTGGATACGTCCCCTCGAGCGTCGCCGTCTCGATGACGTGTCCGTCCATCGCGGACTCGAGGTCGTCGGCACTGGTTTCTGTATCGAGGTCGCTTCCGAGCTCCGACTCGAGTGCGAACAGCCGGAACCGATAGGTGTGTTCCCGGTCCGGCGGGTTCGGACCGCCATAGCCGCGCTCGCCGAAGTCGTTCGTTCCCTCGCGGGCACCTGCCGTCTCGGGGTCCCAGTCTTCAGGGATCGTGTGCTGGTCAGGCGGGATATTCCAGACGAGCCAGTGGTCCCAGATCTTCCCGGCTGGTTCGACCGCGTCCGGGTCGTCTACGATGAGTGCGAGCGAGGTGGTACCGTCTGGAACGCCGTCGAACTCGAGTGGTGGGTTGATGTTTGCGTTGCGGTAGCCGTGCTGGTCGGGAATGCGGTCACCGTCGGTGAACGCCGAACTCCTGAGCGTGAGTGTTCGCGAGTGTGTTGTCATTCGTTTGGCCTCCGTTTTCCGCTTTCTGTCTTCGACCCGTTGCCGGCAATAAACTGCATGCTGCAGGCAACGAGCGACACGAAAGCATTCGACGAGGCACTGGAAGAAGGTTTCATGGCAGCGTCGGAGTCTGGGGCCTGCCACAACCATGTCGAGTTCTCCCGTCCACAGTCCTCGGTTCGAAACATGGGCTGGACGAATGAATCACCTCCGCGAAGACCACGGAGACACCGCTACCGGAGTTCACGGCCCCGGCAGCGAGCGGCGGTCTGCTGCTCGGCTACGACTCCTCCTCGAGGAGTCGCTGCAGCCGGTCGAGTTCGGTGAGCGCCTCGACGGGCGTCATGTGCCCGACGTTGAGGTCGCGGAGTTCGGCGGCGACGCTATCGGGGACCGGAGCGGTTTCTGTCGATTCGAGTTCGCTGGTGCCGCCGTCGGCTGTTGGTTCAGTTCTTGCTGTGGTCTCAGCGGCAGCGTTGGCGTCGACCAGTTCTCGCGACCGGTCGACGACATCCTCGGGGACGCCCGCTGCGGTCGCGACCTCGACGCCGTAGGAGCCGGTAGCTGCGCCAGGTTCGATCTCGTGGTGGAAGACGACCTCGCCGTCTGTCTGTTCCACCTCGAAATGGAGCGTGAACGCGTCTGGGAGGTCGTCAGCCAGTTCGGTCAGCGGATGGTGGTGGGTCGCAAAGAGCGTCGTCGCGCCGACCGCGTCGTGGAGATGTTCGGTGATGGCCTGCGCGATAGCGAGGCCGTCTGCGGTCGAGGTTCCTCGTCCCACTTCGTCGAGCAGGACGAGCGAGCGCTCGTCGGCGTCCCGGAGGATAGTTGCGAGTTCGTCCATCTCAACCATGAACGTCGAGCGGCCGCCAGCGATGTCGTCGCTCGCGCCAACGCGGGTGAAGATGCGCTCGACGGGCGTCAACCGCGCTGACTCCGCGGGGACGAAGCTCCCGACCTGCGCGAGCAGGACGATTTGAGCGACCTGCCGCATGTAGGTCGACTTGCCGGACATGTTGGGCCCCGTGATCACCGCCAGGCGCTGTTCGGCATCGAACCGTGCACTGTTCGGGACGAACGACTCCTGGGTGCGCTCGACGACGGGGTGGCGGCCGCCGGTGATGTCGATTTCTACCCCACCGTCGGTTCGTTCTGATTCGGGATCGAGAATCTCGGGCCGGCAGTAGTCGTACTGTGCCGCGACCGTTGCAAGCGAGACCAGCGCGTCGAGCGTCGCCAGCGCGTCTGCCAGTCCCTGCACGCGTTCGACTTCGTCACCGATATCGCTGCGAACCTCACAGAAGAGTTCGTACTCGCGTTCGTCCGCACGCTCTTCCGCGCCGACGATTTCGTCCTCGCGCTCTTTGAGTTCAGGCGTGACGAATCGTTCGGAGTTCTTCAGCGTCTGGCGGCGCTGGTAGTTCTCCGGTACGGCGTCGAGATTGGGGTTCGTCACCTCGATATAGTAGCCGTGGACGGAGTTGTAGCCGACCTTCAGCGAGTCGATGCCGGTTCGCTCGCGCTCTCGGGCTTCCAGGTCGTCGATCCACTGCTTGCCGTCCCGTGCGGTGCCGCGGAGGTCGTCCAGATCGGAATCGTACTCCTCGGCGATGATACCGCCCTCAGTGATCTCGATCGGCGGATCGGAGACGACGGCGTCGTCGATCAGTTCCCGCACGTCGACGAGCGGATCGAGATTCTCGTGCAGGTCGCGCAAACGGTCGCAGTCCGCGTTAGCCAGCTGGTCTCGTATCTCGGGCACGACAGCGAGCGTGTCCCGCAGCGAGCGCAGGTCCCGTGCGTTCGCCCGCTCGCGGGAGATGCGTCCAATCAGGCGCTCCAGATCGTATACATCGCGGAGCAACTCGTGGCAGTGCTCGCGCGTCTGGACCGACCCCGTGAGCTCTTCCACCGCGTCGAGGCGCGCCTCGATTCGGTGGGACTCGAGTAGCGGCCGGCGAAGCCAGTCACGAAGCGTCCGCCCGCCGAGGGCGCAGGCGGTCTCGTCGAGCACGCCGACGAGCGTCGCGTCGTCCCGGCCGTTGACGGCACGGGGCTCGAACAGTTCGAGACTGCGCAGGGCAACGGCGTCGAGCAGGAGGTACTCCCGAGGATCGTACCGGGTGAGATGCGTGAGGTACTCGAGTCGGTCCGTCTCGCCGGGCTCGCGGGAACTCCCAGCTTTACCGGCGTCATCGCTCTCATCGCTCTCATCGCCCCCTTTTTCGCCCTCGTGCTCGCCGCCACGTGCGTATTCGGCGTAGGCGAGCAACGCGCCGCAGGCTCGAATTTCGGCGTCGCTCGCGAGCAGCGCGTCTGGTTCGCCGAAGTACTCCGAGAGGATCGATGCGGCGCGCTCGCGGTCGAAGACGCGCTCGTCGAACGGCGTCACCATGCAGTCGTCGGGGAGCACATCGGAGGGGGCGTTCGGGCCGACGACGGCTTCGGCGGGTGCGAAGCGACTCACCTCGTCCGCGATCGACTCTTCGGCAGCGGAGCTCGTGGCGAGGAAGTCGCCGGTCGAGACGTCGAGGAGGGCGAGGGCGAGTTCGTCGTCTGCGGGTCGCGTGTCGATCCCACGGCCGCGGGCAACGGCCGCGACGAAGTTGTTGTCGTCGCTCGCGAGGAGTTCGTCCTCGGTGAGCGTGCCGGGTGTGATGACGCGGGTGACCGCGCGTTCGACGACACCAGCGGTTTCGCCGGGCTCTTCGACCTGATCCGCGACAGCAACGCGGTAGCCGGCTTCCAGCAGGTCCTCAATGTACGATTCGGCGTTGTCAATTGGGATGCCGGCCATCGGGTACTCGCCGGTGCTGTCCTCGCGGCTGGTCAGGGCGATCTCGAGGAGGCGGGCGCTGCGCTCGGCGGCACCGCAGAAGGTCTCGTAGAAGTCACCGACCTGAAAGAGGACGATTGCGTCGTTGTAGCGGGCACAGAGGTCGTGGTACTGACGCATCATCGGCGTCAACTCGTCGCGTTTCTCGGCCATCGCGTTGGGCGGGCCAAGCGCCGGGTCCATACAGTGTGGTCGGCCGCCGGACGCTGAAATAGCTTGCTGGACGGGACGACGGTGGTGAGGGGTTGGATAGAGTGGAGTGGGGTGGGTGAGAGGACGCTCACTCGCCGTCCGTCTCGAAGTTTACCTCGAAGTATAGCTCTGCGTGTGCCGCACAGCCCGGATTGAACGGTGCGTCGCAGTTCGGACACTCGTACGCACAGTCAAGGTAGTCGGGAACCGTGAACGTGGCATCACAGACGCCACAGCGGACGGATGGCTCGTCGAATCGGCGTTTGGGCCAGGGAACGGTCTCGTGGTCCGTCACGGCGTTGTGGCACTGAAAACAGGGATAGTAGGCATCACAGCAGGCAAAGCGAAACGCGACAACGTCCAGTTCGCTGTCGTAGTGGTCACAGCGCGTGTCGGAGCCGACATCGACGCCACGGATCGGGAGGCGAGACACGGCTCTAACCGAGTGGAGGGGTGAGTCCTACTTCGAGATTTCGGATCGTGGATCCCGGGTTCTGCTCGCAGGGTTCTGTTCTATGGATCCGATCTACAGGCGGAGCAGGCCGAGGCGGTTCACTCGAATGCGGTCGTATCCCCGCGGCGATACCTGTCGAGCCGTCGGTACCCCTGGACGACGCCGTCCGTGTCGAGGTCGATCTCGTACCGGCCGAGCACGTCCTGCGTGTCCGGGATCGACGAGCGCTCGACGACCTCGACAACGGCACACCAGCCCTCGTCTGTCGGCGAGATTTCACTGACGCCGTCGAACTCGTGGCCGATGAGTTCGCCGGCCGTCGAGACGACGGTTCGGCGGATCGCGAGCACGCCTTCGATCCGGTCGGCGTCGACCTTCGATTCGACCTCGACGTCGAAGTCGTCGGTGTCGACGTCGCCGGGATCTGTTGTTTCGTTGCTTGCCATATGGGTTTCTTCGTCTGTCTGGTCGGTCTCTGGTTGGTCAGTGTCTGACTGTTCTTGCTCGTCTTGCTCTTCTTCCTGCCCCTGCTCTTGCTCTTCACCGCCTCCGTTCTCCTCTTCAGCGTCCTGTTCCTCAGATTCAGCAGCCGATTCTTCCGTCTCGTCGTCGGACTCACTCACTGTCGGATCATCCTCGTCGTGTTGAAAGCAAAAGCCGTCCTCCTGGGCCGGCCGCGAGCAGCGCTCGCCGTCAGCGGTGAGCGCCTTACACTGTGTCGTCGCGTCCGCTGTCTCTGCGTTTCCCATGCTCTCAGTCTCGAAGAACCTCGTTAATCTGCCTTTGCAGGGCGGCGATCCCGTCGATCTCTGCCTCCGTCCCGGCGACTTTCGGACCGAGCACATCCGTCAACACGTCAGCGAGCAGGTCGTCGCTGTCGCCGTCGCTGAACTGAATCTGACCACCGTCTGTCCGCCCAGCCGCAGCCTCGCCGCCGTCCCAGTCGTCGAACACCGAAAGCCCCTTCGCGGCCGTAATCGCGGCCCGCGTTCCGACGACGATTGGTAGCTCCTCGCGTAGCGTTCGGGTCGCGTTGACGACCGTCTCAATCTCCTCGTCGGAGACGGTTCGGCCCGGGTCGTCGTCAGCAGGCCCGTCCTGCTTCTCAGCCACGTGTGACCGAACGATTTCGTGCTCGGTCTCCGCGTCGTAGTAGTCGACGTGCACGCCGACCATCCGGTCGAGCAGCGCATCCTGTTGCTGGTGGACACCCGCGTACTCCACATCGTTCGACGTGAAAATCACGCGGAACTCCGGATGCACGTCGATCGATCTGTCGGCTCCGTACTTGCCCGGCCGCTCGAGTACACCCTCCTCGAGGACGGAGAGCAAGACGTTGTGGGCGGCGGGGTCGCTCCGGGAGAACTCGTTGTAGATGAACGTTGCGCCCTCACGGACCGCGACGGAAAGTGGGTTGTCGACCCAGCGGTCGCGGACGATCTGTGTCTTCTTGCTGACGCCGCTGACGTACTCATCGCGCTCCTCGTAGCGTTCGCCGCCGCTGTAGCCGCCGACGAGCGCGCTCGTGTCGACCGCCTTGTCGCCGTTGCAGAGGACGACCGGTCGGCCGCGTGCTGCGGCCGCTGACAGTGCGAGTGCCGTCTTGCCAGTGCCGGTCGGTCCGATCAGGTGAACCGGCTGATCGGCAGCGAGCCACCCGGTTATCCGGTCGCGAACGGCCGCAACGGCGTCGGTTTCGATGAACGGTTCCGGTGCGGCGTCGGCGGGATCTATGAGGAGGTCGTCCTCGCTTGTGCGCTGGGTGTGAGTACCCCCCGACTTCCCGGACGGTTCGCTCTCTGTCTTCGCCTTCGATACCGACCGAGCCAGTTTCTTCCGGGCCTTGCAGCGCTGTTTCGCCTCCCGATCATCGCGAATCTTTCTGCCGCGGACCGTACGCTTGCGCGAGGTGTCCTCGGCCATCGTGGGTTACTCGGTGGCCGATTTCGGCGAGGATTCGGGCCGCGGCTCGACCTCGAGCTCTTCTAGGTCCTCGAGGTCGCCCTCCGCGGTCGCTTGCTCAATTTTTGCGATCTCCTCCGCGTAGTGGAGGAACGTGTCGACGGAGGCGACGACGACACGGGCCTCGATGGTGAGGAGTTCGATCCCGACGACCGAGACGCGCGCCCAGACGTCGATGACGACACCCTTGTCGAGTACGCGGTCCAGTACCTCCGCGAGACTCGATGAGTCGGGCCGTCGTTGTGGTTGTGCCATTGCGAGTCGCGATTCACCCCGGTTTCGTAACACGACTTTCGTTGCGACTGCAAGCCAGTTGCTGGCTGTGAGCGCCTCAAATCGGTATTGCTAGCTGGGCTGCGACTGCAAGCAGTACGATAACGCACGGGGCTATCGAACACTTCCTGACGATTGCGTTTCACGACTGCGGGGACGGGATCACTGCCGCCGTCACCGTCGACATCGATGCCGACGGGTCAAACTGGTGCGTGATCGTGTCCCTGGTCCAACATACCTCTCATGACCGACACACGATCCAGCCGTCACACGCGGCCGTGCTCGCAGTGGTGGAGAACGCTGCTCACGCACAGCCTCTCACCCACACTCAGGTCCAAGTTTTCACCCACATCCAGACCCCTGCCCACACTCATGTCCAGATCCAGACCCACAGCCACAGCCACAGCCGCACAAAGGCTCCGACCTTTGTCCCACCACCATCCCCCCCCCAACACCCACCACTACACCCATCCCCACCCCGTCGTCCACTACGGAGCGTGACTACCCAATGAGCAACAGTAACCGATACGTCTACGGCATCGTCAACAGCGGCGACATCGAGTTCGAAACCGACGCCGTCGCCGGCGCAGACCGCGTCTATACCGTCTCCCACCGCCGACTCGGTGCTGTCGTCTCGAACATCGACACCACCGATCCCGAGGAGACCGACGAAGACGCCACACGCCACGACGACGTCCTGCGCGAGATCATGGACTACGACGGTGGCCGAACCATCGTCCCGATGCAGTTCGGCATGGCCTTCGAGAGCGATCGCACCCTCAAGAACGTCCTCCGCGGCGCACGGCCCGCCTTCCGCCGCGCCATGAACGATATCGAGGGCCGCATCGAACTCGGCCTCAAACTCGTCACACAGGAAGACGCCACGGTCGACCCCGACGAAATCGAGGCCGCCGTCGAAGACGAACTCGAGTCCATCGTCGCACAGACGGTTACGAACGACCAGTTCAGTGACCGCCTCGTCCTGAACAAGTCCTACCTCGTCGACGAGGACGACCGCGCGGCGTTCGACGACGGTGTCGCCCGCATCGAGGACACCTACGGCGACGACCTGTTGGTTCAGTACACTGGCCCCTTCGCGCCGTACAGCTTCGTCGATGTCGAAATCGGGGCCCAATCTCGGTGACTACTATGTTCGTTCTCGACGACCTCCTGTTTCGGCCGTTCGTGGGCATCATCGACGCGCTGCACTCGCTCGCACTCGAGGAACTCTACGACGTGGACGCACTCGAGGACGAGCGCAAGGAGAACCAGTTGCTGTACGAACTCGGCGAGCGATCGGAGGAGGAGTACCTGGAGCGAAAGGAAGTGATCGAGGAGGAACTCGAAATTGCTCGTGAGGTGCACGAGCAGTTCGGGAGTGGTCGTGTCGAGGTGAAACGGTGATGGTTCCTGATGGTAGTAGTGGTGGCAGCGGTGGCGGCAGCGGTCGTGGAGGTAGTAACGGTGGCAGCGGTAGCGGTGGTGGTCCCGGTGCTGATGGTACTGGTGGCAGTGACGGCAACGGTGGCAATGGCCGTGATCGACGGGTCGGACACAACGGACGTGATGAGCGGGATGAACGAGATGAACGAGACGACTGGAACAATTGGGACGAACGGGGCGAGCGTAAGCAACGCGATTCTCGTGATGCCCGCGACTCGGACACCGGCTGGCTCGCCACGTTCCGGGCACTGCTCGACCGGCTGGAGGGTGACTCGAAATCCAACACCCTCTCGAATCGTGGCCGACGGAGCCGTGACCGGTCGATATTCGATTACAACATCTCGATTCGGACGGGTGACGATCTCCTCGACGACTCCCGGTTTGGCGACTCGATTGCAGACGAATGGCTCGAACGGTTCCGGAACCGAGACAGCACAGGAAACGACACCGACGAGCGACGGCAGGGACGGGACCTCCCCTCCCGATCGTGGTCGTCTCGCCGGCATTCCCCCCGTTCATCATCGGATCGATCATCACGCGTCCGCGACGCCGCATCGACAGGCCCGTCGCCACCGTCGACGGGAAGCGGGACTCGGCCAGACAATCACCGCGTAACGACGCGCACCCACGAGGACGAACTCCTCGTCATTGCCGATGTCTCCGGCGTCGCCCGTGAGGACGTCACGGTCGGCTTCAGCGACACTGAACTGGTCGTCGTGATCACCGGCACCGAACTCGAGCGCGTCGAGGTCCCCTGGCCCGACCGAACTGGTCAGGCAGCGATTAACAACGGTGTCTTGACGGTCCAGGTCCGTCCCGACCAGTCGAACACTGCTGCTGATGAACCAACAGGATACTCGAGTTCAGCTTCGAGTTCGGGTGCAAGTTCGGATACGGGTGCGGGCTCAAACTCGAGTTCGGAGTCAAGTTCGAACACCGACTCGAATACCGGGGCCGAGACCGAGTCAGGAGGGGAGCCATGAGCGACGGCTCGGTGACCGAGTCGGTCGATGCCGACCTCGGCGACCTCATTGCAGATGCAGAGGATGCACTCGAGTCACTCGAGACGTTCGGCGAGGAAGACGGTACCGACCGCGAGAGCCTCGACGACGAGACCCTCACCGACCTTTCACAGAATCTCGACACCCTCGCCGAACTGGCGACCGAACTCGAGTCTGTCCTCGAGACGGTCGACCTGTCGGACCTTCCGGAGGCAGTCGACGCAGACGAATTGGTTGCAGCAATCAACGCGGGTGAAATGCCGTCTGCACTGGCTGATGACGACACTGGTGCATCCGACGTGATCGATTTCGGACACCTCTTTCAGGCGATCGACTTGCTCGATGCCTGGGATGCAACTGACCTCGGCAGCCTCTGGGAGACGAAACGCGATCTCGAGGAAACGGCCGGGGAACTGACTGGTGACGACGAGGACGGCGGTGGGGGCGGGATCACAGAAGGTCTCGTCGGCGATGACGACGGTGAGGATGATGACCTCCTCGACGCGGATTTCGACGGCGACATGCTCGAGACGGACGCCGACCCCACCGAACTGCTCGGCGACATCGACGTGATGGACGATCCCGAGGCCTACCAGGTCGCGATCCAGCAGACGGCGATGGCGGGGATCGACAGCTTTCGGGCGGCGTTACTCGAGACGCACGCCAAATTTTCCCGGGTTCACGAGTTCAATCGGGAGAAGATGCGCCGCCAGGATACGAGTGCGAACTCGCGCAATCCGACGGCGGCGTCGACGATGCCGACAGAGCGAGCGGATGTCGCGAGTGGCGTCAAGCACTCGACGGTGCCACAGCAGGTCAAACTCTCGACGGCCCCGAGTCGGAAGCGGATCTACGGCAAGCGGTTCGAGCGCGAACGGAAAAAGCGCCGAAACGATGCCTCTCTCGACGAGACCGAGGACGAACAGGCGACTGAACAACCGGCGGACCAGCGTGCGAGCGACGATGTCGGAAACACCGACGGAGGTGCGAACTGATGCCTGTTCGAGCCCAGCCGTTGGTCTTCTGGACGAGCCGTGTCGCCACTGCCGCTACAGTACCTGTATCCAGCATGAGTCACACCAGACCTGAATCAGCGTCGATGTCCCGTCGCAGTCGAACCGCCTCCCAGACATCACAGACAGAGCGTCGACAGAGCAAGAACTCGAGTGCTCCGTTTAGCTCGTGTCCCACTCCGTTGTCGGTGCCGAACGCGAACCCAACGCGAGGTGGGCCGGATGGCCGATAGCTTCCAGCCGAGTCGCCAGCAGAGCGATCTCGCTGATATCGTCGAGATGCTGCTGGACAAGGGCATCGTCATCAATGCCGACATCGCCGTCTCGATCGGCGACACGCAGTTGCTCGGCATCCAGCTTCGGGCTGCCATCGCCTCCTTCGAGACAGCGGCGAAGTACGGACTCGAGTTCCCCGAAGGGACGGATATGCAGCGAGTCGCCGAAGCGGCGGGCGATCCAGAACTTGCCGAGATGGAGCGACCGAAGCCAGCGATCGATCCGACACGAGGGGTCAACGTGACGGCGGCTGACGACGGTGATGAGGACAGCGGTGATGACGACGATAATGAGACCGGCGGTAATGATGGCGACGATGCTGATACCGAAGCAGCGACAGCACAGGACGACACCGACGAGACCGCCGACGACCCGGGGGGCAACGAATGACCACGATCGACATCGGCGACGGCGACGACGCCCGCCAGGGACTGATCACCCTCGTCATCACTGTCGTCGAACTCCTCATCGACGCACTCGAGCGCGAGGCCGTCCGACGCATGGAGTCCGGCAACCTCTCGGACGAGGAAATCGACCGCCTCGGCCGCCAACTCGCAACGATCGAAGCGGAGATCGAACAGCTCAAAGCAGACGAGGGGATCGAAGACGGCGTCGACGACCTGCGCGGCGATCTGGATGGACTGGTCTCGGACGCGATCGAACAGTTCAACGCCGACGCGCCGTCTCACCGCAAACCCGGCTACTCTGTGTTCGGAGGTGAGGAACAGTGACGACTGACGAAACGACCCCCGACGCAGCGGATATTCCCGAGATCAACAACGGGCGCTACCTCTACTGTGTCGTCCAGGCCGAGTCCGACGCCGAACTCGAGACGACCGGGATCGACGGCGAGTCAGTTTCGGTGATCGCGGAGAACGGAATCGGAGCCGTCGTCCACGCCTGTGACGGGCTCTACGACACGGACGATCTCGGACAGATCCAGCGCTGGCTGATCCGCCACCAGACGGTAGTCGACGCGGCGGGTGAGGCGTTCGGCACGCCGGTTCCGTTCCAGTTCGACACGATCCTCCGCGGCGGCGAGGCTGGCCTTCGGCAGTGGCTTCGCGAGGAGACAGACACGCTGCAGCCGGTGCTCTCGGAGCTCGCTGGCCACTGGGAGTACCGCGTCGAGGTCGTCGAGTACGATTCGCCGGACGACGAGACGCTGATTGCGCAGGACGAGCGCCTGTCCGAACTCGAAGCGCAGATCGACGAGGCGAGCAAGGGACAGGCGTTCTTGCTCGAAAAGCAGTTCGACCAGCGACTCACCGAACTTCGGGCCGCCCGTCGCGAGACCATGACGGCCGAACTGGAGGCGGAGTTGGCCAAGGAAGCACGCGAGGTGCATACACTTGAGCGCTCGCCGGCGTCGGAGATTACGAAGGTTGCGGGTCGCGGTAGTGGCGGGAGCAGTAGGGAGAGCGATGGCGGTGACGGTGGCGATAATCATCGGCCCGGCGGTGACGGCGACACTGAGGACGAGAGCAACGCAACCACGGCCGACTCGGAGACCATCTGCCGACTCACACTCCTCGCACACGAAGACAATGAGGACGAGATTGGCTCGATCCTCGACGACGTGGCGGCCGAAGACGGGATCGAAGTCCGCTTCACGGGCCCATGGCCACCGTACACGTTCGCGCCGGCGATCGGCGACGACGAGAACGATGGCAATGGCAATGGCGATGGCGATGGCGGAAACGCGGGTGGCCCAGCCCGCATCGGGGGGTGACCAACTGTGGAACCGCGAAAGGACGACGACGCGCTGGTCGACCTGCTAGACGTGATCCTCCGGGACGGCGTGATCCTTCGGGCCGACGTTATCATCTCTGTCGCCGAAATCCCACTCGTCGGCCTCAAGCTCACGGCCGCACTCGCTGGCATGGAGACGATGACCGAGTACGGCCTCTTCGAGGAGTGGGACGCGAGACACAGGCTGCGTAGCGCAGAGAAACACGGCGAACTCGAGCAGACGACGGGGTCGGGTACGAAGACGGACGGGGCACAGCGGACGGCAGTTCCAGGTCCGCGACCGAGCGGCGAGTTAGACGGCCGCATCGGCACGTCGAGCCCGACTAGCAGCAGGAAAAGGGGGAGTAGACACGATCTTGATCGGTAATGTGGTACTCACCAGGTTGACCAGTGTCCTGCGCCGGATCACCGGTCGCAGCTGTCAGGCGAACTTCGGTCGCTCGGTCGTCAACTCGACGTCGCCAGAGACCGCCTCTTCGTCGCGATCCTCGTCGTAGACGTACTGACCGGTTGACCCACAGAGGGTACACTCGTAACTCTCTGATAGTTCGTTGATGACCTCTCCATCTTCGAAATAGACGCGACTCTGGGTGATCTGCAGGAACTGCGGGGTCTCACAGTTTGTACAGGTGATCATATCCGACGGGTCGCTTGCACCGGTTGTAGTTATCCGGCTTGTAACCGAATTGAATGGTACACTATCACAGTCTTACCGTCTGGAAATCGGTCGATCACTCCCATGCTATCGACTCTCTTTCGAGGCGTTCGTCCGGCGCTCCTGAAGCCCGCGTAAACAGGTCATAATCGCACGACTGAATCGGGGCCATCCACCAGGATACCGTTCCGAGTAGCCGTCGGAAAACGGGGAGTTATCAGCTCGTATCGAACCGTTATTCGTCGCCTTCCCACAACCGCTGACCGGTCTGTTCGAGGGGACACTGGGCCCCCTTCTCGGCCGCCGCTACTGGCCACCCTACTCGAGTCCGACCGAGACTCGCTCGCCGGTTCGGGCGGCCTCGTAGGCTGCCTCAGTCAGGGCGGTTACCCGGAGTGCATCGCGGGCGGTCGCCGGCGGTTCGTGCTCGGGTCCGCCACGAATGCTCTCGACGAAGGCATCGGCGCGGGTTTGTTCTCGCCGGTGGTCGATGTAAGGGACGCGTTCGCTTGCGTCGGTCTCAATTTCGAAGATATCGCGCGAGCCCCACTGGGTGCCCTCGATGTAGAGTGCGCCGTCGTCATCCCAGCAGTGGATGTGTTCGCGGGTCGTGGGAAGATCGCCGTGGAGCGAGACTGTTCCCGTCGCGCCGTTCTCGAACCGGATGTCTAGGTGTGCACGGCTGTCGACTCGCTGTTCGACATCGTGAAAGTCCATGCTCGCGGCGACGGAGGTCGGCTCGAGTCCGGTCGTCCAGAGGATGCCGTCGAGGACGTGACTCCCCGTATCATAGAGGAAGCCGCCGCCCGAGAGTGCTGGATCGAGCCGCCACGTTTCCTGCGAGTCCGCGATCCAGTCCTGGGTGATCGAGGCCGTCACCCACCGCGGCGGCCCCGAGTCGAAGCGATCCCGTGCCAATTGAAACGCGGTCTGGAGGTGGCGCTGATAGCCGACCATCAGGGTCAGGTCGGTGTGCGCCGATCGCTCGACGAGATCGCGAGCGTGTTCGCGTTCCGTCGTCAGCGGCTTATCGCAGTAGACGTGCAGGTCGGACTCGAGTGCGGCGACGACCTGCTCGTAGTGGAGCGTGTGGGGTGTGGCGATGAGGACGGCATTGAGTTTGCCGTTCGCATTAGCGAGCATCGACTCGTACTCGGTGTATCGCCGTTCGGGTGGAACACCGAACTCGTCGCCGAGGGACTCGAGTTGATCGGGATCGAGATCACAGACGGCTTCGATGGTGGCGTCGGCGTGGCGGTGGAGTTGCCCGCCGACCGTGGTGCCGATGTAGCCGAGGCCGACGATACCGACGCGGATCGGTGTTGAAGTCGATTCGGGTGGGGATAGGCTAGCACACATAGACCGGGACACGCGGTCCACGGGTATCGATCTGACGGCGACTTCGGTGCCTATCGCGGCGGTAGGCAGTGAAATACGTCCAACAGGCGGGCCGTACTGCTATCCGACCGCCGGGAACCACTCTGTGCTGCGATTTTAGACCCTACTCGAGTGATACGGTCCTCACGAGGGTGCGTAGAGAACTGGCGGTGAATTCGACTGTAGTGGATCGATACGCCCGCCGTATTCTACTCCTGTTGCAGGTTTGCACACACTACGATCCACCAACTCTGTTCATAACAAAGGGGAACACCGTCCTCTGACTCACGTGCGGGGATAACACGCCCCGCCGGGTACGCGCTTGGCCCAGACACGACGCGCTGACAGCCGATTGCGTGCGTTCGTGCCCGGATCGCTCGGAAGTGGACTCGCCCCCGCTTCGAGTTAGCTCATGTCTCTCACGCCCGGGCGGGCTCCCGCCCCCGTTCGGGTATACGTGCTGTCTGTCGGTCGCCGCCCGCCGTTCCGACGGCGGCGCTGGCGGCGGCTTTCACGGCAGTGACAGTAGTGTTGCAGTATCCTGTCCCAGCCGCACCGCTCGTTTCTCAGAACAGATACACACGCTGTGAGCTATTGAACCGAAAGAACGGCTAACGGGTCAGAACTGAACCAAGAACGCCCTGTCGTATCAGAACTCCGTAACAACCGGAATCCCGACCGTCTCGTAGTTGTCCATCGAGGCCAACGTCTCGGGGACCTCCTCGAGTGACAACGTCTCGCCGATAATCTTGCTCGGCTCGAGTGTCCCCTCCCCGATCAGCTTGAACAGTTCCTCGTAGCGAACGAGCGGCATGCCGAACGAGCCGTGGAAGTCGAGTTCCCGCATCGTCATCACGTCGACGGGGAGCTCGATCTGTCCTTCTTCTTCGCCGGTTGTGAGGCCGACCTGGACGTGCGTACCACGGGTGCCGAGGCTGCCGATCGAGTTCTGGCAGGTCTCGGCGATACCGAGCGCGTCGATCGAGACGTCTGCGCCGCCGCCGGCGAGCGCCTTGACCTCTTGAGCCGTGGTGCCCGCCTCGGCTGCGTTGACCGTTGCGGACGCGCCGAGTTCGCGGGCACGCTCGAGTTTGTCCTCGCGAACGTCGACTGCGATCGGATGTGCGCCCAGTGCGTCGGCGATGTGGATCGCCGAGAGGCCGACGCCGCCACAGCCGTGGACCGCGACCCAGTCACCGGGCCGGAGCTCTGCGCGGTCCGCCAGCGCGTGGTAGGCGGTCATGAACCGGCAGCCGAGGCCGGCCATCTCGGCAAAGTCGAGGCTATCGGGGAGCTTCACGCAGTTGTAGTCTGCTTCGCGGACCGGAAACGCCTCGGCGAACGCACCTGGTGCGATGCTCGACAGTCCGAGCGGGATCACCGTCTCGCAGTTGTTCGCGCGCCCCTCGCGACAGTGTGAACAGGTACCGTCACCGAGGTGGAACGGCACTGCAACGCGGTCGCCTTCCTGTAGCGTCTCGACATCCTCACCGACCGCGGAGACGATGCCCGCGGGTTCGTGGCCGAGAATCTGGCCCTCCGGAACCGAGGCACCGATCCAGCTCCAGTCGCCCTGCCAGGCGTGCCAGTCGCTCCGGCAGATCCCACAGGCTTCGGTTTCGACGATCACCTGATCGGGTTCCGGTTCAGGATAGTCAACGTCTTTGACCGCGAGCGGTTCACCGTGTTCCTCGAGTACTGCTGCTCGCATATCTTCTTGATTCCTGTCCAACATATAAAAGTATGACAGTTGGGCGCAGGTGTCACGGTCGGCGATACACACATCCCGCCACGGTTCGAATCACGTCTGTGACGCACCCAGACGCGCCAGTCACACGGCAGTTGGCAGCCGTTGCAAGTGAATCACAGCACCCACCGGAAGCGCAGACGGCAACGTTCGGCATGGGCTGTTTCTGGGGCCCCGACGCCAGATTCGGCGCGATGGAAGGCGTCGTTCGAACACGGGTCGGCTATGCCGGCGGCACCACACCGAATCCGAGCTATTACTCCCTTGGCGATCACACCGAAGTCATCCAACTCGAGTTCGACCCGGAAACGCTCTCGTACGAGGAGCTGCTCGAGGTGTTCTGGGCGAACCACACCTGGCAATCCTCGTCCCGAAAGCGACAGTATCGCGGCGTTGTCCTCGCACACACTGACGAGCAGTACGAGACTGCCCAGCGCACGAAAGACGACCTCGCCGAGCGAACCGGTGCGACAGTGGTATCGGAGATTGAGGTACTGGAGTCCATCACGCTCGCGGAGGACTATCACCAGAAGTACGAACTTCGGTCGACGCCGGTCGCTGGCGACGAACTTGCCGACCGATACGGTGACGAGTTCGTCGACTCGACAGTCGTTGCCCGGCTCAACGGCTTTGTTGCCGGCCACGGAACCGAAGAGCAGCGTCGTCGTGCACTCGCAGCACTGGACGTCCCGGCGACGGTTGTCGCTGAACTTCGGCGGCGGTTCTGATCGGCTGGAAGGAAGATCTCCTGACCGCGTTGTCAGGCGAGCAATTATACAACGTCCGGGTGTAGGTAGGTAACGAGTCAGGCCTATGTCCACACTCTGTGCGAACTGCGGCGACGACAGTCTGCCGGTACAGTGGTGTCACGTCTACCTCTCGACGGACGAGGTCGTCGAGGTCGAACTCTGTGAGGGGTGTCGGTACAGATTCGTTACTGCAGAGTGGGTCGAGGCCGTCGTCTAAGCCAATGTCAGCGCCATCACGCTACAAACTGGTCGGTGTCTACGTCTCACAGCCGGTGTTCGAGGCGCTCGCAGACTACCTCCACGACGAGGCTGGCGTCGTGGATCTCGAGACGTACTTCGACCCGACCGCCGATTCCGTCCCACAGGGAGACCCCGGTGCCGACGCGACCGCCGACCTCGTGACGGCGGTTGTCGACGAGTTTGCAGCGCTCTACGACGACGCGTCGTTCGATGTGGCCGCCACCGTCGAACCAGATTCGTTCGTTCTCACACACCTGGCCGCGCCACCCCAGACGGCTGCGAGCGTTCGGGAGCGGTTTCAGGCCGCTGCGACGATTCAGGAGACGGATCACCGTGAGGTTCACACGGCGATTCTGGCTGCGTACTTCGACGTGGCACCGTAAGAATCAGCACTAGAGCCAGAACCAAGCCAGAGCTATTGTGACTCTCGTCCCCGTCCCCGCCTCTATTTCCATTTCCATTTCCATCTCCGTCTCAGCCACCATCTCTACTCGGCATCCTCGCCTGGGTTCCGCCGCTCGATCATCCCCAGTCCGATCCAGGAGATGACGACCTCGTCGTGCTGGTTGATCCCCTCCAGTCGGCTGTCAACGTACCCTCGTTTCGGGTCGCTCTCGGAGACTCGCTTGTCGATCACTTCCGTTCGAATCGAGAGCGTATCGCCCGGTTTGACCGGCCGCTTCCAGCGTAGTTCGTCGATGCCGCGGGCACCCATACTCGCCCGGTCGTCGATCGGTCCGTCGACGAGCAGCCGCATACACATCGACGCCGTGTGCCAGCCCGAAGCGACCAGTTCGCCGAACGCAGACTCCGTCGCCGCTTCCGTGTCGATGTGAAACGGCTGCGGGTCATAAGTGTCGGCGAAGTCGATAATTTCCGCTTCGGTCACGTGATACTCGCCGAACTCCATCGTGTCTCCGATTTCGATGTCCTCGTAGTACTTCATCACCTACTACTGGCTCACAGACGACAAAGAGGGTACGGGACGCGGAACAAACTGGTCTGAATTGGTGTGCGCCAAATCAGCACCGTCCTCAAATATACTCGCCCTCGCACTCGTACACCGACGGATCGGCCCTGAACGTTTCCGCGACCGTCTCGAGTGCGACGAACTCCGCGCGTTCGTGGCTTTTGACGTAGCGGATGAACTCCTCGAACAGCGTGAGCAGTCGCAGAACGCCCTCGCTGCCGGCCGAGAGGCCGCGCGAGAGGTCCGCTAGTGAGTCTTCGCCACCGTAAGAACCGAGCCAACCGGCGACGCAGTCCGTGTCGACGCCGATGGCAACGTCAATATCTCCCATCGTCACTGGGACGGGCACCGTCGACCGACAAAGAAGTGTTCTCCGACCGGATGACTGTGTTACAATCTGATTGGTTGGTCTTGCTGGTGGCTCAGACCGCCTGCAGATCGTGGATACTCACCCAGTGGCTTCCGTACTTCGCTTCGTGTTCTCGTGCGGCGCTGCTGGCTTCGACCCAGTCGGCGAGCTCCTGGTCGAAATCACAGCTGTCACAGCGGACCTGGTATGACATGGTTTATCATTCATCACGGGCCTCCTTAAGCCTTCGTCGGCTATTGGTTGGAAGTGTTATTCCGCACCGAGCGTCTCTAGTACCGGTGATTCCCATGGCAGTTGCCGCATCCACAGCGCCGAGTCAACGATGACGCGTTCGGACCCCTCCAGCAACTCGGCGTCGTCGGACGCCAGCCGTTCTGACCGGCTGCTGCACACGCCGCTCACGACTACCGATCATGACTTTTTCGAAAAAACGCCCGCAACGCAAACCGCATTTCGGTCGATCACGATCTTGTGTCACTTCCTACTACAAGCTACCTCGGCTACTCGCTCGTAGCTGAACTCGAAGCAGGTCGTCTGCTCAGCCGTGCACAGCCCGGTCGTCGACTGGCTCGTCAGCCAGCAGCGCGTCCAACTTCTCGAAACTCTGGTCGTACCCCTCGGCCATCCCATCTATATGTTCGGCAATCTCCGGCGTTGCCCGCACCACACTGGCTTCTACGACTAGTTCGGTCTCGTCGCCGCCTCGCTCCTCGAAAGTCACGACCGTGTCGACCTCAAGTTGGGGCTCGCCGTCCTCGTCGTGGAACGCCATGCTGGTGTACTCGAGTCGACTCGGCTCGTCGATGGCGCGGTAGACACCTTCGTCGGGATAAACCGTTCCGTCCGGTGCCTCCATGTCGATCCGGAACGTGCCCCCGGGTCGCAGGTCGACCTCGCAGTTAGGGACGGTGAAGCCGGTTGGCCCCCACCACTGCTCGAGTTGGTCGGGTTCGGTCCACGCGGCGAACACGCGGTCTCGGGGGGCGTCGAACGTTCGGTGGATGGTCGTATCGTAGTCGCTGGGGTCGAATTCTGACTCGGATTCGGCAGTTGTTTCGTCAGTCATTGGTCTCGTGCTCCAGATGGTCAGCCAACGCGTCCAGCCGATCCTCCCAGAAGACGCGGTACTGCGTCAGCCAGCTGAACGCAACGCTCAGCGGGGCTGCCTCCAGATGACACTGCCGCACGCGTCCGTCCTGTTCGACCTCGATCAGCCCGGCGTCTGCGAGCACTTGCAGGTGCTTCGACACCGCAGCCAGCGACATATCGTGTGGCTCGGCGAGTTCGGTGACGTTCGCCGGCCCGGTGGCAAGCTCTTCTATGAGCGCCCGTCGCGTCGGATTCGACAGCGCCTGAAAGATCGCGTCGAGCTGGTCATCGTCCACTCGTTGGGTAACCATCTAGTTGAGTACTCGTCGCGCAGACAGTTAACCATTTAGTTTAATATTGTGACCGTCGTCGACACTGTCTGTACTGCTGTTTTGATCGATTCTTGCTGCGCATCGGTCCGCCGTTTTCGATCCTGTTTTGGGACGATCCCCACCAGCGAACTCGGTTCCGTTTCACGGCATCGACTCGAGTACCTCCCGCGTCGCGTCCCGGTCGAACGCCCGGAGGGTCTCCGAACTCACGTTTCCGGCTTCGGTGACGGAGAGGACGGCCTGTGCAGCCGTTTCGTCATCCGGGAACTCGCTGATCGTGATGGTATCGTACTGGCCCATCAGCATGTAGAAGGACTTGAGTTCCCCGCCGAGGTCTTCGAACTGCTCTTCGATGCGGTCGATACGATCAGGGCTGTCCCGAATCGATGCCGCGCCTTGCTCTGTGAACTGCCACAGGGTGATGTATGGTGGCATGGCAGGGCAATCGCCACCGGCTGGTGTAATAAATTTCACAGGTGGTCGTAGTCTGCGAGCGAGTCGCTGCTGTGCGGTGGCCGGTCGGCCCAGTAGATGGACTGTGGGGCAGTTTACAGGGTCAGCGTTGAAGATCGGTGGGAGTAGTGCGGCGGGTACTCGAATGCAGTGCCTATAGTAGCCACTGCAAGTCAATGCACACCTGATCGCACGTCAGTTGTGCGACCAGTGTGTAAATAGTTGCAGTTGTTACTATAGTACGCGGTTTCGACAGCGAACAAGCGGGCAGATTTTGGATTGTACACCTTCTCCAAGCAGACACTCATCCGAATCCGATGTGATCGACTGAAACGAGATTGCAAGACAATCCTGAATCTCTATATGTGGACGGCGGCTGCAGAGAGAGTACGTGCGACCAACGAGACCACCAAACAGGCACCAGAAAACGAAAGAAAACGCAAAAGTTGGCCACTGTGCTGTGGAACTAACCGAATAGACTACGCGCTCAATCGACTACCCGAGCCGATTGTCTGCCATGTGGAACCATATAGTACTCGCTGATAAGAAGTTATTATCATAGTAAATATTACTGAGCGAGAGACTTACTGTTAGTGGTCGATACCGCTGAGGTCCTCGTCGCGATAGCGCCGAAGCTGGAGTTCGACCTGGTCGTTGAGACGTTCGAGTCCGTCGTCGACACCGAATTCGGGGATCACGTTGTCGGAGGCTTCAGCGATGAGGGTGCGGACGGTGTTGAACGGTCCCATTCGCGCGCCGTTCGTCGCAGGGGTGTTCTCGGATGCGAGGAGTTGTTCGATCGCGGTTTCATAGCCGGGTTTTTCGCGGAACCAGCCCTCTCGGTCGAGCCGCTCGACGGCCTCTTCGTGGATGGGGAAGTAGCCGGTTTCCTTGTGCCAGCGGGCCTGTTGTTTGGGCTGGGCGAGCCAGGCGAGAAATTCGGCGGCGGCGCGTCGCTCCTCGCGCGATGCAGCAGCAGTGATCCACAGCGAGCCGCCGCCGACGACGACACCGTGACGTTCTGCGGGAACTGGGAAGTAACCGGTACCGACATCGAAGTCGGCGTCGCCGACAACGGACGTCAGCGACGATGTGGAGTCAATGAGCATGGCGGCGTCCCCGGCGTGAAACCGCTCTCTGGCTTTGCCGCGAGCTTCGATGCCAGGATCGTGGTAGAGGCCGTCACGATCGAGTCCGGTGAGCCAGTCGTAGACGGTCCGTCCAGCGTCGCCGTCGAGATAGGCTTCGGTCGGCGTGCCGTCGCGGCCGTTGTTTTCGTCGACCAGCGGCTGGTTCTGTTCGGCGAACCACTGTTCGATGAACCACGAGTAGTTTGCGAAGGTAATTCCGGCGTCGACGACGCCAGCGTCGACCAGTTGTTCGGCGGCGTCTCGAACCTCGTCGAAGGTTCGCGGCGGCGACGTCCGTTGGAGTCCGGCACCGTCGAACGCCGCCTCGTTGAAGTAAAGCACCGGCGTCGAGGCGTTGAACGGCATCGAGTAAAGCTGGCCGTCGGTCCGGTAGTACTCAAGGACAGGGTCGAGCAATTCGTCGAGCGAGAGGTCGTGGCCCGAAAGGACTCGTTCAACCGGGACAAAGGCGTCGCTGTCGAGGGCGCGTTTCGTCCCAATCTCGTACAGCTGTGCAATCGCCGGCGGGGAACCACGTTCGACTGCCGAGAGCGTCGCATCGAACGTCCCGCGGTAGCTTCCTTTCGATCGGGATTCGATCCGGATGCCGTCGGTCTGCGCTTCGAATTCGGCGATGAGCTCGTCGAGTAGTACTCCCTTGTCGCCACCCATCGCGTGCCAGAACTCGAGGACAGTGGCGTCGGTTTCGACGCGGACAGTGCTGGTGTCGTACGTGTCAAGGAGAGACTCGATCGCGGTCGCCCGTTCCTTGAGGGCGGAGACACTGGCGGCGACCTCGGTTAGGGAGGTGGTCTGTTCCCGCGCGGCGACGGTTACGTCGTCAGTTTTCGTTGACGTATCGTCCGAAATGTCTGCGATGTCATCGGCCATCGAGACGATCGCTTCGACGGAGGACGCCTGCTCGTCGGTCGCCTCGGAGATTTCCTCGACCGCGACGGTCGTCTCCTCGATGTCGTCGACGAGGTCGGTGAACGCTTCGAGCGCCGACTCGGCGGTTTCGAGACCGGTGGTGACGCGCTCGTGCATTTCCTCGATCTCGGCGACGGTGTCATTGGTTTCGTCCCTGATCTCGTCGATCGAGGTTTCGATCTCTGCCGTCGCGTCGTGGGCCTCCTCGGCGAGGCTCTTGATCTCGTTCGCGACGACCGCGAACCCGTTACCTTCCTCGCCGGCCTTGGCCGCCTGGATCGACGCGTTGAGTGCGAGCAGGTTCGTCTCGTCGGCGATATCGCGGATCAGTTCGACGATCCCCTCGACCTCGGCGATCCGCTCATCCAGCCGCTCGACGCTCTCGCGGGCCCGCCCGGTCCGATTGTTGATGTCGTCGAGTTCCTCGAGCGCACCCGTCGCCGCGTTGCGACCATCCTGGCCGCGTTCGGCGACGTTCTGTGCGGTTGCGGCTGCTTCCGCGGCCGAACTCGCGATCTCTTCGGTTGTGGCCGAGAGCGTCTGGAGTTCGCCCGTCGCGGTGTCGATTCGCGCGTGTTGTTCGGTTGCACTATCGGAAATGTGCGATACCGCCGTACTCACCGTTTTACTCGTGTCCTTCACGTCGTCGACACGTGAACCGACGTGATCGCTGGCTCCGGTGACCTGCTCGCCGAACTCATCGACGTCGTCGATGGTCTCCGAAAAAGTGCGGACGAGTCGATTGAATTCCGCGGCGATCGCGGCGATGCGGTCGTCTGCTGCGTTTTCGTCTAGCCGTACCGTCAGGTCGCCGTCGGCACACCGATTCATGGCCGTTTGGACGCGCTCGAGTTCGGCATCGGCTAGATCGTCCGATTCGATACCACCGTCACCGGACCCGCCGTTGGTGAGCCGGTTGGCCCCGTCGTTCGACTCACGGGAGTCGGATTCGCTTGCTCGGTCAGCGGTCCCCGTCTCCGTTTGCGACTGGTCGCCCGAGGAACGCGTGCCCTTCACCATGACTACCACCCACACAACTAACCGTTAAATATGTTTTAGCCGAACGTGAGCGTGTCATAGAAACCGTCACGGACGAAGCAGCAGGGTGCAGAAAGTGTTGGTGACACGGGCCGGAACGAACATATTTATGTGAGTGATTTGGTCCCTTTGCCAGGGATTGTCATATGACGCATACCCAACAATGACTTAGTCGGATTGGTGCCCCGTCTCACGGAGGCCCTATCGGAGAAAGGCCCAGTAGTGGCTCTGAGGTTGGAGAAAACAGCCACTTGACTCGCGGCAGAAAAGTAGTAGGTTGGGCAGATTTGAACTACGCCCGAGAACCTGCGCCTGGGGCGCAGAACCTCGGTCTAGTTTAAATCAGCCGTAACAATTTTTCCCGGCGCGGACTCCTCGCTTCGCTCGTCGGTATTGCGTCGTGAAAAATGGGTTGGGGCAGATTTGAACTGCCGACTTCCTCCGTGTGAAGGAGGTATCATAACCGGACTAGATCACCAACCCGCACCCGGTGCTATCCGCGCATTCGACTTAAGACTTCCTTTCAGTCGGCAGTGTGACCCATCGACGCAGGCCCACACTGCCCTCTCTCACTACCAACCTCCTCTGCCACCCTCACAGCAAACTGTTGCCGAGAATTTCGATCCAGCGCGAGGTAGTACTCGAGTCCACCTCACTACTCACCCAAAATCCAGTTCACAACCACCCGCCAGCTCAATACCGCAATCCCTCAGTACTCCGGTGCTTCCTCCGGCTCACCCTCCCGCGCGTTGACGACGCGGCCGAAGGTGAACAGCCCGTCCGACAGTCGGTTCAGGTACTGGACGGCCTGTTCGTTGATCTCTTCTTCCTGTGCGAGGCCGACGGCGCGGCGTTCGGCGCGCCGACAGACCGTTCGCGCGTGGTGCAGTCGCGCGCCAGTGTCGCCGCCCGAGGGGAGGATGAACGAGGTCAGCGGCTCGAGTTCCTCGTCAAACTCGTCGATCCAGTCCTCGACGGTGTCGACGTGTGCGGCGGTGATCGCAGGGTCGTCCTCGTCGGGATCGGGGTTCGCGAAGTCGGCCTGCACGACGTGAAGGTGGTTCTGCACGCTTCGCAGGCGCTCGTCCACGTCGTCGTGGCCGGTTGGGCGGATCGTCCCGAGCAGCGCGTTGAGTTCGTCGACGGTGCCGTAGGCCTCGATACGGGCGCTCGTCTTCGAGACGCGGGTCATGTCCCGCAGGTCCGTCTGGCCATCGTCGCCGCGGCCGGTGTAGATCGACATGGCCGAACCGACGGAGGGCGGTTACTTAATTGCTGGCTGCCTGGCTGTGTCGTTGCTGACCGCTGCCAGTCGAACACGGGGTCCAGAACTGGAACCGCAGAAGCTGGAAGCCACAACCCAGAATCCAGAACCTGGCGGTCGGAACCAGTACGTTCAATTCGCTCCGTGCGCAAGCGCCCCGTATGGCGATGGAACTCGATCACGACTGCCCCGACTGCGGCGGCGAGCAGACCTTCTACCGCGCAGCGAGCACGACCATGCACCTCGGCGAAAAGGTCAAGTGGCACTGTCCCAACTGCGACTACGGCTTCGTCCAGATCAGCGACAACGGAACCGTGGTCGACTCGAGTGTGGACGCCTGAGACAGATCGCTGACTGCCCTCTGTTTCGTTTAGCTGTCGTCAAAGCCTGCACCGCAAGCCGCATCACTCCGACTCGGTTGCGCGCGACTGTGTCTCCAAAACCCACTCTGTGATGTCTTCGATAATGGCGTCTGCTACGTTGCCACCAAAAAAGAGACGGGTCTGCGTCACTGGGGCAGGACCTGGCTGGAAGTAGTGACCAATCCCCTCGTAGTATTCAGTTCGGCTGCCGGGTGGGAGGTCCGCTGATTGCCACGTCTCGTAGTGGTCGCGCACCATTTCGGCCAGTTCCGGCTGGCGTTCCGGGTCGGTTCGGTCCGTCTTCAGCACGAACGTCGGGGCCGCAAGGTCGCTCGCGGTGCCCACTGGGTCGTAGTCGTGATGGCTCTGGTGCCAGACGCCGGGGAACCCCCTAATCGTCTCGTCGGGTTCGAACTCGCAGTCTGCGATGCGCCGGAACGTTTCTCGCATGGCCTCGAACTCGGCTTCTTGTTCGTCGTCGAGCACACCGTCGACGTCCAGACTGTACCGTAGCCACGTGAGATTGTCTGGGTCGACGACCGGATCGGCAGTGCCGTCGAGCACGACGACACCGGCGGCGTCACCGTACCGGCTGGCGATCCGCGGCGCGCACAGTCCGCCCTGACTGTGTCCGGCGACGAACACGCTGTCAGCGGCGATGTCGTCGGCGTCGGCAAGCGTCGACATCGCAGCGACTGCATCATCGGTGACGACGGTGTCGAGCGTGTACTCGTCGTCGGGCACGTCGGCGGAGTTGAGCCGCTTCTCGTACCGGAGCGTGGCGATTCCGTTGCTCGCGAGCCCCCAGGCGAGATCCCTGAGAATCTTCGTTGCGCCGACGGTCCCGTTGGGGTCGTGGATCCCATGACCGTGGACGAGAACAACGCCGGGAACCGGGCAGTCGCTATCGGGAACCGCGAGGACACCCGCCAGTTCACTGTCTTCGGTGTCGACCATCACGTTGCGTTCGCTAAACGCACCGTGGTCGACGTAGTCGGGAACCTCGTACGCAGGATCGAACTCGAGATCGGCGACGCCATCCTCGTCGAACTCGAGTGTCGCGCGTTCGACGCCATCCACAAAGCAAAGCTCGACCATTACGTCAGCGTCGTCGACCGTGATCGCACCCACGTCCACGAACTCGCCGTACTGATTGTACAGTCCCCGCCAGTACGCTTCGAGCGCTGCTGTGGGCTCGAGTTCCCCGTCCTGGAACTGATCGGGATACGACGCAACGAGCTGTTCGTGTCCGTCCTCGCTGAGCAGCCCAACGGCAGTTGTGAACTGCCCCCTCCCGAACGCAACGGCGAACTCGTGTGCGTCGTCTTCGTCCGCGGTCTCTCCAGAACTCATTCGTGCGTGTCGCGTACCACACTCGTAGACGGGTTAAGCCCTTGTGTTCTAACACTTACTAGCTGTGTAGGACACTCGCCGACACGATCTTCGTTTGATGGGGCGAGAGTCCGCATGCTCCTGGGATCTCGCCACCGTTCTCAGCGACGCCGAAAACACCAACACACATAGTCGGCCAGTACGACCATTTTCTCAATGCAAGGACGCAGACTCGCGACAACGGAGGAGATCGTCGCGATTGTCAGTCCCGACAGCGACGGTGTTGTCGCCCGACTCGAGTCTTGGACGGCCGAGCGCGACATCTCGCTGTCGACGGTGGCCGTCGGTGACGACATCGACCACGTCTACGACGAAAACCGAGCGACACTCGGCGTGACGATTGGCGGTGATGGCACCTTCCTTGAGGGGATCAAGACCTTCGCGCCCCGGAACGTCCCGCAGATCGGCGTCAACACGGGGACACTCGCCTTCCTCGCGCGCGTTGAGCCCGAAGATCTAGAGGCGGCACTCGACGAGGTTATCCACGGTCGCGCCAAGGTCGATAGCCGCCAGCAGGTCGCGGTCCGCGGGGAAGAGATCGACGCAACGGGGATCAATGACGTGATGATCGAGCACGTGCCGCCAGAGAACCCGATCGACCGCAAGATCACGCAGCTCGATGTCTACGCCGACGACGAGTATATCGGTGAGTTCGAGGGAACCGGCCTCGCGGTCTCGACGCCGACGGGTTCGACCGGGATCTCGCTGTCCGCCAACGGACCGATTCATTACCCGGTCGACAACCACACGCTCCAGCTCGTCCCGCTGCACACCCACCAGCTCGGTGTCCGGCCAATCGTGGTCTCGCCCTCGACGGAGCTTCGGTTCGTGACTCAGGGGCCGGCAACGCTGCTAGTCGACGGCGGTCGGGCGAACGCCACGCTCGAAACCGGCGAGGAGGTCCTGATTACGGGAGCCGAGCGGCTCGCTCACGTCGTCCGGACGAGTTACGACGACCACTTCTTCACTGCGATTTCGAAGAAACTCGGCTGGGGCATCCGCGACGTAGATGAACCCCAGCGACAGTCCGCCACGGCGGGACGCGAGCGCACGACGAGCCTCTCCACCGAGTCGATCGGTCACGAGCACAGCCACGACCGTGTTCGGGACCCGGCTGTCGGCTCCGCCGCCATGACTGACGACGATTCCGCAGCGGTACTCGAGCGCGCCCATACGATCGCGACGGAAGCCGCCGAGGCTGCCGGCGAACCGCTGCGCGAACTGCACGGCCAGGTCGAGACTGTCGCCGTCAAGAGCAACAAATCGGATATTGTCACGGAGGCGGACCACCAGGCCAATCGGATCATCACGACCGTTATCGACAACGAGTTCCCCGACCATGGCATCGTCTCCGAGGAACAACCCCGGAGGAACGGCAAGAACGGCTATACGTGGGTCGTCGATCCCCTCGACGGAACCGGGAACTTCGCCCATGGGAACCCCAACTACTCGATTTCGATCGCCTTACTCGAGAACGGCACGCCAGCGATGGGTGTCGTCTACGTTCCTGAGACAGATGAGTTGTTCAGCGCGATCGCGGGTGTCGGCGCGTGGCGAGACGGCGATCCGATCGAGACGACGGATCGCGACCGGCTCGACGAGAGTATGCTCATCTCGGGTTACGACCCGGACGGCACCTTCCTCTCGCACTTCTACCAGGAGTCACGCGGCGTCCGCCGACTGGGATCGGCCGCGCTCAACCTCTGTTATCTCGCGAGCGGCAGTGCCGACGCGACCTGGGAGCACGACACCTATCCGTGGGACATTGCCGGCGGCCTCGTCATCGCCCGCGCTGCGGGTGCGACGATCACCGACGAGCGCGGCGAGCCGTTCGTCTTCGATCTCGAGACCGACGAGTGGACGGCACTGCTCGGCTCGAACGGCCCGCTGCATCCGGCGCTACTCGAACACCTCGAGACGGGGCTGCCAGACTACAACGGGGACCGGTAATCGGAACCGCTGGTTTGGCAGCTTCAGTGTGGCTGTGGCTGGCTGTTTCTGTGGCAGTAGCTGCTTGTTTCTATGACTGTCGTGTGGCTGTTAGCCGTCTTCATCGCGAACTGACATCAGCTACTCAAAGCTGTTTCGGTGGTGTGTTCACTGCTTCCTCCTCTCGAACACGCTTATCGTCACCGCTGTCCGTTGTAGGTGTACGAACATGTCACTCTTTCCGACCGAGATGGAAAGCGAACGCCTCCGGTACGAGCGGCTCCACCCGGGGGAGTTCAACGCGTACGAACTCTACGAACACGTCCGGACCGGCGCACCCCACATCGACGAGTTGACGAAGTACATGACGTGGGACCCACACGCCCACCCGAAGGAGTCGTTCGATTGGGTCGAACAGGCTGGTGAGAAGTTCGACGACGGCGAGGCTGCAAACTACCTCGTTCGTCCGACCGAGGGCGAGCGGGCCGGTGAACTGGCCGGTACTGCGGGTCTTTTCGCGGACTGGGATCGTCGGCGAGCGGTCTTCGGCACGTGGTTCCGGAAACCATTCTGGGGCCGTGGCTACTCCGGCGAGCGCGCCGCCCGTATGCTTGAGCTCGCCTTCGATCGGCTAGATCTCGAACTGGTCGCCGTTTCACACGACCCGGGAAACGAAAAATCGCGCCGCGCTATCGAGAAGTACGTCGACCGCTTCGGCGGTCGCAAGGAGGGTCGGCTCCGCAACGAGATCGTCATCGACGACGAGCCGCGAGATGCCGTCCAGTACAGTATCTCGCGCGATGAGTGGGAACGGAACTGCGAGTGAGTCTGCTGGACGCTGAACTCTGAACTCTGAACCCTGAAAAGAAAATCTGAACCGGAAAACGGCTCTCCTACGTGTCTTCCTCGGCTAACTCGTGCCAGGACAGCCGCGGATTCCGCGCCGCGCTGGTCTGGTCGATCCGCCGTGCCGTCGTCCGCTCGGGAGCATCCTCAAGTACCTTGTTGCTCTCCTTGGCGACAGCGTTGAACGCCGCCGCGAGGCGATCGAGTGTATCCTTGCTCTCGACTTCCGTCGGCTCGGTCATCAGCGCCTCGGGGACGATTTCGGGCCACTTCGTCGTCGGCGGGTGGACGCCGTAATCGAGCATCCGTTTTGCGACGTCGGCTGCGTCCTGGTCGCCCGCGCTGGCGACGAACTCGTGGTGGAACGGCCCGTAGGGAATCTCGTACTCGATCTGGCTTGCGAGGTAGTTCGCGTTGAGCACCGCCTTGGCGCTTGCGTCTGCCAGGCCCTCGTCGCCGAGGCGGGCAATGTAGGCGAACGCCTTCACGAGGACGAGCCAGTTGCCCTGGAAGCCGTGGACGTTGCCGATTGTGTGTTCGGGGTCGAACAGTTCGTAGGTCTCTGCGCCGTTCGCTCCGCCACCGACCTCGCGGACGCGAGGCGCAGGCAGGAACGACTCGAGTTCAGCCACGACACCAACAGGTCCCGCGCCGGGGCCGCCGCCGCCGTGTGGCGTCGCGAACGTCTTGTGGACGTTGTAGTGCATCACGTCGAAGCCCATATCACCCGGTCGCGCGCGGCCAAGTAGTGCGTTCAGGTTCGCGCCGTCGTAGTAGAGGAGGCCACCGACGTCGTGGACCATGTCGGCGATTTCCTCGATGTCACGCTCGAACAGGCCGAGCGTGTTAGGGTTCGTGAGCATCAGTGCCGCGGTGTTTTCGGAGAGAGCGGCCTCGAGTGCTCCGAGGTCGACGCGTCCGTCTTCGTCGCTTGGCAGGGAAACCACGTCGTAGCCGCCGAGCGCGGCGGTCGCGAAGTTCGTCCCATGGGCGCTCTCGGGGATGATGACCTCGTTGCGGTGGCCCTCGCCGTTGTGCTCGTGGTAGGCCGCGGCGACGCGAATGCCGACAAACTCACCGGCTGCACCCGCGGGCGGCTGGAGCGTAACGGCGTCCATGCCGCCGATTCGGCCGAGGTAATCCTGCAGTCGATACAGCAACTCGAGTGTCCCCTGAATCGACTCCTCGGAGCGGTCGGGGTGGATCGCAGCCGAGGGAAGCGCCGCCACGTCCTCGGTGAACTTGGGGTTGTACTTCATCGTACACGAGCCAAGCGGGTAGGGACCGCTGTCGATCCCGTAGATCATCTGCGAGAGGCGCGTGTAGTGGCGAGCCAGCTCCGGTTCGGAGAGTTCTGGCAGTTTGATCGAGTCTCGTGTGAGGTCGTCGGGGAGTGGCGAGTCGCCGTCGTCGCCGATGTCGACGCTGGTCTGGTCCTTTTCGGAGAGGAGCGGTTCGTACTGGCCGTCGTTGACGTAGCGAGCCTGGTCGTAGCGGACCTGGCTGGCGTCCGTCGTTGGGTCGGTCGGTGTCTGATCGTCACTCATCGAACCACCTCTGTGATTGTCGCGACGAAGTCGTCGAGGTCGTCGTCGGGGACGCCGGCAACACAGACTTGAATCTCGTGCTCGCCGACGACGTGGACCGCGAAGCCGCGTTTCTCGAGATCCTCGGCGATCGCCGGCGCGGGCTGGTCGACGTGTGCAACGAACTCGCGGATGTGGTGGCGGTCATGAACTGGTGCCTGGACGCCGTCGAGCCCGTCGAGTCGCGCTGCGAGTTCCTCGGCGCGCGTGACGCCGCGCTTTGCGAGGTCGACCATTCCGTTCGGGCCGAGGGAGGCTGCGTGCATCGCTGTTCGTAGCGCAACCCAGGCCTGGTTCGTACAGATGTTACTCGTCGCGCGTTCGCGACGGATGTGCTGTTCGCGGGTCTGCAAGGTGAGCGTGAACACCCGTCGGTCGGTCTCGTCCTCGCTCACGCCGACCAGTCGGCCGGGCACCTGTCGCAGATACTCCTCGCGACAGGCAAAGAGGCCGAGCCCCATCCCGTAGCTCGTCGGCAGACCGAGGACGCTCGCGTCGCCGATGACGACGTCTACGCCCACGTCCGCGGGTCGCTGGAGCAAGGAGAGTGCGACCGGATCCGAGCCGAGGACGAACAGCGCATCAGCACCGTCTGCGATATCGCCGATCGACTCGAGTTGCTCCTCGATTGTCCCGCGCACGGTCGGGTTCTCCGCATAGACCATAACGACGTCGTCGTCCACTGTGGACTCGAGTGCACCCACGTCGACGGTGCCGTCGTCGGTTGGGTACGACTCGACGGTGAGGTCGGTACCGGCGACGTAGTTCTCGAGCGTGCTTCGTCGGCCGTCTCGCAGGAGGTCGGGGACGAGCACGCGGTGGCCGCTCGTCGAGCGGACGCGCTCTGCGAGCGTCGCGGCCTCGCCGAGGGCCGTCGCGGCGTCGTACATCGAGCAGTTGGCGATTTCCAGTCCTGTGAGTTCGACCAGCAGTGACTGGTATTCGAACAGCGCCTGCAGGAAGCCCTGGGAGACTTCGGGCTGGTACTGCGTGTAGGACGTCAGAAATTCGGATCGGTCCGCGAGATGATCGACGAGCGAAGGAATGTAGTAGCCGTAGTGACCTCGCCCGAGTAGTTCCGTCAGGTCCGTGTTCCGGTCGAGCACCGAGCGCACGAGTCGGCGCGTCTCGCGCTCGGACCGTGCGTCAATCCCGAACTCGTCGGTGAACCGAACGTCCTCGGGAATGTCAAAGAGTTCGTCGACGGAGTCGACCCCGATCGCCTCGAGCATTACTGTGCGTCCATCGTCCGTATGGGGAGCGTAGGGACTCCCCGTCGTGTGTGTATCAGACTCGTTCATACCGCCTCTCTACGTGATTGTACTGGATGGTCGTACTGCTGGTACTGGTACCCGGTTCGCCCGTGCAGCCGGTGTGGCCCAGCACCCTCCTCGGCCCGCTCTCGGAACCGCGAACTGCCGTTCGAGACACGATAACTGTCTGTTACAGCTAGGGGATAATTAACGCACTCGTTCCGGTGAGCGGGACCTGATCTGCTGTCGAAATAGACGGTGGAATTACTGGGTACTTGAGTTCGAGTTGTCAGCGGCGGCACTGTCGTCTGTTTGGGTGTTGTTCGGTTTGCTCGGTTCGTCCGTGTCGGTGTCACTCTCATCTGTATCGCGGGTCTCGTTGTCGCCGTCGCTCTCAGGGTCGTTGTCACCGTTTCTATCCGTTCCGACGCCGGCACCGACCGTCTGCACTGCCTCGTCCTCACCTGGCTGTCCGGTACCGGTGACGGGTTCCGTCCCCGCTGCTCGCTCGCGGGCGAACAGGTCGAGTGTAATCCTGTCTCTTATACACATCTCTGATGGC
>NZ_AOIN01000068.1 GCF_000337135.1 Natrialba chahannaoensis JCM 10990
GATAAGCGCGGGCCGAATGTAGGTGTCCGAGGCGCTGACGATCGAGCCGTACACGACGAGTATGCCTGCCGTTACGAACTGTCCCGTGCCAAGCAGGTATAGCGAAACCGGAACCCAGACGCCGAACGCGCCGATCAACGGCAATAGCGCGAAGATGAACGTCACGACCGAGAGCAACACAACGGTCGGGACCCCAAGCAGTGCAAGACCGACACCGAGCAAGACGGCCTGTATCCCAGCGACAGCGACGTTTCCGACGACCGATGCCCACATGAGCTGGTCGAGTTCAGTGACGAGTTCCGACAGCAACTCGTCCTCGACTGGCAACACGCGCGTCATCCACTCGACGAACTCACCGCCGTCTCGTAACAGTGCGAACAGGACGAACAGTGATACCGTCAGGCCGATCAAGATACCGGGAATGCCGCCGGCGATCTCGAGTGCGCTCATTGCGAGCCCCTGTAGTCCCGTCGCAATCGGTTCCTGATAGGTCTGGTAGAACTCGACGACGTCGATCGAGTAGCCGGTTGCCTCGATCTGGGTCTCGATCGCCTCGATGTCGAGTTGGCCGTTCTGGATGGCAGTGATGACATCGAGTGCCTCGCGGAACGCGACGATGAGAACGTAGCTGAGTGGGAGCAAAATCGCGAGAACCGCGACGGCGACGAGCGTGAGCGCAGCGACAAGCGAGCCAGTGTAGCGCTCAAGCCAGCGCTGTGCGGGGTGGAGAATATACGCGAGGACGACGCCAAGCAGCACGTACTGGAGATACGGCAAAACGATGAGTAGTCCAAGTAACGCGGCGACGGCAGCGAGAACGGTCAGCCCGGGCCGCTTTGCGTACCAGCCGCTGGACGGAAGGCGATCAGCCATGGTATCTGTCCGCTTTACACTCATGAGACATTATTTTGATGATACGATTATCGTGAGCGACTCGATTTCTTTGGTCGCACACCTGGTCCCGTTGGGCGGAGCGCTGTGTCACGAACTGCTGTTTGGTAACGTGACTGCGCTCACGAGCGGATTGGGTTCGGCCCTACGGCGGAAACGGCCCTCTCGCTCAATCGAGCAGCGGTCGCGAGGAGTTTGTGACGACGAGCAGACTGCTCGCCCCCATCGCGACGGCGGCGAACAGCGGGTTCAGTAGTCCTGTTACCGCGAGCGGGATCGCGATTGCGTTGTAACAGAACGCCCAGCCGATATTCCCCTTCACACGGCGGTCGGTTGCCCGCGCGAGTTCGAAGACAGTGTCGACCGACGAGAGGTCGTCGTCGACGAGCGCCACGTCGGCCGCGTCAGCGGCCATCGCCGTTCCACCGCCGAGTGCGACACCGAGGTCCGCACTGGCAAGCGCCGGCGCGTCGTTCGTTCCGTCGCCGATCATTACCGTCCGGCCGGTCCGCTTCAGTCGGTCGACGGTTTCGGCCTTCCCCTCCGGTGGGACGCCGGCGAACACCTGCTCAACGGCGTCGTGCTCGCGGAACTGCGCGGCCGCGCGGCGGTCGTCGCCGGTCAGCACGACGATGTCCGTTCCCGACGCCGAAATTGCGGTGAGCGTCTCGTCCCAACCCTCGCGAAGGTCGTCGCCAACGACGATCAGACCGTCCGCAGCACCGTTACGGCCGACGGCGACCGGAACGCGCCCGGTTTCGCGCGCGTCCGTAATTCGCTCGTCGAGTTCGTCGGGCACAGTCCAGCCCCGGTCACGGAACAGATCCGGGTGTCCGACGATGAGTTCGTCGCCGTCAACGACGCCCGAGACGCCGTTACGGTGCGATTCGAATGAGTCGATTCGATCGTCGTCTGCATGGTGTCCGTTGCCTCTGTGGTCACCGTGATCCTCGTCGGTGGAATCGGTCTCGGCTGGAGCCAGCTCACCCTCTTCGTCCGACGGCGCGACTGCTCCGCCATCCGCTACCGGCGACACTGGCGTCGCCGCAATCGCCTCACCGACCGGGTGTGCAGACCGGCTCTCGAGTACCGCCGCCTGCTCGAACAAGTCGTCCACGAGGTCGGTGTCGACGACGGTCATGTCGCCGGTGGTCAGCGTACCGGTCTTGTCGAAAACGACGGTATCGGCGTTCCGGATACGCTCGAAAACGCTGTCGTCGAAGACGACGATGGAGCGCTCGAGTGCGTCCCGGATGCCGGCGGCGACAGCGAGGGGGGTGGCGAGACCGAGCGCGCACGGACAGGAGACGATCAGGACGGTGAGGCCGACAAGCAGGGCGTCGGCAATGCTGGCACCGAGTACGAGGTAGACGAACGTCACGACGAGTGCAAGCACGAGGACGAGCGGGACGAAGATCGTCGCCAGTTTGTCCGCAAGCTTCTGGATGCCGTGGGTGCCACTCTGGAGGTCCCAGACGAGTTCGCTGATCCTATCGAGGGTGCTGGTGGCGTCCTCACCGACCGCGACGGTGAGCGAGCCGTCGGAGATGATCGATCCGCCAACGACCTCGTCGCCCGACTCCTTCGTCACGGGCAGAGATTCGCCGGTGACGACGGCCTCGTCGACTGCAGCCTGGCCGCCGACGACAGTGCCGTCGATGGGAATCCGTTCGCCGGTGCGGACCAGGACGTGGTCACCGGACTCGAGTTCGTCGACGGCGACGGTTGTCTCACCGTTGCTGGTGGTGTCATTGCTATCGCCGTCGGTGACGGCGCTGCTGTCGGTGGCAGTGCTCGTATCACCGTCATCACCAGTGGAGACCCGGCGAGCCTCGTCGACCTGCACGGCGGTCAGATCGGAGAGGCGGTCCATCGCCTCGCGTTTGAGCGTCGACTCGTAGTAGCCGCCGACGGTGACGATGACGATGATCGCGACGGTCACGTCGTAGTAGATGTGTGGGCCGTCGACGGCGATCGAGAGCGTACTGTAGAGGTACGCACTCACGGCCGCGATCGAGACGAGTAGATCCATGTTCGGCGATCGGGTCTTGATCGCCACGTAGGCCCCCTGCAGGATCGGCTTCCCGGTGATCAGCAGGATGATCGTCGTCAGCGCACCGATACCGATGTAGAACGGCGTCGCAATATCGCTCGCGAGCGCCTCCGTGAGGAACTCAGCCGTCCGCTCGTCGTAAAATAGCCCACCGAAATAGGTCGGGTAGATGATGACGATGTACTGCAACATCACCATCATCCCCATCAGGACGCCGACGGCGACACGGCCCATCTCCCAGTTGTCGGCGCGACGGCGACTGATGGCGTCCTCCCTGTCGTAGGCGCTGTAGCCGAGCTTGCTGATCTCCGCCTTGAGTGTCTCGACCGACACTGCCTCTGGATCGTGGTCGATGCGGGCCGTATCCGTCACGTAACTCGAGCTGGCGTGGCTGACACCCTCGGTGTTCGACGCGACGGACTCGATGAACGCCTCGCAAGTCGCACAGTACATGCCGTCGACTTCGAGGAAGGTGGTTTCGTGGCCCGGTGGGACCTCTCTGTCTTCGGTCTCATCCTCACTCTCCGCGTCGGGCGCGGCACGTGCGTCGCGGATGTCCGTCGCGTCTACGTCCTCGACATCGCCGAGGGCATCGTAGACGTCCCGACAGCCGACACAGCAGAACGCGTTGCCGTCGTCGACGACGCCGCTGCCCTCGACTGGCAGCTCACAGAGCGTACAGCCGGCGTCGGCGTTTGCCGTGCCGTCTGGACTTGGTACGGAGTCCGAATCTGGGTCTGGGTCTGGGTCCTGGTCCTGGTCCTGGTCCTGGTCCTGATCCGGATCTCGGTTCGTGTCGTTCGTCTCTGTCATTGGTCAGTGCTCAGTAGTGGTCGTGGTGATCCGAGTCAGTGCTCAATGGTGGCTGTGACCGCCCGTCTCCACACCCGGCGCGTCGATCCCGTCGTAGAACGGCAACTCAGGGTGTGGGACGTGAACCCCCAGACTCATCAGCCCGTGGGCGAACAGAACGTAGCCGAGGACGACGAACGCAACACCGAGTAGCTGGTGCACTCGGCGGCGGTGTGCGACGTCGATGGAATCGATGATCGTCCCGTACGCGAAGACCGCAGGCACCGTTCCGAGGCCAAGCGCCGCAAGCGCGAGCGCCCCGCCGGTCGGAGAGCCGGTCGCGAAGGCGTACAGAAACGCCGGATAGAGAATCGGGCAAGGCAAGAGGCCGTGCAGCGCACCGAGGCCGACGATACCCGGTCCGTTCGCCAACCGATCGACGTACGTCGTCAACCAGCCCGTTACGCGCTCGAGCCCAGGCAGGTGTATCCCACCGCTGGTCGTCTTCCCGAGTACGTAGTAAACCCCCGTTATCATGACAAACGCGCCGATGAGCAACCCGACCCCTCCGCGAGTGAACTCGAGTGCCGGTGTGAGTTGCTCGGTGGTGACGAACAGGAGGCCGCCGAGTGCGCCGAAGGTTGCCCCGAGGAGCGTGTAACTCGCGGTGCGCCCGAGGTTGAACAGTGCGTGCTGGCGGACTTCGTAGGTGGTGAGGTGACCGGACCGGGAGCGTGTGGTTGCTGTGGCACCGTTGCCGTCGGTTCGGACGGGGTCGGAACCGCCGTCGCCGTTTCCGTTGGTCCCGGTGTCACTGTCGTCGGTCATCCGGCTCGCGTAAATCGTCACGAGCGGCCCACACATCCCGATGCAGTGGGCACCAGCTAGCAGACCGATGACGAAGAACAGCACGACGTCGATGCCGAGGAGCGAGAGTGGATCCATGCGAATCAGTGCGCAGTCGTTGGCTGCCCTAGTCACCCCACCGGGTAGTGCGTTTCGCCTTCGATGCGCTCAGCACGGCGCTCGTGCCGGATACAGGCCGAACGAGTTCGGAATTCGATGAATAGACCAGTCAGTTGCTGGTGGATGACACTGGCTCGGTGGTCGTCGTGGAGACACAACTCGAGTGCAACGAGCACCCTGCTCGTCTCGCGCCGGTCAGCAACGAGACGGACCCGTGAAACACCGCAACGAAAACCAGCGCTTGGCTCCGACTACTCGACGTATCGGTACTTGCGCTCGCCCATCCGGCCCCAGCCGTCGAAGACGAACTCTTCTTCTGGTGTCGTAAACTCCTCGACGTCGATGTCCATCTCGTGGTTGTGCGCGTCGTGGACTTCTTCGTAGTCCTCCCAGGAGAGATCATAGCGCGCCTCGAGTTGCTCACTGATGTTTAGCGCCTCGATCTCTTCTTCCCAGCCGTCCTGAACCGTCTCGGCGTGAATCTCTGCCTGCGCACCGCTACCGTAGGAGCCGACCAGCAGTGTTTCGCCGGTCAGATCCCGACCGGATTCGAGAGCCTGTTTCAGCGCGCTTGCGCGGGCGATGTGGACCGAGCCGGTGTACCAGTTGCCGACCTCGCGCGAGAGCGCCAGCGTGGGGTCGACTGTCTCGGCGTACCACTCCTGGTACCGGTCGGTTTTCTTGAGTGCGTCCATGTACTCGCGAACCGCTTCGCGGAACGCGTCCTCGTCGTCGAACGCTTCTCTGCGGGGCTGGCGACCGATCTCCTCGGCGAGTTCCTCTTCGACCGCCGTATCACGTGTGACGTGGCGATACGCGAGCATCGCTGCCTTGCGGACCATGCCCGGGAACGGAGTGTGGAACGGCGCGAACACGAAATCGTCGGGGTGAACGTCACCTGCGACGCTCTCGTAGTCCTCCAAGGCTTCTCGCATGCGGGCGAGATACACCTGCACGGAGCGCTTGCCGTCGACCGAGGGGAACTGCTGGTTCGGCTTGAGGAAGTCCGTTTCGTCGGCCGAGCCGTAGCCCTGCTCGGTGGAGAGTTCGATCAGATCTGGGTCTTCGTCGATGTACATCGCGACGGCACCCGCGCCCTGGGTCGCCTCGCCGGCGTCGCCGCGGGCGTAGAGTGCGGTGTCGGTCGCGATAACGAGTGCGCCGCGGCCACGGTTTCGGCCCGCGCGGATCCAGTTGTACGCGTCGTCCAGGCTCTGTGTGCCTGCGATACAGGCGAACTTGCGCTCACCCTTGTTCGCGTGGTGGAAGTCGCCGTCGTAGACTGATTCGAGACAGCCAGCGACGTACGTCGAAACCGGCTTCGAGTTGTCGAAGGAGCTCTCAGTTGCGACGTCGATCCGGCCGATATCGTCGGGTTCGAGGCCTTTGCGTTCCATCAGGCGGTGGGCTGCGTTTGCGCCCATCGTGACGATGTCCTCGTAACTGTCGGGGAACGAACTCGCGTTGAGACCGAGCCCTTTCGTGTACTTCTCGGGGTCTTCGCCCTTTTCCGGCGCGAACGTCCCGGGAAGGTCGAGCTTGAGGTTCCCGGTCCAGATCTCGATGGCGTCGATACCGACTGCTGTCATACTGGGATACTATGCAGCGACCTATATGGTATTGTCGTTCGATGTTTCGACAGATGCCGTACCCTCGGGAAAAGTTCTTTGTCGCCGAGCGCGGACCGAATCGGTTGTGCCTCACCAGCGGTTGCGTCTCAACAGCCGTACTCGACAGTAACCGGTCAGGAAGCGAACGCATCAAAACACGCTGCGTTCGTCGGATGTCCGTCGTTACTCGTCTTCTTCGACGACTTCCGGGTCGCTCATCGCACTCTGGAGGCTGTCGAGGCCGTTGATCCACTCCGTGACCAGCCCGTACTCCAGATCTTCTGCGACGGTCATGTCGAGTTCGTCACCGTCGATGATGAGCGTTCCTGCCTGGGCGGCGTAGCCGAGTGCGGCGTCGAGATCTTCTTCGGCTTCCGCGTCTGCGGCGGCGCTCAGGTAGTCACCAACCGTGCCGTCCTCGGCAGGACCGTTCGCGATATACTCCTCCGCGGCGAAGAAGACACAGACGAGGCTCGTCTGGACGCCGTCGACCAGAATCAACTTCTCTTCGTCCTCGATGTCGATCTCGCTGAGAACGATCTCGCGAACATCTGCGATCTCCTCGAGTGCAGTCTCGTCGTCTATGTCCCCGTCGTCGTAGGCGGCAACGATCTTCGCGATGGCGATCGCCGTGTCATCCTGCAGGTTCAGCAGGAGACGGGCCGACGATTCGTCTTCGGGATCGATCTCTTCGTCTTTGATGCGATCGATCCAGTTCTGCCATCGTTCCTCCGAGTAGTACTCGGTCGGGGGATTGCTCATACAGACACCTACACCGGCCGCTTGAAATGCCTTTCTCTACCTGTACGCCGCCACGACAGAAGCAAAAACCGCCTTACTGGCGGGTAGCGCCCTCGAGCGTACCTTCGGTGTCGATTCCGTAGACGAGTTCGGGGGTTTCAACGTGGGCCGTTCGGACCGCGTCGTCACGATCGTTCTCGAGTAGCCATCGAACGCGGCGGGGGACTGTTTTCGGTCCAAGGACTGCTCCCGGCCGGCCGGGGTCGTCGACGTAATCGGTTTCCATCAGGAACGGTGCATCGTGCTCGACGGCGCGGTCGGCCGCGCGTTCGAGACGGTCCTTGTCGCTCATGACGCTCGGTGTCGGTCCCTCGAGTTGGCCCGCGGCGTAGTGTTTGACGACGTTGTGTGCGGGCAGGCCGCGCGCCTCGGCCCACTCAGCGACCTCGGTTAGGTCCTCGCTCGCTTCGGTGTGAAGCTGGACCGCGCAGCCGAGGTCGCCACCGTGGTCGAAGGCGCGGCACATGACGGCGTTTGAGGCTTCCCAGACAGCCTCGGAGACGTCGTAGTGGGGCCGACCGGATTTGAGCGCGAGCGCCTCGCCGCGCTCGACAAACTCGGCGGCGAGGTCGATACCGCCTTGCATGATCTCGCGGGCCTCGTCCGGGCTGTAGCCGCGCTCGTCGACGAGCCGCGAGGTAAGACCGGGATGGACCCCGAGGACGGGCCAGGCGCGGCCCGGCAGTTCGTCCGACGCGTCGTCGACGATTTCGATGGTACGCTCGAAGACGGGGCGGAAGTCCTCGCCGGTGTCGGCCTCGACACCCAGATGCCAGGAGGGCTTGTTCACCACGAGCAGGTGTGTGCCACCGACGCGAGCGAAATCGCGGACCGCGTCGATTCCGCGGTGGGCGTCCGGATCGAGGTGCAGATGGTTGTCGAGAACCGGTGTCTCGTCGTCGATCATATCCGCTGGTGGGTGCGCGATTCGGGAAAAGTCACCGACTCTCGATCAACCACCATCGGCCAGAATAATATACTTCCGTGTCTGTGCTGAAAGCAATGTGAACTACGAACAACGGTCTTTCGGCGCATCGGCACCCCGTACCCGGGTTGATTGGAGAAAGATTTTTATAGAAGTGGCGATTACGTTGGGTTAGTAACGAATGACTCTTGAGCAATTCACCAACAACGAAGAGCAGGTCGCCCGTCGATACCAGTACGACGACAAACTCGTCTTCGTCGTCGACTTCGGCGCAGACATCGCCGACAGTGCGGTCGACGTGGTCGACGGAACGGTCCTTGTCGTTCTCGATGGGACGCAGTACGAGATTGAACTCCCTGACGGTGCAGACGACGCGCATACGTTTATCAAAAATGGGGTGCTCACTATCGAAGTGGAGGGCGACCGATGAAACTTACCGTCAAACCACTCAAACAGAAGGACGCAGGCCGCGGACTGGCCGCCATCGATCGGGTGTCGATGCGTGAACTGGACCTCGAAAACGGCGATTACATCCTGATCGAGGGAAGCGACGACAGCCAAGCCGTCGCCCGCGTCTGGCCTGGCTACCCCGAGGATGAGGGACGGGGAATCGTCCGTATCGACGGCCGTCTCCGTCAGGAGGCGGATGTAGGGATCGACGACCGAGTCTCGGTCGAACCCGCGGACGTCAATCCCGCGAGCTCGGTCACCGTCGCGCTTCCACAGAACCTCCGTATTCGAGGCGATATCGGGCCGCTCGTTCGCGACAAACTGTCTGGCCAGGCCGTCACTGAGGGCCAGACGGTTCCCTTCTCACTCTCGTTTGGGCCGATGGCCAGCTCCGGTCAGTCGGTCCCCCTGAAAATCGCAGGCACCTCGCCGTCAGGAACCGTCGTCATCACCGACTCGACCGACATTAACATCTCCGAGACGCCGGCCGAACAGGTCGGTGCCGGCGGTGAGCCGAGCGCCGAGGGTGTCCCGAACGTCACCTACGAGGACATCGGCGGCCTGGACAACGAGCTCGATCAGGTCCGCGAGATGATCGAACTGCCGATGCGCCACCCAGAGCTGTTCCAGCAGCTCGGGATCGAGCCGCCGAAAGGCGTCCTGCTACACGGCCCGCCGGGTACCGGGAAGACGCTGATGGCGAAAGCGGTCGCCAACGAGATCGACGCCAACTTCCAGACCATCTCTGGCCCGGAGATCATGTCGAAGTACTACGGCGAGTCCGAAGAACAACTTCGGGAGGTCTTCGAGGAGGCAGAAGAGAATGCGCCTGCTATCGTCTTTATCGACGAACTCGACTCCATCGCCGCAAAGCGCGAGGAAGCCGGCGGCGACGTCGAACGGCGTGTCGTTGCCCAGTTGCTTTCGCTGATGGACGGCCTCGAGGAGCGCGGCCGCGTCACCGTCATCGCCGCGACGAATCGGGTCGACGACATCGACCCCGCACTCCGTCGTGGTGGCCGCTTCGACCGCGAGATCGAGATCGGCGTTCCGGACAAGGACGGTCGCAAGGAAATCCTGCAGGTCCACACCCGCGGGATGCCCCTCGAGGAGGACATCGACCTCGACCGCTACGCCGAGAACACCCACGGCTTCGTCGGTGCCGACCTCGAATCGCTCGCCCGCGAGGGCGCGATGAACGCCCTGCGGCGCATCCGCCCCGACCTCGACTTAGAATCCGAAGAGATCGACGCCGAGGTCCTGGAGACCCTGCAGGTCACGGAGGGCGACTTCAAGGAGGCACTCAAGGGAATCCAGCCCTCGGCGATGCGCGAAGTCTTCGTCGAAGTCCCGGACGTCTCCTGGAACGACGTCGGCGGACTCGGCGACACCAAAGAACGACTGCGCGAGACGATCCAGTGGCCGCTCGACTACCCCGAGGTCTTCGAGCAGATGGACATGCAGGCCGCGAAGGGTGTGCTCATGTACGGCCCGCCCGGCACCGGCAAGACGCTGCTCGCCAAGGCCGTCGCCAACGAGGCCCAGTCGAACTTCATCTCGATCAAGGGCCCCGAACTGCTGAACAAGTACGTTGGCGAATCCGAGAAGGGCGTCCGCGAAATCTTCGAGAAGGCCCGGTCGAACGCCCCGACCGTGATCTTCTTCGACGAAATTGACTCTATCGCGGGCGAACGCGGCCAGCGACAGGGTGACTCCGGCGTCGGTGAACGCGTCGTCTCCCAACTGCTGACCGAACTCGACGGCCTCGAGGAACTCGAGGACGTCGTCGTTATCGCGACGACCAACCGCCCGGACCTGATCGACTCGGCCCTACTCCGTCCCGGCCGCCTCGACCGCCACGTCCACGTACCGGTCCCGGACGAAGAGGCCCGCGAGCGTATCTTCGAGGTCCACACCCGGAACAAGCCGCTTGCCGATGCGGTGGAACTCGAGTGGCTCGCCGAAGAGACGGAAGGCTACGTCGGTGCCGATATCGAAGCAGTCTGTCGTGAGGCGTCGATGGCAGCCAGCCGCGAGTTCATCAACTCGGTCGATGCGGACGATATCGACGAGACGATCGGCAACGTCCGTATCGGCAAGGACCACTTCGAGCACGCACTCGAGGAGGTCCAGCCGAGCGTGACCCCGGAGACACGCGAGCGCTACGAGGAGATCGAACAGCAGTTCCGGCAGGCGGAGCCGGGACAGGAACAGGAACAGCTCGGTCGGACGTTCCAGTAGGCGCTTGGCCTGCGGTGTGATCCTCTTGTCCCGTTTTTCGGATACCGACTCCGTCTGTTCTGACGGTTGGTGCCTCGGTTTTGCAGTGGGTTATACGCTGAACAGGCGCAATACCACGTCCTTCAGGGCGTGGATACGCGCCGTCGATTGATGTAACGATCCACCGCCTGTTGGATGGCCAGATATTCACACTGAATCGACACTATTTTCTTTTCGTCCTTCATAACTGGTTATGAGGGCAGAATCAGATGCGAACCCACCGAACATTCGAAGCGTCGATCACTAACCCGAAGCAGGTTAGTGGCGACCTCGATCAACTCGGACGGGCCGCATCGAAACTCTGGAACGTCGGTCGCTACTACGCACAAGAACAGTGGGATGAAACGGGCGAGATCCCCGATGACGGGGAACTCAAATCCGAACTTAAAGGCCACGAACGCTATACGGATCTTCATTCTCAATCCAGTCAGCGCGTTCTCGAAGAACTCGCTGAAGCGTTCAACGGCTGGTTCACAAAGCGTCGGAACGGCGATAGCCGTGCCCGAGCGCCCGGCTACCGCAAACGCGGCGATTCGCACCCACGTTCTACGGTGTCGTTCAAAGCGGCTGGCTTCAAGCATGATGGACAGTTCAACCGCGTTCGCCTCTCGAAAGGCCGAAACCTGAAGGCACACCGTTCGGACTTCGTTCTGTGCGAATACGAGCTACGTCCCGACGTAGACCTCTCCGAGTGGGACATCCAACAGGTTCGGGCCGTCCACAAGTACGACGAGTGGCGGCTCCACTTCGTCTGTCGGAAGGTAATCGATCCTGAACCGCCGGGCGACGAGATTGCCGGGATCGACCTCGGTATCTCGAACGTCGCCGCGCTTTCGTTCGGCGGTGAATCGATTCTCTTTCCCGGCAACGCCCTGAAAGAGAACGAATACTACTTCGGACGAAAGAAGGCGAAGTGCGACGATAGCCGATCCAACGAGCGGCTTCGGCTGGATCGAAAGCGTACCGAACGCCGAACCCACTTCTTGCATACACTCTCGAAACACATCGTTGCGGAGTGCGTCGAGAGAGGTGTTGGTACAATCGTGATCGGCGACCTCGGCGGTATCCGCGACGACGAGAACGGCGACCCCCGCAACTGGGGTGCGCACGGGAATCTCGACCTTCACGGCTGGGCGTTCGACCGCTTCACGTCGATGCTCGAGTACAAGGCGGAAACCGAAGGGTCGAGGTAACGGTAGAGTCCGAACGCGCCACCTCGAGAACGTGTTCCGCCTGTGGAACGAAAGACAGTGATCAGCGCGTCGAACGCGGGTTGTACGTCTGCGAGGAGTGCGATACGGTGGCGAACGCGGACGTGAACGGTGCGGAGAACATCCGACGAAAAGTAACTCCGAGTCCTTCACGGGATAGGAGTAACGGCTGGTTGGCACAGCCTTCAGTCCATCTGTTCGATTATAGCGAGGGCCGTTTCGCCCCGCGAGAACAGGTTGTGAACTGTAAACCGTAATATCCCAACGGCGGTCGGGATTCCACGTCGTTTACGGCGTGGAGGATGTCAACGACGGATCCATTTCGAACGCTTCTTCGAACGACGCGTGGTCGTCGCCGGTCACCCAAAAGTACGGCATGAGCCGATCTTCAGTCGTCGCGACGAGTCGTTCGATTTCGACTACCATCTCCGGCACAGCCGACAACGTTTCATGTAACGCAAAGTCCGCAGAGTTGATCGTAAACTCTCCCATGACGCTCATGGCGGTGGTCTCGGTTCTCAGCGTCGATAAGGCTGTGGCTGGATTCTGATTCCCGACCACCGACCACTGACCACCAATCACCCACTACCAATTCTCAATCTCCAAGCCATCAATTACCAATTACCAACCACCAATCACCGATCTCCGGTAACTGTCCCGACAGCCGACAGGTCAGACCGACTCTTCAGTCTCAAGTGACTCGAGTACACGCTCAGCATGACCGTCCGGGCTGACGTTCTCGTAGGCGGCCTCGATGGTTCCGTCCGGGCCGACGACGTACGTGTTTCGGAAGACGCCGTCGAAGGTGTTGCCGAACATCTGTTTTTCGCCGTAGGAGTCGTACTGCGTTGCGACCGCGCCGTCTTCGTCCGAGAGTAGGTCGAACGAGAGGTCGTATTCGGCCGCGAAGGAATCGAGGTCCGACACCGGGTCGTCGCTGATCCCGACGACTGCCGTGTCGGCATCCTGGAACGTGGCCAATGCGTCGTCGAACTGGCAGGCCTCAGTCGTACACCCCTCAGTGTTCGCCCGCGGATAGAAGTAGATCACGAGCCGCTGGCCGTCGAAATCGGACAGTCGAACGGGTTCGCCGTGCTGGTTCGACAGTTCGAACGCAGGTGCATTTTCGCCAACGTCGAGCATGGGTGTGGATTTGTGACTGCGGTCGTCAGTGTTGTGGTTCTTGGGCCTGGTGGCTGGACGGCTCACAGTGTACGCTGCTCACAGCAGACGCTCCCCGTAAATCAGATCTGTGACTCTCGAATCGCGTCCCGACAGAATAGAACAGACAGACTGCTACTCGAGTTGTTCTGCCGCCTCGCGTTCGACGAGTGGTGTGGCGTTGGCCTCGGGCAGCGTTACGATGTCGTCGCTGGCGAGGGTGTACTCGCGGTCATCGACGCCGAGAATTGCACCGACATCTTCGGTGATTTTGACGGTGACGCGGTCGACAGGTGGCGCTGACATCCCTGTCTCTGCGTCTGCGTCGGGACTGTCCGTCTCGGTTGCAGCCCCCACCTCAGTTGCTTCCGGGTCGGGAGCCGGCGGGGTACTCGAGTCGGCTGGCGGCTCGGGTGTGGCTGTGGGCGCACCTGCGGACGGAGAGTCGATATCGTCGAGCGCATCTGCGCCTCCCATCACGTCTGCGGGAGAGACGTTGTCTGTCTCTGTCGAGCTAGCCTGTATCCCGTCCGTCTCGGCCGACGGCTCCGCCGGCGGTGTTGGTGGTTCGGGTTCAGTTTCGGGTTCGGGTTCGGGTTCAGTTTCGGGAGATGGCGGCTCCGGTGCAGAACCAGTTTCGTGCGGTGGTCCTCCCAGCTGTCCCTCGGAACCAGTCTGTGGATTCTGGCCGGCGGCGGACGCTGCCAGCGAGTCGGAAGCAGAGCCAGCCGACGGCCTATTGGCCGCCCCCATCCCTTCATCCGCAACATCTTCGACACCTTCGAGCACATCAAGCACGCGACTCTTGTTCGAACTAATACGCTCGACGAGGTCGTCGAACAGATCTGCCTCTTCGGCGGTCAAACCCTCGTCGTTGGCCGCCATTCCCGCGGCGGCGAGACTCGCCTGCTTGACGAGTTTGCCCATCCGGCGCTCGTAAATCGCTTCAACGACGTCCTTGGCAGTCTCGATTTCGTCTGTCAACCGCCCCACTTCGGGCGAGGAGAAGGGATCGTCTGCGCGGTCGGCCACGCGTTCTCGCTCGTCCTCGAGTTCGGCAATGTACTCGCCGACCTCCTGGTAGAACGAGGGGCGAAGATTCTGGAGGCTGTCCTTCTTTCGCTCCTTGCTCTGGACTGAGCGGAGTTCGTTTAGATTCATTCTTTCTCCTTCTCAGCGCGCCCGCGTGCCATCAGAAAGACGGCAACGTACTCTGGTAATGACTGGTCACCCTCCGAGACCGTAAAGCTATCTCCTCCGAGTTCGACTTCGCCGCCGTCAGTCACGTCGACCGCGATCTCCTGGCCTTCGAACGTCTCGGGGACGGCATCGACCAGCGGGTCGAAATCTTCGAGTTCGTCGCGTCCGAGTCGAACCGTCTTCAGCCCGCTGCCGCCGTGGAGAGTCCCCGGCAGGCGGATCAGTCGGTTCGTGTCCGTCGTCACCGGTTCGTCGATGGGTGCGTTGTCCTTCTCGACGGCTGTCGATGCAAATCGTTCTGCGAGCTGGGCAACCGCGGTGTGGACCGTGACGTTCCCCGCCTCGAGCTGGTCGCGGTTGTTCCGCGCGGCGTTCAGCGTCGCCTTCGCCTTCCCTTCGCCGATCCCGTCGAACTCCTGGAGGGACTCGAGTGCGGCCTCGTCCTCGAGTGCGAGCAGGTCGTCGACGAAGGTCATGAAGTGTTCGTGGGTTCGTTTCCCCCAGCCGCCTTCGATGCGGAGGGTGCGGCGCTCGGTCGGCGTTTTTCGGCCGAGTCCGGCGACGGTTTCGGTTTCGATCAGGGTGTCGAAGTCGAGACCGATGCCGCGGACGTAGTCGACGATTTCGCGTCGGTGTTCTCTGTCGAGGTGGCGAACGTTATCGTCGCGGACGTGGACGTGGTAGCCCCGTCCACCCGAGAAGACGATTTCGAGTTCCTCGAAGCCGAAGTCGTTTTCGAGGAAGTCAAGCAGTCGGAAGAGGGCCTCCTTACACTTGGCGAGCATCTCGGCGTAGGAGTCTTCGCCGAGCGTGACGTCCGGCAGGTGGTCCGCGTCGAGGTCGAAGACAAGGTCGGCAGATTGCCAGTCTTTTGCCTTCATCGAACTCGCGCTCGGATCCCGAAAGCGGCCCGCGGAGAAGTAGACGTGTCGCGGGCGCTTGCGGACGAGAAACTCCGAGAGGTCGCCAAGCTCGAGCAGTGACCGGTGGCGGACCATCGTCGTCCCAGGCCCCTCCGTCCAGGGGATGAATCCCCACTCGCGCTCGTTCGCGGCGGGCGGCGGTGTTAGCTCCGTCCGTCGGTAGTAATCCCGAAATCTCCCCCGAAGATAGGCCCTCGTTCGCTCCTCCATGCGCTTGCGCTACTCGTCGTGGCGCGGGTATAATTGTATTGTCTTGGACTGCCCGTTTGGGCGACCGACGCTGCTGCTGGTGAGGGCTGGAGACTAGCGGCCCATGAGGTCCGAGAGCCGATCCGTGATCCCATCGCCGGAGCCGAGTTTCAGGTAGTAGGCGTCGCCGCCGTCCTCGTAGTAGTTGTCGATCCGGCGCTTGATCTCGAAGCCGAGGTGTTCGTAAAACTGCAGCGCGTTCTCGTTGCTCGTGCGCGCGTGACACGTAATCGTCTGGTGGTCGTCGGCGACGCGGGCGACGAGCCGTTTGCCGACACCCTCACCACGAAACTCCGGAGCGACTGCGAGAAAGAGAATGTAGCCGTCGCGTCGAACCGCAGCGAAGCCGATCAAGTCGCCGTCGAGTACGTAGCAGTGGACGGTCGACCGGCGATAGGCGTCGGTGAAAAAGTCGCGTCGTTGCTTGAGGACGTCCTCTTCGCGGTTGATCTCCTCTTTGAGCTGCCAGGCCCGCTCGACGAACTCGTCGTTCCCTGGCGTAACGACGCGCCTGTCGATGTTGACGCTCACTACCACTGCCTTACATCGTCGCCAATATAATTCCACCGGCAACGGGCCTGCCGATAGCGATATATACCGTTTACTGATAATCGTCCCTGCTCATGCAGGCATCGAGCCAAAGCGACGGGCATACGACGCCGGTTGTAGTACGATGGCCAAGAGACGACTATGGGATTCGAACTTCGAGACCACACAGCCGACATCGCAGTCGAGGCGTCGGGCGAGTCGATCACGGACGTGTTCGCCTCAGTGGCTGACGGCCTCGCGGCGGCCTCCTGTGAGGACATTCCGTCAGCGGGCGGAGAGCGCTTCTCGCTGTCGGTCACGGCCGAAAACCGTGAGGCGCTGCTGTTCGACTACCTCGACGAACTGATCTATCTCCGGGATGTGCGCGCTGAACTCCCGGTCGACCATCACGTCGAGACGATTGACGGAGCCGACACCGACGCCGACGCCGACGCCGACGAATCGACAGCCCCCTCCACAGAGAAGTGGTCGCTCACCGCAACTGCCCGCGGTATCCCGCTCGCCGAAATCGATGCCCGCGAGGTGAAGGCAGTAACCTACTCCGAGATGCAACTCGAGGTAGTCGACGATCACTGGAAAGCCTACGTCGTCTTCGACGTCTAACGCGATAGTCTCCGCCAGCCAACTGCTGCATCGGAGCCGTGTTTATTTCATCGTGGGCATTGTGCGTACTGTCAATGGTGTGTAGCCATCGCCGCCGATGGATGCACCTCGTTGGTGCGTTCGCCCTCGTCGTCGCGGCTACCGGCCGTGTCCGTGCACACGAGGAGTACGTCGTCGACGATGAGGTAGACATCACCCTCAGCGAGTTTTTCTCGGAAGCGCTCTCCGATCCATTCGTCATCGGACCGCTAGTTGCCGGCGCGCTCGTTGTCGCACTCCTCGTCGGTGGCTACCTCCTCGTCCGCCCGCTCCAGCGAGACCTCGCAGCGTTTCGCTTCGCCATGCGGGAGTACGTCGAGTACGTTCCCTGGCTCTTGCGCATCTCGCTCGGTATCCCGCTAATCGGGGCCGGCTTCAGCGGCTACTTCATCAGCCCTGCACTCGAGGTGGATCTTCGTCTCCTCCAGATTGCGCTCGGCTTTCTCCTCCTCTTCGGTCTCGCGACCCGCGTCGTCGCACTTGTCGGCCTCGCGACCTACCTCGTCGGCGTGGTGATCTGGCCGACGCTGCTACTGCAACTCGAGTTCGTCGGCGGACTGGCGGCCATCGCGTTACTGGGAAGCGGACGGCCGAGTGCGGATCACGTTCTCCAGCGGGTTGCCGGCTCGCCGGGAACGGTCTACAGACGATTCGATCCGGTGCACGAGCGCGCACGGGAGTTTCAGGCGCGGATCGATCCCTACGAGCGGTTCCTGTCGACGGTCGTTCGGGTCGGGCTTGGGGCGACGTTCATCTATCTCGGCGTGACACAGAAACTCCTCCAGCCGGGACTCGCGCTCGCGGTCGTGGACCGGTACGATCTCACGGCGGTTATTCCGGCCAGTCCGGAGCTGTGGGTGATGGGTGCTGGACTAGCAGAAGCGGGGCTTGGCATCGCGATTATTCTGGGCTTTTTTACGCGGGCGAGTGCCGCTACAGCGCTCGCGATGTTCTCGCTGACGCTGTTTGCGCTCCCGGATGATCCGGTGCTCGCCCACGTCGCCCTGTTCGGGATGGCATCCGTGCTGCTCATCACCGGCGGCGGACCGTACGCGCTCGACAATCGACTCGAACGGCTCGAAGCCGACACTGAAGCAGAGGCAGCAGATGCAACGCCGACCGAAGCGACACAGTCTCGTGGCTGATGGCTGTCGCGGTCATCTGGACAGAAGTGGCCGCGGGCAGTCGACCGGAGAGACGAACATCTTTCATCGTCGAGGCCGGATATCGAAGTATGAGCAACGTCACGTTCGACGCCGACGGCATCACGCTCGAGCAGGTGCGTGAGTACGTCTGGGAGATTCCACAGGAGGGAGATATGCGCGCCCCAGCGAGGGTGCTCGCCAGCGAGGCTCTACTGGAGGAAATCAAGGAGGACAAGACACTCGAACAGATCACAAACACGACTCACCTGCCAGGAATGACGACCAACGCGATCTGTATGCCCGACGGCCACCAGGGCTACGGCTTCCCGGTCGGCGGGGTCGGCGCGCTCGACGCTGAGCACGGCTGTATTTCGCCGGGAGCAGTTGGCTATGATATCAATTGCGGCGTCCGCATGATGCGGACAAATCTGACGTACGACGAACTCAAGGGCCAAGAAGAGGAACTCGTCGACGCACTCTTCGCGAACATCCCGTCGGGGCTCGGCGGCGGTGGCGTCGTCGAGGCCGGCGTCGACACCGTTGACGAGATCCTTGCCCGTGGCGTCGACTGGGCACTCGAGAACGGGCACGCAGTCGAGGACGATCTCTTGCACTGTGAGGACGAGGGAATGCGCGAAGGTGCCGATCCGGAGAAGGTGAGCCAGAAGGCCAAGGATCGCGGGAAGAACCAGATCGGTTCGCTTGGCTCCGGAAACCACTTCCTCGAAGTCCAGCGCGTCACGGACATCTTTGACACCGAGGTTGGCGAGGCGTTCGGACTCGAGGAGGACCAGATCGTCGTCCTGATCCACTGCGGTTCGCGCGGACTGGGCCACCAGACGTGCAACGACTACCTGCGCAAGATCGAGCAACAGCACCAGGGCCTGCTGGACCAGTTGCCGGACAAGGAACTGGCTGCAGCGCCCGCGGGTTCACAGCTCGCCGAGGACTACTACGGTGCGATGAACGCGGCGATCAACTTTGCGTGGGTCAACCGCCAGCTGATTATGCACCGCACGCGGCAGGTGTTCGAGCGTGTCTTCGACCGCTCGTGGGAGTCGATGGAGATGGAGCTCCTGTACGACGTGGCACACAACATTGCGAAGAAGGAGACGCATACAGTGGGGGTCGGGCCGGAGGGCCGACCGGTGCGAGACGGTGAAGCCGTCGAGCGTGAGGAGCGCGAACTCTACGTCCACCGAAAGGGTGCAACGCGCGCGTTCCCTGCCGGCCACCCCGAGGTCCCGAAAGCGTATCGTGACGTCGGTCAGCCGGTCATCATCCCCGGCAGCATGGGCGCGGGCAACTACGTTCTCCGCGGTGGCGAGAACTCCATGGACCTTACGTTTGGCTCTACCGCCCACGGCGCGGGGCGGCTGATGAGTCGCACCCAGGCGAAAAATGAGTTCTGGGGCGGCGACGTCCAGGACGAACTCGAGGAGCAGGAGCAGATCTACGTGAAAGCACAGTCGGGTGCGACGGTGGCCGAGGAAGCGCCGGGGGTCTACAAGGACGTCGACGAGGTCGTCCGTGTCTCGGACGAGTTGGGCATCGGCGACAAGGTTGCGCGGACGTTCCCGGTCTGTAACATCAAGGGATAGCAGTCGCTGGCGGGTAGCGCCGAACCCACGAATGTACACTGTCAGACTCGGCGACTGCACGCCGTCAGGTCCCTGACTACAACTGCGTCACTTTCAGTTTCACTTGAGACGGAACGGGTTGTCGTCCGTCTCATCTTCGCTTTCATCGTCGCGTTCTACCTCCTCGCTCTCGTAGGGTTTGCGGGCGGTGATCGTCACCGTGGCCTCGGGGGCGTCCTCGTCGGACCACGGACTGTCGTAGGCCGACAGTTCGAGGTCGGTCACGTCCCAGCCGGCGGCTTCGATTTGTTCGACGAGTTCGCGCTGGTCGGAGAGCATCGCATCGTCCATGGGCGACGTACGCGGATCTTCGGTGTAGTTCTTCTGTCGGCAGTATCGGTCCTGGAAAGTCCGAGTCGTCGTTACGTCTATCTACTGGCTGGCAACTACGTAACCAAAACAGGTTACGACAAGTGGGAATACCCGGCGCGCTTAAGCGGTTTCGACCGAAACGGGGTGGTATGCTCACCGACGAGTTCGGGCGCGAGGTGACCGGGGTTCGCGTCTCGCTCACCGATCGGTGCAACTTTGACTGCATCTACTGCCACAACGAGGGCTTAGGCGACACTCGCGGACCGATGGATCCCCAGGACGACGAGATGGAAACCGACGAAGTCGTCCGATTCCTTGAGGTCGCCGCCGAGTTCGATGTCGACGCCGTCAAGTTCACTGGCGGCGAGCCGATGCTTCGCCAGGATTTGACGGAAATCATCGAGCGCACTCCCGACCAGATGGAAGTCTCGCTAACGACGAACGGCACGTTTCTCCCAGGCCGTGCCGAGGAACTGGTCGACGCCGGCCTCGATCGGGTCAACGTCTCCCAGGACGCACTTGACCCCGAGGACTTCGCCGCCGTCACGAAAAGCGGTGCGTACGAGAAGGTGCTGGAGGGTGTCGACGCCGCTCTCGAGGCAGGGCTTGATCCAGTCAAACTCAACATGGTCGTCTTCGAGCACACGGCGGGTTACGTGCCGGAGATGGTCGACCACGTTGCCGAAAACGAGGGGCTGCAGCTCCAGTTGATCGAGTATATGCCCGAGCTGACGGGTCGGCCGGAGTGGAACATTGACATCCAGCGCGTGCACGATTGGCTGGCCGAGCAGGCCGCCGAGGTCGAACACCGCGAGATGCACGACCGAAAACGGTACTGGATCGAGAGCGATAGCAGAAGCGGCGGCGACGATACCGACACCGGGGACGAAGACGGGGCCACGAACAGCGGTGGCCGCGGCATGGTCGAAATCGTCGACCCCGTCGAGAACCCAACCTTCTGCGCGAACTGCCACCGTGTCCGAGTCACCCATGAGGGCTACCTGAAGGGCTGTCTCAACCGGAACGACGACCTCAAACCGATGGGCGAGATGACCAAACCCGAGATTCGCGAGGCGTTCCGCGAGGTCGTCGCGAACCGCGTTCCATACTACGGTGAGTACATGATCCGCAACGGCGACGGCGAGTGGGAAGTCAACGACGAGTACATCGAAGGCTACGCCCAGAGCTGAGTGTCGTTGAACGTCGTTTTTACAGGTTGAGCAGGCGCAAAGCCTCGCCGTTCACAGTCGTTGCCGAACCAAGATGTAGAACAAACTGAAACAGATTGCTTCGTCACTTTCGGTGAC
>NZ_AOIN01000069.1 GCF_000337135.1 Natrialba chahannaoensis JCM 10990
CGCACCTCGAAAACAAGTCCGCTCGTAGACCTTAAATATCCCAACGCGGTCGGGAATCCTCGCGCTTCAGCGCGGGGAGGACGTCAAGCTCACCCGTTTTCGTTCCCGTTCCCGTCTCCATCCTTGTCCGTGACGAGTGCCGAACGGGCAACTGGAACCAGCTCGTCGATGTCGATCCCCTCGCGACGGGCGTAGATCACTGCCGCGGTCTCGATCGTGACGCCGAGTTCGCTCTGGAGTGTGTTGATCGCGCCGACGGCCTCGTGTTTGGCCATGCCTTCGGCGACCAGCGCGTCGAGGACGCGTTCGAACGCAGAGCGCTCCGTAAGGATGTCTTCGTCTGGGACGAACTCTTCTGGAATCGTCACCTCGGACGGGTCGAACCCGGCGACGAGTTCGTTTCCATCGGGTTCGAGGAGCCCATCTTGCGTCGCCACGTCGATCAGGCGTTTCGACTGGTCGGGCGAGAACCAGTCACGGTCGAGCGAGAGTGCGACGACGAACTCGTTCTCCTCGAGTCGGTTCGTGCCGTTCTGGACGAACGGGGCGGCGACGGCGACGCGAAGGCTCATCGGAGACGACTCTCTGGAGCGGCGAAATAACGATGGCGGTTCGGCTGCGCTCGGCTTGAACGTGATTCGATGGGATAGTGGTATCGTCAGTCAGAGGCCTGACTGCCGCCGCCACTACTGTTTCTGTTTGCGCGAGACGGTGGCGGGAACTCGGTCGGGGACGGTTCTGACTGTGGTGGTTCTGGGAGTACACAGCGGTCGGGTTCGCGGTTGACGTGCTGGTACTGTCCAGGTGCGTTCGCGAGCGGATGGGCCGGGTTCTGATCGCTATCGATTTGGGCAGCACGGACCTCACCGAAGCCGGTGAGCCGTGCCTGGATGCCACGCCAGTGATAGCGCGTTGCGGCCGGAATCGAGACCGGCTGTGGCGGCTTCCCATCGGGGTGGCTCGTCGCCAGAATCGTGTTGTTGACGTTACTCGCGAGCGCGTCGTGGTCGATGAGGACACCAACAGATGCGTCCTCTGGCGCGCGTGCGGCGAGTACGTCGAGCCCGAGATGGAGCGCCCGATACTCGGCAACGTTGTTGTCCGGCGGCGTATCCGCGGTCGCAACTCTGGCGACGCGGGTGCCGTCGCGCGTTTCGATGACAGCGCCGAGCCCGCCACCCGACTGGCGGAAGGACCCATCGGTAGCGACGTAGAAGTCTCGGTGATGGGTCCGCGGGGGGTGGGCGATGTGGGGCGTCGGCGACTCGTCGAACAGGTCCCGCAGTGCGGACCGGCCGTGAGCGGCCATACTCGTGGTACGTCCTGTGTCGCACTTAAACTTGTGGCACGCTTCAGGTGCTGAATTGACGACACTGTTCTCTTCCAGAATGTTTCGTGAAAGTGTGTGTTTGTTCGTAATACCACGAGAAATGGGACACTTCCACACGAGATATGTGATGGCGTACCAGTATATATAAATAACATCCCTTCTATGAGTCAACGTATGCAGGGTGCCAATTATTCACTCGACCGCCGGACGCTACTACAGCGGACCGGAGCAGCGACGAGTATTGCTGGACTTGCAGCAATTGCAGGCTGTATCGACGACTCGAACGGCGACGGTGACGACGAGTTCGTCGTCACGCAGGGGGAGTTCGCCACGACGGTCGACCCGAACGACCACAACGACTCGCCGACGTACAACGTCCTTGATCAGGTGTACGAGCCACTCTGGGACGTCACACCCGACGGCGAACTCGAGCCACGAGTCGTCACGGAGTGGGACCACCCCGACGATAACACGATGGAGCTGACGGTTCGAGACGACGTAACGTTCCACGAGGGCCAAGAGATGACCGCCTCGGACGTCGCGTACACGATCAACCGTGCCGTCGACGAGGATGTCGGAATCGTCAGCGAACAGGCCGACCGCTACCCTGGCGTCACCGGCGCTGAAGCCGAGGACGACACGACCGTGCTCGTCGAACACGAGTCGGTGGCGTCGCTGGTTGAGTTCAACCTCGCCACAGTCGCGACCGTCGTCAGCGAGGAGTGGATGGAAGACCAGGACCAGCCTGCCAACGAGGAACTGAACGGAACCGGGCCGTACCAGGTCGAAGAGTACACGCCGGATCAGGACATTATTTACACGACATTCGACGATTACTGGGGCGATGTTCCCGATATCGACCGCGTCCGCTACCGTGCAGCCAGCGAGGCGAGCACGCGAGTCTCCGAACTCGAGACGGGCGAGAGCGACCTGATCGTCAACGTCCCGCCGACGGACACCGCGGGAATCGACGAGGCCGACGATGCCGATATTCGGTCGGTCGTCAGCCTCCGGAACATCTTCCTGGTCATGCCGAACGACGACGAACCGTTCGACAGCCAGGAGTTCCGCCAGGCGATGAACTACGCGGTCGACGTCGATTCCATCATCAGCAACGTGCTCGACGGCTTCGGCGAACCGAGCACGCAGCCAATCCCCGAGGGGATCTTCGGCTACAACGACGACCTCGAGCCGTACCCACACGATCCCGATGAGGCCGAGGCACTCATCGAAGAGAGCGGGTACGCAGGCGCTGAAATTACGCTCGAGTCGCCCGAGGGACGCTACCTCAACGACACCGAGGTTGCGGAGATGGCAGCCCAACAGATCGACCAATTGGACAACGTCTCCTGTGACTTCCAGATCATCGACTTCGAGAGCCTCACCGAGTCCTCGCTCGACGGTGATCCGTCGACGTCGCCGGACTTCTTCCTCATCGGCTGGGGGAACCCGACGTACGACGGCGACTACGGCCTCACCCCGTGGTTCGTCGAGGGGCAGGCGTCGTACAACTTCATGGACGACGACATCGAGGAGATGATCGTCGAGAGTCAGAGTATCGACGATCCGGACGAGCGCGAAGAACTCCTGCAGGAGATCAACGCAGAGCTCTACGAGGCAGCGCCGTGGGTCTTCCTGCACCGCGAGGAGAGTATCTACGGCATCCGCTCTGATGTCGACTGGGAGCCACGCGCCGACGAAAGCATCTTCCTCGACGAGATGCAGCGGTAGACAACCACAACCGAACCATCACTGGTCACTGTCAGTCGCTGCGCCGCCCGCACCGAGTCGGACTGTCGGTCTCGCCGGCTTCGGCTGGCCGATCAGCGCTCGACAGACAACAGACACACAGTGACGAACCGACACCCCACGTCGGACCAATGCAAACACACGCACAGTACGCATACCAACGGACAATCCGTCTTTACACGATTCGAACGCATACATAGTCGATGTCTCTTGCCAAATTCCTTATTAAACGAACACTACAGGGTATCTTCGTCGTCTGGGGAGTAGTCACGATCACCTTCGGCCTTCGGGCTATCGCACCTGGCGACCCCGTCGACCTGATCGTCGATCCGGCGACATCCCCCGAAATCCGTCAACAGGTTCGCGAGGAGATGGGACTCGACCAGCCGCTGCTCATTCAGTACATCGAGTACCTCCAGGGCATCCTGGTCGGCGACCTCGGATTCTCGTACCAGTCTCGCCGCGACGTGACGACCATGGTTATCGAACGAGTGCCCGCAACACTCGAGTTAGCGATCGCCGCGACGATCGTCGCGATCGTCATCGCGATCCCGCTCGGCGTCATCAGCGCGACCAGACGCCACGAGCCGTCCGATTACGGCGCAACGATGTTCTCGCTGGTCGGGATTAGTACGCCGAACTTCTGGCTGGGGATCATGTTGATTCTCGTCCTCTCGGTGCAGTTCGGTCTGTTCCCGGTGAGCGAGCGACCGGTCGGCTTCGTCGAAGCTGTGACCGTGCTCGTGACGACCGGCTACTTCAACGACCTGATCACCTGGTTCCGTCATATGACGCTGCCCGCACTCACACTTGGAACGTACTTTACAGCCCTTATTACGCGACTCACGCGCAGTGGTATGGTCGACGAACTCGGGAAGCCCTACGTGACGGCGACCGAAGCGAAGGGACTCCCGAGCGTGCTGATCAGATACAAGCACGTCCTCCGGAACACGATGATTCCGATCATCACAGTGCTCGGCCTCCAGCTCGGGACGCTCATCGGTGGCGCGGTCATTACCGAGTGGGTTTTCGACTGGCCAGGACTCGGAACGAGACTGATAAACGCCCTCTATGCCGGTGACTGGCCGGTTATTCAGGGCGTGCTCATCTTCATCGGGATCGGGTTCGTCGTGATCAACATCGTGGTCGACTCGCTGTACGCCTACCTCAACCCGCGGGTGGTCGACGAATGATTTCAGATCGTCTCAAATCGAGTCTGAAGCGGGAGTTCGACCAGAGCCTGATGGCGAAACTCGGGCTTTCGATCGCGCTCGTCATCATTCTGGTCGCGACCTTTGCACCGATACTCGCAACACATCATCCGGGCCAGACCGGTCACTTCGACGAGGAAGGGAGCTCCTACCCACCGATCGGATTTGACTACCAGACCCACGCCTGGGAGGACGGCGATGACGGCCGTGAGCGCATCCCGCACACGGTCCAGCCAACGTCTGAGCACGTGCTCGGGACGAACAACCTCGGACAGGACGTCTACTCGCGAATGCTGTTCGGTGCGCGAACGTCGCTGCTCGTCGGGTTGATCGGAACCGGCCTGGCGGCAGCCTTTGGCGTGCCGTTCGGGCTGGTTGCGGGCTACTTCGGTGGCCGGACGGATGACTCGATGATGCGGGTGGCGGACATCATGCTCGCGTTCCCGTCGCTCGTCCTCGCAATCGCCCTCATTGGGGTGTTCGGCAGAAGTGTCCAGTACATCCCGGACCCGATCGTTATGGCCGGGTTCGCCGAGGGAATGCCTGAATACGCGGTGCTTCCCGGGACCGTCACACTCGTTGTTGCACTCGTCAACTGGGTGTGGTTCGCCCGTGTTGCCCGCGGTGAGGCGCTCGCGATACGCAACGAAGAGTACGTGAAAGCCGCACGAAGCCTCGGTGCGAGCAACTGGACCGTGCTTCGCAAGCACGTGCTGCCGAACAGTCTCACGCCGATCATCGTGCTCGCAACGATTCAGGTCGCCGCGATCATCCTCCTCGAGAGTTCGCTGTCGTACCTCGGGTTCTCCGGGACGACGCTCTCGTGGGGGTACGAGATCAGCCAGGGACAGGATTACCTCCGAACTGCCTGGTGGATCTCGACAATCCCAGGCGTCGCGATCGTGCTCGCCGTAATCAGCATTAACCTACTCGGCGACTGGCTCCGGGACGCCCTCGACCCGAACATCGAGGGAGAGGGAGGTGTCTAACATGACTGAAGATATTATTCGCGTCGAAGGACTCTCGACTCGCTTCTTCACGGAACAGGGACAGGTAAACGCAGTCGACGACCTCGACTTCCGGATCGAACGCGGCGAGGTCTTCGGCATCGTCGGCGAGAGTGGCAGCGGAAAGAGCGTGACCGCTCGCTCGCTCATGGACCTCATCGAGTCACCCGGTCGGATCACCGACGGGGAAATCTGGTTTAACGACGCCGAACTTGCCGACAGCGTCGCCGAAGGCAACGAGGAGGCCGTCGACGGCGACTTCGTCGACCTGCTCTCGATCACCGAACAGCAACGAACGGCGCTCCGGGGAACCTCCTTCAGTATGATCTTTCAGGACCCCGAGAGCAGTTTCAATCCGAGCCTCACCGTCGGCGAACAGCTTGCCGAAGCCGTCGAGGTCCAGCAACGAGCCAGTGCGAACCCGCGTTCGACGAAGGCCAAGACACAGACGGCCGACTACTCCTTTGGCAACTACCTGCTCTCGACGATGCTCCCCTCCCAGCGATTCGTCACCGACGAAAGCCGGGAGCGAGCGATCGAGCTACTCGAGTTAGTCGGCATTCCGGACCCCGTCGAGCGAGCCGACGAGTATCCACACGAGTACTCGGGTGGGATGCTCCAGCGGGCGATGATCGCCCAGGCGCTTGCGGGTGAGCCGGACGTGCTCGTCGCCGACGAACCGACAACGGCACTCGACGTGACGATTCAGGCCCAGATCCTCGACCTGCTCGACGAGCTACAGGAAGAGAACGGGATGACAATCCTGCTGATCACGCACAATCTGGGTGTCGTCGCGCGGATGTGCGACCGTGTAGGCGTGATGTACGCCGGCGAGATCGTCGAGCGGGGGACACTCGAGGATGTCTTCGACGACCATGTCCATCCCTACACGGAGGGGCTGCTCGGGTCGATCCCGGATCTGGCGAGTGCCGGCGGGCGGCTCCAGCCAATCGGCGGAAACGTGCCAAGCTTGCTCGATCACGAAATGGGAGATAGGTGTCACTTCGCTGACCGCTGTCCGAAGGCAATGGATCAGTGTCTGGAGCATCCACCCGAGTACGCTGCAGCAGGCAGCGACGACCATACCGTCCGGTGTGTACTCGCAGAGCGTTCCTACGACGAGCAGGATTCGCTTCCGACGGGTTATTTTGACGAAACCGAACGACCAGCGGGAGACAAACACGAGGATCCCGACCGGTCAGCGGGGGAACCGCCAGAGGAACGAACGCAGCCACAGACGACGATCGACGAAGTTGGAGGTGAGTCCCGATGAGTTCCGACGAGCAACGCGAACACGCAGCTGAGACAGCAGGAACAGAGTCTGGAGTGGACACTGCCGGCTCGGGAGCCGGAGCTGGCACTACATCCAGATCGTCAGCCGACAGTGACGCCCACACTACCACCTCGGCCGCAACGGGTGCTGAAGCACCGCTGGTCAGCGTCCAGAACCTCGAAAAGTACTTCTGGGAGAACGACTCCCTGCTGGACCGACTGCTGGGCGGCGAACCGGTCGCCGTCCGCGCCGTCGACGGCGTGAGTTTCGACATCTACGAGGGCGAGACGCTCGGGCTCGTCGGTGAATCCGGCTGTGGAAAGTCGACGACCGGCGAAACCCTGTTGCGCCTGCAAGAGCCGACCGGCGGCCGCGTTGAGTTCGGCGGTGAGAACGTCTACGAGATGGACAACGGAGCAGTCACCGACTTCCGACAGAGTGCACAGGTCGTCTTCCAGGACCCGTTTTCGAGTCTCGATCCGCGGATGACGATCGGCGACATCGTCCAGCAGCCACTCGACATCCACGACGTCGGTACCACCGACGAACGCCGTGCTCGCGTTCGAGACCTCCTCGAGCGCGTCGGCCTCTCGACCGACCAGCTTGACCGCTACCCTCACGAGTTCTCCGGCGGCCAGCGCCAGCGAATCGGCATCGCCCGCGCACTCGCACTCGAGCCGGAGTTTCTCGTCCTCGACGAGCCGACAAGCGCACTCGACGTTTCCGTGCAGGCGCAGGTACTGAACCTACTCGAGGACCTTCAGGACGAGTTCGACCTCACGTACCTGCTCATCAGCCACGACCTCTCGGTGATTCGCCACATCTGTGATCGGGTTGCCGTGATGTATCTTGGTGAAATCGTCGAAATCGGCCCCGTCGAAGAGCTGTTCGACGATCCGAAACACCCCTACACGAAGGCGCTACTCGAGAGCGTCCCGAGAGCGACGACGGAGGAGCGAGAGCGCGACCGGGAGACGCTCGCAGGAGACGTGCCCTCGCCACGCGATCCGCCCAGTGGCTGTCGGTTCCGGACACGGTGTCCGATGGTGATTCCGCCGGAGGACCTACAGATTGAGCAAGAGACCTTCCGCGAGATCATGACCGCCCGCGAGCGAATCGAGAACCGAGACATCTCACTCGAGACGGTCGGTGGCGAGCAGATCGAGTTCGAGGATGGTTCGGTTCCATCGGCGGACGTGCCGGCGTTCGTCGACCTGCTCCACGAGCGGTTGTTCGACGAGCCGTTGCCGGGCCGACACCGCGAGGTCGTCGACGAGGCACTCGCCGAACTAGCAGACTCCGATTGGGAGGCAGCAGAGTCCACCCTGCGGATGGAGTACGAAAGCGTTTGTGAGCGCGAGAATCCGGGTCTCGGCGAGGGTGCGCATCCGGTGGCCTGTCATCTTTACGGTGAGGCAGGTACCGGAGAAAACGCGATCGATCCAGATACCTGGTCCTGAACACTCACACACCAATATTCAGCGAGTGCAGAGTGTTCAACGACTGCGAATTGAATTGTGATGTTTTTCACACGAGACGGTTATTTCTCGTCGAAGAGGTGCCACATCACCGGAATTGCGGTACACGTTCAAAATCGTGAACGAACGAACCCAATCTGTATTGGCAGTAGGTGTAATACCGTCACTAGCTTGGCACAGATATGAAACACTCAAGCGCCGCTCGGATGGAAGCAGCGTGCTCACTGCTGTCAAAATTGGAACGTCGGTATCTGCTGTATCAACTGTCGGACGGTCGCCGAGCGAATATCGACGACCTCATCGACCAGATTGCAGCCTGGGAGCTCGAGGGCGACGGGCAAGGAGGGTACGACGCTGTCGACGAAGAGACGCGCCAGCAGGTATATATTTCGCTGATCCACAACCACCTGCCGCGGCTGGCGGATTACGAGATTATCGACTACGACCTCCGGAGCGGTGACATCGTCCTCGACGACGGTTTCGAGGACATCAAGCCGCTGCTCGAGCAGTTCAGGCAGACAGAAGAACATCCGGAGTTGCGAAAGCGAGCGACGCTGTAGCCAGGCGGCCGGCGACTCGACCGTTGTGACAGCAGTTCGTCTGTTACTCGGCAGTTGTACTATCCCTTTGTTGTCAACGGAGACCGTCACCGAATCGCAACAGATAGTGTCACCGAACGGCGAGTATCGCTGTGAGCCGCGCTAGGAACACCGGACTCTTTCTCGCTCTCGCTGCCGCCTGGGGTACCGCATTCGTCGCTATCAGCGCCGGTCTCGACCACTTCCCGCCGGTGCTGTTCGCCGCCTTGCGCTACGATATCGCCGGCATCCTGATGCTCGTCTACGCGGCCTACGCCGTCGACGACTGGTACCCGACCGGACGCGCAGAGTGGGCCGTTGTCGCCGTCGGGGCGACGCTTTTAATCGCAGCCTACCACGCATTTCTGTTCGTCGGCCAGCAGCACACGACCGCCGCCGCAGCCGCGATTCTCGTAAGTCTCTCACCCGTCCTGACAACCGGCTTCGCTCGTCTGCTGATGCCCTCGGATGCGCTCTCAGCACTCGGTATCGTCGGCGTCGGCCTCGGACTCATTGGTGTCGCAATTATCTCACAGCCAGAAACCGGCGACCTGTTCGCACCAGACGTCATCGGCAAGGTGCTGGTCTTCTGTGCGGCGACCGCGTTCGCACTCGGCAGCGTCCTCACCCGCCGTATCGATGCTGCGTTGCCGATCGAGACGATGGAAGCCTGGTCGATGCTCGGCGGCGCACTCCTGATGCACCTCATCAGTCTCGCTCTTCGGGAACCGATCGAACCGTCGGCCTGGACCGACCCGCAGGCACTCGGCGCACTCGGCTACCTCGCCGTCGTGGCGAGCGCGCTCGGCTTCCTGCTGTATTTCGACCTCTTGGAGCGTCTCGGTGCCGTCGAAATTAACATGGTTTCCTACGTTGCCCCAATCTTTACCGTAATCGCGGGCTGGCTCTACCTCGACGAAGTCGTCGACGCCGCGACGCTGGTTGGCTTTCTCCTCATCGCACTCGGGTTCGTCCTCGTCAAACGACGGGCGATTCGTGAGACGCTCGGTCGTACTCGAGGGGAGGACTCGAGTACGGGTACCGATGACTAACCGATCCTGTCGCGCTAGCGTCTCGGTTACTCTCTTGTGATCTCAGACGTTGGTGCTTCCCAGTGATCTATCAGAGTCATTACGTCGAAAACTCAGCTGCGGTTATATCCTCGACACTCGCGCTATCAGTCTGAAGGACGTACGTATAGATCTGAGCGAGCGTTGGATTTTCCAGCAGATCAACAAGCGCTCGAAGTTGCTCAGTTGGTGGCGTCTCGGACGGCGTCGTCGATTGGGACACCCTATTATGGATTGTGTATAATTCATAATAACGCACCCGCTGAGCGCCTTCTTTCAACGTCGTTGCACAGCAAGGACCCCAAATTAGCGACCGTTCGACTGACAGTGTTCGTGGCCGACGTAGAGTGCGACCAGATTACAGCCGAGCAAGAGAAGAAACATCGTCGTTTCGACCCAGGTTGAGAGACCAGTAAACAACAGTGGGATGTAAATAATCGGGAGGGCGATCGCAGACCAGAACGCGAGTGCGCGAACGCGGAGCGAAAGCGGGTATTTTTGTGGCGCGGCTGCGCGACGCTCCGCCGACGGACGGGTGGTTCTGTCTGCCTGATTCATCTGGTGAGTCGGTGTAGTGGCCCGGTCTGCACGGGAGGCGTTTGATTCGTGCTGTTCTCGATTCGCTTGCGGGTCCGATGTCGACGACGATCCAGCAGACTGGTCAGCGCCAATAGAGGACTCTGACATCGACGATTGGTTAGTGACTGGACGAGCGCCGTGATATAGAACGGCGACTGTTTCGGTACATTCGAACGCATTCGAGACAATTCAGCCGAAAGCGAATGATAGGTGAGTGCGAAACCGGTGCGAGAGTGGCGGATACCCGTTACAGTGGCCGTCCCCAGTACAACCGAACGGAATTCATGGTGTGAGAACGGTATGCGAGACGGACGGCTACAGCGAACGGGACTAAGACTGTATTAGCAGTCGGTAAGGAACAGCTTACTCCGCAACCCCACACTCACGATCCGACTGCCCACAGACAGGGTAGTCACTCAGAACATGGCTCAGAACGGAAGAGGCGAGTCATCACTGGGCAGGACAACGCAGCGGACAAACGAAGCGACGACAGAACAGCATGGAACGAAAAGACGGGCCGAATCTCGGTAACCGAACAGGGCTCGCGATCAGCGGCTCGACTCGAGTACACCCCGAGTCGAACAGGCGAGACTACTACTGGAAGCCGATCCGACTGCCGCGGCGGCCGGTCGGGTCGGGGCCACTCGAGCCGCCCTTGAATTCCTCTTCGATGCGCTCGTAGTAGTCGAGGATGTCGTCCGTGATCGTCGGACGGACGTTCTCCATCGCCTGTCGGAAGTGGCGCATCTCCACGATGTCGGCCTCGTGGTCCTCGCGCAGGGCCTCGATGGCTGACTCGCGGGCGATCGACTCGAGGTCGCTGCCGACGTAGCCGTCCGTGATTTCGGCGATCTCACGGAGGGTGACGTCTGCGGCCAGCGGCGTGTCCTGCGTATGGATGTCGAGGATCCGTTCGCGGCCGTCGACATCGGGTTCGCCGATCATGACGAGCCGGTCGAATCGACCCGAGCGCAGCAGTGCGGGGTCGATCATGTCCGGTCGGTTCGTCGCGCCGATCACCATCACGTCCTCCATTTCTTCGAGGCCATCCAGTTCCGTCAGGAGCTGGTTGACGACGCGTTCGGAGACGTTCGACCCGGTTTCGCCACCGCGGCCGGGGGCGAGCGCGTCGAGTTCGTCGAAGAAGATCACCGTCGGGGAGACCTGTCGGGCCTTGCGGAAGGTCTGCCGAATGGCCTTCTCCGATTCGCCGACCCACTTGGAAAGCAGCTGTGGGCCACGAACCGAGATGAAGTTCGCGTTGGTCTCGTTGGCGACTGCTTTCGCCATGAGCGTCTTCCCGGTTCCGGGCGGCCCGTACAGCAGGACGCCCGCCGGCGGATCGATGCCCAGCCGACTAAAGCGATCGGGGTTGTTGAGCGGCCACTCGACAGACTCCTGGACCTGCTCTTTGGCATCGTGGAGGCCCCCGACATCGTCCCAGGAAATCTTGGGCAGTTCGACCAGGACTTCTCGCATCGCCGAGGGTTCGACCTCGCCGAGTGCGCCGCGGAAGTCCTTGCGCTTGACGATCATCCGGTCGATCAGGCTCGGCGGGATGTCCTCCTCGTCCAGATCGATCTCGGGGAGGTAGCGCCGAAGCGCCTTCATTGCCGCCTCCTTGGTCAGGCTCTCGATGTCAGCGCCGACGAAGCCGTGGGTCTCATCGGCCAGGTGTGAGAGCGCGACATCGTCTGAGAGAGGCATCCCGCGGGTGTGGATCTGCAGGATCTCCTCGCGGCCGACCTCGTCCGGGACACCGATCTCGATTTCACGGTCGAAGCGGCCCGGTCGGCGAAGCGCGGGGTCGACGCTGTCGACGCGGTTCGTCGCCGCGATGACGATGACCTGTCCGCGGGCCTCGAGGCCGTCCATCATCGTCAGCAACTGGGCGACGACGCGGCGTTCGACCTCGCCGGTGACGTCTTCGCGTTTTGGCGCGATGGAGTCGAGTTCGTCGATGAAGATGATCGCGGGCGACTCCTCGCTCGCGTCCTCGAAGATTTCCCTGAGCTGTTGCTCGGATTCACCGTAGTACTTCGAGATGATCTCCGGGCCGGCGATCGAGAAGAACGACGCGGAGGTCTCGTTGGCCACGGCCTTCGCGAGGAGGGTCTTCCCGGTCCCTGGTGGGCCGTGTAAGAGGACACCTTGTGGCGGCTCGATCCCCAATTTCTTGAAGATCTGTGGATGTTTCATCGGGAGTTCGACCATCTCCCGCACGCGCTGGATTTCACCCTGGAGTCCGCCGATATCCTCGTAGGTGATCCCGCCGCCAGTCTTCTCGAAGCCCGAAATCGGTTCCTCTCGGAGTTCGACATCAGTGTCTTCGGTGATGAGGACGACGCCCTCTGGTTCAGTCTCGACGGCAATCAGGGGAATCGCCTGACCCGGCGAGCGCATGAACGGGTGGTTCGTCGAACTCATCACGGGCACGATGTCGCGGCCGACGACCGGCCGCTTCAGGATCTGGCGTTTGACCATGCCAGCCGCATCGGACCCAAACTGCACCGATGCCTCTTCCGGCGGCGCGAGCGTGAGTTTGTCCGCCTTTGTCGCTTCTGCCTTCCGAATGGTGACTCGCTCGCCGATACCCACGTCGGCGTTCTGTCGCGTGAAGCCATCGATTCGGACGGTATCCGTGTTCCAGTCCTGCCGGTCTGCACGCCACACCTTCGCGGCAGTCGTATCTGCACCTTCGATCTCGATTATGTCGCCCGGACTCAGCTTCAAATGCAACAGCGTGTCCGGGTCGAGTCGGGCGATACCACGACCCGAGTCGTTCGGGTACGCCTTCGCAACCTCCAGTTGAACTTCATTCATGATTCAGGATGCACGGCAATGTCTGTGACTCCGATTCCGGATCGGATAGGTTTTTTGCTCGTCAAAGTTTGCTAGGTGCTACCAAAGCTATGTTTGGCAGGTAGATACATAGAAGTGTCGACGGCGGTGTGATTTGAGAGAACCAGCGTGACACTCACGTACCTCGAATGAGTTTGCGGGCACGCTCACACAGCACCACTGGGGGAAGACGCCGGGGAAGCGTGGTTTTTTGCACACGCTACCCCTTCTCTCTGTATGACCGTTCTCGCCTTCGACGGCCGCATGGGTGCAAGCGGCGACATGATCCTCGCCGCCTTGCTGGATGCTGGTGCCGACCCGGACGTACTCGAGTCCATTACGGACGAACTCGATGTCGCGTATCAGATCGACGAGACGGTTCGGTGTGGGATTTCGGGGACGACAGTGGATGTGATGTTGACTGGGGAACCCGATGAGCACGACGAGCATGACGATGAGCATGGTCATGGACAGGATCATCACGGCCATGGCCACGACGATGGTAATCACGAGCATACCCACGACCACGACCACGACCGCAAGCATACCCATACCCACAGCCATGACCATTCGCATGAGCACACACACGACGACCAGACACACACCCATACCCCCGCCGAAGGACACGGCCCCCACCGCAGCTACACCGACGTCCGCACCATCGTCGAAAACATGGCCCTCCCCGACCCCGTCGAACGCGACGCACTCGCCATCTTCAAACGCCTCGGTGAAGCCGAGGCCAGCGTCCACGGCAAGGCACTCGAGGACATCCACTTTCACGAGGTCGGCGCGGACGACGCCATCGCGGACATCGTCGGGGCGGCGGCGCTGGTGCACGATCTCGCGCCGGAGCGCATCGTCACCACGCCGCTGTCGACCGGTGGCGGGACGGCCTCGATGGCCCACGGCGAGTACCCGATTCCCGCACCTGCGGTCGTCGAAATTGCCCAAGAGGCCGACTGGGCGCTTCGCGGCGGGCCTGTCGACGCCGAACTGCTCACACCCACCGGGGCGGCGATCCTCGCGCACTTCGCCGACGGCGTCGATTCCCTCCCCGAACTCGACGTAACGGCCGCCGGGTACGGCGCGGGCGGCTACGACCTCGACCCCCACCCGAACGTCCTCCGAGTGCTGGTCGGCGAGGGAGCCGGCGGCCTGTACAAGGATGACATCGCGGTACTCGAGACGAACCTCGACGACGCGACGCCGGAAGTGCTGGGTGGCCTCCAGCAAACCTTAGCTGCGGCAGGTGCGCGGGATGTCTCGATTCTGCCGGTGACGATGAAGAAATCTCGACCGGGCCATCTGGTGAAGGTGATTTGCAAGCCCGAAGATCGAAGACGGGTTGCACGGCGACTCGCCGAGGAAACAGGCACGTTGGGTGTTCGTGACGCAGGTGTCACCCACCGCTGGATCGCCGATCGTGAGTTCGAAACGGTCACAGTCGAGTTCGGTGGCGAGCGCTACGAGGTGACAGTCAAAATCGCGCGTGATAGCGATGGCGAGGTGTACGACATGAGTGCAGAGTACGACGAGGCGGCTCAAGTGGCGTCGGAGGCAGGTGTCGCGATTCGGACGGTACTCGAGTGCGCCGAGCAGTCAGCGTTGGAACTGGAGTAGCGATCTATCGAACGGATGGCGAGACAAGAGTACGACGGACTCGGGCGAAAATTGGAAGAAATGTGTTCGAAACGGCGTTACGCGTGGTTATCCGTTAGAGGCCAACGTCAATGTCGCCAACGTTGATGTTGTCACCGCTCTCGGCCGTCACGTCACTGACTTCAGCGTTGTTAACCTGAACCGCGGTCTGGTCCTGGTTCACTTCAGCATTGGATGCACTGAAGGCAGAAGCGGCAGGCGAGCCACCGTACTTGGCGTCAGAGGCCGATGCTCCGAGGGCGAACGCACTGGAGTACGACTCAGCGATACCTATCTGGGCGTTGTTGTTCTCCTGATCAATGCCGATTTCGACGGTCGCGTCACCCGTCTCCTGGTCGACGTTCTGTGCCGCTGCCGTGCCGGCGAACCCCATGAACATGAGGCTGCCAATGAGCGCTACCGTCAGTGTAATTGCGAGTGTTCGCTTCATGTGTTGTAATCCTGAGGCACGCTCCACGGCAGAACGGGGCCGCTCGTAACGACGAGTTCAGTGGCCAAGCCACTGGTGAACCCCGGTTGCTGTGGCGCGTTGCCCGGTCACAACACACCAGCGAGGACCACTTCAACCCGAACAACGGTTTCACGGCGAATACTCCGATTAGCGCAATTGAAGCCGAAACTATCGCCGTGTGCGCCACCATACAACGACAGTGAAACCCGTGTTTCTGCGGAACGACATCGGTAGTCTTTCGATTCGGGCGGAGACCACCGCTGAACGGTGACGACACGAGCAGACAACTGAACGCAGGTATAGGTTGACTGTTTTGCGTGCGGTAATGCCCTACTTTGGCTGCTGTAACAATCATCGGTCTGTGACCGTACAGATACGATGAGTACCAACTGGGCGGTTGTGGCCCCGTAGACGACGTCTGAGAGGGGGTGAACACTCAGTCGTTTCGTCTCTTGGAACCGTCGAAAGCACTCCATTCGGGTCAGAAGTCGGTGTCTTCCACTCGGTAGGCCCTTCCATCAGTTCGACAACAACCAGATAACAAAGTCTGTCATCCGGATACGAAGGTTTGCGCCGTGGAGATGCAGAAACAAAAGACTCTCACGGCTCAGATCAAACGAAACATGAGTAACACAACGACGAGACGGTCACAGTATACGACCGTCCTGATGGCGTGTATCGTCGCCCTATCGATGATCGCAATGGGTGCCCCCGCAGCAGCCGCTGGCGAGGACGTGAGTACGAGTGGAGACGTTCACGCACTCGAGAACGGTGAAGAACTGTACCTGGTCTTCGGTGCTGAACTCGACGGGATGACACTCGACGAGTACATCGAAGCACACGTCGCCGGTGAGGTCGATGCGACGGTGAACCAGTACCAGGAGGTCGAACAGGTCAACATCAACCAGCAGTCGAATGCGACCTCGATCTCGATCGACGGTGGCCAGGCGACTGCGGTACAGGATGCGACCCAGTATAACGACAACGAGCAGTTCGGTGAGGCACTCGCCCAGAACATCCCGGGTGAGACGACGATCTTCGAGGACGTCGGCACCGTCAACATCGTCATCGGCAACGGTGACGGCAAGCACTACGACGGCTGGGGTGTTGCCGAGAAGAAGGGCCACAAGGATAAGGTTGACACCGATGTCGACCAGATTGCTGAAGCCGAAGTGACTCAGAGCCAGTACGTCGGTCAGCTGAACTACAACGACCAGAGTACCGCGTTTGCCCTCGCAGACAACGAGAGCGAAGCGCTCGCAATTCAGCAGTCCCAGCAAACGAACCAGAACCTCCAGCAAGGAGTCGCGAACGCAACGAACGTCTACGCTGGTGGCGGTGACTTCATCGACCAATCCGCTGACGCCACGGTCAACCAGGGACAGTCAGCCTCCCAGGAGAACGTCAACCAGCAGGATAGCGCCGTCGCAATCGCCGTCGGTGAGAACAGCACCGCAACGGCGATCCAGCTCACCGAGCAGATGAACTTCAACGAGCAGTTCGGTGCTGCCGACGCTTCGAACGTCCTCACCTCACTCGCCGGGATGAGCATCGCATCGGCTGGTGTCGATGACGCCGCCGCCATGGAGGATGCCGCACAGGCCATGAGCGAACTCGGCGACGACAAGAAGCACGACGATAAGAAGGACAAGAAGGACAAGAAGGACAAGGACCACAAGAAGGGCGATGACATACAGACCGCAACCTCCGCTGTCAACCAGGCCCAGGAGGTCGAACAGATGAACGTCAACCTCCAGAGCACCGCGATGGCGATCGCAACGAACGGCAGCGACGCCACCGCAGTCCAGCTCGCCACCCAGCAGAACCTCAACGCACAGATCGGCTTCGCTGACGCGCTGAACGTCTACGCTGGACCCGGCTACGTCCACGACAGTACCATCCACTCCGAAACCACCAGCATGACGCTGAGTGGCGGTGAGGTCACGGACGCGCCAGGTATGGCGTTCGACTACGATGCACAACAGACCAACGAGGTTGAGCAGGACGCAACCACACAGATCGAACAGATCCAGTACGTCCTCCAGGAGAACATCAACGAGCAGCAGGCCGCAGTCGCCGTCGCCGAAGACGGTGGCAGCGCCGGCTCCGCACAGGTGACGCTCCAGGAGAACGAAAACGTTCAGTTCGGAGCAGTCTCCGCAACGAACGTCTGGGCCGGAGCCTAATTCGCGCTTCAGCGCATACGTTCGCCCGTATCCGCGATTCGACTCTTTCTCGTTTCTTCGCTGTGCTCCTCGTGAGAACGACAGCGGCAGTTCTGTTAGGAATCCAGGCTCCTGATTGGATTGATGGGTAAGTACCGTTCCACGCACGCGGAAGTCCAGTTCGCACGTGGTTCACGTCACCGACGGTCAATTTTGTGTTCTCAATCACCGTGTCTGACCGTTTTTGTACACTCAATACGTCTGTCAACGCCAACAAGATCAACTCGACTAGCTGTGAAGATCGGGAACACCACGAGTACAGAGTGACAGAAGGACAGCAGGTCGGAAGGGAAGAAACGCTACCGACCGAGTCAGTGCTGAACGAGCGGCTCAGAACGGGAGCAGGCCACCGAACAGCGACTCATCCGACTCGGTTGGTATCGTTGGTGGCTCGACGTCAGGAGTCGCGTCAAACGAAGGGATATCACCGTCTGGACTGGTCTCGGTTGTCTCATTCACGATCGACTCTTCGGTGGTCTCCTCCAGGTTTTCTTCGACATTGACCTCCTCAGTGACGATAGAGGTCTCTTCATCTGGACTCGCCGCCACACCTGCGGTAACCGTTGTTGCGAGCAGGCTGGCGACGACTACGAGCGTTGCGACACGTCTGATCGAAGCGGACCATCGTTGCGATGTCATAGATCAGTGCCCAGCGGGCATCGTCGACTCGTTACCACCGGGTATAGTGTTCGGCCTCTGTTCCACAACAATCGGCAACTTCTATCAGACTAGCATAGTGTTTGCGTCCAGACCCTATCGTTCAGTCAACATGGAAATCTGCGTCCGAATGGTAGGATGTTCCTACCAGGTGAAAGGATAGGCCGTCTCAGCCGTCGTCTGGGTACGATCGAGTCACCAGACAGCGTCAGTTCACCAGCAAGATGAACGAGCCGAGACACGGTAATAATCGATAACCGTTCAAACACATAGGGATGCCGAACACAGCGAGAGAACAGATCAGCGACAGTGATTATTACCCGTTCGTGAGAAACTATCATTACGCCGGTCGTGTGGCCCCTCAGTATGGGTCGCACTCGCACTTCGGTAGCCGCGTTGGCTATGGCTTCGCTGGTCACAACGACAGTTTCTAGACGCACGTTCGCTGCACTCTCCGGAAGTGCCGTCCTCGCCTTCCTCGCCGGTTGTCTCAATGCGAGTTCGTCGGCCGATTCGACGCCAGCAAACGGGACAAACGGAACAAACAAAACAAACGAAACACCTACCGACACGGAACCCAATCACGGACACCCGGATGCACTCGAGTCCGTCGAGAGCGACGCACTTGAGCGAGCAGTGGTCCGGGATGAGGACGAGAGTGAGAATTGGGAGAGTAAGCCAGGTGTGTACAGCGTTCGGATTCGAAACGCGATGACTGACGGTGTCTCGGCGACAGTTAAACTCGAACACGACGGGGAGAGTGTACTAGACCGAGAGCTCCGGATACCAAGTGATGGTGATGTCGTACTTGAGCTCAGGGCACGTGGTACCTACAGTCTTGGAGTAAAGACTGAAGCGGCAACCGTCGAGACGACGGTGAGTTGGGAGCCAGCGGACTGTACAACAGGGACGACAGCGCTCACGATTAGTGCGAGCGGAATCGAGACGGAGGCGTCGATTCAGTGTTGACGGGTATGGGTGGGGGCCAGAGCAGTGACGAGTGTGTTTCGCCGGGACTGTTTGTGTGGTTCGAGAGCAATAGCACGCATCGAGAGATAACAACGAGGACGTAGTCGGTTCAGACGGGAGAAGATACGTGTGGTGCCGAGTTGGGATTGCTTATTCCCGAAGGAGAATCTATTTAGCACCGTGTCTGCAGAACTGTGCCATGAACAGTGGTAAATCGGGGAGGGACAGCGATTTCCGAGAGGGAGCTTGTCGCTTTGAGACGAGGTTGCAGACTGGTGTGGCGGACTCGAAAACACGTAAACCGACACGGTGTCGTCGGGAGAGCAATCGGCACCGATCTGACCGATGGCACTGATTGACGAAGACGGAAACATCTTCGGCGTCGTCAACATTGTAGACGCGCTAGTCGTGCTCATGCTCCTCGCTGTCGTCGTCGCCGGTGTCGCGCTGGTGATGGGGACTGGTGGTGAGTCGGGTGCCGGAGACAGTGCTGGTATCGATGGCGAGTCCGAGACACGGTATGTGACGTTCGAACTCGGTGAACAGCCAGACTACGTCGCCGAGCGACTGGCGGAGGGAACAGTCGCAACGATCGGCGGAACTAACGAGAACGTGACCGTCACTGATGTTTACGTGACAGCGCCGCCGCCAAACGAGGGTCCCGAGGCACTCGTTCGTGCGGAGGTCGACGGAACCACTCGCGCTGATGCCCACAACCGAGACGTATTCGTAGTTGACGATCACCAACTCCGGCTCGGGACGAGCTTCCAGCTCGATACGGGCTGGTACAGTACGAACGGAACGGTCACGGCGATCGACACCGACGGCGAAACGCTCAATATCGAGTCGACAACCACGACTGCGACTGTGGAACTCTCGAATATCGAACCGGCCGTCGCGAACGAATTCTCAGAAAATATGACCGAGACCGCCTACGGTGAGACCGTCGCGACGGTCACCGCTGTCGAACGGGAGTCGGCAACCATCGTCGCCGAAACCGAGGAGGGGGAACTCTACGAAACAGAGCATCCTCAGAACGAAGACGTTACGTTGACGGTGGAGCTGGCAACGACGGAACGCGACGGTGTAGCAGGTGTCTACTTCCGCGGTGACCGACTCACGGCCGGAAGCACTATTGCACTCGACCTTGAGTCCACGACTGTTAGCGGCACCGTCACCGACCTCGAGTGACACCAGTCGCTGTCTGTCGTTCCATGTTCGCTCTCACTATGCGCTCCGTTCATTTCGGACTCTTTGCAGTCTGCCGAGCGACAGCACGCGGTTCGAATCTGGTGAGCCAGTGGTGGCCACAGACCACAACAGAGGTGCGTAGGCGATGACCGAGCGATCGTCAGATCCGACTGGTGGGTCCGACGATGGCGGGAATGAACGGGAGAGTACTCGAGACGATGCACCAGATGCACACGATGGTACGTCTCGAAGTGCCAACATATCAACCCGACTCCGGGACTCAGTCACAAATTCGAGAGTTGCTGCTGTGTCGACAACACTCTCACGCGTCGAATCGCGAGCGACTACGATTGCGAAACAGTCACGGATCGCCTCGGCCGCAGCCACCTGGAAACAGTACGTCGAACGGTCGTACTGCTATCGCTGGCTCACGGCGGAACCCGACCCCGACGTGATCGTGATCGACCTCCGAGAGACGTGGACCGTTGGACCGGTGATTCGGCTGTTGGATCGAGTAAGTGAGCGGCTTGCTGTTGCACTCGAGTCCTCCGGTCTCGCAATGCGGGGACGCCAGGGGTGGGCCGTGGTTCGCGACCGGCCGATTCGGATCGCGAGTCTCGTTGTCCTCCCGGTGATCCTCATTTCACTCCTGTACACAGTGCAGAGTGGAGCCGGTATGTCTGAGCTGCTGGTCGCCTCCCATCTTGGTGTCGCGGCTCTCGCAGTGGCGGGGNGATCCTCATTTCACTCCTGTACACAGTGCAGAGTGGAGCCGGTATGTCTGAGCTGCTGGTCGCCTCCCATCTTGGTGTCGCGGCTCTCGCAGTGGCGGGGACCCGGTCACGACGGAGTCTCGACGAGGTGCTGGAGACGCGCGTGGGACGGTGGCTGGTTGCGGCGTTCGAGCCGCCGGAACCGCCGGCACGGAGCGGCGAACAAGAAGAGTCTTCTGAGAGTTCCGAGAAACCGCCCTGACAGATATGTTTGATAATTACCTACACAGTCTCGTACTCGATAAACCGAACGTCGACACGCACGTCGGCTTCAATTTCGTCAGTGATTCGTTCGTTTAGTTCTGAGACGAGTTCCGGGTGTTCGTCATCGGCCGGCTGCTCGACCGTGATGACGATGCGTTCGGGTTGCTCAAGTATGGAACCTTCTTCAATTCGCATTACGGGCTCGAACGGAATTCCCTCCTCGAGAAACAGTTCGACCTCGATGAGGGACACGTCCTGATAGGCCGGCGAGTCGAGGACGGCCTCCGCTTCGGTCGTAATAGTATTTTCAAGCGATGCATCTTGATACGACGTCCACGTGACGCCGATCAGAAACATCGACAGGACGAGGATACTGATCGTCAACACGATGAGGCGACGACGGACTAACCGACGTGCGATCCCAGTCTCACCCTGAATCTGGGGACGGTAGCCCATCGCCCAGAGGGTGAACAGGCCCGTGATATTGACGCCCAACAGATTGACGAAGACGAGAATCAGCGAGCCAACTGCGGCGTTCGGTACCCCCCACGCGATAGCGATGCCGACGGCTGCGGCGGGCGGGATCAGCGCAGCGGCGATCATCACACCAACCAGTGCGACGGAGGCACCTGTCGAGAGGCTCAACACACCAGCAATTCCCGCACCGAAGGCGACAACCAGCGAGAAGAGGTTCGGAAGAACCCGTTCGCTGACTTCGTGGATTTCGATAACATCGATTCCGGGTGGCACGAGAAACAGCGACTTCGAGAGCCAGGCGAACGCCGTAGAACCGGCGATAGCGACGGTGACACCAAGCAGTTGATACGTAACTCCAGTCCAAAACAGGTCGTTTTCGTTGAGAACGGTCCCGACACAGGCTGCGAGCGCCGGTCCGATCAAGGGTGCAATCACCATCGACCCAACGACGACGGCGGCCGAATCGAGCAACAGTCCGGCCGTCGCAACGATCGCACTCACCAACGTCAGCGTCACGTATACCGGAATCGTCGACACGAGCCCTTCCGATTCGGCGAACAGTTCGTAGCGAGCAAGGCGCTCACCGTCCAGTATCTCTCCCGTGTACTGATCTCTGAGCTCGCCGAACTCCCGGGAGATCACCGTGTCTGCCGTAACGACCACCGTGTGGTCGTTCTCGTCGAGTCCAACCTCCTCTAACTCGTCCAAGACGACTTCGACAGCGCTTTTCGGGAGAGTAAACGAAATGAGAGAGACGTACTCGCTGCTGTCGTCGGTCGGAACAACCGTGTAGTCGATCTGTTCTACGTCAAGTACCTCCAGGACAGGATCGTGCGTCTCTGGACGGACTGAGATTTCGACGTGGCGCATGGAGTACTGGCCACTGGAGACGAACATCAAAGATGGGGGCCATCTCAGCAACTCGGAACCAAAGCCGGCCAGCGGCAACGAGATCTTCCAGCCAACCCCTGTGCGTTCACAAATCGTTCCACTGCTGCCTAGTGATTCAACACGGCCGTTCGTCCAGTTCGGCTTTGTTGTAGTTCGTTTGGACCGTAAATAAACGCAGAAGCGAAACGAATCCCACGACGGTTGGGCGTGGGAGTCACTCGAGATGGAATTCGAACCGCGCCCCGTCCTCGCATGCGCCAAGTTCGATCGCCCAGCCGTGAGCGGAGGCGACCTGCTCGACGATCGAGAGGCCTAGCCCAGTTCCATCAGGGTGTGTCGTGTAGCCATGGTCGAAGATTACCTCCTGTTTGTCGTCGGGTATCCCCGGACCATCGTCTTCGATATAAAAGCCGGAACCAGACTCCAGGCTCCCAACCTCAACAGTCGTGTGTGGACCACCGTGTTCGACTGCATTGTTAAACAGATTCTCGAGCAGCGACTTGAACTGAGTTTCGTTGGCCCGAATTGGCTGAACATCGTCTGTGACGACCAATGTTGCGTCCTTTGTATCGACCCACCGCCAGGACTGGGACGCAATGTCGTCGAGTGAGACGTTCTCGAACGAGTTGTTCTCACCCTCCGGTTTAGTGAGTGTGAGCATGTTACCATGGAGTTCTTGGATTCGCGTTAGTGCATCCATGATCTCGTCGAGTTCGTCCCGATCAAGATCAGCCATCAACTCTGTGGCATACCCTTGTGCAATATTCACAGGGTTCTGGAGGTCATGTGAGAGGACACTCGCAAACTCCATGAGCCGCTCATTTTTGGCCTGAAGGCGTTCTTCTCTTTCTTTTCTTCTAGAGATATCCCGGAAGGTGCCAGTGAACAACCGATTGCCCTTGTAGTCGTGTTCGAAAACGCTGATCGAAACCGGGATTTCGTGGCCATCTTTGTGTACTGCAGGCAGTTCTATCCCGTCCCAACTGATATTTCGTTCGCCAGTTTCGATGTAGGCCTCGAGCTGTCGTTCGTAAATTGGCTGCAACCGATCCGGGATGATCTCGAGTGTTGAACTGCCGACGAGTTCCGACGGTGTGTAGCCGAGAATGTCCTCGATAGCGGGGTTTGCGAAGACGATTTGACTGTCTTTATCGATGGTGAGCAGTCCTTCCGGCGTATTCAGCGCGAGAGTTCGAAAAAAATAGTCGTCGAGTTCTGAAATCGTTGAAGATATAGATCTATAATCAGACATTCCTGGACCACTCGTTCGACCGTAGTAGTAATTCAGCCGGTATAAAGCTTCAGAAAAACTAGTTTGTGACTTTGTCGGAAGTAATCAATTATATGATTGTATAGGTGTTACCGATGGGCGACACGATTTCCAGTCGCCATTGACCTCCTCCCACGACTTTACGCGATTCACTCCCGCCCTGATCGCTCCTCGGTTCCGATAGGGCGTCGGAACGCTCGTCACTCACTGGAAGGGCGGATTCTCTCCCTGAATCAAGATAGATGCACCAGACGCAGCGATGGCAGCCGTCACGAGTTCACGACAAGCGGCTCGTACCACTCACGGTTTGTCTCGTACCAGTCGATAAACTCACGAACTCCCTCGCGAATATCTCGACTCGGCTCGTAGCCGATCAACTCGTTTGCCTTCGAGATGTCCGCGTGCGTGTGTTCGGCATCGCCATCTCGTGCGTCGGTGTACTCGAGTGGCAGGTCGGGATCGATCTCGTCGCGGACGACCTCGGCGAGCGTCTCGATGTCGATGTTGTCCGTCGAGCCAATGTTCATGACCTCGCCGTCGGCACTGTCATCGGTAAGCAGGCGATGGTTGGCGTCGACGACGTCTGCGATGTAGGTGAAGTCCCGGGTCTGTTCGCCGTCGCCGTAGATGACTGGGGGGTCGCCGCGCATACAGCGCGAGACGAAGTTCGAGATAGCCATGTTCGGGCGCATTCGTGGCCCGTAGACGGTGAAATAGCGCAGGGAGACCGTCGGGAGGCCGTAGACCTCGTTGTAGACGCGCATGTAGTGTTCGGCCGAGAGCTTGGAGACGCCGTAGGGAGAGACGGGTTCGTTCGGGTGAGCCTCGTCGTAGGGGAGGGACTCCGGTTTGCCGTAGACACTCGAGGAGGAGGCGTAGACGACCCGGTCGACGTCGTTGGTGCGGGCCGCCTCGAGGACGTTGACGGTACCCGTGACGTTGAACTCGTTGACCTTGTCCGGTTCCTCGACGCTCTTGCGGACGCCGGCCTGGGCGGCCTGGTGGTAGATGACGTCGGTTGATTTGGTAAGCGAGGTGAGGAGGTCGGCATTGGTGACCGAGCCGTCGATGATCTCGCAGGAGCCGTCGGAGTCGGTGGCGGCTGCTTCGATCGCTTCGACGTTGTGCTCTTTGATCCCGAGGTCGTAGTACGGTTCGTAGTTATCGAGTACCGTGACGTCGTGGCCAGCCGTGGTGAACGATTCGGCGAGGTGACCGCCGATGAAGCCGGCACCGCCCGTGACGAGAATGTCCATGTGCGAAGGGGTATGATAACGGCGAAAATAGAAGTTGTTATCGAATCGTCCGGTCAGTCGCCGTCATCCATCGTCGGTATCGTCTTGCTGACGCGGATGTAGGAGCGAACGGAGTAACACGAACGAGCGAATAGGCAGGGGCAATTCACTACGCTTCCAGAGACACTGTGAGCAACGGATCTGATATCAAACCACGACATATGGGGATGAAGGGTTATTTCGACTGACATGGTCTGCCTCCATGGGACCATGTATGAGTGGCAATAACAAACAATATCCTGGAGGCAGGGGCGATAGCCACACCAGCGGTGAGCGAAGATGAGTACCGACGCAGACGTGATCATCGTCGGCGGTGGGTGTATTGGCGCGACAATTGCTCGCGAGCTGGCAGCCGACCACAACGTGTTACTGCTAGAGCGAGACCAGATCGCCGGTGAAACCACTGGCCACTCGTCGGGGATCATCCAACCGCAGTACCAGTTCCCCCACCTGCCGAAAGCCGGCCGTCTCTCCTTCCGATTCTTCGAGAGCCTCGATGGTCACCGCAACTACGAGTACACCGCCCGGGAGCTCGTTAACCTGCACGGCCCTGAGAAGACTGAGCAAGTACAGCGATACACGGAACTCGTCTCTCGCAACGGCGGCTACGATACAACGTGGCTGTCGGCTGCGGAGATTGACGAGCGATATCCTGGCGTTTTCAACGTCGGTGAGGAGAGCCCGATCGCTGGAGGCATGGTGTACGGACGCATGGGCTGGGTCGATCCATACACCTACACGACGACCGTGAGCCAGGATGCAACAGACCGAGGCGCAACGATCGAGACCGGTGTCGAAGTGACCGGCCTTCTCGTCGAAGCGGGGAACGTTGTCGGTGTCACGACCGAGACCGGAGACTACCGAGCACCCGAGGTCGTCGTTGCGGCCGGGCGCTGGTCGCGGGAACTCGTTGCAGACCACATTGCGATCCCGATCCAACCACAACGGTTCTGGCACATCAACCTCGAGAGCGAAACCGATCTCTCCCAGCGAGTGAGCGACGAGTACCCACAGTGGTACATGGACCTGGATTTCGGCGACGGGCTTCCAGCAGACCTTGGGCTCGAGGGATTCATGGCGACGTTCTGGCGGCCGGAGCACACGGGAGAACTGCACGTCGCCGGTATCGAAGGCCTTCTCGGTGAGAACCCGTCCGTGAAGACAACTGTCGATGAAGAGTTCCACCTGTTGCTCGCCGAGCGAATTGCGGATATTCTCGACGAGTTCGATGAGGGTCGAGTGACGAACGATGGCTGCTGTCCAACTGGAGATGCGATGTCCCCAGACTGGCTTCCGATCATCGACTCGCCAGCCGATGGGCCTGCTGGGTTGACCATTGCAACCGGCTTCAGCGGACTCGGGTTGAGTGCTTCACCGATCGCCGCAGCGGCAGTCCGGCAACTAATCAGCGGCCACGGAGCGCCGTTTTCGTTGGCCAGTCTATCACTCGATCGGTTCGATGATCGGTCTGCCGAGTTCGCCGAACCACCGTTCGATGTCTTCGATACGAGCGTCTTCGAGGAGTGACGACTGTTGTCCTACAGTGGGTTTGATGACGGCGTACTCGAGTCCAGGTGTGTGTTGAGTTCGTTGAAACCACGTAGTGAGAGTGACTGCTCGAGGAACGCTCCAGCAATCGTGCGTGTGCGAGATGTCTCGGATGAGTCACCGAAGAACCGTCTACGGATCAGGTTACTGTACCCCTGCCGTCATCGAAGGCGAGCAATCGACAGCCTGCTGTGTGGAGACGGAGTTTTGTGTTCGGCAACTGAGTCGTCAACGTCGTTGATACCGGTATTTTCCGCGGGATTTTGTACTCAAGCGCTCGCGTACGGGCGTCTCTCCCCCACAAAGCCACCCCTCCTCATGGGATCTCGCTAACAGAGTCTCGAAGGTCGTCCGTGTCTGCCCAGCCAAAACAGCGAGGACCAGTTCGACGTGTGACGCCGCCATCCCGTTTTCGTATTTTTCTCTCTCGGTCTGTGGATCATCGTACTTTCGTTTCAGGATCCACGCCTTTCCCGGTACGGCGGAGCGAACAGCAACCCCATCTCCCACACGTACCCGCCATCAAAGTCCTCGATCACGGCAACGATATGTGTGGCTCGGCCACAGAGGATATCGAAGGCGCGAGCCCAGAGTCTGATTTCGTCGGGCGTCAGGCCGTAGTCCTCCAATCGAAAGGCGACGGCGGGCGGGTCCGTTCGATCATCCACCAGCTCGTAGACGATCTTTCGGCGTGTCGCTGCTCCAGTTGTCCCACCCACTCCAACACTTTTGTGGATATACCCGGAAGGTGGAAATATGAGGCGCAACACGGATACGGGGTCCAGCGGGGGAGAGACGGTCGGTCCCAGTAATGGATTCGATGCGTGGAAAGCCCTCCAGAAGGCGACTGACAAGAAGCGGGCAGATATCATCGCTGATATCGTTGGCCACCCCAAGGGAGCGCCCAGCGTCGAGGAACTGACGTACATGAATCCTCGACTGAGTGATGACGCTATTCGTCGCCACCTCAAGACGTTAACAGACGTGGGCGTTGTGCAGTTGCTGGAGTTCGAGCCAGGAGCGCGCACTGGTGGCTTCCCCTACCAGTTTTTCAAGCTGTCTGCGGAGGCTCGTGCGTTGTTCGATCAGAACGGGTTGTTCCCTGAAGAAGCGTGGACACGTCAGTGGCAGTCCGTAGAGAAAACGCCGCGGATTCGAGATATCGAAGCAATGCCGCGTCCCTCCCGTAGCGACGAGTAACACCATCTTCCAGCGTCGGGGCTCTGGTGACATCACGTCTCATCTTGTATTCGGTCGGACACTGGATGGTAACCTCCACCCGCCCCAATGAGTTTCCTGAAATCTGAATCGGCTACTACCGTTTATAACGGAGAGGATGTCACTCCCAATCTACCGATTGACTGGACTCGAGTAGTGCCAATACTCGACCGATGATCGCATCACTCCTCTCGTTGCGCAGGTAGTTTTTAGTTCGCGGAGTGCGAACTAGTGAGTGTGATGGCGACAAAACAAAACACGACAGAGATTGAGGTGACGGACCTGCGTCCTGTCCTCGACCTCCTCCAAAAGCCAAAGTTAGCGGAGTTCTACGCCGTGCTTCGCAACGGGCCGACGACGATTCCGGCTGTCCTTCCGCAGGTTAGCATTGGGAAAACAGCAGCGTACGACTACTGTGAACTCCTCAAAGCAGCAGGCTTGCTCGCTGAGGCGGGGCGCGAAAACGGGAGCACGGTGTACGAAACACGTGACTTCGATTTGACCATCGAGATCGATGGCGAGCAGATCACCGTGACACCCGAACTTGCCCGTGTCCTTGCCGAGCGCGACGAGAACCCGGAAGTCGATCGGTTCATCGATCAGTACGGTATCGGGACGCTCGCCGAGTTTCTCCCGCTGGCTCGGGCGTACGCTACCGGGTCGACGACCCACCGAGCGATCGCTGACAGCCTCGACATCTCTCGTGCTGCAGCGTTCGAGATGCTCGGCGAGATTCTCGACATTCTGGATCTCACTCCCGAGTCGAATCACATCCACGGCGGCGATGTTGACGAAACTGCTGCCGCCGCAACTGTTCACGACGCGACGCCGGACGAGTCGGCCGATACTGAATGAGAGTCGTCAACGTCCTCGATACCGGTATTTTCCGCGGGATTGGCAAGCCACCGAGTGCTGCGTACGACGACCTGGAGACGATCATCACAGATCACACCGTCGAAATTCAACTTCCGCGCCCGATTTATGCCGAACTCGGTGGTGATCCAACCGCCGATCAGCAGCCGTCTGGAAGCGACTACGTCGACCAGGCAATCCGTGACGGATGGATCGATATTGCTGCGCCGGTTGCTGACTCTGAACCCGTCGATGCTGCGGTTCAGGACGCACGACACGTCATGGAATCAGCGATCACGCACGGGAAGACCGCAGTGTTTGCGGAAGACCTCTCACTCATCGGCGTCACGATCAACTGTTCGAACGCGCGGAAAGCATTCACGTGAATCTGTTTACAACCGACCTGCCGCTACAGCAGGCAGCAGCCGCCGTCGTTCCCTGCTATGGCTACTACGACTTCGACGTGTACTTCGCACCTCCACAGTCCGTTTCGACGTTGCTCCATCCATCACACTTCACCGCGGGCTATCGGTCTGAGTGACCGTTTCTGACGTGGTCGCTGTAGACCACACTCGAGGCCGGCTGTGAATTCGTTTGGTGAGCGGACGTTCCGTGGACACCTGTCGTCACCGGTGGTGGCTGTGGTGGGTGTCTCCTGGCTCAGCTACCGAGCTACTCGAGTCGCGAGACCCACAGCTCCTCGACCCTGGTGGCTCGCTGGACTCGAGTTGGTTCGTGGTTGGACTCGAGTCGGTGGAGCGGTTGGTGGTGGTGGTGCGTCGGGGGGTGTGGCGTGGTAGTGGTTTAGGGGCGTGTGCGTAGCGTGTTGGGGGCTTCGGGTTCGGGGCGTGTGGGTAGGGTCGTATCCGGCGCGTTAGGGGCGTGTCTGGTGCGTTGGGTGTGTTCGATCTGTGTTCTGGGAGTGGCTTTCGTCGAGTGGACAGCCCTAGCCGTGGACGCCAGCTGTCTCCGGTGGCTCGCTCCTGACGGTCTCGCCGGGGAGGTCCGCATCCGCCGGGAGCACCAGCCGACGCTCGGTGTACTCGAGTCCGTTCTTGCGCTGGGTGGTCCGGTGGACCGCGAGCCGGTGCTTCGACAGATCGAGGAGGGCGTCGATCGTTCTGGAGACGAGTTTCTTCGCGTAGCTCTCGCTCGTGCCGGGTTCCTGTCTGCGGATCCAGTGTTTCAGGTCGCTCGCCGTGACGTACTCGCGGACATCCTTACAGCCGGCCTGCCAGGGATCGTCGCCGAACTGCGGGTCGGTGCGAGCCTGCCAGAGCCGTGCGGCGAGTCGGGTGGGGAGAGCGTTTGCCGTTGCCCGGCGTCTATCCGCATCCATCCGGGCGAGTTGCTGGATCGGCAGCAGGTCGCCGAAGGCGAGTGTCGTGTGGCCGTCGTCTAACGGGTCCGCGCTCTCGGGCAGGCGGACGTAGGTCCGGCCGTCGTCCTTGGTGATCTGTTCGAGCTGGTTGCCGGGGACGTCGAGCTCGTGTGGGTCGATATGGTCGGCGGCGAGATGGGCACCCTTCTCGAGTTCGCGCGCCTGGAGTTCTTCGATGCGGGCCTTGTTGGTGGCGGCCTTCTTCAGGGCCGCCTCGAGTTTCGCGGTGTGGGGGTTGCACTGGCACGTGCAGTTGCACGCTGACTTGGGCTTGGACTCGGGTTCGGTGTCGGTGTTGGTGTCGGACTCGGACTCAGTCCTAGTATCGGACTCACCGCCTGACTCTCCCCCACCCTCCGATTCAAGACGCGCTTCGAGCCGATCACAATCACGCTCGAGTTCGGCGATTTGGTTGGACTTGCACTCGAGTTCCGACTCCAACGCTGCGATTCGTTTGTGGAGGGACTCGAGTGTGGGGTCGTCACTCATCGGGCTCACCTCCGGTGTCGTGGTCGTCGGGTGTGTTTTGGCTGGGCCGGGTGTCGTCAGGTGTGTTTTGGCTGGGCCGGGTGTCGTCAGGTGTGTTTTGGCTGGGCCGGGTGTCGTCAGGTGTGTTTTGGCTGGGCTGATCGTCGGCAGTCTCGTGGCTCGGCTGATCCTCTGTGGTGCTCTGATCAGGTGTCGAATGGTCTGCAGGGGTATCTGGCAATGCATCCGGCCCGGAGTAGGTGAGAACGTTCGCTGTGTCGGGTCGGTAGGGCATCGACGCCTCGGGGCCGATCGCGAGCAGGCCGACGTGGCTCGCCTCTGCTCTGATCTGTCGGAGGTGCCGGCGGAGTTCGCGGCGCTGGTCGGGCTCCAGGTGGTCAACGGCGGTCGCGTTCGGCGGGGTCGTCCTAGCGAGCAGTGCGCGCGTGATCGAGTCGATGTACTCGAGGTGCGTCTGGAGGGACTGGTTCGGGTCGATCGGTGCGTCCTGTCTGTCGGGGGTTTTAGTACCCCGTGTCTCGTCGTTTGACATGGCTTCCGTAGGGTAGATACGGGAGCTTCTCGCGGGCTTGGTGTCTACAGCACCGGCCCGCTGTTTCGGACCCTCAAGAGAGTCAGGTCCAGGTATATCTTCCCTAACAAGAGGACTATATTCCAGTTACTTAACTTCTAGCATATATGCCTCATGAATGGACCATATGATCCAAGAAGAGCCTGATCCGGAGCAATTAATCACCGAACAGATGTCCTCGGAGATATGCGAGCCCGTGTATCGTGGATGAACGAAGCTGACGATGCTATTCTAGAATACTTCCAAAAACTGGAGACAGACACGGATCATCGGATCGCATTACCACCGACCGCCGTCTGGTACAATCTCGTCGAAGAACTTAGTGTTCTTAACCGAAGTCAGAATACCATTTCTCGCCGCATGAATGTCCTTGCAGATGCTGGTTTACTTGAAAAGACTGACAAGAAGCGCGGCTATTACAAGATTACAGACTACGGTCTCTCCTACCTCCGAGGCGAACTAGAGGCACGCGAACTTGAGCGAGGTAAAAACTAGTGTTCTGTCAATTGTCAATTGAAGAAGGAGAGTCGGTAAAGTTTGGTGCAATGTTTACAGTTGTAATTGCCACTCGATCTGAGGATTCTTCTCATTTCGAGTACACCCATACAGCGACCTCTGAGTGGAGTGTCATTGCATCCGAAATCCAGTGGTCAAGGCTACTGACGAATTAGAGCGTTGATTCCGATTTCAGCCATGTTGAGCCGGCTGCCGCGAACCGGAGTAAAGTGAAACTTAAACCATTTGAGTATCTGATAGAAGACGACTGGTGGATACGTCTTGTACAGAGTATTGAGACGACATATGCTCAGATTACCCAAGACAACTTGAATGGGATCTGTGTTGAAATACTGTTCAACCAGTGCGTGCACCGCGTTTGCCTAGTCTTGTTTCATGCGGCGGTCTGTGACGGTTATCTCCTGCCAGCCAACGAGCGGTTCAAAATACACGAAGAGGTTGCGCGTCCCGCGAAGGTGAACAGAACATTCATCAAAACAGGCAACAGGACGGAGAGTCGTATGAGTTGTAGTAGAGGTCGAGAACGTCTCCCATTCGTGTGGCGAAATCAGCGTTGTTCTTGAGAGGAATCACACTATGGCTTGATTTCCACGGTTTTAGGTCGTGTTTATAACCAGACGAACCGTCTTGCGGGAGATCAACTTGATATCGATCGCCTCGGCCTTACCGAGTTTGTCGGTAAGAAACCGGAGCGTCCACTGGGAACACCCACGGGTCGCTGACTGCATGCCAATGCAACGAGCCGAGTTTCAGTAGCCACATCCAGTTTGCGTTCAGACGCGATCGGACTTGTGGCAATCTGCTGCCGCAAGCCCTTCTTCAGAGAAATGCTTCCGTGTTAGATGATCACAAGGCTATACTCCAGCACCTCGTTAATCTATGGATCTGACCAGCCGCCGTCGACCCTCAGCAAGATCCGTTCTCGGGTGAACTTTTGCACTCTTTCCTCTTCTGTTGAGAGAAGAATCTTCAATCCGGTTCACTTTTCCTCGCTGAGATCAGTGGTATGCTTCCTTTGATACATGTGCCTCATATATAACGATACTATAGACGGCTAGAACGATATCCTTAGCAGATGAATTTGACAGAGTGCTAGACACAGTCAACGGTCGTGCCATCCATCCAATATATGGACGCTAGCGAAGGTACTAAACTAGACCGCACCTACCACAATTTTAAAGTATAATACTATGCCATAAGAGGGTATGCCTAGTCCAAACGCAATTATACTTATATTTGACACACTGAGGGCAGACCATCTTTCTTGTTATGGAGGCCAGGTTGACACCCCCCATTTTGATCGATTGGCAGAACATGGCACGCTATTCGAATCAGCATTCGCTGCTGGTCCTGCTACTCCAATTTCACATGCGGCACTTTATACAGGTCAATATCCATCAGAGAACGGTGTCACCGGACAGTACCTTCAACTGCCGGAAAACGTTCCTGTAATGGCAGAATGGCTACAAAAAAGAGGATATGACACATATGGGATTACAGGGCCCGCAAAAATGGGATCAGATTGGGGGTATGATCGAGGTTTCAATAGCATGTTCGAGACATATTACGATCTTGGTAAAAGGCCATCAAAGAAATACTTTAAGAAGGTTGTTTCAGATAGGCTTGTTGCTAGAGATTTTATCCAGACTATGATCAAAGGTGGGAGAAGTTATACAAGTTTAAAATTTAATGTCTTGTGTGAGAAAATTAGAAATGATCTCACACACCCATTTTTTGCCCTTTGCAATGTTCTTCCTACACATCTCCCATATGACCCTCCACGCCCGTACAAGAAACAAAGGTGCTCTAACTATTCACGACCTCGATGGTTCTTTCTTGAATATTTGCTGAATACTAGTGGTGACATAAACAATAGCGAAATCAGATTGGATCGGATTAGACGCATTGAAGATGGTGAAGGTATTGGACAATTCTTAGCGAACCCAGACTGGCTCAATAATTCAGAAATTGAGTTGTTACAACGTTGGTATGAAGCCTCCGTCAAATATGCAGATGATATATTTGGCCGATTTCTTGAGTTTTATGAGAGAGAGCTTATTGAGGACACCATTTTGATTGTAACAGCAGATCATGGTGAGCAGTTAGGCGAAAAGGATATTTGGGAACATAGTCATTATTTATTTGATGAAACGATTCAAGTGCCACTACTTATAGCAGGACCCAGAGTACCAACCGGTGTTCGGCGTGGAGACCTAGCGTCATTGATTGACATCTTTGATACTGTTTGTGACCTTTGTGATTTAGAGACGCCAAATACAACCAGTGGCGAGTCACTATTTAGCGATGATCAACGTGAGAAAGTATTTATGGAATATGGAGAACGAGACCAGCAGGAATTTGCCCAAAACAGCAATCACGGACGATACTTGGATACAGAACAATTACGAGAATTTTCTGCCGGTCGAAAAGGGGTGAGAACAGATGAATATAAATTTGTCATGTCCTCAATTGACGAAGAGAAATTATATCGGATCCCTGGTGAAGAATTAATAGAAGACCCAGAAGATGATATGCTAGACAAATTTAGAAAAGATATAAAAACAATACTAGGTGATGAATTTGGAAGGTGGCCCGAAGGGGATCCATCTGAATTTGAATTAAGTAATGAAGTTGAAAAGAATCTCAGGGATCTAGGATATATTTGATAAGTAAGTCAGAAATAGGTAATTCTATACGATTCAACTATACGATCATAGCCCATGTCTGACAGTAATGAGAATGATTCGTTATCCTCAATAACGCGTGGAGCGTCATTATATTTCATCGGAAAAATCGTAGTGGATGTGCTTGGATTTGTTTTCCAATTAATTTTAACTCGTGGACTCGGAGCGGGTACTTATGGAATATATGCATATAGTAAAAACATCATCGGTATATTTTTGGTTTTCACTAATTTAGGTACCGATAAATCACTTCTTAAATACATTCCACAATATCATGATGAGCTTGAACGTCAACAGTTTGTATTAACACTCGCTACAATTACGTCATTGTGCGCGGCGACCATCGCAGCGGTTAGTCTATTTATATTCTCACCAACTATTTCTAGATTGACACTCAATAACCAACTCTTTGTAGATGTCTTACGATTCTTTGCCCTTATACTAATATTTGATACTATCTCAAGAATATTGTACAGTGTATTTAGGGGGGCAGAAAAGCTAGAGTACGAAGTATTAACAAACAAACTAGTTCGGCCAGTATTTCGAGTTAGTGCAGCTGTCTTGGCACTCGGACTAGGGTTTTCACTCATTGGAGTAATGGTTGGATTATTGTTCGCACATTTATTAACCCTAATTATATCAATATACTTGTTCTATACACGGTTCAAATTATCTCTGCCCCACTCATATTCAATACTAAAGGAAGGGAGTGTGAGAAGTTATTATAATTTTTCGATACCAATCACAGTGAAGGACGCAGGAGACATCTTAATGAACCGAGTGGACATTCTAATGGTGGGATTTTTTCTGTCATCTACCGCGGTTGGGATTTATAACATTGCCGTACTCCTTGCAGGAATACTGGCACTTCCATTAGCAGCATTTAATCAATTATTCCCTCCAGTTGCCTCCCGCCTATTATCTAATGAGAAACGCAGTGAGTTGAAATATTTGTATGAAGTCATAACTAGATGGGTATTCATAATTTCACTAATCATGGCGATCTCTCTCGTAACCTATCGATTTGAGCTACTATCACTATTTGGTGAAGAATTTACTGGTGGTTCTCTAGTGTTAACACTATTTGTTCTAGGGCAGTTAGTCCACAGTCTTGGCGGCGCAAATGGATACTTGTTAATGATGACTGATCACCAATATCTCCTCGCAGCAAACCAATGGGCATTCGGAATATTGAACTTCGTTTTGAATTATATTTTTATTGTGGAATATGGATTTATAGGAGCTGCGGTCGCTACCGCAAGTGTTTTTGCACTACTGAACATCACAAAGACAATTGAACTTTGGTATTTAGAAGGGTTGTTCCCATATTCGTTGTCTTTCCTAAAACCCATTATAGCAGGTATTTTTTCAATAATACCTATGCATATTATGGGCATGTTGTTAAATGGGATTTATTTAGTCTTTGTCGGCACTTTGATAGGGGTGCTAACCTATATTATAATAATTATTTCTCTAGGGGTCGAGGAAGAGGAAAAAAGTTTAATTAAATCACTTGTATAAGGATCGGTATTAGTAAGTAAGTGTAGCTTGGTTTATTTCGACACTGACCATGGTATCCACTATGTCCTTCCCCCATGTATTATTCCTGAGTGAAATGGACCATCTCAACGAAACCCATGGTATTGACGACATTGTCGTCAGTGTACGCGCCTGTCGGCGTGATGAGCATCGACACGCTTCCGCGATGGATAAAAATTTATTCTGGAAGTTAAGAAGATATGTATTGGGAACTTTCACTCACAGTCGTTGAATGGTGTTCTCTTCGAGATTTTCTGTGCAATGATCAGGTGCGTCTTGATCGAATACGATGAAATACATCGCCACGGACCTACAACTGGATTCGTCCCGCAGCAACTGGAACGGCGCGCTGTGAGCTGCGGCACTCACCTGCTTATTCGATTTTCGTCTACGTTGAGGAGTTGACTATGGAATTAATGTGCTCTCATTGACTGGTCTTCTTGAAGTTTTTCCCGGTGACTTTATCAACTCGAAATCGGACCGTTTTCGACGTGGTTTCGGTTGTTGTAGTTGAGCTGACCGCTCAATTCGTGATGGGCAAAGGAAGTCAGATAGGCACCAGAATCGGCGAGAAATTCTATCTCGTCAATATCGTGTTTCTCAATGAGTCGGTGCAGAAATGCCGCCGCGGACTCAGTCCCACAGCGGCTGTAGACGGCGATTTCAAGCAGTAGTCTTGGGTCTATGTTGATCACGGCGTATAACCACTTCTTTTCACCGTCGATCCCAATTTGTTTCTCGTAACCTCGACCCGCCGACGACAGAACCGTCGCGGGTCGCTCTGCGTGGAACGCTTTGGATGAGTATAGAGTAGTGGCGATCATGCGTCAGTCCACTATATCGGCAGCTTCTGAAGAGTGTATCAGGGACCACGAAATGAGTAAGTGGTTTTATGTACTTGTCTTGCTAATTGGTGCGCTATACACTCGTATAGAGAGCACTCAGCCATAGCCACTATGAATAGAGTAAATATACCTAAAATGAAAGAGAAGATATTAAAATCATACTATTCATTGTTCAATAATAATAGTTGGTCGCTTATAGAAGAAGACTGGGACAACATAATAATACTTGATGCATGCCGATATGATATGTTTGAAGATTTGAATTCTATAGATGGCCAATTAGAGAGTCGATGGACCTATTCGTCAAATACACCAGAATATATAGAGAACAATTTCGTTGATGAGACTTACAATAATACAATTTATGTAACTTCAAATCCAATATATAGAGTCGATGAATGGGTGTCTGGGAACATTAAAGGCAGTTTCGATAAAATTATTGATGTTTGGATAGAAGGATGGGACGATAAATTAGGCACAGTCCATCCAAGAACCATGTATGATACTGCAGTTGATGTAAACGAGTTATATCCGAACAAGAAATTGGTAATACATTTTATGCAACCACATTATCCATTCATTGGAAACACTGGAAAAGAGGAAATTGGAAAGCAGGATCTCCGGGGACGTGTGAAAGCATTAGAACAGGGGGATATTGATAACCCTCGAAATGTCTGGGAATTACTGGACCAAGGTGAAGTAGCTGTAGAAACAATTTGGAAAGCATATCGTGAGAATTTACAAATAGTATTAGAATACACTGAGAGGTTGGTTGAGGACCTATGTGGGAAAACAATTATAACTGCTGATCATGGAAATCTAGTGAGAGAAAGGGCTCACCCATTTCCATTCAAACTCTCTGGCCATCCAAAGGGAATATACACAGAAAAACTCGTAAAAGTCCCATGGCATACTGTAAAGTATGAGAGTAGGAAAGAAATTAGCGATGATAAATCTGAGAGAAGAAATGATATACAAAAGTCCGATGAATCAGTAGAAGAGCGTCTTTCTGATTTAGGATATTTATAGGTAATCCAAATGAAGATTTCATATATATCAAATTCCACAATACCATCGAGAACAGCGAATTCAGTACATGTAATGAAAATGTGTGAAGCCTTCTCTAAATTAGGCCATAGTGTCACACTATATTCATCGCCAGGAACTGATAAAGACCCTTTTGAATATTATAATATAGAACACAGATTCAAACTCCAATATTGCAGCCGACCAAACTATGGAAGGTTAGGTAATTTGCTCTACGCACGCAATGTGTGCAATAATCTAATAGAGTCAGATGTTATATATTCTCGATACATCTATCCAATGGCAATCTTGCAGAATACAGGTAGTAAACTAATTTATGAAGCACACCAACCCCCAGGGCATTTGTTTGGGAAATCAGTCGAAAAATACACATACGGGAAGGAGTCATTCGAAGTGCTAGTCACGATATCAAATAGTCTGAAGAACTACTATACTACTGAGTTTGGCTATGATGATACAGATAAAATAATTACTTTGCATGACGCTGCAGACCCTATTGATGAATCCGTTGAGAAAACCTCATTAGATCGTGCGACAAGTTTGCATAGATTACAAATTGGATATGTAGGTTCAACAAGTAAAGGAAAAGGAGTTGGGTTTATACTCACACTAGCCAAACATGTTAAAGACCACCAGTTCCATATAGTGGGGGGGAGCACGAAAGAAGTTGAATCTATGTATGGAGACATTCCTTCAAATGTGGCGTGCCATGGATACGTCCCCAATTCAGAAACCGGAAGATATATCAAAAGTTTTGATATATTATTAGCACCATATAGGGAAAAAGTGACCCCAGCGAACAGCGATCAGGATTTATCTAGATATATGTCTCCATTAAAGATTTTTGAATATATGAGTTCTGGTAATCCGATGATCTGTTCAGACCTGCCTGTTTTGAGAGAGGTATTAACTCATGGAGAAAATTGTTACCTAGCTGATTGCGGTGATGTACACGAATGGGAACAAGTAATCCGTACATTGGAAAATAGAAATATACGAGTAGAAATTGGGAATCAGGCTTACGAAACATTTGTAAATCACCATACATGGGAAAGAAGAGCACAGGAATTACTTAATTATCTATGAGCACACGTGCAAATACTAAGCTATTGTCGGTTGTGAAACACGGCCTGTTTTATCTATTAATAGGAGTTATTTTATTCTTATCAACATACTCTTTGCCAGTCGAAAGCTACAACCCCACCAATACTGCATATAGTGTATACTCCCATTTCATATTATTATTTACCACAATTATAATAGGAGTGTACTACCTCCATAACAATGCCGTGTTAGAACTCAACTTTACACTATTCATTTTTGGGGCAACGATATCGTTTGCTGCCATCTCATCCACTATTTATTATCATCATATCAGATTTGTGTCCACAATTCTCATTTGGAACCTTCTTTTATTCACTACTATTCTACTAATCGGTCTCTTACTGGATAAGCAAAAAATACCCAGAATGTGCGTGAGGTTTTTATTCTTATTTTCCTTATTTTCGTTGGTAATTTCATTGCTGTCTATGGTCCACCCACTGCAATGGGGGTGGATTGAAATAACCTACAATAGTGAATACCCACGTATAGCAGGATGGTTTGTAAATCCAAATTACTTGGCTCCCGTACTAGCTGTCGGCTTCTTAACTACAGTCCATTATTATGAGAAATATAACCATATCTACATCTATCCTAGTGCACTATTTATGATTGGAATGTTATTTACGGGTAGTCGGGGAGTCACTATTGCTGTAATTGTTGCAATACTCGTCTATTTTTCACTTGATCGTGATATAAGCATAGGGCGGATAGGATTATACTCTATAGCAGGGGTAATTATACTTGGGATATGCGTTCTTCTGTTTCAGCACACTACCAATGTTTTTCATCGGGAGACACCATTCGCTCGCTTGGAGATCTGGGCCGAGGGTTTCACAGTTCTTGCTAGTTCTTCCCCGTTTGAATTGCTACTAGGGAATGGACACCGATATTTTATCACTGAAGTCGGAGAATCCCCTCACAATGGTTATATACGGTTTTTGATCGACTATGGAATAGTGTTTTTAGTGCTATACTCTATATTGGTATATTATCTAGGCAGGTATCTCTATTTCTCACGTGAAGTAGACTCGTCATTTTGGTTATCAGTATTGGTGTTTTTATTAGTTCGAGATATGACTGATCAAGCAATATTCCATATTCGATTCGAAAGTTTTGTATTCATGTTAGTAGTGCTGGTATGTCATATTTGGCTCACCTCTAATTGGAACAGCAATCAAACTATAGACTGAACTACTTACTATAGACAGTGGTATCTATTTGAGTCTCTGATACAACTGTTGATATTTCTGAGACATACGAGATGCGCTGAGATTATTTGTTGCGGCTTCTCTGGAATTTCTGCAATTCATATTATTAAGGGAATCAAGCTTCCCGGAAAGATCCTCGTGGTCATATAGTTTGAACGTTCTCCCACAATTGTCATACTGTAGAATCTCATTATGTGGATTAATATTAGATAGACACACTACTAGCCCAGATGCAAGCGCCTCCATCACAGAGTTTGGAAGACCCTCGGACTTTGACGCCGAGACAAAGTAATCACTGGCCTGTAAGTAGTCGTCAACATTCTCAACCCATCCCTCGAAGAAAACACGACTCTCATCTTCGACGGCGTTCTCACACTCGTCTCGGAGCGGACCATCACCTAACATCACCAGGTAACCCCGATCACTCAATTCACTCTCGAAAAAACCGCGGACAACAGTCACGGGATCTTTCCGTTCGATAAGAGATCCTACTGAGATCACAATCGGTCCATCGTCTGGCAAACCAAGCTCCTCCCGCCGAGCAGATTGTTCCGAATCAGAGGCAGGAGTGTATGCAGTCGTATCAACTCCGTTCTGAATCGGAACAGCGTCGATACCACGTTCCGCCACCTTTGCAGCGATCGTTTCGGAACAAGCGACCGGGTACTGGAGTCGTTTTAGAATGTTTGTGTGAACGGCTGCCATCGCAAGACCCTGGGCTGTTCCATATTTTGCTGGATAGTCATCATACGCATCGTTCCGAATTGTCGCGACATGCGAGTACCCAGAGAGAAAGATCGTCGCAAGTGTGTCTGCTCGAATTCCCTGCGTATGAATCACGTCGGGATCGTAATTGTCGACTGCATTTCGAAGCTGATACGGACCAGTCAAGCCACCTTTGACCCGAGAAAGCCCCAGTGTCTCGTACTCAACATCCAACTCGAGAAACCGTTCGAGCTCGGAGTCTGAAGGCTCGGGTGACAATGTTAGCACTCGCGCATTGAACTCGTCGTCAAGATTTTTGAGTAAATAGTATAGCTGATTCGTCGGTCCACTCTGTCGGAGTGTCGAAACGATGTAGAGGAGATCGATGGCCATACGCGTATCTGTACCTATTGCGGCTAATAGATAATGGAATCGTCAGATGAAGGCCGGTTCGAAAATGACTATTGGGCTGGCCGAACTGGTGTTCACGTACCCGGATGAGTTTCAATCCACTTGAACGAAAGATTGCCGAAGCCCTCAACCGCTTTCCAGTGCTGAAACAGACGACCAAAGCACTCTACCAGCGAACGAACTATTTCGTTTTCGGCAATCGTGATTTCACTTCTGGTGTCCACACGGAAACCGAACTCCTCACCCCTGCAGAGTATGTTGAAGTGACCTCTTTCTCCGGGCCAGAGTTCTTTGGATACTTCGATACCACACCGTGGAATCGAAACGGCGACTCGTTGATCTATCACCGTCCGACAACAGAACCTGGCGTATCAATCCAGTTGTATCAAAACGGCCGCTCACAATCTATCGCAACCTCTGCGGCGTGGAACTACCAGCAAGGGTGTAGAACGAGATGGCACCCAACAGAAACTGACCATGTCGTATACAACGATATTCTAGACGGCTCTCTCGCCGCGACAGTCGTTGATACGACCGGAACCACGATACAAACGTACGATCGACCGCTGCAGGCGATGGCACCGACAGGACAGGAATTCATCTCACTCAATTACCATCGCCTCGACCGGAACCGACCCGACTATGGATACGGAATAGACGATGAAACGAAAATCGCCCAACCAACTGATGATGGACTCTGGAAAGTAGAGACAGAGACCAATACAGCCGAACTATTGATCTCGCTCGCGGAGCTCATCGATAACGAGGTTGCACAAGAAGATCACTATCTAAATCACGTCCTCTACAATCCAGCGGGAGACCGGTTTGTTTTCCTCCACCGATGGCGAGGACCACAGGGTCGCGTCTCCAGACTGTACGTCTCTGACCGAGACGGAAATTACCGGTTGCTCATGGACGACGATGTTGTCTCCCACTACTGCTGGCTCGACGAGACGCAGGTGCTCGTCTGGGGTCGTTCCAAGCAGCATGGAGATGGGTACCACAAAATCGATGTCGAGACTGGTGAACAACAATTTGTTCACCCATTGGATGGATACGGCGATGGCCACCCGTCAGTATCACCGAACGGCCGCTGGGTTGTCACAGATACGTATCCCGATCGCGGTCGTCGTCGGCATTTGCTCCTCTTTGACCAACACACAGACACAGTGACCGAACTTGGTCAGTTCTTCTCACCGTTTGGCTACGAAGGTGAAAATCGCTGTGACCTCCATCCACGTTGGAGCCCCGACGGGACTAAAATATCGATAGACTCCGCGCACGATGGGACGCGGAGAAGTTATATTCTCGATGTCTCTGCACTAGTGTCCGATTCGTCGCGAAGAAACGTCCGATAAATCCACCCTCGGACGTTATTCGGGAGTAGGCGAACGGGTATTCGGATTGCGACATTCCGTAGAAATTCGAACCACGAGATGGCACCCATTCTGAGGAATTCGCGTTGTAATTGAACTTCGAGTCGAGCATACGAGACGCCTCCTCTTCGCTCGTAGAGCCCGTCACCAGCTCGGCACTTGACGAGCACTGCAGGAATGTTCTCGATCGTGTATCCCTGAGAGAGCATTCGCATCCAGAGTTCGTAATCCTGCATCGAGCGATAGGGTCGATAGTTTCCCGCCTCTAACACGGACGAACGCCGAAACATGACGCTAGGGTGGTTTGTCGGCGACCGGAATCTAGCCATCCGAGCAACGGATTCTGAATCAGATGGGACTTCTCTCACGTTGTCAATAGCATCAGGTTGATCTCGAAATTCACCAACGTAACTCCCAACGACATCAACGTCAGGGTTCTCAAGTAGATAGGAGATTTGTGCCTCAAAGCGCTCTGGCTTCGAAATGTCGTCGGCATCCATCCGAGCGACGAACTCATAAGAACATGCTTCAAGCCCCGCCCGAAGTGCAGCACCGAGGCCTTGGTTAGATTCTAGTCTAACGAGAGTAAAGACCTCAGGATGCGAAGTTCTGAAACGCTCAATAACGTTCTCTAATTCAGTGGTCAGGGGGCCATCAGCAACGAGGACGATCTCTGAGGGGACTTCCATTTGATCGAGAACGCTATCAAGAGCGATAGTCAAATGATCTGGGTCGTCGTTCTCGTAGACGCTAATGAGCACCGAGAATTGACGTGTAGCCATCTTATGAGTTAAGAAGAGGTATGTTGAAATCGTCCGTGGATTGTACACCGTCGATGGAATACTGAGTCATCGTAATTGGAACCACCACATTGTTCGCACTGATCGAATATTCACAGATTTATACTGCCATCGCTAATGAGTTCCCCTTCGAATCAATGACTGAGGCCTATCCGTAACGGACTAGACAGAACGAAGATGCAGAGGCAGAGGAACTGTTCGGCTATATCCGTTTACCTGGTCAGGACACCCGACACGAAATTCCTTCGTTGTCTCGAATGATAGATGTCTTCCCTGACTAGTACACTCTATGACGATTCGTATGTAGTAGGTTACTGAAAAAGAGTGTACAGGATAGACATTGTTCTTGCTGTTGCGAAGAGGTTTTGATATCTAGTCAACACCGTACTGGTATGACTCATGACCGTGATTGTCCCTTGTGCAGGTCAACAAGCAAAACGGCAGCCAAACAGTACGAGGGATCAGCAATTGGAACATGTGACCGATGCGGGTTTTTATATGTACTAAATCCTGAATCGGACACTGCATCAGAGTCACAGACAGAAATAGACCAAGCTAGACACACTACAATCCCAGCACCTCGACGGAGGCATTACTATATATCGAACTTGATTGAGCAAACAGTTGGTAAAGGGGCAGAGGTACTAGAGGTTGGTTCTGGATATGGTGGTCTAGGGAAACTACTAGAGAAGAATCAACACACGTATCTCGGTTTTGAACCGAGTGATATACGGTCAAAGATAGCGTCTGAAGGAGGGTTAGATGTTATAGATTCGATATTCGATCCGTCGAAAGTTGACCAGTCTTTCGATGCGATCGTGATCGACAATGTTCTTGAACATGTTCTAAATCCGACTGAGTTGATCACGGATGCCGCAGAGGTAGTTAGTGACGAAGGAATTGTGATTGTCATTGTTCCGTCTCGATATGACCTTCGACGTCTTCACCCGGGCTGGAACGACGACAATTTCTGGATTCCAGCTGCGCACATCAACTTTTTCAGACCAACAGATCTGAGAAGGGTATATTCGAAAGCAGGTCTTCGAATGATCCCGTTCCCGTGCTCTTCGATCGAAGGGAAACAGTCAAAAGATGTCTTATTTAAAGCAAAGTCCTTGATCGATTCGACAGGATACTACCCACTCTCGCTATACACATATGGTACGAAAGCACGTTGATTTTTGACATCCATAGATCCCAGTCAGAAGGAAAGATCATGCTTTCATGGAGTGATAGCCACGTTCTCGGCTTGAGTTAGAAAGCAGCACGACCGGAAAGATTAGGATCCATTCGAACCGTGACGACCGTCACGTCGTGTCCCATCGCGGCCTGGTCTCGACTCATCGCGTGGACGTGATACGGTCCGCCGCCTTTCGCGTCGGGATAGATCTTCTGTGCGACCCGTAGAATCCGCATTGGTACTCGCATACGTGAGTCGCATGTTATGTTATTCGGTTCGAAACGGGGACAACCGGGACCATCCAGTCGCAAGCTCAAAGTCGAACTCGGTCACAGGCTGGCCATGCGTGAGCTGTGGACCTGTTCCGGTTGTTCACTTGGAGAGTCTCCGGTCTCCCGGTACGAATGTAGAGGAAGCCTAGCGAACGGTGAACAGTACGGTTGCTTGCGATGGTTACATAGCGACAGCCTTGCGTGACCAACAAGCTGTTTCGAAGACATCGTCAGAAAACTTATTATGGAATTCACCGGGATATTACCTATGAAACGCAGGAACTTTGCGTATGGCTGTGGATTGTTAGCTGTCCCGAATGTGCTCTCAGGGCGCTCAGTAGACCAAATCACACAGGAAGGGGAGGATCATACTGAGACAGAAAAGACTGAGACCACACACATTATTGTTAACGAGAGTTCAGGAACGATCGAGGGTGAAATCTCTTTCAAGCGCTCTGAAGATAGTCCCGAAGACGCTGAAGAATTTGTAGTCGATGCTGAAGCAACTGAACGCATTTCAGCGAACGTCTCAGCGGAAAGAGAGTACCAAATGACTATCGATGGAGAAATAATTTCGACAGAAACAACGTTCACGGGCTCGGAAGCTGAAGCCACAACAAAAGTTCCCTTCAAAAGAACGCAGTCAATTGCCGCTGCTGCTGAACCGGTATTCGTGGTCGTCACCCATGAGTCGGTAACTATTGGGCGCGTTCAGGATTGACGACCGTGATTTGTACCGATTCTCGCAAAGGTGCGTCAATATGAGGCACCAGGAAACCGAGAACCATGTTTTGGACGGCAGGTTGAGTACGGATTTGGGCCGAGACTGGTCCGGCAGTAGTCACCGTTCCAGCGCACTAAGATCGGGGAGACGATAGGAATCGACTGATGAATCGGTGTAATGAACAGGTTCGTACTGTTCAAGGTGCTCGTTTCGAACGGTTTGACGGAATGTTCCAGTACCAAGAATCTTGACAGACTCGGGTGGTTCAAGTCCCATCTGAAGATAACAGTCCCGTGTCTGGCACAGGAGGTGATGGACGACAAGCATCTGAAACCCTTCGACAGGGAGATACGCTTCCCAAGGCGCGTCGATGGGAGACAGTTCTAACCGGGCGTCAGGCGCACCCATATCGGATCGTCTGGGATCACGTTTCTCGTCTCCGGTACGTGTCTGGTAGAGCACACCGAGGTCAGAAACATCGGCAATTGTGAAGCTCTCAGCATTGACTCCAGACTGTTCGAGCGCTTCCCTAATGGCTTGAGTTACCTTTGCCCGATCATGGCTCGCCTCCAACACTGCCGCGAGAGACCGAACTACCTGCTGACCAAGGAGTGACTCCAGATCAATGTCTAAATAAACGTACTGCAGGTATGCCGTTAGTCCGTCGGCCTCCGGCGGATCGATCACTGGGTGACTATCTGCGTCAATGGTGCTTCGGAACTGCTGGTAATACGTTCCGAAATGGTGCTCGAATGTCTCCGTTGGCAGGTCAGCGATACTAGCAGCGACAACTGCAGGGCCCTCTGGCGTCTGCCATGGCTCGAGCGTCGGATGTCCACGTTCACGGTAGACATGATAGCGAGCAAATCGTCGAGATTGTGCAACATGAACGTTCTCTTCATCTGTTCGTTCGGACCCTTTGTCAGGGTAGGTATCTTGCTGATGTGAATAGATGTCTCCATTACGCTCGACTTGTATATCATGCTCAATCCGATTATTATCGACGATCGTAACTCCAGTGACAAGATCGTCTTCCCCGTATATTGTTCCATCCATAGCTAATTACTGTAGATCTCGAGGTTCGGTTTCGCCCAGATCTTCTGCCCAGTCGGGTTCATGACCGAGGTTCCGAAGAATGTTTGCGAGCAGGTCCTCGTGGCCAGCAGCAGCGAAGATACGTCGCCAAATCTGTGGATCAAGTTTGCGATAGGCTAATCGTTTCGCGGTGAGCCCTGTCGCGGCTGTAACACTCGCTGCTCCAGTAATCATTGCTGTCTCTGGGTCAGTGAGCCCCGTCTCGAGAGCACTCGTCTGGACTAGAGCCGTGATTATTCCTGTCGAAATACCCGCTTTCGCTGCGCCTTTCAAGAGTTTCCGAAGGGTAATCCCCTCATCGTCTTCGGTATCGTCCTCGAGTTCACGTATCTGCTCGACCAGAGGGCCACCAGCACCAGGGACAGGTGCGCCGGCCCCAGTTCGTTGGATGTGAATATTTGTCCCCATCCGATTCACGACCAGTGGTTCGTCACCCGAGAGCGCCTGCTGTGCTGCTTCGTCAGCGTCCCGCTCCAACTGCGGATCGGGATCGATCTCGAGAGCAGCACCTTCCTGGGGCATCATGCTGATTGCCGCGCCAGTCTGCTGGCGAACGTGTGCCAACTCGTGAGCCAGCAGGAACTGACCTTCGCCCGACTCGGGATCATACTCGCCGGCGTTAAACACAATGTCGTTCCCACAGGTGAACGCTTTCGCGTCGATCGCGTCAGCTGCCTGCGCAGCCTTCCCACCAGTATGAATCCGGACGTTCGAGAAGTCCGCGTCCATGCGCTCTTCGAGTGCCCGCTGAATCGGCTGCTCAAGAGAGCGACCACCCTCGCCTAGCACGTCAAGGACAGTATCAGGAACCTCGTCCTGCGTGGTGTCGGTTCCTTTGAGTGCGCGCTGGATGTGGTGGTCGCGCGTTTCGGTCTCTGTTGCAGTGGAACCGTAGCCCGGAACAACGGGTTCGGCCGGCGGCGTTGCTTCGGGTGACGCATGTGCATGTGCATGTGCATATGGGTCCGGAGCGTTCGGGACGGATGCTCCAGAGATACCAGGGTCAGGTTGTGCCGACGGCATTCGGGCGATAGGCTGGCCGCCAGCCTGCGACTGCGACGATTGCCGCTGCTCGTGTCCGTCCTCGCTCTCGGAGTCCGAGTCGGTTCGAGTCCGACGTTTCTTCATGGTGCGTCCCTCTGGACACCGTCGATTCGAAGCGAGCGGATCATACACGAACTCTTGAAGTCTTGGCACATTAATACTTGTTTCCTGGAAAGTGAGAACTGGCAACAGACAAAGCACACCCACAACTGATCACGGCTCAGTTCTACTCGAGCCCCTGGGTATAGCAAGTCGTGTAGAGTGCACTCGAGTTGTGACGAGAATAGCACTCGAGACCGCTTGGACAGAGCGTACGAAACAGTTCGACCAGCGAAGAGTGCGTAGAAACGGGTATCCAGTTACAGGTGAAACGATAGCGTATGACGACGGAAATAAAGATACCCGAGGACGCGAAATCGCGGCTCGAGGAACTCCAAGCGGAGGTCTGACTCCAGATGGGACGGACCGTCACGCAACAGGAACTGTTGACGCGTCTCATCGACGAGGCGTACGAATCACGCAGTGAGGTGATCGATTCGTTCAGAGAGTCGTCCGTACCCCTCTCGGAAGACGAAAAAGAAACAATGCGTCGTGATCGGTTCCGGTCGGGCGTCGAAACGGACGAGAGCGACATCGACGACGTGCTCTACGGATAACGATCTGTATCGGTACCAGCCTTCTCGATGCGGAGCAGGATCTGGATGCCTCGAGACACAGTGCAGCGAACACAGCTCCAGAATAGAGGGGAAACAGTTATTTGTGGGACGGACGTCTCACACAGTAATGAGTACTGACACCAGTGATGCCGATAATGGTAACGGCAACGGGACCACCAAGATCGACATCCGGGTTCCAAACAGGCTCCTCGAGAAGATCGACGAGGAGTACGAGCGTCGGGGGTACACCTCGCGGTCGGAGGCGGTCCGCGACGCACTCCGCGACTGGATTGATCCACCAACGAGACTTTCCGATGAAACGCTCGAGGAACTTGTAAAGAGCCGCGAGCAGCGAAAGCAGGGTGAAACGCAATCAGCTGATGATGTTCGTGATCGCCTCGGCTTGAATGACTGACGTCGAGTACACCGAACAAGCGATCGGCCATCTCGAGAACCTAGACCCGCAAGTCGCCGATCGTGTGATGAACAAAGCTGATGAGGCGACTGACTGGACCGAACATCGACTCGAGCGTCTTTCCGGCTACCCATATTATAAACTTCGTGCCGGTGACTACCGAGCGATTATCACTTGGGATCGCGACGACGATATTCTCATCGTCGAGGCGGTCGGTCACCGACGGAAGGTGTATGATCGACACCTTCCCCCATGATACCTCTGGAAACGAGATCACTGGAACCAAAATTGACGATCCCGTAGAGTGGGACAGACAGTCGTTGGGGAAGGCTCCCGTCCAGTTCGCAACCTATATGGATAAATCAGTCACCTGAGTTGCGTCATTCGGTTCCGTTCTCACTCGCTTCGATCCACTCGTCGCGATTCTCCGCTCTGTAGAGGTCGTTAAAGAGCTGATTGGCTCCGTGGACGTCGTACGCTTGTCGAAGGCGTTCAAGGTCGTCCGTGAGTGCCCAATAAGCCCCCTTGTGCCGGACGAGGGCGCGGTCCTCGAGGCGGGAAAGTACCATGACGATCAAGTGGACGAGATGCAAGATGCAATCGAGACCGCTGATCAGGCAGGCCGTGACGAAGTCCGTGGGGTCGCGAAGCGGTCCGAATGATTGTCGACATGGGCTTCGTTTTGGATGGTAGCGACGATGTCGAACCAGTCCGTGCCGGCAACAGCCACTTCGAGACGATTCCTGGCGTCACCAACGAAAGCTACCGATAGCTGCCGCTCATCGGCTCAGACGAACGCATGCTCTTCCTCGGGATCGATATAGTTCGGATACATTTCGAGGCGCTTGTACTGCTCGGCGGCTTCGAAATCGCCGTAGCCGAGGATACGGAACGGTTCCGGTGGCTCGAGTCCCATTCGGATGAAGGCGTCGCGTACCTGGCAGGCCAGATTATGGTTGACGTAGTCCTGGAACTCGGCGAGGCTACCGACATCCATCACTGGCAATTCGATCCGTGTGTCGGGCTCCCGATCGAACGGCTCGGCAGCGTCCGTGACGTGTTCCGCACCCCGGTTGTCGAGATAGGCCATGTGGAGCGACGAGACACCGGCAAGTTGGAGGCCGTCGGAGAGGTCACTATCAGCGGCGTCGGCCAGTGCTCCCAGTTCTCGAGATGCAGCGGTCCATCCATCGAGGTTGACCGTGTCTCCATCATCAAGCGACATGGTGTCTAACCGATCCGGCGAGAGATCCAATCCGTGTCGAGTAGCGATCGCTTCAGCTTCCTCGCTGAATTCGGTCTCGAACGGATCCAATCCCAGATAGACGTTCTTGCGGTAGAGCACTGAGTCGGGGCTGGACGCTGCCGACGGAATCTCGACGACACGATCAGTGCTAGAGTCGTAACTTCGAAGCTGTCGATACAGGTCGCCAAAGTGTTGTTCGAACTCAGACTCGGTGAGTTCGGCGATAGCCACCCGAACAGCGTTGATACGCTCCGGATGGATTCGGCGAGGCTTCATCGTATCGTAGCCCTGCTCGCAGTAGACGTAGTATTGGGCAAATCGACGTGCCTGTTCGACGTATTCGTTGCCCTCATCACTGCGTTTAGCAGCTTTGTCTGGATATTCGTCTTGAAGGTGGCTGTTTATTTCGCCATTGTGTAGAACACCGATCTTGTGTTCGACACCAGTATTGTCCACAACCTGGAGTCCAAATCCACGGTCAGTTTCTTTTTTGATGTCTGCTATCATATTTAGAAGTCTGTCTCCTCGGATTTCAATCCAGTATCCTTTCCACCGAAGCGCTGACGGAGCTTCTCGTCGATCAGTTTCTCGACGGATTGTGTGACACCACTGAGTTGATCGAGCGATACATCCGGAATTTCGGCGTTGGCGATCGTATCCCGCCCCTTCCCCCAGAGTTTTCCGTACAGGGTTTTGCCGACATCAGAAACGGCCCCACCGGCGAGTGCCCCTAATACCGGGTTTGCGGTGACAGCACTGACTGCTAGACCAGCAGTGCCGCCGACAACACCGGCCCCCGCAGCTTCACCGACGCGATCGGTCATGCTTCGTTCGGCGTTGACAGCGTTGAATAGTTTTGCCTGATTTGTCTTGATCTGGCGCACCTCTTCAGCTAAGGCCTCAGGAGTGGCTTCGACCTCGTCAAGTACCAGTTCGCCACCGTCTCGATCGTCGTTCCCACTGAACGGGTTCAGTTCACCGAGTGCTGTTCGTTGGATGTGTACATCTGCTCCCATCCGATTGACGGTCAGCGGACCATCACCCGACAGCGCCTGTTCGGCGGCCTCGTCAGCCTCGCGCTCTAACTGCGGATCCGGATCAATTTCCAAATCCGCCCCTTCCTGGGGCATCATGCTGATCGCCGCGCCAGTTTGCTGGCGAACGTGAGCCAACTCATGCGCGAGCAGGAACTGTCCTTCACCAGACTCAGGATCGTACTCACCAGCGTTAAACACGATATCGTTCCCGCAGGCGAACGCCTTCGCGTCGATTGCATCCGCGGCTTCAGCTGCTTTCGCGCTCGTATGAATCCGCACGTTCGAGAAATCCGCATCCATGCGCTCCTCGAGTGCCCGTTGAATCGGTTGCCCGAGGGACTTCCCACCGTCGCCCAGTACCTCGAGGACAGTATCCGGTACTGCGTCCGGGTTCGTCCCGGTTCCCGCAAGGGCACGCTGAATGTGGTGGTCGCGCGTTTCGGCCTCTGTTTCGGGAGAGTGGTAGCCCGGAACGACGGGTTCGCCCGGTGGCGTTACTTCGGGTGACGCATGTGCATGCGCATATGGATCCGGAGCCTGATGGACAGGGCCCCCAGAGAAAGCAGGGGCAGGTTGTGTCGAGGGCATTCGATTAATTTGCTGGCTGGACTGTCCAGTCTGGTTCGACTGTGCCGATTGGTGCTGTCTGCGTTCGTCCTCGCTTTCGGCGTCCGAGGCCGTCCGTTTCCGACGACGTTTTCGCTTCTTCATGTCTCGTCCCTCCAGATACCGTCAATTCGGGCCGTTCTAGTCATACACGAACTATTGATTCTACATTATATTAATTTTACCTCCTTACAATAGGAAGCCAACAAGAGACGAAATACAACGGCGACAACCGATCGCAGCTCGATCCAACTCGAGTCCGGTAAATCGATGGGCACTCGAGTTGTAATGTGACAGCGAGTACGTATCGGGTGACAGGGTCCGGGTGTGGGGTCTGAAGTGGGGCGTGTGAAGACACAGATCCAGTTCTGAAAACACAACCACCAAGTAGCACATCTGAGAGCACGAATACGAAAACGAATGCGCCTCGCGACTCGACTCGGTATCGCCCTCGTCTTACTCCTCACCCTAATGGGCCTCGGGGTCCACTACGGAGCCACCTACGACGAGAACTGGCCCCACCCCTCCGGTGACCAGCTACAGGACAACTACGACGAGTTCACCGACGACCACCAGCTCGTCTCCGGCGAGGTCCAGTCCATCTCCGAGGACACGATGACGATCCACGTCACCGACTCGGCTAACGAGGTCGCGGCCGAACTCGAGATCACCCATCACGACGCCACCGACCAGGTCCAACCCGGAGGATACGTCCAGGTCTACGGTGTACTCGAGTCCGACCGAACGATGACGGCCGACGAACTGGTCGTCGTCAACGAGAACGAAACTGCCCAGCAGTACAAGCTACTCACCTCCATCGTTGGCGTCCTCCTCGCAATCGCCTACTTCTTCCACCATTGGAAACTCTCCCTCACCAAGCTCGGCTTCGAGCCACGAACAACCGACCAGGAGGACACACACGATGGCTGAACTCCTCTCACACGTCCTCATCGCCTACGTCCTGTTCACCATCGCGAGCTGGCGACTCGAGTGGCTCACGAAACGCTGGGTTGCGATCGGGATGATCGGTGCGCTCCTCCCAGACCTCAACCGAATCGGCATGTTCGTCGACGACGCCACCATCGAGACCACCCTGGGAGTCCCCTTCGGGGTCGACGCACTCCACACGCTCGGTGGGGTCATTCTTCTCTCTGGAATCGGCGCATTGGTCCTCACAGAAGCCCACAGACGGGCCTTCAGTGTTCTCCTGGCAGGCGCACTCACACACCTCATCACGGATGGTCTCAAAGCATACGCGGACGCCGAAGCCGGTGCCTGGCTCTACCCGTTCACGTGGTACCGCCACCCGACGCCGAATCTGTACGTCTCTACCGACCAGAGTGTGCTCCTCGTCACGGGAACACTCGCCGTAACCGTCTTCCTCTGTGACAGGTACTGGAGCGACCAGTAGTGAACGGACTCGAGTACTCCGCCAAGCCCGTCCACAGCGACGATCGATAGCAGTCGGTGAGGCACATGAAGGTCAAAACGACGCACAACGCTGCCCGTTGCCACGACCCCTGACGGGGAAGACCACGTCGGTAAAATCACGCTACGAACACATTTGCAGCGGTTAGCACGGTATTTCTGCCAGTACTGACGCAATGGTTACAGTGCTTGCTAAAATGGCAGTGCTACGATGGTAACAGTCATCACAGGGGGCGGCGGTTTCATCGGTTCTCACCTCGTCGACGCCGTGCTCAGAGAGACGTCTGAACGAATCATCATCCTGGATGACTTCTCGACCGGGTCTCCGAGCAACCTCCCCAATACGGACCGCCTTGAAATCGTCTACGGCGACGTCTGTGACGAAGCTGTCGTCTCGGAGTGTATCGCTCGCGCAGAGACCGTCTATCATCTCGCGGCCGCTGTCGGCGTCGAGAAAATCGCTAACGAGCCGCTCGAGAGCCTTCAGACGAACCTCCAGGGAACGGAACACGTTCTCGAGGCTGCAACAGAACACGATGTCCCCACCTTCATCGCCTCGTCGTCGGAGGTCTACGGGAAGTCCGGGTCGGTTCCCTTCGAGGAGTCCGACAATCGTGTGCTCGGCCCCACGGAGAGTCTCCGCTGGAGCTACGCCTCGGCGAAGGCGATCGACGAGATGTTCGCCCAGGCATACTACGAGAAGCATGGGCTCCCCGTCGTCGTCGGCAGGTACTTCAATATCGTCGGCCCACGCCAGACGGGACAGTACGGGATGGTCATTCCGACGTTCGTCGAGCAAGCCCTGAGCGGGGAGCCGCTGACCGTCTACGGAGATGGTACGCAGACGCGGAGTTTCACACACGTCAGAGATGCAGTACAGCTCACCCGTGAACTTCTTCAAACGTCGAGGGCACACGGCGACGTATTCAACGTCGGGTCGCCGAACGCGACGAGTATCAACGAACTCGCCGAGCGGGTGATCGAGCTCACGAGCTCCGACTCCGAAATTGAGCACGTGCCGTATCAGGTCGTCTTTGACGAGACCTTCGAGGAGCCACAGCAGCGTGAGCCAGAGGTACAGAAACTCGAGCGAACGCTTGGCTGGTACCCCGAAACAGATCTCGATTCGATTCTCCGGGACGTAATCAGAGAGCGCCGGCCGCTGTCCGAACGCGAGGAGATCGCCTAATGACCATCGACGAGGAGATTGCAGAACGGACAGCGACCGTTGCAGTCGTTGGCGTTGGCTACGTCGGCCTCCCGCTTGCATGTCACTTCGCGGACGCTGGCTTCGATGTGATTGGGTTCGACATCGACGAAGAGCGAATGGCCGAGCTTCGAAGCGGCACGTCGTACATTGACGACGTTGCTGACGAGGAACTCAGAGACGCCCTCGAAGCAGGCTTTCAGCCGACCAGCGATCCAACACGACTCACAGCGGCCAACGTCTTCGTCGTCGCTGTCCCGACAGGGATGAACGGCAGCACACCCGACATGAGCGCCATCCGAGCGGCGAGTCGGACCGTCGCCAAATACGCGCCGTCTCGAGAGATCTTGTACGTCTGTAGCAGCACAGTGTATCCGGGAACCGCAGACGAAATCATTCGAGAGGAACTCCGATCGGGTGGGCGAGCACTCAGCGAGGACACGTTCGTCGCTGTCGTACCGGAGCGAATTGACCCTGGCGGGCAGTACCTCGTCGACGAAATCCCACTGATCGTCGGCGCGGACTCAGCGTGCGAACGGGCAACTGCACGGACGCTGTTCGATGCCATTACCGTGAGAACGGTACCAGTGAACTCGACGAAAGCCGCAGAGATGGCGAAAACACTCGAGAACACGTACCGAATGGTGAACATCGGACTCGTCAACGAAATCGCACGCTACGCCGAAGCGATCGGCGTCGATATCTGGGAAGTCATCGACGCAGCGGACACCAAACCGTTCGGGTTTCAGGCGTTCTACCCCGGGCCAGGTGTCGGCGGCCATTGCATTCCAGTCGATCCGCGATTTCTCACCTGGCTCGGTCGTCGAAATGGTCAACCACTTCGAATGGTCGAACAGGCAAACGGTATGAACGGACGGATGCCGTCACACGTCATCAATCGCGTTCGAACCGGACTCGAGTCACACGGCGTGTCACTCGAGGCCGCAGAGATAACCGTTCTCGGCCTCACGTACAAGCCGAACGTTGGAGACACCCGAAACGCACCGGCGGTCACGATCTGTGAATCACTCGTAGATACCGGGGCGACCATTACGCCGGTCGACCCGCACGTGGACCGGGCCCCTATCGGTGGGAAACTGCTGGAGCCGGCTGGAGAGATAAATCAGACTGTTGCGAGCCAATCCGATGCGGTGTTGCTGCTCGTCGATCACGACGATTTTGTCTACGAACCGCTAGAAGCAGCACCATTCGTCTTCGATACGCAGAATGCGATCCCCGGCGACCTGTCGGTGCCGGTCGTCCGACTCGGCGATGGGACCTCGATGCAACCGACTCAGTTTCGTGCGACGAGTTCGACCACGTCCTCGACGACCTTCCAGAACTGACGAAGCAATATTTTCACGTCCAGCCGGAGCGACTGTGTTCGAATATAGTGTAGGTCGTACTGGATCTTTTCGTCCGGCTCCTGACTCGTTGCATTGTTGATCTGGGCGAGTCCCGTCAGGCCAGGCTTGACAAACCATCGCTGCTTCCACTGCACAGCCTCGCTCTCAAACCCTGGCTCGAGTTCGGTCTGTGCGGGACGGGGGCCAACGACACTCATGTCGCCCACGAGAATCGACCAAAGTTGTGGAATCTCGTCAAGGTGCGTCGTTCGGAGGAACGTCCCCAACGGTGTCCGGCGATCCTCGTCGATCACTGTGCCGACCTCGCCGCCCTTCTCCGGCTTGAGTGTCCTGAACTTCAAGATCTGGAATGTTTCGCCGTAGAGATACGTCCGCGTCTGGCTGAAGAAGACTGGGCCTTGGCCCTCAAGTTTGAGCGCGATCACAATCAGAACGATCACCGGTGAGAGAACGAGCAAGGCAGTTCCAGCAACAACGATATCGAACAATCGTTTGAGCAGGTGGTCTAGCGGATCCCACGGTTCGACCTCGATGTCGACCAGTTCACCTACCACACCTTCGTCGACGAGGACCTTGTCAGCGTACTCTCGGTGGGCCTTCGCCGCAACACCGTGCTCGTGGCACACATCGAGCGAGCCGAAGAACTCCGCGCGGTCGGCCTGCTGAAACGCCAGAACGACGGTGTCAATGTCGTATTCGACGAGGACGTCCTCGAGTCGCGCCAATCCGCCAAGCCGCTCCGGATACTGCGCCCGCTCGACCTCGCGGATAGCCTCATCGGTCGATTCGGCGAAGAGGGCACCACCATCTGCAACGGCGAGCACACCATCAGTATCGTTCCGTGATGCAACGACCGATGGACAGAGATAGCCGAGAACGGGGCCAGAGACTGCAGCAGTCACGCGCTGGAGTTGGTCTGCATCATCGCCGATAAGGATTGTTCGACCCTCGGACGCAGCGGGTCGGCGGCGAATCCAGACGAACCACGACGGGACGACGATGACGAGAACTCCAATCGTCATCGTCACTGTTGCTCGCGGAAGGCGGTACGACCAGTTGAAATATCCAAGCGTCGAGAGCGCAAGCCCAGCGACGATGAGCCGCTTTTGAGTGAGAAAGACGGTATCGAGCACACGTCGCGGTTGTGGCTTGTACAACGGAATGAGACTGCCAGCGACGGCAACCACGCTCAGCCCCAGTGCCCAGTAAAGCGAACGACCCGAGAGGACGGTTACGTCGAGGCGATTGAACACTGGAACATAGGTCGTAAACAGCGACTGGGGAAGATTGTGGTTGGCGACCAACACTGCAAACACCGTCAGGAGAACGACACCACAGAGGCTCACGATTCGATACCGCCATCCTGTCACCATACACCACTTGTCGCCACCCCGAGTGAGATAATGTATTTTATATTCATCCCTGACAGTTCGTTTGTGAAAGAGAAACACTGAGACGGCGATCAGAGTAACGGAAGCAAGAGAGACACAGCGGGTGATACACAGCCAGAGAAAGTGATGGTGGGGGAAGCTGTCAGCCGAAACTAGTCGGTGAACGCACAGTCTCCGGCAAGAAGGGAACGAGGACGTGCGTATCACGTACCACGCCCGTCGCTACTCGAGTACGACCTGCTCGCCGTTCTCTACGTCAGCCATCGAGACCTCACGTTCGTTGTCACCGATAGTGTACTCGCCGGGGTACGGCACTGTCACGGAGAACGAGCCGTCTTCATCGACTGCCACCGTTCGTTCGTACGTGAACGTCTCGTCCGAGACGGCAACTTCGGTTTCGAGAGACAAGTCTTCACCAGCCTCGCCAGATCCGGCGATCGTCGCGCCGGGAACGACAGCAAAGGCAGAGGCCTCATCGTCAAGGTAGATAGCCTGGTAGTGCGCCAGTCCATCGGTCTCGTTCTCGCCAGCGCTGTAGTTCCCGTGGAGTTGTGTCTGTGCCGTCTCGGCGGGCATCTCTGGCGAGCCGGACAGGACGACGTAGCCGACGCGGTCCTCGAACTGGTCGTACCAGTCGTCCGGGTCGGTTGCAGCCTGGAACTCACCGAAGTTGTTTGCAGCGTAACCATAGCTACTGGCTTCGCCGTTCACGAAGTAGTTGTGCATCCGGTTGTCACCCCACGGGCTCAACACGAAATTGTCGGGGTACTCTCGGTCGGTTTCGAGTGCGTGCCCTTCGATTGCGGCCGTCGCTTCGACTTCTGCATCACCGTAGGCGGTCTGGGCACTCAGTGACGGGACGAAGAGTAGACTCATCCCACAGACAAGCAGAGCGATCCAGGCGAGCATCGCGAGCTTTCGCCACTCACGGGAGACGATGATACTGGGCTCGGGATCTCCGCCGTCGGCTGCAGCCCGACGGATACTCGCGGTCCCGTCGTGATCATCGCCACCGTCTGTCCTGAACGGACGCGGCAGTCGGGCGAGGTCGACCCACGCGAGAAGGGAAACAAGACCGAGGCCGCCAAGAACGGACACTGGAACCGCGAGCTGGGCAGCAAAGCGGACCTGAAACACGGCCAGGGCGAGCCAGAACAGCGTGTAGACGGACAGCAACAGCCACGCTGGCTCGTACCGACGGCTGGTCAGCCAGATCGCCCAGCCGAGGACGACGATTGCGAGGTAGAAGGTCGCTCCAAGCTGGGCGAGCGGTTCGAGGATGATCGAGTTTTCCGTCGCGAACAGCGACTGTAGCTCCGTTGCACCGTGGTGTTCCCGGAAGAACACATCGTCAGCGCGTTCTCGCAGCCGGCTCCACTCCTCGGCCCAGAGCGACCGAAACGCTGCGAGAGCCACCCCAGTGAACAGGACCTGAAGACCAACGAACACGCTAACGGGAATGCCAGGGTCGAGCTGTCGCCAGCCCTCGCCGATCACAACGACACCGAGTGCGCCGACCACCACAACTGCCGGAACGACGGCAATGAACGACTCGTGCCAGCCCCAGCGGAGGTGCAAGAACGCGGCGAGGGACCCACTCACGACGAGTCCACCAACCAGAGGCGCGTTCGCGAGCACCGGCGAAACGTCCTCACGAGCGTCAAGTGCGGCTTTCATGCCGACGTAGCCGGCCGCCGGAATGTACATCAGTATCGAGCCACCCCAGGCGTGGGCCGAGAGTGCGAGCGCCACACCGAACGTGACGGCGGCGAACCAGGCCCACGGTGACCGACAGTGACCGAACACCGCGTCCCGTGTCGTCGGTGCAGCCGCCCGCCGCCGTCGGAGATCCATCGCCAGCCACGCGAGTCCCAACAGCGTCACACCGAGCCAGAAGTACTGGTACAGTCTGTGCTCGAGAAAGCCCACGCCGGAGTAGACGGCGTGAACTGGCGTCAGCGCAAGCAACACGACGGACGCGACGCCGACGCGAACGTCGTCCGTCACGACAACAGCGAGCCAGTAGATGACGACACCCAGCGCCAGCGTCGCAACCACAGGCAGCCAGGCAGCGACCATATCTGCTGCCCACTGATCGCCGCCGAGCAGTTCGGCGAAAAACCAGTTCGAGGCATGGGTGAGCGGACGCAACCCGGCTGCACCATCAGGCATCGACGTCACCACACCCCAATCAGTTACTCCGTCCGACTCAGCAAGCAGTTCGTCCATCCAGTACCGGTAGTAGTACGGGTCGTTCCCTGGTGAGACAACGTACTCACCGCGAAATACCGACCCGTAGTTTACCAGCCGCATCGCGAACAGGAAGACCAGCGCCCCCGCAAGTGCACCGGCCGCCCGCCAGTCGACAGCCACGGCCTCGGTGAAATCACGCGAAACCGATGTGGACTCACTCTCATCGGTGAGTTCCTCGCCAGTCAACCCGGCTCGCACACCGTCGCGACTGGAGACGCGGTACTCCCCATCGTCTTTGACGACAATCTCGCGGGAAACGAGTTCGCCGAACGTCCCGGAGTCGAGCGGCAGAGCCGAGAACTCCCACGTCTCGTGGTCGTCGTCGACAGCGAGGACGGTCTCGAGTGTTGCTGCTCCGTCGTCGTACTCCTCGACGAACGACGCTGTTGCGTCGGCGATCGACTGGGGAGCCGGGTCGTCGGCGTCGGCCATTAGCCACTACGTTTTCGTGGGAACCGATAAAGACTGTGAGAAAACTGCCTCTACTCGGAACCAACAGCGGGTGATCGGGCACCAACCACCGGACCGGTTCAGTCAGTCAGTCTCGAGTTCCGGCGCGCTAACGGACGGTCCAGAAACCTCCGCTGGCGGGACTTTCTCACCCTGCAGGAACGCCGTCGCCTGATCTCGGTCCTCGGGATAGCCGACGTCGACGCGCCAGCCCTCCATCCGGATCGCATCAATCGTCCGCCCGGACTGGATCAACAGATCGATCGCGTCCGAGAGTTCGTACTCGCCGCGGTTACTCGGTTGGACGAGCCGACACGCATGAAAGATTGCGGGCGTGAATGTGTAGAATCCGGTCATTACGAGATTCGACGGCGGATCGTCGGGCTTCTCGACGACCTCGACGATTTCACCGTACTCGTTCGTATCGAGCACGCCGTACCGTGAGGCTTCCTGGTAGGGCACCTGCTCGACCAGGAACGCCGCATCCGCGCGGTCTTCGCGCTGGCGCGTTACCACGTCACCGAGGTTCGACCGGAAGACGTTATCGCCGAGCATGAGCATGAACTCGTCCTCGACGAGCGACTCGACCTGGAGGATGGCGTGGGCGAGTCCCAACTGCTCGCGCTGGTGGGCGTAGGTGATCGGCACGCCGCGGTACTCGTCACCGTAGCGGTTGATCAACTGCTCTTTCAGATGACCGACGACGACGAGCAACTCCGTCGCACCGATCGTGATGAGGTTGTCGAAGACATCCTCGATGATTGGCCGTCCGTCAACCTCGACGAGCGCCTTTGGTTTGTCGTCGGTGAGCGGCTGGAGACGAGTCCCCTTTCCGGCTGCGAGAACGACCGCTTGCATAGCCACTGCCCACTTCGGACCGGGATAAATAGCCACTCCCTGTCCATGCTGGATACCCGTCAAAACGGTGTGTATTCGGGTTTGCAGCAGACACTAGGACGAACAGTGAACAGTCACACTCGTCGACGGATTCATACTCTGAAAGTGCGACAACCCCTCGACGGTGGCGCTACTGAGACAGTAGTCCTAGTACTAGCGCTCTATCCCCGAACTAGTACTAGCTTGACCTCCGCCTGAAGACGGAGGTATGCGCTTGCTATCTTTATCACGAAGATCGCTACTCCGTGGAACCCGAACTCGAGTCCCCACCCTCTCCAGCGATATCTCGCAGCAGCCGCACCTCGTCTTCCTCGGTGATGTGATCGGCATCGAAGCAAGCACGGAGAACTTTGTGTGCGAACTCTGGATCAGCGAGACAGTCCTGTCGATCGGATGATGGCGAACGCATGGTGGACTCGAGTGACTCGAGTTGCTCAGAAAGTGTGGCGATGGTAGTTGCGAGGTTGTTGATAGCGGTGACAGTCTCGGTCTCAGTCTCAGCAGTATCAGTCTTCGTCTCAGTAGTAGCGTCTATTCCGGAGGTGGAGACGGTGTCTGTACCCGTGGCCGTACCTGGAAATTGCCCTGAACTGATTCCCATCCTCGCACCCGTCTCCGACCCGGAACCTGCAGCGGAGTCTGCCGTCTCCGTCGGCTCGTCAGCCGGTGTCTCCTGGCGACTGAACCGACGTGAGTCGTACGTGTCACCGGTGGAGTCGTCGTCACTGCGCTCGCTCCCTGCTCCAGCCCCAGCGTCGGACTCAGATGCAACCACTTGTTGTCCAGTTCCATCGTCAGCTGTATCGACAGCCTCCGACGCAGAATTATCAGTGTCGCCGTCCACGGACTCCGCCCCACCCTCGTTCTCAATCCTGTTCCCGTTCGCCGCCGAGTTCGGCTCGGACTCGAGTAGCCCCTCGTCATCTGCACCGTCTTCAGCGCTGGATTCGGACTGGCGATCATCCTCGTGATCACGAACTGTCTCCACTGCACTGTCCTCGTCCTCGTCCTTGTCCTCGTCGTCGCCGTCGCCCTCACCTTCGCATTCGCCCTCGTCGTCAAACAGGTCCGCGACGAACTCGCGCCGGCGCGACCACTCGAAGCCGTCGATCGAGTTCACTCGCTGGCTGATTGTCGCGCTGGTGACCTCGAGCGTCTCGGCGAGTGCGGCCTGTGTTGCGTCGGGCCGGGCGGCGATCTCCTGAAGCGTCTCGCGTTGGCGCGGTGTGAGCGTGGCTGGATCGGTCGGTTCGTCGGGTGTCACGTCCGTCGAGTTGTCGGTGGTCATCGTCGAATCGTCGGCTGTGTCTGAGGTTGTTGGTGCGCCATCCGTGGAAACAGGTGTCTCCCCCGAACCGTCGTCCGAATCCTGGTCGGTGGTTAGTTTTGCAGTGCGTTGGTCCTCGTCTTCGCCCTCGTCTGCTGACTCGCCTGGGTCACCGAACTCCTCGAGTACTTGCTCAACGATTGAGACGGTTGCACCGCTGACGTCATCGGCGAGTTCCTCAAGCGAGGCGTCCGGTCGGGAGGCGGCAACGTCAAGGACCTTCTTGTGGAGGATGGCACGAGGCATCCGGTTTCGAGTGCCATGCGTGCTCTTGGCTACGGGTGATGATGTTGAGTTGCTCATTCTCACCAATGGAACAGTCTGAGTTAGCATATCTGACATCGACCGGCCTGTTATAAGTTTCTCAGTGGAAGAACACTTTCAAAAGGATATGAAAAACAGGACCAGAGCAAAGTGTTCAGTAACACCCACCTCCGCGTTTCTGCGGAGGAATTCCGAGCGGGAGGAGTTGCAGAGATACAGCCAAGTTCAGCGACGGACCCGTTAAACAGCAACTACAGCCACATCTGACAGATCACTCGTTCGCTTCTCACTCTCACGATCGGTTGCCCACAAGCGGCAGCACAATGAATCGCCAGACGGGTGGATAGGCGAGGCCAATCAGCAAGCCAAAGCCAACCAGAACAACCAGACTAAACACGTGAAGGTACGGGATCGGACGAGGGAGACCCAGCACGATGCGCATCCAGAGTGGCAACGCCAACACGACAGCCACGAGCCAGACACCGAGTCCATAACAGACGCCAAGCAGCAACGACGGTCCCGGCCGTAGCACGTGCCAGCGCCTGTTGAGTAGCGAGATCCCCATCGCGAACCCGGCGCTCACCACAGTACACCCACCGAAGAGGACTAACCAGCCTGCAGCTGTACTCTCACGACCCACCAGTTCGGCGACCAACTCGAGTCGCCCTGTCAAGACGAGAGCAGCACCAACGGCGATTCCACCGAACAGGCCCATAATTCCGGCGGCGTAGCCGAGCACGAGCGGTTGCGCTAGCAGTCCGTACCGCGGCAGTCGCCTGCGGCTGTCATGGTCGCCAACGGCGGTTGCAGCGGTGAACACGGCGACGGCGATCACGAAGGTTACGATCGAGGCGGCGATGCTCAAGAGTTCGCGCGTGTCGAACGGCGGCTGGTCGAGTGTGTAGTGGAAGGCGAACAGGTCCGCCCAGCGCGAGTCGTGAAGTGCCGCCAGTTCGGATTGGAACACGGGAGTCACGTAGTGGATGTCCGGAAACATCCCCCAGAGTCCGCCAAGAACGACCAGCCAGAGATGGCGGCGTCTGAGGTAGCCACGGAAGGCAAGCGGCGCTGCTGCGAGGAGAACGAGCGTCGCACCGGCGAGGAAGTGGGTGAGTTCGGGGGCCATGTCATCGTCTCCGAGTTCACTCGGACGGCACAGACGACGCCCGAGTGACCAGCGTAGAATCAGACGATGCTACTATCGCCGAGAGGGTGAAGGTTACCCCGCGACAGTGGCACACGGAATTCCAGGCTCACGAAGGCAGGTTTCCTGTGTCGATGGCGAGACTTGCAGAGCAGTTTGAACGCACCGGTTGGCGATACATCATCACGATGAAGCACCCACTCGTCTGGCACACGAACACGACCCACACCTCCCGAACAGTTCGAAGAATTAACGTTACGGCGCTCGTATCGACGGGCACTACGATGGTTCAACGTCACCAGCGAGACGAGCCGCAGGCGGTTCGAGCACCCACCAGCCACCCATGAGCCGGAATCTCGGCGTGACCGAACTCGTCCGCAACACGCTTCCGGAGTGGACCGTCCCGATCTTCGAGGTGACGGCACTGCTTGGCGACGAGTTCGGCGTTGTTGGTGTACTTGGTCTGTTCGCCCTAGCCGGAGCCTATCAAGCCGCCAGCACCAGCGATACCAACCAATTGCTCCCGGATCGAACCGCGTTCGTGCTGGCGGTCGTGCTCGGTGGCCTCGCGCTGACACTGGTGCTCAAAATGGCGTTTGGCTCCGCGCGCCCACCGGAGTCGCTTCAGGCAGTCCCACGCGAGAGCGATGGGTTCCCGAGTGGACACACGATGGCTGCGACGGTCCTCTGGGGCGCACTCGCGATCTGGAGCCGCTGGTCGACGACCCGGCGACGCACACTCGTCGCCGCCAGCATCATCGGGATCGTCGCGTTCTCGCGGCTCGCACTCGGCGTCCACTTCCTCGTCGACGTGCTTGCCTCAGTCGCCTTCGGACTCGGCTATCTCTATCTCGCGGCACAGCTCACGAACGAACAGCCTGCGCCCATGTTCGCCGGCGCAGTCGGTCTTGGGACGATCGCACTCCTCATCACCGGCGGTGAGACCGACGGCTGGCTCGCCTTCGCGGGCTGTGTCGGCGGCGCTGCCGCCTGGTGGGTGAGCACCCAGCCGCGTGTCCAAGACATCTGGACCTCGATGACGCAGTGATGAACACGAGGTGACTTGCTACTCGTCTTCTCGAGTGCCGTCCTCCGAAACTGACGAAGAACCATTCTCGCCGATTCCTGATCCTGGCTCCCCGTCTGCACCGACTGCCGCATCTGCGCTCTCTGCATCAGAATTATCTGTCCGGTGCTCGGCCAGCGCCTCTTCGATCGTCAGCTCGCCCGCTGCGACCCGGCGCGCGAGCACCTCGTCGATCGCCCGATTCGTCCGACTCTGCTCGCGCGACCGATCCTTGATAACCTGCAGTTCACCCGCCGTCGGCTCGATGTCCCGCGCGTCGACCACCTCACCCTCAAGTCGGGCGATGTTCACCGCCGCCAGCACGTCCTCCATGCCACGGCCGCCGGTGCCGAGATACGGCGTTGTCCCCGTCTCGTCGACGAGTTCAACCTGGACGTCCTCGAGTTCGTTGACGAGTTTCGAGCTCTGAAGGCGCGCCCCGTCACCGATCCGGACGACCGGCTCGGGCGCGTCGCTCACCTCGCGCTGGATGACGTCGACGGCGTCGGCGAGCGGGACCTGAAACGCGGCAACAACCATCTCGCCCGCGAGGATGGCGATGCCCGGTTTACGGCCGGGATCAACGCCAACGATGGTTCGGCCACCAGTGCCTCGTACTGCGGTCAGCGCCTGGTCAACCGCGCGCCGAGGGTCCTCCGGGTCAGCGACGATGGTCTGGCAACCTTCGAACTCGTCAGCGGAAGCTGCGCCCGTGATGACGACGGCCGTCTGCTCCGGTAACGCGGCGTCCGGTTCGACGGTCGTGAACTCGGTGCCACGCTCGCGCAGTTCGTTGACGACGCCGTGATAGACTTCGAAATCCGCTGTCGCAACGACGATCACACGCTGTCTTCGCTGCCGGCTCGAATAAACGTGTTCGACGGCGGGCCGGTGGCTGCCACCGCGTGTCAACCGGGTTTCGGGGGCTTTTTGCCCGAACAGACCGAACTCCAAGCGTGAACGACGCGGCACTTCCGATCGGTTGTGGGCCGGTTGACGAGCTACTCGGTGGGGGCTTCGAACGCGGGACCGTGACGCAGCTGTACGGCCCGCCAGCCGCGGGCAAGACGAATCTCGCGCTCTCGGCTGCCGTCGAAACAGCTGTCGGCGGCGGCACCGTCGTCTATATCGACACCGAGGGCGTCTCCGTCGACCGATTCGATCAGTTGCTCACCGCACGCGTCGACGACGCCAGTACCGACACTGACACCACCGCCGTCGCAAGAGACGACAGAGCTGGGGCACGCAAGTCCGACCCAGAATCGACACCGGACGTCGAAACTGTCGCCTCGCGAATCGTCATCGAGGACGCACTCGATTTCGAAGAGCAGGCAGAGGCCGTCCGCGACGCCGAGGAGTTCGCCGAGCGCGCGGATCTAATCGTCCTCGACAGCGCGACCGGCTTCTATCGACTTGAGCGAACCGGTGAGGGCAGCGACGGCGAGGCGCTGCGAAGCGTCACCCGACAGGTGACACACCTGCTTTCGCTCGCGCGCAAGCACAATCTCGCGGTCGTTCTCACGAATCAGGTGTTCTCGGACCCCGAATCGGATCGCACGCGCGCACTCGGTGGCAATACCCTCGAGCACTGGACCGGTGTCGTGCTCCGGCTGGACAGGTTCCGTGGGGGCAAGCGCCGGGCGACACTCGAGAAGCACCGCTCGAAGCCGGTGGGTGAGAGTTCACAGTTCCAGATTACGGATTCGGGCGTCGAAGGTGAGGCGGAGCCGACGCCGCGGTAGTGGTGTCGGGGCCAGGGTTGGGACCAGAACTAGAACTGAGAAAGGGACAGTAACGGGACATCACAATACCGATAGCGCCAGGTCACAACGCAAAGACACACCGCTTTTATCGTGAGGCGAGAAGGGGTGAGCGATGAGTAAACGCGCCGAGGACGGACCGACGCCGCCCTCGGAACGGATCGTCGCCCTCGACGCGCTGCGCGGGGTCGCTCTGCTCGGAATCTTGCTCGTCAATATCTGGCTGTTTTCGATGCCGGAGGCGAGCCTGTCGAACCCGACAGTGCACGGCGATTTTACCGGTGGGAACTACTGGGCCTGGTTCGGGACGCACGTCTTCGCCCAGCAGAAGTTCATCACCTTGTTCACGCTACTGTTCGGGGCTGGAATCATCCTGTTCACGCAGAGTGCCCGCTCGAAATCGACGGAACACGTTGCGGCAGTGCTGTCGGCACGTCGCTTTGGCTGGCTCGTATTGTTCGGGCTTGCCCACGCCTATCTGCTCTGGTACGGCGATATTCTCGTCGCGTACGGTGCTTGCGCGTTCGGCGTCCTCGTCCTTCGGGATCTGCCCGCACGAACGCTGACCACTATCGGAATCGGACTTATCGCAGTGCCGTCGCTCATTGAGGTGCTGGCAGCGCTGACAGCAGATCCGAGCGCGGTCGCGGACACGTGGCGGCCAACCGAGTCGGTCCTTCGAGCCGAAATCGAGACGTACAGAAGCGGCTGGATCGAACAGTTCGACCACCGTGCGTCGACATCGTTCCGACGCCAAACCACTGACTTTGTCGGTTACACCGCCTGGCGCGTCGGTGGCGTGATGCTCCTCGGGATGGCGCTGTTCAAGTGGGGCGTGATGACGAACGAGCGCTCCGCACAGTTCTACGCCCGACTGGCGGTCGGTGGCGCTGTTAGCGGCCTCGCCGTGATCCTGGCCGGCGTCGCGTACATCCACGCCCACGACTGGGGCGTCGAGGGCGCGCTCCTCTGGCGACAGTTCAACTACTGGGGCAGCCTCCCGCTGGCCGCCGCCTACCTCGCGCTCGTGATGTGGTACTGCAAGTGGCGGCCCGACAGCCTCGCGACCCGATGGTTCGCCGCTGTCGGCCGCACTGCGTTCAGTAACTACCTCTTGCAGACGGTGCTCGCTACATCCATCTTCTACGGCCACGGCCTCGGGCTGTTCGGCGCGGTTACTCGAGTCGAACTGCTCGCCATTGTGGTCGCCATCTGGGCAGTGCAGGTGCCGCTGTCGGTGCTGTGGCTGCGGTACTTTCGGTACGGGCCGATTGAGTGGCTCTGGCGGGCGCTGACGTACAGGTCGATGCCGCCGCTTCGGGTATCTAGTGGTGGGTCGGAGTCGGCAGAGAAACGCAACGGATAGCACAAATCGCGATCGGTGCCAGGTCCGCAGAACTCAGAGGTCAGTCGTCCGGAATCGCAGATAGCTCGCACCGATCGGCAACACGATCCACGCGAGCAGGATGAGGAGTGCGACAGCCGGCTGTTCGTAGATCGCCGGATTCTCTGCAGTTGCGTGAATGCCGATGTCAGCCAGTTCCGGAATCGCCGCGAGCAGGTTACTGAACGCGGCCATCGGGTTCAACGCGCTGAGCACCTCTCCCCAGGTGGGCGTCGTCTCCGGCATCTGGAAGCCCGAGAGGACGTAGATCGGGATCATCGACCAGAGCTGGAGTATAAAGAGGACGTACGCGAAGATGGCGGCGAACGATGCCCGCGTCGACGTTCGCGAGATGGCCGAGATCGACACCGAGATCGCGGTAAACGTCACCGTGAGGAGGACGATCGCAAAGATACCTGCAGCCACCTGCGTGGGATCGACCGAGACGCCGAACAGTGCGGCGATCGGAATTGCGATCGCGATCGCGACGAGGGCTGCTGTCGTGATGACGACCAGCCGGCCGATGAGCGTACCCAGGACGACCACCCATCGCGAGAACGGCAGGCTGAGCAACACCGTCAGCGCCCCCGTCGAGCGCTTCTCGACGATTGCCGGCGCGACCACACCGAGCGCGACCAGTGGCACGAGAAACATGAGCGGGCCGAGCAGTTGCGGCATCAGTTCGACAGAGTGGCCAATATCCCGACTCGCTCGACGCTGGGCCGTCTGCCCCCCAGCGTAGGCGAGTCCGCCACCGACGAGCGCGAAAATGGCGATCAAGAGGTGCGCCTGACGCTCCCGGACCGAATCCTGAATGTCCTCGCGAGCGAACAACAGCAATCGCTCGGTGAACCCTGGCTGGCTCATGCGCCACCTCCGGTCACCGTTGCGAAGAGATCCTCTAACGACGGATCTGTCGTCGACACGTTCGTCACCGTCGCCGAGTCGTGACACGCCGCGATGACGGGTGCCTTCGCACGATTCTCGCAGGCAACCTGGACCTTCGTCCCGTTCGTCTCCACAGAGGCGACGCCGTCGATCGCAGCAATGCGATCAGGGGCCCCATTTGGAACCTGCGAGCACTCGAGTGTCACCCGCGCAGTTCCCCCGATGGTTTCGCGCAGGCGGTCGATGCTGTCGACGGTGACGAGTTCGCCACCGTCGAGGATGCCGACGCGGTCGCAGACGGCCTCGACCTGCTCTAAGATGTGACTCGAGAAGAAGACGGTCGCGCCGCGGTCGTTTTCCTCGCGGACGATGCGGCGCATGGTGCGTGCGCCGTTGGGGTCGAGCCCGGTCGAGGGTTCGTCGAGGACGAGCAGGTCGGGTTCGCCGACGAGGGCCATCGCGAGCATGAGTCGCTGGGCCATCCCTTTCGAGTACTGCTTGACGGGGTAGGCGTCGGGGCCGAGCATGTCGACACGCTCTAAGAGGGCTTCGGGGTTGTCGTTGGTCCCCTTGGACTCGATGGCGAGTTCGACGTGTTCGCGGCCGGTGCGCTCGCCGACGGCATCGTAGCCGTCAGGGAGAACGCCGGTCCGTTCCCGGATGTCGACGCTGTTTGTCTGTACGTCGTGACCGAGCACGCGGACGGCTCCGCTTGTCGGTTGGACGTAGTCGAGCATGATGTCGATCGCGGTCGACTTGCCGGCTCCGTTAGGGCCGAGAAAGCCGAATACCTCACCGTCTTCGACGGCCAGGTCGACGTCGTGGAGGGCGGTCACGGTGTTGCTACGGAGGAGTCCGCGTCGCTCGTAGCGTTTCGTGACGCCGCGCAGTTCGATGGCGGCCATACAGCAGAGGCCACAGCCATCGCTAATAGACTTTGTGTTCGACTGTCAATTCAACGGAGAGCGACCGTTCAACTGTGGCAAAAATAGGTCCGCTCAGACGGAATGCTGTGTCCAGTTACCGGTGCACCCGGCGGACGTGCCCGGATACGCCGGAATGACTCACAGCAGGCCGTCTCAAGCCCACGTCTAGATTTCGTTCAGCTTTCGAAGCAACTGCCCGCGGTACTCCTCATCGCTCGTCACACCCTTGACTTCGAGGACATTGCGCTCGAGTTTGTCGAGTGCAACACGGAAGGCGTTCTCCGCGCCGTAGCCCTCGCCCGTGCCGGCGACCTGCCCCTTGTTCGTTCGGAGCCGGATCTGACAATGGACAAGCGGCGTCCCCCGGAGCTTCTCCTTGTGCTCCTTGAAGCGGACGTGAGCGTGGACCACCTGCATGTCTGCATACTTATCCGAGACACTCTGGATGCTCTCGACGATGCTTTCTCGGGTGATCGTATCGAGCAGCGAGATATTGGTGATCTGAACGTCCATCCGCTCTTCTTCGGTGAACGTGAGCGCGCGCAGGACGTCCGTCTTGGTGATGACGCCGATGACGACTCGGTCGTCGTCCTCCGGCGTGACCATTAGTCCCGCGAAGTCCTGGTCGAGCATCGCCTCGACGGCCTCCTTTGCGGTGGTGTCGAGCGTGGTCGTCTCGACCGGGCTGTTCATGATGTCGTAAATCGGCACGTCGAGCAGGCGCTGCGTATCACCACCCCGATCGCCCGTCGTCATCGTGTGGTTCTTCCGGATGACAAAGTCCGCGATGTCGTGGGTCGTCACCACGCCGGTGAGGTAGCCGCTGTCGTTTAACACCGGAATTCGGGAGATACCGTGCTCACGCAGGTGGTTGATTGCCTTGCCGATGCCGTCGCCTTCCTCTAGGGTTACCGGGTCGGACGTGTAGATATCCTCGACGGTGAGCGTGTCGAGGTTCTCGAGTACGGCCTCGAGAATCGCGTCGTCGGTAATGACGCCCCAAAGCTCGTCGTTCTCGAACACCGGCGCGACCTTGGCGTTGCTCTCGATGAGCACGCGCGCGGTCTCACGAACGTCCTCTTGTCGGTCGACCTTAGGGGCCGGCGTGCTCCGACTCGGTTTCGTGAGTGCTGCGACCTTCGCATCGTCCTCGACGTGAGATTGGAGGACCTCCCGCTCGCTGATGACGCCCTCGTAGTCCCCGTCATTCGTGACGATAATTCCCTTTGGGTTGCCGTCCTCGAACGTCGAACGGACCTTCCCCATTCGCGTTCCGACGTTAACCTCGATGTAGTCCTGGGTGGCGATATCAGCGATATTCATCCTTGCGAATGGGTATACTGCATCAAGGGTTTTGAACATACCGCCCGTTTTGGCCGGGCGGGGACACGAGCAACCGTTTTGTCCCACCGCGGTGTCGAGCGAGCATGGTGCCAAACATCGGCGTGCTTGGCCGCTACACCTACCTCGCGACCGAACTGTTCTGGGGAGCCATCGCCGCCGCCTTGCTCTACCGCGCGAACGCACTCCGGAAGGCCGCGGTGACGATCCTCGCACTGTACCCGATCGCCTATCTGTGGGATCGCTACACTCTCGCCATCGGCGTCTTCGACATCAAGCTGCGAACGGGGATCGACGTTGCCGGCATTCCACTCGAGGAGCACCTGTTCATGGCAGTCGTTCCCGGGCTGGTGATCGGCTTTCACGAGACGATCTTCGGCGACGGATCCGACGAGGGAGACGAAGAGATACCGAACGCAACGGCAGTGGACGAGACGAGCACAGGTATCACCGGGTGAGACCGATCAGGGCTGTCTTATTACTCGCACCCGATAGTCAAAGTGAATGGAACGACGGGACGAGCAACCGAACGAGTGGGAGTCACCCAGTGATTCGTCCGCTGCCGAGACACGCACCACGACCTCGTCAACTGGCCCACCCCACTCCGACACACCGTCCGCTACCCCACCGAATGCCCCGACCCACTCCGACGAATCGAACGGCGGTTCCATCCTCGGAACCCTCGCCCGACTCTTCGTCACCGCACTCCTCATCACCGCGCTCCTCACCGGTGGGGTCGTCCTGGCACCAATTGTCATCGACGATCTCGACTCTATCGACTCTATCGACTCTATTGGCGATCTGCCACTCAACGACCGGCCCGCACCCAGCACGGAACCGCCACCAGCAGGTGAGCGCAACCCCGCCGTCACAGATCCCGGCGACCCCGGCCAGTCGAGCTACGACACCGACGTTGAGACCATCACCTCCGGTGACGTCGAGGACTTCGTCCACGCCGAGGTCAACGAGCGCCGAGCCGACCACGGGATCGGGCCACTCGAGTGGGACGGCACAGTCGCCTCGGTGTCGCGCGCCCACAGCGTGGACATGAACGAGCGCGAGTACTTTGCACACACAAATCCAGACGGTGAGGGGCCGTACGATCGGTTTACCGAGGTGGACAACTACTGTCGAGCCTACGGCGAGAATATCGCGATGACGTGGGTCGATCGCCGGGTCGAGTCGAGCGGGAACGGCGGTGTCGTCGAGTACCAGACGGCAGAAGGACTCGCAACCGGACTGGTCAACCAGTGGATGAACTCGACGGAGCACCGCGAAGCGATCCTCGAAGAGCACAGCGATTTCGGTTGGAATCGCGGCGGTGTGGGCGTCTACATCGCGGAGGATGGTGCGGTGTACGCGTCGCACAATTTCTGTCTGGAGTGGTAAGCGGGCGCGGTACGAGCTTCCAAGCGGAACCGAGCGTGTACCACTTGACCCTCCAATCTCCTGTTACAATGTGTGACTGACCAGAGATCAATGCAACCGGCAGGGGAACGATTATGGTCACGGCATTAGCAGAGTCGGACAATGAGCGACGACCGAGTGCAGCCCGACTCGGCAGGCGAGAACGAGCCGGCCACCGGTGACTCCGAGACTGATACCGGTGACAGTCCACCCGACGGCACCAGCACCGACGATCCCTTTCAGCCGAGCGGCGGTCCCCAGCGTGTCGTCTCCGAAGAGAGCGTTGACGACATCCTCAACTCCCTCGGCGAGACGACAAACGCCGGCATAGACATCAGTGGTGGGTCCGACTCCGACACTCCTGACGACAGCGAGGATTCGCCCTCCGAGACTTCGGACGAGTCATCGTCAGATAGCAGTAGCGGAGTGTGTCATAGAAAGCGTCACGTACGAAGCAGCAGGGTGCGCGAAGTGTGTCCAACACAAGCGCAACCCTGCAAGACGTAGCTTCGG
>NZ_AOIN01000070.1 GCF_000337135.1 Natrialba chahannaoensis JCM 10990
GTCTCCGACTCGTTGTTGCAATCACCAACTACGAGCGAGGAAACGAACCGGGCTGTGAGAAGCTATGAGATGGATTCTATGACACGCTCGTAGCGAACAACCCGACACTGCCGAGGACGACGCCCCAGCGGCAGCCAACACCGGCGGGCAGGCAGCTACAGCCGACGAACACGAGCCGGACACGACTCCAGACGAATCAGCGGACACAGAGGCCGACAGCACAGCGGCTGATAACGACACGGTGGACGCGTCCGCCGGCAGTGCCAGCAGCACCATCGACTCCGAGCCAGGACACAACGTCGACGACGCCGCCAACGAACTCGCCGAGCGTATCGACAGCGGCGATGTCACCGGTGCAGACGTCCGTGCCGCCGAAGCCGGCACCGGCCGCGAGTCGACACCTGAGATCGACGACGTTGACCTCTCGCTGGACGACCTGGAGACGAGTTCAGGCGATGAGACGGGCTCGAACGAGAACAGCACAGCCACAGCCACAACATCCGCGAACTCGCTCCCCGACGACGCCGGTCCGCTTGCCGGCGCTGTCGACGCGACAGAGTCCCCAGTCGGGGCCAGGAGCGGAACAGCCAACGGTACTGCAGGAACGGATACTGAGAGCGAGATGGACTCGAGTGCAGGGATGAGTACGGAGACAGGTACAAGTGCAAGTGCAAGCGAAACTGTTGACGGCTCGGAGTCTGGTGGGTTCCTCGACCGACTGAAGCGATTCTTTTCGCGGTAGCCGTCGATCGGTCTTCGTCTTGGTACCGATGATCGAACTTGAGTACCCCGTCGAAAAACACAACCGCTCACGCAACTCGACGGGGTGCTGTCACAGTCAATGGCCGGCCCCGGTGTTTTGGTTTCCCTCACGTCGTTGACGACAGAAGCCGGTACTCGAATCGGTGTTCGCAGCAAGAGTACGGGGTGGGACAGACCTGTTACTCACGGACTTGCTCGCGACAGAAGTAGTGGGTTGGGGCAGATTTGAACTGCCGGCCTCCTCCATGTCAAGGAGGTGTCATAACCAGACTAGACCACCAACCCGTTCGGTTTTGCGTGCATCGTGGCGCGTCGCCACCTTGTCTGCACTCGTTGGTTGCCGGCCACCCTAATTGAAGGTTTCGAATCGGATGCCGTGCGCGAGTCGACCCCACGCTCCGACAGGCTTAATATGATGTACGGATTTGGGCATTGTAAGACAACTACGTACATTGGTGTCCACTATGCAGGAGTTCGTCGAACGAGTGACCGAGGGACAGGACCTAACACAAGCGGAGGCTCGAGCGGCGTCGACTGCCGTCTTCGAGGAAGCCACAGACGCACAGATCGGCGCACTGCTGACTGCGCTGCGTGCGAAAGGCGAGACGGAAGCCGAGATCGCCGGCTTCGCACAGGGTATGCGCGAGGCCGCGCGAACGATCACGCCCGACCGCGAGCCGCTAGTCGACACCTGCGGCACCGGTGGGGACGACTACAACACGATCAACGTCTCCACGACGAGCGCGATTGTCGCCGCCGGCGCAGGTGTTCCCATCGCAAAGCACGGCAACTACTCCGTTTCCTCTTCCTCCGGCAGCGCGGACGTACTCGAGGTCGCCGGCGTCGACGTGGAAGCCGAGCCGCCGTCCGTCGAGAATGCGATCGAGGACGATGGGATTGGCTTCATGCTCGCTCCGGTGTTCCACCCGGCCATGAAGGCCGTGATCGGTCCGCGAAAGGAACTCGGCATGCGGACGATCTTCAACGTACTCGGGCCACTGACGAATCCTGCGGGCGCAGACGCGCAGGTGATCGGCGTCTACGACCCCGAACTCGTGCCGATTCTCGCGGACGCTCTCGCACGGATGGACGTCGAGCGCGCGTTGGTCGTCCACGGTGCCGGCACCGACGAAATCGCGATCCACGGCGAGACGACCGTCGCCGAGGTCGAAGGCGATCAGGTCGAAGAGTTCACCGTCGAACCCGCGGATCTCGGACTCTCCGAACACGCAATCGGCGACATCGCAGGCGGAACCCCGGAGGAGAACGCGACCGATCTCCGCGGAATCGTCGCAGGCGACGTGACGGGAGCCAAGCGCGACGTGATCCTCGCCAACGCCGGCGCGGCGATCTACGTCGCGGGCGAGGCTGACTCCCTGGCAGAGGGTGCAACCATCGCACGCGAGGCAATCGAATCTGGCGCGGCGGCGACGAAGCTCAAGCACCTGTGTGGCGGCGCAGCTGACGCCGAGACAGCAGCCGAGGCGGAGCCGAGTGCCCAATGACGCGCGTCAAAATCTGCGGGCTAACGACCGAAGACGACCTACAGACCGCCGTCGACGCGGGCGCTGCCGCCGTCGGCGTCATCTGCGACGTTCCGGTCGACTCGCCTCGTGAAATCTCAGTTCAGGAGGCGCGCGAGCTCGTTGCGAGCGTTCCGCCGTTCGTCACGTCCGTTCTCGTTACGATGCCCGAAACGCCTGCTGCGGCTGCCGAACTGGCCGCAAGGGTCGAGCCCGACGCGCTCCAGATCCACGGCAGTCTCGACCTGGAGGCACTCGAGTCCGTTCGCGAACGGATCGACGCGGATCTCATCTACGCGGTCGATAGCCAGGCAGTCGACGAGGGGAACGCTGCTGCCGAAGCGACAGCGGCTGATGCGCTCCTCGTCGACACCACCGACGAAGACGGCGGCGGTGGCACGGGCGAGACCCACGACTGGGAGCGGACCCGAAATCTCGTGGCGGCACTCGAGACGCCCGTGATTCTCGCGGGTGGGTTGACCCCCGCGAACGTTGTAGAGGCGGTACAGACTGTCGAACCGTTTGCGGTCGACGTTGCAAGCGGTGTCGAGGCGACTGGCGGCGTGAAGGACACTGACGCCGTCCGGTCGTTTGTCGAGCAAGCGAGTCGTGGCGACGGAGAAGCATCGGCCCGACCGCATCCAGAACACACCTCATATGACTGATCTGACGCAGACGTACGACGACAGCCAGCCCGTCCAGTTCGACATCGACCGCGCGCAGTTCTGCGCCCTCGCAGCCGGCGAGGAGGAGACGACGGCAACGGGTTCCAACGGCGGGAACGACGGTGCCGACGAGCGCCCTGTCGTCGTCCGAGCCGTTGCAACGCTCGATGTCGAGACGACACCACTCACCGCATACGCGGCCCTGACCGGCCGCTCGACCGGCAGTGACTGCACGCGCTCGCCGTACGCCTTCCTGCTCGAGAGCGCCGACAAAACGCCCTCGAGCGACCCTAACGGCGCGTTCCGCCCACGATCCGACGGCACCGACCGCCACGCGCGCTTTTCGTACGTCGGCTACGACCCCGACGCCGTCGTCACGGTCGACCCCGACGGAACACACGTCGAGGCCCTCAGCGATCGAGCACCGCAGGCGGTACTCGAGTCCACTGCTAACAGCAACGGGGAGAAGGCTGGAGACGGGGACACCGTCGACAGCCTCCGACACGTCATGCCGGACGTCCGACTCGAGAACGTCCCAGACCACGACCGCAACCGCCAGCACCTCGACGGCGGTCTCGTCGGCTTTCTCGCCTACGACGCGGTCTACGACCTCTGGCTCGAGGAGGTCGGCTGCGAGCGGCCCGACTCGCGGTTCCCGGACGCCCAGTTCGTCCTGACCACGAAGACGCTCGCGTTCGACGAACACGACGGCACTGTCTCACTCGTCTTCACGCCGGTACTCGAGTCCGGTGACGATCCGGGTACGGTCTACGACGAACTCTGCGAGGAAGCCGCGGCCGTCGCGTCGACGCTTCGCGACGCCGAGCAGCCAGAAACGGGCGGCTTTGTTCGCAAGAACGAGGTCGCCGGCTCGCAGGCGACCTACGAGGAGAGCGTCGAACGCGCGAAAGAGCACGTCCTCGACGGCGACATCTACCAGGGAGTCATCTCCCGAACCCGAGAGCTCACCGGTGAGATCGATACACTGGGCTTCTACGAGGCGATGCGCGACGTGAATCCCTCGCCGTACATGTACCTCCTCGAGCACGACGATCTGACTGTCGTCGGTGCGAGCCCCGAGACCCTGATCTCGGTTCGGGGCACGGAGATCATGTCGAACCCGATCGCAGGCACTTGCGCCCGCGGGACGAGCCCCGTCGAGGACCGCCGACTCGCGGGTGAGATGCTCGCAGACGAGAAAGAACGCGCCGAGCACACCATGCTGGTCGATCTCGCGCGAAACGACGTGCGCCGGGTCGCAGACGCCGGCTCCGTCCGCGTCGACGAGTTCATGAACGTCCTGAAGTACAGCCACGTCCAGCACATCGAGTCGACGGTTACCGGCGACCTAGCCGCCGAGTCTGACGCATTCGACGCGACACGAGCGTCGTTTCCTGCCGGGACACTCTCGGGTGCGCCGAAGATCCGCGCGATGGAGATCATCGATAACCTCGAAACCGAGCCCCGCGGCCTGTACGGCGGTGGTGTCGGCTACTACTCCTGGACGGGCGATGCCGATTTCGCGATCGTGATCCGAACGGCGACGGTCGAGCACGAGGACGAGAACGGCAACGGGGACGGGGACGGGAACGCCCAGGACCGAATCCGCGTCCAGGCCGGTGCCGGACTGGTCGCCGACAGCGACCCCGAAGCCGAGTTCGAGGAGACCGAGAAGAAGATGGGCGGCGTGCTCGCAGCACTCGAAGCTATCGAGGGAGAGCCTGCTGACGTTGGCACACAGACGGAATCCGAGTCGGGCAGTTCACAAGCCGACGCTGAGCCACAGGAGGTGCGCCGATGAGCGAGCAGCTCGGTACTCGAGATGCAGGGACACAGCACAGCGGTGGCCAACACCAGCGCATCCTCTTCATCGACAACTACGACTCCTTCACGTACAATCTCGTGGAGTACGTCAGCCAGCAGGACGGCACCGAGGCAGAGGTTCTCAAAAACACCGCCACACTCGAGGAGGTGCGCGCCGTCGAGCCGGACGCAATCATCATCAGCCCCGGACCCGGCCACCCGAAAAACGACCGCGACGTCGGCGTCTCGATGGCCGTCATTCGCGAACTCAGTCCGGAAATTCCCACACTTGGCGTCTGTCTTGGCCTCGAAGCCGCCGTCTACGAGTACGGCGGCAGCGTCGGTCGGGCACCCGACCCGATTCACGGCAAGGCCTCGAGCGTCGACCACGATGGGGCGGGCGTCTTCGCTGGTCTCGAACAGGGGTTTCAGGCCGGGCGCTACCACTCACTGGTTGCGACCGAGGTCCCGGACTGCTTCGAGATTACCGCAACGGCGATTCACGGTGACGGTGTCGATGATGATTCCGAACTCGTCATGGGGATTCGTCACCAGGAATACCCACTCGAGTGCGTCCAGTTCCATCCGGAGAGTGTGCTCACTGCTGCGGGACACGATATTATCGAGAACTTCCTCGAGCAGGTGTGAACAGCGCCAGTCGAGCAGGAGAGGGGGAGTCGAACGAGTTGGATCGGGCGGCGGTGTGGTGGAACTGGCTGCTTGCTGAATCAGGTATCTCTAACCAGAATAGCGTGATGAACGGGTCTGTCGTCGTTCTCAACCGAGATAGCCGACCGTGTAGAGGCCGGCGAGGACGACCGCGGCGATGAGGCCGAGGCGGATGGCGAGTTTGATTGCGATGCGAATCGCGACGATGGCGACTGCGACGGCGGCGAGTCCCGCCAGGACGAGCAGCACCGTCGACCCCGTTAGTGGTTCGAGCATAGTCAAATCCCCGTACCCCAGTGCCGTAATCTTTCCGGATATCGTGACAACAGAGAATCACTGAGTGTTCATCGTCGGTGACTCGTTTCCAGGAGACTCACTCCCAGGGAAGTAATGCGTCAATTTCGGCGCTTTTTGTTCTACCAGAATCCTGGTATATGAGCGCTCTCGGCTTCACTTTCAGGATGGTCTGATAATCGTTAAGGCACTTGACTACGTAGTTGTGAACACGACCAACGAGGGCTCTCCACGGCCCTCTCACGACAGACAGGAGAGAGGCATCACTCCAATCAAATTTGTGTTACTCCAACATAGGTGGGATAACAACACCACATTTTATGAGGCATGCATGAATACCAGACCTTCGTCACGAATGATGAGAGCCAGGACTCCGCAAGACGTACGAATCGACACAGCGCGACGTAACACCAGCGAGGTGACGCGCGCGTGAGCGAACACGACATTTCCGCGGCCGACCTCACCCTCCCTATCAAACGTACTGAGGGGGAGACACTCGAGGAGCGGATGACGGCCAACGCCTACCATAACATTCTGCCAGCCCGCTATCTACGCAAGGACGCCAACGGCGACCTCATCGAAGAGCAGGAAGATCTCTTCGAACGCGTTGGCGAGAACATTGCACTAGCCGAAGCTGTCTACGAGGCCGAAAAGCACGACCTCGAGATCACCGTTACGCCGGACCAACTCAAGCCCGACCACCCGCGCCGAGACGAACTCGCCGCGGAGGTCTTCGGCGAGGGAACGACTGCAGACGACGATGTTGAGACGGTCCTGACAGAACACAACGTCAACAAGTTCGCCTACGAAACCATCGTTCCGGAGCTGCCGAGCGAGGTCCGCGAGCACGTCGAAGACGTCGCAGACACGTTCACCGAGGGCATGGAAACGCTCTCGTTCATGCCGAACTCGCCAACCCTGATGAACGCCGGCGACGAACTCCAGCAGCTCTCGGCCTGTTTCGTCATGTCTCCGGACGACGACCTCTCTGATATCCACGAGACGGCCAAGAAGGCCGCAGAGGTCTTCCAGTCCGGCGGCGGCGTCGGCTACGGGTTCTGGCAACTGCGACCCTACGGCGACGCGGTCGGCTCCACGGGCGGGATCGCCTCCGGGCCGATCACCTTCATGCGCACGTACGACCAGCTCTGTGAGACCATCGCCCAGGGCGGCACCCGTCGCGGTGCCCAGATGGGTATCATGCGCGTCTCCCACCCCGACGCCATCGAGTTCATCCACGCGAAGAACAAGGACGTCTCCCTGGCCCACTGTCTCCGTCTCAACGACCCCGACGACTACACCTACACGTCCTTCAGCGAGGCACTCGAGGAGGCCCGCGAACTCATCGACGAGGACGGGCGCGTCCCGAAGCACCTCCGCAACGCCGTCGAAGGCCATCTCTCTAACTTCAATATCTCCGTTGGCGTTACCGACGCGTTCATGGAAGCACTACAGAACGACGAAGAGTACACCTTCACCAACCCACGGACGGAGGAACCCCACATCGCGACCGAGGAGACCAAGGAGATGTACAGCCGCTACGACCTCGGTGACCACGTCGAGGTCGGTGAGCCGCTGTCGATTCCCGCGGAACTCATCTGGGAACGGATCGTCGAGGGCGCTCACGAGAACGGCGAGCCTGGCGTGATCTACCTCGAACGAGTCAACAAGGAACACTCTTTCGACACCGAGGCGCACGAAGACCACCGCATCCTGGCGACGAACCCCTGTGGCGAACAGCCACTCGAGGAGAACGAAGCCTGTAACCTCGGCCACATCAACCTCTCGACGCTCGCAGATACGAACGCTCCCGACTGGCGCGTCTGGTCCGATGCTCACGCAGACGAGTACGATTCACAGGCAGAGGCCGTCGACGCCTTCCTAACCGAGGCCATCGACTACGAGGAGTTCGACGAGCGCATCGAGTACGGAACTCGATTCCTCGAGAACGTCGTGACGATGTCCGACTTCCCGGTCGAGGATATCGAGCAGACCGTCCGCGACATGCGCAAGATCGGCCTGGGAATCATGGGGCTCGCACAGCTCTACATCCAGCTTGGCATCCGCTACGGTAGCGACGAGGGTAACGAAGTCGCCCGCCAGCTGATGACCCACATCAACCACGGTGCGAAGGCGACGAGCCACGAACTCGCGACCGAGCGCGGCTCCTTCAACGACTGGGACGAATCCAAGTACGCGAACCCAACCGAGTACCGCGAGTGGTTCGAGCACCAGACCGGCGAGGATGCAGACGACTGGGAGGATGGCTTCCCAATTCGGAACCACAACGTCACGACCATCGCACCGACTGGAACGACGAGCATGGTCGGCAACACCACCGGCGGCTGTGAGCCAATATACAACGTCGCCTACTACAAGAACGTCACCGACGATGTCCAGGGCGACGAGATGCTCGTCGAGTTCGACGACTACTTCCTCCGAACGCTCGAGGCGAACGACATCGATGTCGACGCCGTCAAGGAAGAGGCTCAAGAGCAGATGGCGACCAACCAGTTCGAGGGCGTCGAAGGGCTCTCGACGGTGCCGGACGCGATCGGTGAACTGTTCGTCATCACTTCGGACCTCTCGGCAAAACAACACGCTGCAGTCCAGTGTGCCTGCCAGAAGGGTGTCGACTCTGCCATCTCGAAGACTGTCAACGCGCCCAACGACTCCTCGCTCGCAGACGCCAAGGACGTCTTCGAGTGGGTCTACGAGAATGGCGGTAAGGGCGTTACTTACTACCGCGACGGCACCCGCTCGAAGCAGGTGCTCACCACGCGTGCGGACAACGCCGACTTTGCCGACGAAACCGAAGCCGCAGAAGCGCTCGTCAACCAGATCGACGACATCTTCGGCGGATTCGAGGCCTTCCTCGAGAGCGAGGACGTGCAGGCGGCCCTCGACGACGACATCGATCCGCTCGCTTCCGAGCCAGACCAGTTCCGCGACCCTGACGCCGAGCCGATCCACGTCGACTTCACCGAGAAGCGCGAACGACCCGACGCGCTCCAGGGCGTTAGCCAGCGCATCGACACCGGCTACGGCAAGGTCTACGTGACGATCAACGAAGATCCAGAAACCGGCCAGCCGTTCGAACTGTTCGCGAACATCGGCCACTCGGGTGGCTTCACGAACTCCTTCACCGAGGCGCTCGCGAAGGTCATCTCGACCTCGCTGCGCTCGGGTGTCGACCCAGAAGAGATCGTCGACGAACTCTGTGGTACCCGCTCGCCGAAGATTGCCTGGGACAAGGGCGAACAGATCCAGTCGATTCCGGACGCCATCGGCACCGCAATGCGCCGATACCTGGAAAACGAGATCGACAAGCCGTACCCGACCCAGCAGACGCTCGAGGACGCGGCTGAAGCCGACACTGAAACCGAGTTCGGCGAGCCAGAGACCGACGGCGGAGCCGGTCTCGCCGACCGCGACACCGAAGACGCAACGCAGGATCTCATCGACGCCGGCGAGTCACCGGAATGTCCGTCCTGTGGCGCACTCTCGCTGTACTTCTCCGAAGGCTGCAAGACCTGCGAGTCCTGTGGCTGGAGCGAGTGCTGACTGGCAGGAGTAGCCTGCCAGCTGACGGCTCAATCGCGACCGAAGCGTCCTATCTCTCTCTCTCTCTCTACGCTTCGATTATTTCGCACCACATCCCTCTCTCGCTGCTTGGACCCCTACTCACGACGAGTCGTCTACGTGGTGGCTCTGTGTTTCGTTCTGATGGCTTCGCGTCTTGTTCCCAGTGACGAAGTTTCCTGCAACCGCCCGGCGAACCACGTTCGTCCCGTTCTTGCGTAAAAATCGACCCAGCTCACGAACCGTCGGCGACGACCGGTATGGCCCCAGCGACTCTGGAACCATCGGCTCGAAGCCGGGCTCGTTCAGCTTCTGAAGGCCTTCAACCAGCAACTCCCCCAGTATCGACCGCTGTCGCCGTTTAACCGCCCCATACGTATCTCGCGGCCCGATCGGAACGTCGTCAACGGCGACGATCCGCCCACCGTCGACCCGTCGAGTGAGCTGTTGCAACGTTACACCCGCCGACGGCTCGTCCGCCAGATACTCCCAAACCGTCCCGATTCGCCCCCTGTACTCCCGGATATCTCCAAAGTGAAACGAAAGCACACCGTACTCGAGTGCCTCCAAAATACGACCGGTCAAGAGCCCGAAACCGAAACGAACCGCGACATCGGTTTCGGCTGTGATGGTGTCGATGACCGGACCGGGAAGCGATCGCCAGCGGTCGTCTTCCCAGTGTGGCGAACAGCGGACGACAGCGGCGTCGTCGAGCGCGTTGACCGTCGAATAGTGGTATCGCTCGTCGTACGATGGAGGACCACGTATCGCTCGTGAGACAGCGGTAGCCCCACAGACTGGGGCCCACGTTCCCCAACTACGGAGGCGGCGAACCAGATATGCTGGGGACTGCTCTCGAAGCCGGAACGTTTCGTCGTTGATAACAACGAGTGGGATCTCGACCGTGGTGTGAGCGGCGAGTTCTCTCACGGCCGCCAGCTGATATGCGGGACAACACTCGTCGTCGAGGAGCAGACAGACGCGCTCACAGTCCATCGACAGAATGTACATGAATTGGGGGTTTCAACGCTGGCTCACAGTTGCGTTACTGCGAGTGATACGAACTGTTAAGTGAGTGAAGACAACGTTGGGCCAGGCCTTCGCTGCGTTCATGCGACTGGAACTCGTCGCTCGAACTGAATGTCGTGTCTCTCGAGTTCAACTGAGAGTACAAATGAGAACCGACGGCTGGCAGCGAGTAGCGACCAGCCGTTCGAGACAACTACCGTGTCAACCTACGACCTGCGATGACTGATTCAACCGACGCGAACCGTCAACCCAGACAGAACGGTCAACCCTGCCCGCAGTGTGAGACACCGATGTACAAACGCCACTGTAAGTACGTCTGCCCGCAACACGGGGTCGTGTTCGACTGTGCGGATACGTTCTGGGTATGACATCCTCCGCGCCCTGAAGGGCGCGGTTTCCTCCGTGAGAGTTGCCACCATTCCCGTTCTCACAATGTCTCCACTCGTCACGGTCTGACTAAGTGGCGAGCAAACCGCATCAGCCGTCGAGTGCAGAGTGATCCTCGGGTTCGGGTTGGGTCCGGAACACGCGATATGCAGGCCCAGCGAGCAGGACTAGCGCTGCCAGACAACACGCAAGCGTCAGCGCAAGCCCCAGTTCGCCGAACCCACCAGCCGTGACGGTTCCCGCGGAGGCACCGACAACGACGGCCGCGATCGTCCACGGCAGTTCGCCAAGTACGGTGCCGATCACGAAGTGGCGGTAGCTGACACCGCTTGCGGCCGCAGCGCAGGTCGAGAGATCCGAGGGGATCGGTGCCAGCCGCGACGCAGCGACGCCACGAATCGGACCGGCGGTTGTGAAGTACCGCTCGACAACGGAATTCGTGCGCCCAAGGGCTGATTCGAACCAGCTGTTGGTCGCTGTTGTTGCGGTAGCGGCTGAGCCACCGAGCGTTCCGCGAGCAACGAAAAAGATCGGCGTCACCGTAACGACCACGCCGACGAGCGCGACCGGAACACCCACCGTCACACCGAGGCCGTAGCCGACCACCGCGGCCAGCGGCGTCGTCGGCCAGGCAAAGAGCGGCCGAACGAGATACAACCCGACGATTGCAGCCCCGAAGAGCGTCGGATTCGTCGTTACCGACTCCATCGCCGCCACAGTCGCAGTCGGCGAGACGAGCAGCCCCGCGGTGATCGCTGCGCTGACGAACAGCACGCCAGCGAGTACTCGAGTAGACACCGAGGGAACCGACATCGGTCAAGATTTTGGAGCGGGTGTTGAAGCTTTTCTGCTCTGGTTCTGTTCTGGTCGCGCTCCGGGTGGAGAGAACGTCACCGGCCAATCGACAAACGTGGCTCAGGACGGCTCCGCGGCCGAAACGTCACAACGTTTATTCGCACTGCTCTGTGAGCACTCATCGATGGTGCGCGACGGGGCCGATTCCGACGGTGAGACAGCTGACGATGCCAGCGAAGACACTGATTTGACTCCCAAAACAGGTCGGGAGCCTGCCGACGGTGAACGGCTGACGGATTGGCAGGACCGGCGTGGCGAAGGCGAGTACCAAACGACGGCGGCGGCCCCGTCGGAGGCTGACGAACGACAGCGTCCGGCTACCGAGACCGATGAGACCGGCTCTGGAAACACGACCGCACGGTATACACACGACGACGACCGCGTCGAACTCGGCCTCGCGTTGCTCGAACGACTCGAACACGACTCGCTCTCGCTCGCCGATGTCGTCGACCGCATCGAGACAGTGACGAGTGATCCAACCGTCACGCGGACGATACTCGACGAGGCCGAACTCCGGGGAATCATCGACCGCGAGGACGGCATCGTCCGGCCGAAGAGCCGCCAGTACGTCCGCTTTGAGCAGGATGTGGTCCAGCGAGAGGGTGAGTTCGACTGCCAGCGCTGTGGCTGTGGCCTCTCGACCGGCCACTTCATCAAACTCGAGGCGGGCGAACTCGGCCCCTTTGGCTCCTCGTGCATTCGGAAGGTTACGGGTCGGGAAACGGACTAAGAGAGACGAAGGTGAACGGGCCAGGTTTCGAATCGATACTATCTGCATCTGGAGACGCCATACCGAGGTTGTACAACACGCGACACGAGACGGTTGTCCGGTTCGTCCCACATCGCGCTATCGAGGACTGCACATGCTACCGCGGTATCCTACCCAGAGTGCTCGGCCTCGGCTCGGTCTGTCTTCGACTCGAGGAGCCACCGACCGGAGCTCGGGACGGGCGCTTTCGAACGGTGTTCTCGAGTACCGAAAGCGCTTCGTTCGGGGCGGACGATGACGACGTGGATGTCCTGTTGCGGGCGCTCCCAGTGGCAGAGGCACAGCGTGCAAGGGAGCTGATCGACAACCGTCATCGACAGCGCCCAGAAGCGACGACTACCTGAAGAGAATAACAGACACCGACGCGTTGATCGAAACTAAAACCGAAGCGCGACTACCGACCCTGTCGAAGCTCGGTAATTAACTGCTCGATCGTTTCCTGCTGTCGCTCGATGAGTTCGTTCTGTTCCTCGACCGCCGTCTCGAGTGCATCGAGTCGATCGAGCACCTCGGGTGCGGGAGTCGGGTCAGTATCGGGGGCGGTGTCGCCATCATCCGTACTCGAGTCGGCTGGCTCTTCGAAGATCGGATCGGTATCGACGATTCCAGAATCTCGTGTGGATGTCTCCTCGGGGGTGCCAGCAGCGACATCGCTATCGGACGGTGTGGACTGTGGCGAGTCAGCCGAGCTGGCGCTGGTCGACGGCTCCTGGCCCTGCTGTCCCCACTCTTCGACACTGGCGGGCTCGCTCGACGCGTTAGACGGTGTCTCTGTCTGTGCCTGCGTCTCCTGATCCTGCTGGGCGAGCGGGTCTGAGGACGCAGCGTGGCTTGCCTGTGCCTCGGAGTCGACCACCGGCTGGTCCTGGTCCTGTTCCTGAGCACGACCACTATCTTCCCGATCCGTCAGCTCTGGTGGATTCGCATCGAGCGGATCGACACCGTCGCCGAAGTCCATCGATGAACCGGACTCTTCGGGTTCGTCGTCCTCCTCGACACCAACCACGTCATTGAGCTCAGCAAGCGAACTCACGTCGTGGTACTCGAACAACGCACGCTGGAGGCGTTCCCGGAGATCGTTTGCCTCGTCGTTCGGTGCTTTGATCCGTTGGGGCCGACCGTCGACTGAAAGGACAATCTGGGTCGCGACGCTACCGTCCTCGAAGGACAGGTTCGTCACATCCTCAAAGGCATACTCCTCGTAATCCTCGTCCCAGACCGCAGCACCGATGTGCTTGACCAGTCGGTCACTCGTGATGATCAGCGTCAACTCGCTGAAACGGTAGGTCTGGACGACCGTCTCGCCAGCGTTTGTAATCTCGTTGCCGTTCAGGACACCCGCAATAACCGGGTGTAACACGTCGTCCGTTACCTTCGCTGGCACGGTAAACTGCCTGTCGTCCTCGAGTGGGTACTCGAGTGTGAACTTGGTTTTGCGTCGGCCTTCCGAGAGGGTGAGCCGGTCGGCGTCGTGTGGGTAGTCGTCGACTGATTCATCGCTCAGGAGACCCTCGGAGCGATAGACGAGTGTTCTCGAAGATGTGACGAAGAGTTCGTCCTCCCCCCCGAGCGAGACTCGTGCGGCGATCTCCTCGCCATCGAGAGTAGATTGAACGATGCCGGGAACGTTCATGGGTCGCAGTTCGTAATAACGTGTGATAAATCCGTGGGTCCAGATTGCACGACGAACGGGAATGAGAAGCTTAAAGAAAGGCAGGCGACTACCGAAGAGTGAGCCCGGGTGGCTTAGCTGGACATAGCGCCGCACTCATAGGGTTCAGAGATTCGGTGCGGTTTCGCCTTGGAAGCCTCCGTGTCCCCACGAGGACTCTGCCGAGCCTCGGACCTGGGACATGCGGAGATCGAGGGTTCGGAGCCCTCCCCGGGCATTTTTGAAGACACCACGAGTCGGAAACGAGTGGTAACGCCGAAACTATCGAGGAGGTGAAGAACTCGGTGGGTCTCACGCGAACGCCAGCAAGCGTAAGTCAGGAAATTCAGCGGCATTGCATGGTTCTGTGGCCGCTTTGGATATTCTTCGTCAGTCAATTGTATCCCGAGAGTGTCAGGCGTCAGACGAACGGCAGCCGAGCGTCAGCAAACCATCATCGGATTTATGTGACGTGATGTGGCAGAGAGGATCATGGGGACGGGGATCGACCCGAGTCAAAACGTTATCCAGCAGATCGCAGCGATCGAAGGGCTTGAGCCGGCAGAACTCGAGCCGCCGCTGTACAAAGTAATCGACCCGCACGCACTCGATGCGTTGGTCCAGACACAGACACGGACCAAGACGATCGGTGTAGTGCGTGAAGCAGGTGCTGGTAGTGGCACTGAAACGAAGACTGACACTGAACCGAGAACAGGGACTGGGGAAGAGACAGAAACAGGGACAGAAAGAGACGGAACAGGGACAAACACGGGAACAGACGCTACAACGGGGACTGAGACAGCGTACACACCCACCGCGGGACTCTCGCAGATCGTGTTTACGTACCGTGGACACCGAGTTCAGGTCGACGGTACCGGTGCCGTCGAGATCACGCCACACCACCAGCCGGGATCAGGGTCGGGCTCAGGCTCGACGGAGGATGCCCAGAGCGATTGAGGGCCGTCAAATCGGCGAGTTCAACGGAGAGGTGGGCGTGCCGAGAGACACAGGAACGAATCACCGCCGTGAGCGACTGCGCCGTAAGCAGATTCACTGCCATGTGCCACTGATACGCAATATCACGACAGTACGCCGCCAATCAACTCACAAAGACGAACCAGCCCGACAGACAAAAGCAGCTACCACTTCCTGCTCTCGAACAGAAACTAGGATTCGACCCGAATCGTTCCATCCGCAGTCACAGTGACGAGACAGTCATTGTATTCGAAGGTCGCTGAGCCGTTATTTCTGAGCCCGTTCGCACGCGGCTCAAACAGTCGCTCGAGTGCATCGGCGTTGATGGCGTAGTGCAACGGTTCGAGTTCAGTTGGATCTGCGTTGCAAACGGTGGCAACAGCGGTTGCAATCGTGACGCTCAGCGGTTCGTCGTCAAGTCGATCGTACTGTACAGTATACTCCCCTTTCGCGACTGGTGATTGTGAAGTCATTTCGATCTCAGTCATTGCTGTCGACCCCCGGCTTTCGGTGGAAGGCATCCCTACCTTCACGATTGGTTGCAAAGAGCCTGACCGTTAACTGTGTAACTACGCCGAACAAGGGCGGTTAAACAGTTAACCATCGCTCGTCGAGAGCGTGTCGTCGAACAGTGTATCGAAGAGTTTCGCCTCCGACGCGCGGATATGCTTATGAAATGCTGGCGACGAAATATCGAGCGAGTCCGCGATTGCTTCGCCGGTCGTCTCGCGCGGCCAGTCGAAGAATCCGCCGTGGTATGCGGTCTGGACGACCTCGAGCTGGCGCTCGGTCAACTGATCCAACAGTGCACTCCGACTTGTTGCATCGAGGGTCAGCGGTTCTTCTGCGGGTTGTTCACGCCGGGCGACCATCGTAGCGTCGACACCGTTTCGATCGAGTGCTGAGAGAATGTCTCGAATTTCGACGGCATCCGGTACATCGAGCCGAGCCCGGGTCGGTTCGTGTGCCACGGCCGAGACCGACCGGAGCGCTCCACCCTGTGAATCGACGACAGAGCCGAGGAAGGTGCCGACAATCCGTAGTTGGAGGAGCGTCTGCCCGTTGGAAGTCGCGATAACCGAGCCCTCGACGATCCCCGTGAGTTCTTCTAGCTCGACGGTATCGAGAGAGGCAGACACCATCTCGGTCCCCTCGTCGCTGCTGTCAGCCTCGTCTTCCAGCCCGTTTACGGAAACGAAGACAACCGTCTCGTCCGAGCTAGCTGTCGCGCCCTCGAGTTCGATCGCTGCCTCAAGATGAGTTGCGAGGTCGCCGAGAATCGAGCCGTGTTCGATCTCGAGCTCAACCTCGGTTCGCTCCTCATCGGTGGCGGCCCGTCTCCGTTTGACGGCGTCGATAGAGTAGGCGATGGTCTCGCCGAGTTCGGCGAGCACCTCTCGGAGCCGGTCGTCGAAGGCGTTCTGGTCGTCAGCATAGAGCGTGAGCACGCCATAGAGGAAGTCGTCGTAGACGAGCGGAACGGCGTATACGGATTGGAACGTCTGCGAGAGTGCGTCGGCGCGCCAGTCGCCGTCGTGGACGGCATCTGCGATGTTGTCGACGGCAGTTGGCGTCCGTGTCCGGGCAGTTCTCCCTGCTGGTTCGGCCGCCGAGTCGTCGACGGTTGTCACGGCAACGGACTCCAGATAGCCGTGATCGCGGCCGGCTTGGGCCCGCACACGCAGTTCATTTCCGCTCGGGTCCGGCGCGCCGATCCAGGCCATCGAACAGACCTCGAGTTCGGCGAGTCGGGTGCAGATTCCCTGCTCGATTTCCGAGCGCGAACCGGCCATCAACAGCAGCTGTTCGATCTCTTGTCGGACGCCGTTCGCCGCGTTGAGGCGCTCGAGTCGGTCATTCTGCTGCTTGAGTTCGCGTTCGCGTTCGTGCAGTCTACGGGTTCGGCCAATTCGATCAAGCGCCGCCTCTGCGGTGCGGGCGAACAACTGGGCAAGCTCGACCGTTTCGTCGTCGTACGTGTTCCGTTCCGGCGACGCGGCAACGAGGACGCCGTGTTCGCCGAGCGGGACAAAGAGCACGCTACGAGCGTCTGTCTCAGGATCGTACACGCCCTCTTTCTGGGACACATCGCCGAAAACCGACGGTGATCCCGAGACGAACGTTTCCCAGGCGAGACACTCCCCCGGCTGGAACCGCGGCGGTGGCCCAACGAGGGACTCGAGTGCAGTCGAGTAGGCGGCGGGGACGAGCTCGTTTTGTTGGTCGTCGAACCGGTAGACGCAGGCGTCGAGGTCGAGCACATCAGCGGCGACGTCGACAATATACTCGCAGGCGGCCTGTTTCGATTCGACGGTAAGTAGGTGGCTCGTGGCGTCGTGGAGGCCGTTGAGCGTTTCCTGATACTGGACGCGCTCTGTGACGTCGACCGCGGTGCCGATGATACGCTCGATTTCGGAGTCGTCGCCGTCTGCCGCGGTGGATTCGATATCGCCCCTGGCGCTATCGACCGTAATCGGCCGACACCAGGCGTCGAGTATCCGTCCATCGATCTCGTTCTGGACGTGAATCGGGTAGCCCTCGAGTGCGGCGCGGAAATCGGTGCGGACTTTGGGGTAATCGTCGAAGAGATCGAGGATGGATCTTCCCACGACTTCCTCCGGTACCGTATCGAGTCGCTCGAGACCCTGTCCCTCGGCCAGGGTCACCGTGCTGTCGGGATCGAGCGTAAAGAGGATGAGTGGTGCGTTGTCGACGATCGCCTGCAACCGTTCAGTGCGGACTTCGAGTTCACGCTCGCGTTCGATGCGGTCGGTCACGTCCCGGAAGTAGACCGAGACACCGGTCGAGGAAGGATAGATTCGCGCTTCGATCCAGCGGTCATGTGGCCCGTAATAGCGTTCGAGCGACCGGAGTTCCTGTTCTTCCATCGATTCGATCGCGGCTCGCTGGAAGTCCGTGCCGGCCATTTCCGGAAAGACCTCAAGAATCGGTTCGCCGAGCAGCGCTTCTTTGTCGGCCTCGAGCGTGGCTGCAGCCTGTTCGTTGACGTAGGAGAATTGCCAGTCCGCATCGAGAGCAAAGAACGCGTCCGTCACACGGCGAAACGACTCATCCAGTTCTCGTTCGACCCGATGATACTCGGTGACGTCTCGGACCGAGGCAACGATACCGTTGACCGGATCGTCGCCGAGTCGGTTCGTCAGCGTTGCCTCGTAGATACCCCATGTTTCGGTGTCCCCACTGGTTCGACACTGGTACTCGACTGCCTCTGTCGAGCCGACTGCAGCCGATCTCACGGCCGCAATCGCGTTACGGACACCCTCGGTATCATCGGGGTGGATCCGGTCGAGGAAGTGAGTACCACACAGCGTCTGCAGGTCGTCCGCGGTCGCACCCGTCGGCTCTGGCGCACTCGAGTCGTCTTCGGCCGACGGACTGACGTAGGTAATCTCGCCCGTCTCGTCGAGAACGAACAGCAGGTCAGCAGAGCGCTCGAGCAAGGATCGGTACCACTCGCGCTGGGCCGTGACTGTCTCGGTCAGTGTGGCGAACTGGACCGTCCGCTGTAACCGGTGCTCGAGTTGGTGGCGGGACTCGAGTGTCGCCTGTGGGACGATTTCGGTGGGTGTCGGTTCTGCTTCTGCTGCTGGCGCTGCAGGATCGGCCGCAGAGTCAGTGTCGGTGACCTGAGCGTCACCGATGGGTCCGGTGTCGAGGGACGAGTCGGCGGAGCCGTCGGCACCCTCGTCGAACGAGACCGACACGCGCTGGGATTCGCTGGCTGTCTGGGCTGTCCCTTCGGGTGGCGTGTAGAGGATGGGACACTCGAATTCGGAGTTCGGATCACGTGTCTCGACCGCATGGATCGAATCGAGATCATCAGTGAGGATGCAGTGGGGTGGTGGCTGTGTGGTTGCTGATTCCGGGTTTGCGTTGGCGTTAGCGTTCCCGTTGGCGTCGGGGTTTGCGTTGGCGTTAGCGTTCCCGTTGGCGTCGGGGTTTGCGTTGGCGTTAGNGGCGTTAGCGTTCCCGTTGGCGTCGGGGTTTGCGTTGGCGTTAGCGTTCCCGTTGGCGTCGGGGTTTGCGTTGGCGTTAGCGTTCCCGTTGCTGTTGTTGTTGCCATCTCCGTCCACCTCCAGAGAGGCCGTCACGACGGAAACGACATCACTCTCCGCGAGCGTCTCGGAGACGGTGTTGCGTACGGAGGTCGAACCAGTGGCGAGAACGCGAACGGGGGAGGGAACGGAGAGACCGGACGACGACGCGGGGGGCTCGGGCTGAGAGGCATCGAGCCAGTCGTTCATACAGCCACTGCGTGCAGCAACGACAAAAGCTTCGCGCAGAATTATTTCCGAGCTTCTTCGAAGAGAGTAGGAACCGGTTCGGCAGCTACGCTCAGTACCCGATCGCGGCCCCGTCCTTTCGCGGCTCAGTCGCCCCGGAGAGCGCGTTGCCGTTCTGGCGGACGATCTGGGCACCACCGAACATCACTGGCGGGAGAACGCCGACATCGTGACCCCTTCGGGCGAGTTTCGTCAGTGCGGGGAGTCGGTCCTCAACGCCCAGAGTACCGTCCTCGCGGTAGCGCCAGCGCGGTGCATCGAGGGCGTCCTGTAGCGACATATCGTAGTCGATCAGGTTCGAGAGCACCTGGACGTGGCCCTGGGGTTGCATGTAGCCGCCCATCACGCCGAAGGCGAGCCAGTCGTCCTCATCGAGTTTCGCGATTGCTGGAACGAGCGTGTGGAACGGCCGTTTGCCGGCTTCTAGACTGTTCGGGTGGTCCGGATCGAGCGAGAACGACGCACCGCGGTTCTGGAGCGCAATCCCCGTCTCGCCTGCGACGAGGCCGCTGCCGAAGCCGGCGAATCTGGAGTTGATGTAAGAGACAAGGTTCCCCTCGTCGTCCGTGACGGTCAACAGCACCGTATCCGCGTCCTCGGCGTTCGCGTTCGGCACGCCGACTGCGGGGTCCTGAATTGGAGTGTCGCCGATCGCGTTCGCCCGCTCGCTCGCGAAGGACTTGGACGCGAGCGGCGGAATCGTCTCGTACTCGGGGTCCGTGATATAGTGGTGGCCGTCGACGAACGCCAATTTCATCGCCTCTGTGAAGGCGTGCACACGCTCGGGTGAGTCGTAGTCGTACTCTCCCGCGCCGATTTCCTCCGCGATATTGAGCGCCTCGAGTGCAATGAGTCCCTGATTGTTCGGCGGGAGTTCGTACACCGTCGCACCGTTGTACATCGTCTCGACAGGGTCGATGAACTCTGGCTCGAAGGACGCGAGGTCGTCGCGGCTCATACCCCCGCCAGCAGCCTGAATCTCTTCGACGATGGCGTCCGCAATGTCGCCCTCGTAGAAGGCGTCTGCCCCTTCGTCGGCGATTCGTTGCATCGACTCACCGAGTTTCGGCAGGGTAACGACCTGCCCAGGGTCCGGGCTCTCGTCATCGAAGAGGTACGCCTCGCGGGCATTTTCGTCCGTAAACAGCTCCTCAGCACCGCTCCAGTGGTGGGCGATGACCGGCGAGACGGGATACCCCTCCGTCGCGTAGTGAATCGCCGGCTCGAGCACGTCACCGAGTGTCTTCCGACCGAGTTCCTGCACGGTCGCCTCCCAGCCACGGGCCGTGCCGGGCACCGTAACCGTGTGCGGACCGAGGAAGGGCATCTCGAGTTCGTCTTCGTCAGCGTCACCGTCGACTGCATACCCGCGCGATTCGGGATAGTACTTGCCTGGATCGTCCAAGTCGCGAAGGGACTCGCGAACGGTCTCAATCGATGTCTCGGCCGGTGCACCGCCACAGGAGCGCATCGCACCGACCTCGCCCTCTGCGGTGCGATAGAGTGCGAAGACGTCGCCGCCGAGTCCCGTCGAGGTCGGCTCGACAACGTTGAGCGCAGCCGCGGTCGCGACAGCCGCGTCGAAGGCATTTCCACCGTCCTGCAGGATAGAGACACCAGCTTGCGCTGCAAGCGGCTGGCTGGTCGCAACCATCCCCCGTTTCGCGTACGCCGTCGATCGTTTCGAATCGAAGCGATCGAGATCGATTGAGTCGTTCACAGTGGTCACACCCGACATACTGGCGTGAACCATCAAAAGTACCGGTGTCAGTGTCAAACGGCGTTCTGCCAGCTGTTGAACGAAATACGTTCTGTTGTAAACGCAATCCAATAGCTAGCCGTTGTCCTCGAACAAGGGTTCGTGAAGGGCACGGTAGCCATCATCGACGGCGTCCGTTTCGACAACTTCTCTGAACAGGAGTTTCCGCTCCATCTTGGTGACAACCGACGTATCGTAGTGGACCGCATCGTAGGACGGTTCCTTCCCTTCTGCTCGGCGCTGCTCGACAAACTCACGATGCCGGTCGAGACGCGCCCGCCCAACGGATCGGGATAGTGATGGCACTCGCTCGACCCGCTCGTCGAAAACCTCGCGAAAGCCCGACTCGAGTTCCTGTCCGATCGAGTGCCGGCCGGCACACATCGCGGCCAGCGTCGTCGTGCCGGTCCCCCAGAATGGGTCGAGCACCGTATCACCGTAGGTGGAGTACATCGTGATGAGTCGGTAGGGAATCTCGAACGGATACGCGGCGGAGCGGTCACGCAAGTCCGGTTCTTGATCGCTGCCCCCGTCGTCACCACCAGGGCACTCGAGGTGCTGTAACTCACCTTGGACGCCCGTCCAGACATCCGAGAACCAGTTGTTTCGCTCCTCCCAGAAGTATGCCGCCTCGTAGCGCCGATCTGCACCGGGTTCGAAGGAGCGGCTGTCGCCGCCGTTGCGAAAGAGCAACACGTACTCGTGTTCCAGCGTCACGTACGCGTTCGGCGGCAGCGTCCCGCTGCCCATGAACTTCGCGGCGCTATTCGTCGGCTTGCGCCAGAGTACGTCGGGTAATGGGTCAAATCCGCGGGACTCGAACGCCTCGAGTACCCGCGCGTGATTCGAGAAGACACGAAAGCTCCCGTCGATCGATCGGGTCGCGTCGCCGACGTTGATACAGGCGATGCCGCCGTCGACGAGCACTCGCTCAACCTCGTCCCAGACGTGATCGAGTTGGGCGTGCATCGCCTCGAACGCCCGGCGACCCGCGCCGGACTCGAGTGCGTCGCCGATCGCGGGGTCGAGCTCGGTAAAGAGGTCGTCCCACATTTCGATCATGGGGTAGGGCGGGGACGTGACGACGAGTTCGACGGTGTCGTCGTCGACCGCGGCGAGGTCGCGAGAGTCACCGACGAAAACGCGATGGGTCGTCTCCATTGGCTTCACACTGTCGGCGTCGGCCCCTTAGCTCCTTCGTCAGCGCTGCGCCGTGACCGATCGTCGGCATGCGATAGAGACGACGGTTGCAGTCAGCTACCACCGAACGGAAAACGGCGAATTCAGAAGCGAGCATCGAGAGACGCCTCGGACGACGTAGAGTAGGAGGAAGCTATTTCGACGGTTGAGATCACGAGGAAGCTATTTCGAGTGACTCAGATCGGGAACTCCAGTCTATAATGACGGTGCGGGTGTTACTCTTCATCTTCATCTTCGTCTTCGTCTTCGTCCTCGCTCTCATTTTCCTCGTCGTCCCCCGCATCTGCTTCCGCATCCTCGTCCATTTCCTCGTCGGATTCCGCTTCAGTGTCTTCGTCCGCATCCTCGTCATCTTCATCTGTGACATCCATCTCACTCTCAGCAACGTCCTCGAGTCCCTCCTCTGCTTTCTCCGCCAGATCGGTCGCCGGCTCGAACTCCTCGATCGGCTCCCACTCCTCCTCATCGCTCGACAGCCGTCGCCGGAGATACGCGATTCCGACAACCGCCGCGACCAGCAACACGAGCCGCACAAACCCGCTGGAACCACCGTCATCTGAGGATTCGGTCACATCATCGGCGACCTCCTCGACCGCCTCCGTCGCTTCGTCGACCGTCGACTCCGCACCTGTCTCTGTCTCCATCACGTCCTCGATCACCTCCGGTTCGTCCACATCCGAAAGCGGCGTCTCCTCGAGTGGCGGCGATTCGCGCCCGGCGAGAAACCCCAGCGCGGCACCGACGCCGAACGCGCCGGCAGCGAGTCCGAGCGAGCGCTGTTCGTGTGCGTCGCCGGACTCCTCGACGGCTTCGAGGATCGATTCGCGCATCGGCGAGTCGAGCCCTTTCCCGACGGCTTCTTTAACGACTATTTCGGAGAGACTCCTGTCCTGTTGTTCTGACTCGGGCATAATCCGGCACGACAACACCCCCGTACATAATTCTGTGGACCGTTTTTCAGCGCCCGTACGCGGGGAAACTGGGTAAGACGAACATACCCGTATATTGAGTGTCAGTATGTGGGTGCTACAGTCAGCCCCTGTTGAGTGCCAATGGACTTACTCGATACGGGTACGCATACGGACGCGTTCACGAGTGCCTGAGTGTGTGAGAGATAAACACAGGTAGTTACTGCCGATCGTGTGGGGCCTCCTACTCGGTCGCAGCCGGCGTGCAGTAATAATCGGATAACGAAACCCACCCGGACGAAAGACTCAGAGAGTGAGTACTGTGAGCGTGATTCGACATCCCGGCGTCCTCGGTCGCACGACCCGGCAGCGACTCGTTGGGGTGACCACAGCCCTCACAATCACGGTCGTTGAAGCACTCGCCGTCGGCTTCTGGTTCGGTCTCGTCGTCGGCTCCGGGACGACCACCGCGGCCCTGCTCGGCCTTGGAATTCTTTGTTGTGGGGCGTTTCTCAGGGCCGGAATCGTCGATTCGACCGTGAGTAACGCCCGTTCGGCGGTCTACCTCAGACGTGGCAGTACCGCCCTGACACTCGCTGCGGGCTGGGTCGCCTGGTTGCTCATCGCCGAGTTCATCGCCGGACTGACCGGCCTCATCGTCGCCACCGTCTTCCTGACGGGCCTCCTCACCGCCCAGTTCTGTTTCGAGCGACGACTGTTTCAACCACAGTCGCCGAATCTCTCCTCGTTCGACCCTATTCTCTCCGCAGCTCTGCTCGCGATCGGTGCTTCGACATTGCTCGCAACGGCCTGGTTTGCCGACTGGACGAACGGCTCGCCGCTGGTCGAACTCGAGGTCACCTCTATTGTCATCCTGGTCGAAGCAGTACAGGTTGCAGCGCTCGCGTTCGTCTGTTGTGCCTTCCTCGCACACCAATACAGAGTACAACGGCTACTCGATTCGGACGTGTGAGCGACGCGATCGGTCAGTCGTCGAGTCGTTCGTACGTGAGTTGGCTGTCCTCCTTGTACACGACCACCGCCATGGTCGGTTCTTGGTCGCTGTGTGGACTGGATTCGTCGATCGCATCGATCGTCGTGGTATCGCCCTCGGAGACAGTCTCATGTTCGTCCCAGCCAACTGGGTCCATCTGTGTCGGTTCGACGATCACAGCCAGGTCGTCAGCGTCGATGGCATCGCCGCCAACGTGTTCGACGGTTACGTCGCTGGCGTCCATATCGTACTCGACGTCGAACTCGACAGACGGGACCACAAGGTGACTTCGGACCGATCGCGGTTCGTCAGGTACGACCCACTGGACAGTAAGCTCAGTGCCGGCATCGAACGTCCCGAGCTCGAGTTCGTCACCGACAGTCAGCGTCTCGTGGCGATCCGCGGGTTGGATCTCGGCTGGCTCGCCGTCGACGAGGAGTTCGAAGGAATCGGCGTCTCGGTCCGTCCGCTCGCCGTAGACGGCAACAAGTCCGTCTTCGCGTTCGTCGAAGCGGAACGACCGATTCGGTTCCGGTGTGAAGTGGAAAAGCGAGCGGCGTGAAACGTAGTTTTCGCCCTCCTGAACCATCATGACGGTGATGCGGTCTTCAACGCCAACATCCTCGAGGACGATGCTGTCGCCGTCGGTCAACGTCTCGTACTCCTGCTCGAAGAGCTCACCCTCCAGATCGTCGTCCACGTCGGCAGAACCGTCGCGTCTGTAGTTGATAGAGAGGAACGACGGGTCGGCAGGCTGGCTACCAGTGTAAACAATGTCGACCGCACGCGCGTCGTGATCGTACTCCGCGTCGAGCAGGTCTCGGCCAGCAGTTGTACGGCCAATACTGTATTCGGTGTCCTCTGGCCCCTCCCAGACGAGTTCGACTCGCACGAACGGCTCGGCCTCGGCCGTGAGGCTGTCGCCAGGTTCGAACGTGTCGTACTCGTCGACCGGCTGTACGGCCATCGGGTCGTCACCTGCCCGTAACTCGAGATCGTCAGTGTCGACCGCAGTACCCTCAACGTGGTCGACCGTGATCGTCCCCTCGCTGTCGTCGTAGCTAATATCTACGCGGGCGTTCGGTCGGATGACCTCTTCCGCGACGACCGCAGGCTCGTCGGGTTCGAGCCACTCGATGGCGACGTGCGTACCGTGGTCTACCTCGCCGAGTTCGATGTTGTCGCCCTCCGACAGGGTGTCGGTCACGTCGGTAAACTGCGTCGCTGCTGGCTCGTCGTCGGCCAGCACGCGGAACTCATCCGCGTCGCGGTTCTGATCACCGTGGTACCAGGCGGTAACGGTATCTTCGCGGCTGGAGAGGAACATTCGGGGCGGCCGAACTCGATGAGAAGCGAGCGACCGTTGTGCCCTGTTCGGATTAGCTGGCACCGCCGGGTTGAGCGACACCCGATCGCCCAGCGTGACGTCCTCGACCGTAATCGTCTCGCCGGCCGTCAGCGAGCGTCGGCCGTCGACCGCCGATCGCTCGGTGCTCGCACTATCGTCCGTCCGGTGAACCAGTTCGAGGAGTTCGGTATCGACCTCACGCTCACCAGTGTACGTGATTTCGACGGTGTCGGTATCGTAGTCGTAGGTCGCCTCGAACGACTCCCTGCCGACCGTGGTCGTCCCGTAGTAGTAATAGACGCCGTCGTCTTCATCGAACCAGCGCAGTCCGACGTCAGCGATCGGCCCCGTCTCGAGTTCGAAGCTATCTCCCTCCGAAAATCTCGTGTACTCGTCGGCGAGCTGGTCGTCGGCGAGGTCGCCGTTCTGCCACACCTCGAGCATGTCGGCATCGATCGAGTCGCCGTCGGTGTGTTCGAACGTCACGACACCATCGTCGGCGTTCGATCGGGCGCGAACGGTTGCGTCAGGGGCAGCATCACGGTCCCGTTCTGGCGGTTGTTCGGCAACTGCGTCCACATAGACGACAGTCCCCGAACGATCGATCGACGTCTCGAGAATCTCACCGTTCTCGAGTCGCCGGAGTTGTTCGTGGACCCACTCGTCGTCAACATCGTCCGCACTCGAGGACAGCTGGAACACGTAGCTGTTTTCGAGTGTGTCGTCGTCGCTGCGTGTTCCAAGTGGGTGTTCGAATCCGATGCCGACCGCGTCGACCAGCTCGGTGTCGATCCCGGGGGGAGAAACCTCAGACACGTCCGGGACGATCGTCACGTAGGACATCGAATCGAGGTGTTCGACCATCGTCCTGATTACGTCGGAATCAGAAAGAAGGGACGCCTCGTCTCCGTTTGCTGCCGCGATGGCTGCGTCGATCGTCTCTTCGCTGTCGTCACCGAGTGCGATAATCAGTTTTCCATCGGCGGCTACGAGGGGGTCGCCATTGACCTCGCCGACGGCCCAGCCGTCAGTGTCGTCGTCACCGATATTGGGCTGCTCGAACGAGCCAGTGATCGCGGCCAGTTGCATTTCGTCGCCAATGGCCAGAACGGTTTCAGCGACCTCGTCGGTGTCGATTTCGTCGAACTCGTCGACAATGCCGTGGGTTCCAGGGTAGCCAGGCTGGTGTTCCTGACCGTCAACACGCGAGTAGATGATATGTTGAACAGTCGTCTCAAGGGTCGATTCTGCGGGGACCAGTTCAAAAACGGACTCAATGTCAGACGGGAGGGATGCCTGACTGCCGGTCGCGCCGTCGGTCGCTGCACCAGTGTACCCGGAGAGGGCGATGGCTGCGACGGTACCGCTTCCGGCAAGTAGTTCACGTCTTCGCATGCCCAAACCGTTTCTAATCTTTACCCTTTAATCTATTGGAAATATAAACTGTGTTCGGACCCAATAGCAGTAGATCACACAGACTGGCCACTCGTGCGCTGTGTCGGTCGAAAAAACGAGCAAAGTCGGGTCCGGTCGGCGTTAGCGGCGGAGTCGTGCAACAGTGTCTTCTCCGTCCCCGTCCCCGTCCCCGTCGAACTCGACTAACTCGTCGTCCTCGAGGTCCGAAAGGAGCCCGCCGAGCCACTCCCGACCGTACTCCCCGTCCGGCGTGTAGTCGACGCGGATCCGATGGCCGAGCGTGTCCAGTTCGAGTTCGTCGTATTCCTTGAGCGTCGAGATGATTCGTCCACGGAACTGGCGACGACTTCCCTCGAAACTGGGCTGCGTCGGGACATCCGGAGCGGTGAAGTCGCCGCTGGCGTAGGCCGAACACCACTCGCGCCACGGACAGCCGGCCTCGTCGCACGAGGGCGTCTGCTCGCAGGCGACTCCGCCGAGTTCCATGATCGCGTTGTTCCAGACCCGGGAACGACCGTCGGGCATGAGCTCGGTCGCTGCATCCTCGAACGCTGCGTCGTCGTCCGGCACGTCGAACGCGCGATAGAGAACGCGCTTGACGTTCGTGTCGACGACAGCGTCGCCGTTGTTGAACGCGAAGCTGGCGACGGCGTTTGCCGTGTAAGGGCCGACGCCCATCAGCTCCTGGAGTTCGTCGGGCGTCTCGGGAAACGTCCCGTCGTACTCCGTTTCGATCTGCGCTGCGGCCTCGTGGAGATACTTCGCTCGGTTGTTGTAGCCGAGACTGTGGCCCGTCCAGAAGCCGACGACGTCGGCTCGGTCGGCCGCCGCGAGGTCAGCCGTCGACGGCCAGCGCTCAAGGAACTCCTCCCAGGCCTCGACAACACGGCCAAGTTGGGTCTGCTGACTCATCACTTCACTGATGAGAATTTCGTACGGATCCTCGGTCCAGCGCCAGGGGAAGTCGCGGTGGTCGTCCTCGTACCACGCGATCAGCGCGTCGCGAACGGGCTCACAGTTATCGGGAAGGCTCGATGACGATGACTGTGACGCCTCCGTATTAGTCATCGGTCAAGGTTAGGCGGTCCGAGGTTTAGGGCTAGTGATCTTCGGTGCTCAGAATAGACGCGTTGGGCTGGCGCACACTCAGGCAAACGATGGGTACCCAAATAGCCAAGGGCAAATCTTTACAACAGGTTGTGCTGTATGCACACATGCACCAGGGCAAGGTTGCCGGCACCGGATACAGGAACAGTCTCCGGCGAACGTTTCCAACCAGTACTGACTCCTGGTGCAGTGACGCTTCGCACAGCGATACTGGGCACACCCGCGCCACAGCGACTCGCGGACGCGAGACTCAAACGGCGGGCACGATCACGACTCCACTCCAGGTCGGCTGTCACCACCGACGTGGACGGACCACCAGTAGGATCCACCCGTGATCGCAACCGAGCGGAGAGCAAACGAACGTCACGTCGATGCTGACTGGTCAGGGTGTTCCTGACCAGTCCGCGTTTTCCTCACCAGACGGGCCATCCAATCGGACAGCCACTGGCAAGCCCAACCGACTCGCCACCAAACTAGCCCGCAGGCGTCATCAAACCGGACAGTCGTCCGAACGCCAGCAAACATTTATGTTCAATGGTAGCATACATCATACTGTGGCAGCGCCGCGGGGACACACCAGCCGATCGATATGAACCGGTGCAAACCGGTCGTCTCGAGTCGGGAGAAATCGAGTGTCACGTAAAACGGACACGAGATGCAGTCCTCGACGGAGGCCTCAGGTGGTCCAATACGTCTCTCCGTTACACGACGGAGATGCGCGAGAAGACCAAGTATCGGATCACGGGCAACCGAGATTCGAGAACCTGTGCTCGATCAGATCACAGCACGGTCGCATGGATCACAAACAGGTCTTCCGGCTGGGTCCAAACCGCGCCTGCCAGCATTTCTCGGCAGTGTATTTCACAGCAGGTGTGAGTACGAACAGGACCAAAGCTATCGATGTGGGATATCACAGACCGCCAGCGTGTACGTTCCGCTGTACGCTTCAAGCACAACCAATCCCAATCAAAGCCCAAGCACAACTAACGCTCCAACCAAGGCACAATCACGTCTAAACACCAACCAAAGCCAAGCACAACCCACACGCCTAAACCACCGCACCAACTCGCTCAACACATGCGTACGCCAGCACAAAACGCACACCTGGCGCTGCTGCTCGAGGTCGCCAGCACGCCGAAGCCCGGCAACGTCGACCGCAACCGCGATCTCGAGGACCTTCGGTTCGAGCACTTCCTCGCAGGGGCAGTCGGCTCGCAGCGTGGCCTCAGGATGGCCGCCGATGGCGCAGCCATCGGACCTGCTTTCGAGCGAGCCGTCGCCGGCATGGCCACACAGGAGGGCGACAACACCCAGTTCGGCGCACTCCTCTTGCTCACGCCGCTCGTCCGTGCCGCGGCGACCGAACTCTCTCAACCCGTCGCCGAAGCGCTCGTCGAAGAGACGACTGTCGCAGACGCCGCAGCCTTCTACCGCGCATTCGAACACGTCGATGTCTACGTCGACGACCCGCCCGAGGATATGGCCCCCCTCGACGTTCGCCGCGGAAGTGACGCGATCCCGGCACTCGAGAAGCGTGGGCTGACGCTGGTCGACGTGATGGAGCAGAGCGTTCCCGGCGACGACGTCGCTCGCGAGTGGGTGACCGGCTTCGAGCGGTCGTTCGCCGCGGCGGAACGGCTCGCAACCGCCGACGGACCGTTGCCCGACCGCGCCGCAACGGTGTTTCTCTCGTTGCTCGCAGACCGGCCCGACACGTTGGTCGCGAGTCGGCGCGGCGAGGACGTTGCACGAGAGGTCACCGACCGGGCAGCCGAGTTGGCAGCACAGGACGCACTCAGCACTGATCAAACTGCAGTCGAGACGTTCGCCGATGAACTCGTCGAGCGCGGGATCAATCCGGGGACCACGGCGGACATCACCGCGGCCGCACTGTTCATCGCACTCGAGTCCGAACTGGTCACAGTATGAGTGGTGAGCGCGACGGTCACGATACTGGTGGCGCAAGCGTGAACGAGAGCGAGCGGGAGCGGGAGGACGAAGCGGATGCTGGCTCAGAGACGACAGAGTGGCCAGTCGAACTCACTGGCGTGACGGAGTCCGTCGTCACGACCCTCGGACCGAACGGACTGTGGAACGCGGCAGCGCTTGGGTTGTTCGCGGACACGGACACGGGCGAGAACGAGAACGAGAGCGAAACTGAGCCAACGGTGGAGGCCGACACGGACAGTGAGACCCGCAAGACGCCGAAGACCGCCACGACAACCAAGGCCCCCACAATCACCGCCCGAACCTGGGGCAACACCCGCACCCGACGCAACTTCCATCGCCAGGGCGAGGGCTACATCCAGTTCGTCGACGACCCCATCGCTTTCACCGACGCCGCACTCACCATCGACGAACACGAGGAGCCAGTCCTCGACACAGCCGCCGCCTGGGTCCGCGTCGAGGTCGACCAGTTCGACTCGGGCACCGAGAACGGAACCGAATGGGAAGCCTGGACGCTCGAACCCGTCGACAACGCCGTCGTGCGCGAAACAGTTCCCACCATCAACCGGGGCTTCAGCGCCGTCATCGAGGCCACCGTCGCAGCCTCACGACTCGGCGTCCCCGGCTACGACGACGCCGAGCTCCGAGAGCGACTCTCGTTCTTCGCCGACGTTGTCGACCGCGCCGGTGACTCTCGAGATCGGCTGGCACTCGAGTCCGTTCGCGAATATTCAGAGTGGTGAGCCGGTGATCGGGGACAAGGTGGCGAATCGATCAATCACTCGACGGATAGAGAAACAGTACGGAGGAAACACAAGAGAAAGGGATTAAGAGCCTCTGGACGGAACCTCCCTGTATGGCAATCAAACCGGCCTACGTCAAGAAGACCGGGAACCTCCTCCTGGAGCGGTACCCGGACGCGTTCACGACCGACTTCGAACAGAACAAAGACAGCGTCGACAAGCTCACGAACGTCGAGTCCAAGGGCGTTCGCAACCGCATTGCAGGCTACGTGACGCGGAAGAAGGGCGCGCAGGTTCCTGCATAATCCGTCGGCATTCTTGCGTTCGATTCGAGTTCGGTGAGCGGTAGTGCTCGACTGAGCAGCAGTGGTGTGTCTTGTGAGTCGTACCGCTAGCGTTTGGAGAAGAACAGAATCGCTGCCGTGCGATCGTGTCGGACCGTGCGACGTTACTGGTCGAAGCCGGGTTCCATGTAGAACGCGGCGACGAACGCGACGAGCGCGACGAACAGCATGAACATCCCTCCCGCGGTACCTGTCACGAGGTTGAGCTCGGTGCCGACAACGGCGAGTTCGGCCGGTTCCTCCGCTCTGGCTGCCTGGTAGCCCGTCCAGATCATCAACACGCCGATCAGCGTACAGATAGCTGCGACAACTGTCGAACCGATGCTAAACGGCGTCTTCTGAAGACCTGGCTCGCGCGAGGTGTTTGTCGCCTCGGTCATCGTGACCACTCCGATTGTGCGACACGCCCAACGAATCGGGTCTGTCGAATGTTCATCGGTCGTTCAATGCAGCCCCGTTTTCTTAATTTCTTCTATGGACGCGCGACGGACCTCGCACTATCTGGTCGACCACACATGCTCTATGCCACCAGCCAGCACTATAGAATTGAACAGGTGTCAACAAATACTGCCGTTATCAGCTGTGCGATGAAAATCCAAACGGTTTTGCGGCCACGACACACAGTGACATAAAATGGCAGTACGAGTAGGCGTACTCGGCGCAACTGGCGCCGTTGGACAACGACTGATTCAGCATCTTGAGCCGCATCCTGACTTCGATATCGCCGCCCTGACTGCGAGCGACTCGAGTGCCGGAAAAACGTACCGACAGGCCGCAAAGTGGCGCGTTGACAGTCCCATCCCCAACGATATCGGGGAGATGACCGTCACCGCGACCGAGCCTGGCGAGGTTCCCGACGATGTCGACCTCCTCTTTTCGTCGCTCCCTTCGAGTATCGGCGCAGAGGTCGAGCCGGACTTCTGTGAGGCCGGCTACGTCGTCTCTTCGAACTCTTCGAACAGCCGGATGGCCGACGACGTGCCGCTGGTCATCCCGGAGATCAACGCCGAGCATCTCGATCTGATCGAGGTCCAGCGCGACGAGCGCGGCTGGGACGGCGCGCTGGTCAAGAACCCCAACTGCTCGACGATCACGTTCGTCCCAACGCTCGCTGCAATCGCAGAATACGGCCTCGAAAAAGTTCACGTCTCGACCCTGCAGGCCGTCTCCGGTGCTGGCTACGACGGTGTTTCCTCGATGGAGATCATCGACAACGCCATCCCGTACATCGGCAGCGAGGAGGACAAACTCGAGACGGAGTCCCGCAAACTGCTCGGTGAGTTCGACGGCGCAGAACTGTCCCACAACGAGATGTCCGTCTCGGCGTCGTGCAACCGCATCCCGACGATCGACGGCCACCTCGAGAACGTCTGGGTTGAAACCGAAGACGAGCTCACGCCGGCCGACGCCGCCGAGGCAATGCGTTCGTTCCCGTCGCTCGATCTGCGCTCCTCGCCAGAGCAACTCATCCACGTCTTCGGCGAACCAGATCGCCCACAACCGCGTATGGACCGCACCGTCGGCGGCGGCATGGCAATCGCAGCGGGTGGCCTACAGGAGACGCCGTTTGGCCTCCAGTACAACTGCCTCGCACACAACACGATCCGCGGGGCTGCGGGCGCAAGTATGCTGAACGGCGAACTGCTACTCGAGAACGGCTACCTGTAGCGACTCCGAGTCCTATTGACTGGCTTTTACTCGATTTGTAGTTTCAGTTTACCTCGTTGTTTTGGCACGCGACACAAGGGGATCGCACTCACAGTAACGAGTATGCTTCCAGTGATCTCCGATCCCGAATCGCTCTCGACGCCTGCTGGCTCTGACGATGCTGCAACGACTGACACTATCTTCGATCTCCTCTCAGACTGGCGTCGCCGCGCCGTGCTCCGCTATCTCGATGGACACGGGGGAACGGACCAAGTCCCACTCTCAGATGTCGCCGATCACGTCGTTCTCGCCGCCGACGGGCAGGACACCGGTGCCCTCGCTGCGACCGGTGACGCCCTCCTCGGAACGCGCAAGCGAATCCACATCTCACTTCGCCACACGCACGTTCCGAAGCTAGCTGACGCCGGTGTACTCGAGTTCGATCCCGAGTCGAACACGGTGGCGCTTTGCAAGACGGGCGAGGAACTCGACGCCCAGTTGCGGAAGGAAAGAGAAGACCGTGGCGCTGACGGTAAGTCCGACGGTGACGGGGATTTCGTTCCCGAAGCGACTGGCTGAACAGCCACGGTCAACCGTATCGCGGCAGTTCGAGTGCTAGATCGCATCTATCTTGCTGTTTGACTATTGTTGTCTGACTAAACGACCACCTGAACGAACCACCGTCTATCGTCCGCTGTCCGCCGTCAGTCCGTCGTCAACTGTGGCAGGGCCACGGCTGGAACGGTCCCTTCTTTGACTAGCCGACGGGCGACATCGCCCGTCAACAGCTCTGCGATCCGGTTTCCTTCCCGAGCAGTGAAGACGACAGCGTCTGCATCGTACTCGTCCGCTGCATCGAAGATCGTTTCGACGATATCCGTCCCGAACAGCGTCTCGGACTCGATCGCCGCAGGAGAGTCGACAAGCGGCTTGCGGGCCTCATGGAAGATTTCATCGGCGTACTCCTGTCGTTTTTCCATCGGTGCCTTGTCGATGGTGCCGCCCCCCTTCTCGATGACATTTACCAGAACAACCCGACTGGTCGTATCGAGATGCGGGGTGAGCGCTTCGGCCGTGCGCTTGCCATCCTTGGGGTCGGCCGCTGGGACGATTACCGTCCCGTCGAACGTAAGCGTCATCGTGACCCCTCTGGTACCGAGTTCGAACTCCTCGTCGCACACGTCGTCTCTCCGACACCCGATTCGAATACCATGCCGGCACTTCGGGATAGAGTGCTAAAAAAGTGTACGCGTCCCTGCGTTCACGGGCAGACGGACACTTCCCCGTTCCGGCTGCAGATCCCGATCCCAGACCCCGGCACCAGCTTTCGCGGTCGGAGCACCAGTTCTGATCGACTGCACGGACTCGAGTAGCAGGCAACTATAGTAGCCACTGCAAGTCACTGCACACCTGATCGCACGACGGCAGCGCGGTTCGGAGCGAGTAGAACGAGTGAGAACCGCGGACGTGCGATCAGTGTGTAACTAGTTGCAGCTGTTACTATAGCTCAGGGACGAACCTGATTGACGAGTTCGGGGTCCGGTTCGTCCTCACTGTTCTCGAGTCGCCTGACGTTTTCCGCAACGATGTCGGCTAACCGATCGTAGTACTGTGGCGTATGTCCCGCGTTGTGCGGCGTGATCTGAACGTTGTCGAACGTCCAGAGCGAGTGGTCCTCCGGAAGTGGCTCGGGATCGGTGACGTCGAGCGATGCGCCACGAATTCGACCACCCCGCAGCGCGGTGACGAGCGCGTCTGTGTCGACAACGGGGCCACGAGCGATATTGATCAGCACGGCCTCAGGATCGAGCGTCGTCAACGCCTCGTGATCGATCAACCCACGCGTCGTCTCCGTGAGCGGACACGCCAGCACGAGGTAGTCTGTTCTGGCGAGTGCCTCCTGGAAGTCCTTGCCTCCGAAGCCGATAACCTCGTCTGTTGGCCCACCCTTCCCCGGCGAGTGTCGAACACCAATCGTCTCGACACCGAATGGTTCCAGTCGCTCACAGACCGATTCTCCGATCGCACCGAGGCCGACGACCGTCACCGTCGATCCCTGCAGTTCGTACGCCTTGTAATGACGCCACTCCCGCCGGCGCTGTCGTCGATTGCCCACGTGAAACCGGCGGGTGAACCGAAGAATCGCTCCCAGTACGTGCTCGCCGATGTTCGGACCGTGGACACCCGACGCGTTCGTCACGGTCACACCGCGGTCTTCGAGTTCGTCGAGCGGCAGGTGTCCCGTCCCCGCATACGCACAGGCGAACGTCTCGAGTTCCTCGGCGAACTCAAGTAGCTCCTCGTCGAGTGTCATCCCGGTGACGAAGCTGGCAGACTGGATCGCCTCGCGTTCCGCAGCAGGGGTGCGCGCGAGTTCGACCGTGTGTTCCGGGAGCCGATCACGAATGGCGTCGACGTACTGTTCGACCGGCTTTCCGTGGGTTCCCTTCCGGAGGACGAGAACGTCTGGACCTGTCACTGGCGGTTCTATGGCAGACTCAGTATAATCGTCGTGTGCGTCATTTGGTGGCATGTACGTGGCCTCACGCGGTGCGGGCAAAAACGTTCGTCTCACGGTGAGATCGGTACAGAGTGAGATCTGGACGACCGATAACGGCCGTCAAGTACCTGAGGGACTCCCTTCCAGACGAGAAATACAGGTACTTTAATACGGGCCACTGATTCCACACGGAGTATGGAACGCGTTGAGGTCGCGGTCGTCGGTGGCGGACCCGCGGGTGCCACCGCGGCCGAACGGGCCGCTGCACACGGAGCCGAGACGGTCCTCTTCGAACAGGGAGTTCCCCGCGAGGATCGCGAGGAACTCGGGCCGGACTCGACGGACGCCGCCGGCATGCTCGACTACTGGATCGATATCATGGACTTCGAGTTCGAGGAGATCCCCGACGAGGTTGTCCTCCGCGAACTCGAAGGCACCGAGTTTATCGGACCGAATAGCGCCGTCGAACTCACCACGACGGGAATGGACGCTAGCTATCCAAGGTTCGGCTACACATTCCACCGCGCGCGGATGGACGACTGGCTCTACGAGCGTGCGACCGACGCCGGCGCGGACCTGCGCGTCGGAACCGGCGTCTCGGATCTGGAAACCGACCTCCGATCCGAAAGTCCGAAGGGACCAACCCACACCCTGACGCTCTCGAACGGCGATCAGCTCGAGGCCCAGTACGTCGTGCTCGCCGACGGCCCACAGCGCCGAATCACACTCGGGGCCCTCGATCAGTTCACTCCGCCGGGACGAAGCATCACGGACCAGCTCTCGCCGCCGGAAGCGAACCACATCGCCTACCAGGAATACCGGGAGTTCCCGCCCGAACTGTTCGAAGAGTTCGAGGACACTCTCAAGTTCTGGTGGGGCTACATGCCGGGCGAAACTGCTTACCCGTGGGTCTTCCCCAACGACGGCACCGTCGCCCGCGTCGGCCTGACGATGCCCATCGGCATGCGCCTTGAGGATGTCGACAACCCCGATGCCTACGCACTGCTCGACCCCGAGGACGACCAGTTACCATCCGGCTCCGAGTACATCACGCGACTGCTGGAACTCGAGTACGGCGACGAGTACGATATCGAGGAAGACATCCCAATCGTCGAGGACCGCGGCAAGTCGACGGGGACGGAAACGTACCCGATCTCCTCGACGCGGCCAATCGACTCACCTGTCGGCGCGAACATCGCCGTGGCTGGCGGTGCAATGGGGACGACCTCGGCCTTCCACGAGGGCGGATATCACGTCGCCGTTCGTACCGGCAAGATCGCCGGCCGGCTCGCCGCCACGGACTCGCTCGAAAACTACAACGATGTCTGGAAGCGCGCCATCGGTGACGAGGTTCTGCGCAACGTCTCGTTTGCGGACATCGTCAAAGCGTACGAACCCGATGACTGGGACTGGGCGTTCGACACCGTCAGTGATATGCAGGGTGGCAGCTCCGATAACGCCCTGCTCAACCGGACCTACTCCGCTGGGATCGGCGCGACAAAGATCCTTGGGGCGTACAAGAAGCGGAAGTTCAACTACCGCAACGGGAAGTACGTCCAGTTCAGCGAAGACGACTACATGTACTGACCGGCGCAAGTAGTCACTTCTTCTCGGACACTGCCATCGATCGAAGCAGATCGATCGTTCTCACGGATCGTCATTGACCGTTCAGTGATGTCTCTATCCCACGCAATTCGATTGGCACGAACCGAGCCGGAAGCGTGGCCGAGGATGGCAGCGGTGGGGCCGAACCGTTGCCCTCCTGCTCACTCTGACCCGCCTCTCCCGCCTCGTCTTCGACCCCCTCCTGCAACCCGAGCCCGAACGACCGCCCCGACTCAGGAACCGGACCGTCCGCCGGCGTGAAGAGCAACGACCTCTATGCGAATGTAATGGTCGAAGGCACCGGTCGCACCCTCGCAACGCGGCTCTGGGAGTATACCGACGACCCCGGTATGAAGGACATGCTCTCGTACCTGATTGCCCGCGACACGATGCACCAGAACTAGTGGCTTGCTGCACTCGAGTCTCTCGACGACCCAGTTCCGGTTCCTGCGAGTTTTCCGCAGGAGGTGGAAAACCAGAAAGTCAACTACGCGTTCATGTCGACTATGCGCGACCCACAGGGCGATCCGAACCTCCCCTGACTGATGGAGAGGCACCTGATGGGAAGGAAGAGTTCAGTTACCTCGCCGAACAACCGGGCGACGGGCCAGGAATTCCATCTGATCCAGACCCAAGCACGTACAACACACCGGAAGACGAGTACGGTAGCATTCGTCGCCTGAGACAGTAACCGCGGTGAAATCGACCGACAAACGGCTGCCCGACGGGAGTGAAAGCGTTAAACGCGCCACGAACCTACCTCAAATGCGTGCCTTTAGTCCCCGGCCGAGCGAACCCATTCGGGAGCGATGACAGCACGGCGAACCCAGGCGCGCAACACGTGATCCACCCGGCACGAGGGTTAGCCAGCCGACGCGGCATGCCGCCACGGGATGAGGCTGGACGTTAGTGTTCCGGGTGACAGTTTCTGTACACCGCGTTGTCGCTATCACTACCAGTGATGAGACTGGTATAATCGTACCATGGAAGGTGCCTCACCAGATTCGCGGAGAGGTTTTTGACTCTCCTCAGTGAACCAACGGTATGACGAAGGAGAACACATCAACAACGTTTGATGTTGTTGTCGTTGGCGGTGGCCCTGCTGGACTGAGCGCTGCACTGTACTGTACGCGACTCGGAAACACAACCGCGCTTATCGACCGTGGAGGCGGACGCGCCGCTATGATGCAGGACGTCCACAACGTTGTCGGCATCTCCGAGGAAACGAGCGGAGCCGAACTCTTGTCGACTGGGAAAGAACAACTCGAAGCGTACGGGTGTACAGTCTTTCGAGATACCATCTCGTCTTGTTCCCGCAGAGAACAAGACACTCGTGAATCCACTAAACAGGGTTCCGACGGATCAGGACCAGATACTGAAGACTCACCATCACAGATCACGCTCTGTGGAACTGACACCGACTACGTCGCCGACTACGTCGTTCTTGCAACCGGGTTTACCGACGAGAGACCAGACCCACCATTGCCACGGACTGGGCGTGGCCTTCACTACTGTTTGCACTGTGACGCCTACATGTTCATCGACGAGCCGGTCTATGTCATGGGAACGTCCGAGAGTGCTGCGTACGTCGCTGCAATTATGCTCAACTTCACATCCGATGTTGACCTCCTCACACGAAACACCGAGCCGACCTGGAGCGACGATACCGAAACGATGCTTTCGAACCACCCCATCGAAATCGTCCATGAGGAAATCGCCAGCGTTCAGAACGGCGACGACGGCTGGCTCGAGTCACTGACGTTCGAGGACGGAACTGTTCGTGAATACACCGGCGGATTCGCGATGTATGGTTCGGACTACAACAATGGACTCGCAGCAGAACTCGGCTGTGCACTCAACGACGACGGGACCGTCATCGTCGACGATCATGGTCAAACCTCGGTCGAAAACGTCTACGCGGTCGGCGACCTCACACCAGGTCACAATCAGGTCCCAATCGCTCTCGGTGAGGGGGCACGAGCAGGGATTTCGATTCACTGGAACCGACGTGAGTTTCCCCGGGATCCAACCCTCATCGACGAACTCGGACCGGTCCGCAACCAGGATGTTCCGGGAATTCCGGACGAGTTACTCGAACGTGCAGTCGAACATCACACCTACAACTGAGGCGAATGCGATCCTGCTATTCGGGACGTGTACTACTCCATGATCCAGCTGAATAGACACCTAGTCTTACCATGACCGCCCGCACCGGAACAGAGAAATACCGTGGAATACTCGACAGATGCTCAGACGTTAGTCCTCAAAAACCGGTTCGGAGACTGGTTCGGATTCACTTCCGTACGTAAGAGGACCCTGGGTATCCTGTGAGTTAGTTTCAATTGCACGTGAGTGTGCAACGGTATTTCGAAGCGTACTGAACCGAGACGTAATCTGAACGTTGTCGTCTCCATACTCGACGAGGCCGTGCTCTGCAAGCCGCGGGAGATGATTATGATGGAGCGAGACGCGGATCGACCTCGGAACAACATCCGATTCCCACTCGGAAACCTGTCGGACGAGGTCATCAATGGTCGCATTCTCGTTGTCTAAAAAGTAGTACAAAACGTACCGCCGCCGAGACGCAGACAACAGTTCATAAACGCTATCGAGCCATGATCCACCGGAATCTGACATAATCTGCTCGTACCAGAGGCAGTTGAATAAGGTTCCCTCCAAAAGAATTTGGTATTCTTGCCAATCACCTACAAAAGTGTAAATTATTTGATTATGAGTACATAAGAGTATTCTTCACTACAGTAGAATGATTCATTCTTGATGTGTACTAGTCGCTCTAAATTGACATTGGGCAATCATCTTGAGTGTTTGACACGCGATAAATGCAAAACGCCCCGCAGAGCGATCGCTCTGTGGGGCGTAAGTATGAGATGAAGTATGAGTAGGGGCGGCGAATCGGCTCTCCCAGAGGGTCTCCCACTCCAGTACTCACCAATACGCAGGCAGGCTTATCTT
>NZ_AOIN01000071.1 GCF_000337135.1 Natrialba chahannaoensis JCM 10990
CCACGTTCGGTGACCATCCACGATCGTGAACCGATCGGGCGTCACCGAACTGTCGAAGCTCACATCAGATCCCATCTGTACGGCGGACCGCAGGGGTGAGATCCTCATCTTCCGTCTATTACTTTGTAGTCCCCGACCACTACTTAAGGCCTACGAACTGAACCGCCAAAGGCAGGGAGTGCCATGCGTGGTGAAATAGAACAGTGTTCAATAAATAGATGTTTCTGACCAGTAGTTGAGAAACGAGTCCACCGAGTGGGCGAATACGATACGGCGGTGTAATAGTGGTTTTCGTTAGGAGCACTGGTTCTCTCTTTGGAAAAGAGCGGAGTCATGATCTGCTATCGATCTGTTCTATATCTAGTTGTACGCGTTCGCGTATGTGAACAGATGCTGGAACTCGTCTCGCTCAGACAACGTTCAAAATAGAGCAATGAATAACAATCGGCAATCGACACGGGGAAGAGAAAGATACAATGTAGGAGAATTAGCATCAGGCGAGTGATCGTCGACAAGTAGCCAGAACAGCCAGAAAAGACTAGAGGGAACAGACAGTCTGTATAGATAGTGTGTTTTGGAAACGGCCATCAAGAAGAGGTACTCTGCTGGAAGAGACGTAGCACGGCGAGCGTGAGTAGCAGGTAATCGATGCAAGGAGTGACAGTAACGCTACAGAAGGGAGGGGTTGGAAAGACGACGGTCGCAATCAATCTCGCGGAGCGACTCGCAGCAGCAGGAAACGACGTGCTACTAATTGACGTCGATCCGCAGGGAAGCGCAACCGATGGCGTCGGTTTCGATGATGTGTATGTGGCAGACAAATATCTGAAACATGTACTCGACGAGCAAGATTCAACGAGCCCAGAGGATCTGATACGAACCGTCTCTGGACCGAATTCCTTCGATCTCATCCCATCGAATAAGAAACTCCAACGCGTTAGTCACGAACTCTACGAGGCTGAGAACGGAGAGGCGGAGTTCTACCGGCGTATTGTTGCTCCGCTTAGGGCAACCTACGACTGGGTGGTCTTCGATTCGCCGCCAACAATTGGGCCGTTGTCGAACGCTGCAGTGGTTGCAACACGGCAAGTAGTTGTACCGCTACAGTTGTCCAAACCAAGCGCTGATGCGCTACTTCGGACAGTAACGAATCAGTTATTTGCACTGAACAGACGGCTCTCGGGATACGATCCAATTGAAGTTCTCTCGATTGTGCCAAACCGAGTCAAAGGAGACAACGAGGAAAAGCACGTGCTGAACGCACTCGAGAACAGTCAGTTTGAGTCGTACCTGCCGCCGTTTACGAGAGCAACTGCGTACGAGTCGTCGGGACTGGGGCCAGGAATTCGCGAGCGAGTTGCCTTCCGGCGGTCGTATCGTGAGGGAGTTCCACTTGCGGCATACGATTCATCTGCAGATATGCTCGAACGGTTTGCCACACTGGCGGATGTAGTCGAGAAGGAATCACGAGCATCCATTTGAGAGACCACACATCCGTGTCTGATGCCAGATTGAGGGAGAACATAGGATGATTGATAGATATGAAAGGTGGAGCAGGAAGGGACAGAGAAAGAAGGAGGGGAATAGGGAGAAAGTGAAGCCGAAAGAGAGGGCGAAAGGCAAAGAGAAGGCAGGAAATGGAAGCAGGTGCGAAATAAACAACAGGCGAGAGCGCTAAGTACGCTGGTGTGCTGAAGGAGGTAATGAAGGATGGGAACAACCAACAGAAAGTTGCCGCGATCTGCGATAGCTGCGGGACGGTTTATGCGGCGATTGAACGCACGAGTGGCTCGATACAGCCAATTGGGAACCCAAACGGTTGCTGTGACGGAGCAGGGATGACAATCCTGTCCGATACGGGAACGGTAGGCAAACCAGAATCAGAGAGTTAGTATAATATATACAGTATAATCCAATTCAATATATACCAGCAATAATGTATTTGGTGACAGAGTACGAATCGCAAACAGGGGCAGTTGCTAGTCCAACAATCTGGGAACACCCAAGAGGTCTATAGTCTTCCACTGATGAGCACAAGATAGAGAAAAGAACGCTCTTGTGTAGCACTTTGTTGATTTCACAGTGTGGCTTTGATAGCGTGTTTGAGCGCTTCTCTCCCTGGTTTCCGCAGTAGCT
>NZ_AOIN01000072.1 GCF_000337135.1 Natrialba chahannaoensis JCM 10990
CGGTCTCATCTGCACGCCGGTAGACGGCCGGCCTGCATTGACCCTTCCCACTCACGCTTACGCGGAGTGGTGCATCGGTTCGTGCGCCACAATCTCCGAAGAGATCATGACGCGATATGGACCCACTGGGATTTGAACCCAGGGCATCCTCCTTGCAAAGGAGGCACTCTCCCACTGAGCTATGGGCCCACTCATCGATCCAAACGGACTCGATGAGAGAAATGTGAGCTTCGACAGTTCAAAGGTGCCCGTTCGGTTCGGCGGGTGGGTGGTGTGACCGAACGTGGACTGAAAGGTGGGCTGGGGCGTCGCCCCAGTCCCGATCTGTGGAGGTGATCCAGCCGCAGATTCCCCTACGGCT
>NZ_AOIN01000073.1 GCF_000337135.1 Natrialba chahannaoensis JCM 10990
GGCAACACTATCGCCGCCGACAACTGGGACAACCCTGACCCAGCATGGCCCGACGAGTGGGTCAAACCAGACGTCTCCGCACCCGGCGATAACGTCCTGAGCGCAATGCCAGACGACGAGTACGACCACCTCGATGGCACCTCGATGGCCGCACCCCACGTCTCCGGTGTGATCGCCCTCATGCTCTCGGCCAACGACGACCTCACCCAGGAGGAAATCGAGGAGAC
>NZ_AOIN01000074.1 GCF_000337135.1 Natrialba chahannaoensis JCM 10990
GATCCGGTCCCAAAGTCGGGGATATCATCGCCGCCTGGAATGCCAATACTGGTGTCGCTGTCGTCTCTGAGCGAGTCTTGGTAGTCCTCGGTCTCCTCGACAGTCTCAGTGAACTCGTCGGTGTCGTACACGTCGTAGCCCGGACGGTCCCAGTCCGTGTTCTCGACCTCGTTGCCCTCCGAGTCGGTCATTTCGATGATCTCCATCGTACCGTAGCTGAAAGTCACCTCCTCGCCCCGGATCGCATCGTACATCAGGGTGCTTGGCATGTAGTCGTCAA
>NZ_AOIN01000075.1 GCF_000337135.1 Natrialba chahannaoensis JCM 10990
CTCGCGCCATCAGAGATGTGTATAAGAGACAGGACGGCGCAAGGGTCGCCGAAAATCGAACCGACCCCACCACCCACCACAGGGACCTATAACGGTGTCTAGGGGGACCCCACCCGGCACCTCTCACCTCGCGGTGGGACCGACCGATCTAGTCTGGTGGCGGTCCTCTATCCTCGTCGCGCCGGAAGTCTCCCGACGCAGCCGACACCCAGTCCTCGACGATCGGATCCCACGCCATCAGTGACCAGTCCTCCTCGAGCGCACTGCCGTCACGATCGTCGCCGCCCGGATCGCGTGGATCGAGATCGACGTCGGCGCTAGATCCGTACCGCCGCGACCCCGACGGCAGGAACGACAGCGAGCCACGACCGAGGTACGCACTGATGTAGTGCGCCGCGTTCCGTGCGTCCACCCGCCGGATGTCCACCACCCGGCCGAGGCCGACGCGCTCGGCCAACTGCGACAGTTCCCGCTGCGGCAGGAACCGATCCACGAGCAGGTGCAGGTGCGGCCGGTCCCGCTCGTCTCCCTCGTGCCGCACCCACAGATACGACAGGTTTGGATAGCGGTCCCTCAGTTCCGTCCTCAGCGCGTTCCACCGATCGGTGATGTACTCGTGCTTCTCCTCCTTCGACGCGGGCGCTCTGCGGTCCACTGTGAGCGTCAGGAACCGACGCATCTCCGGGCGCTCCTCCGTGATCCGTTCTATCTCCTCGATCAGTCCCATCCTCAGCCGGTGGCCGCAACACTCGCAGTCCCACGAACCGCAACGGTACGACGCCTGTTCCCCCGATTCTGTCTGGTACTTCAGGTGCGCCAAGTCCTTCCGGCAGTCCGGCCGCTCCCGATCCGGCCCGCAATCCCAGTCCCGACCGAGCCGTGACTGCTCATCCAACTCGACCTCGCCGTCGACGGGATCCGCGCTCACTCCGACCACCCCGACCGACGCGATCGCGAGCTGCTCCACGAGTGGCCCGACAGCACGTCCGGCCCAGCTGGGGCGGCACTATCCGACGACCGCGACGAAGACGAGCCGGTGGCACCGCACCGCACCATAGCCACCGGCACGTCTTCTACCGCACCGCACGGTGGAACGCCTGAATTGGCGAAGCATAGCGGCTCTTGAGTTGTTCTAACTAGCGTCGAGTAAAGACCGCACCGCCGCCGCACCGCCACCGCACAAGATAGCCCCCTCCCGCCGGTCGGGGGCGTGCGGATCGGGCGGCCCTCGAGCCGGGTACGCCGGCTCTCGGGCAAATCAAGATCGCCCGATCCTTGCGGTGGATCGGCGCTTAGTCGTCCAGACCGAGCGTTTCCGTGAACCGTCGAAACACTTACTGACTCGGCTGAGAGAGGACAGAGCGAGGACGAACCCTCCGGCCAAGAGGTTTCCACCGGGCGATTCTGCCACAAATCGCGTCCGGTGGAATCGTCCGTCGCCCGGGCCTTCTCCGGGCATTCACTCACGTTGCGTAGCTTTGACTGCGACGAGAACGACTAGCCCCTTAAAGAATACTGACCTTTCACCCCGGCAGAACATCTACCTATCCCGATACTACCAACACGCCCACATATTGTTATTAGCAGTTCTAACCATAGCCAGACAGAACCCGAAACCGCATGACAGCGCAGGGGTCGCCGATCGCCCCGGAGTATCACCCATCACAACTTACCGCCGTCTTGCGATTCTTCCCCCTGTCGAATCCCGGCCCTATCCGTACAATCGCAGGACGGCGTAAGGATACCCCTGTCTGAACCGCCACAACTTACCGCCGTCTTGCGATTCTCCCACCACAATCACTCGCCCCTCCGCTCCCTAATCGCAGGACGGCGCAAGGGTCGCCGAAAATCGAACCGACCCCACCACCCACCACAGGGACCTATAACGGTGTCTAGGGGGACCCCACCCGGCACCTCTCACCTCGCGGTGGGACC
>NZ_AOIN01000076.1 GCF_000337135.1 Natrialba chahannaoensis JCM 10990
CCTACAAAGGTTCGTCTGAAACCTGTTGAATGCGCTCAACGCCCGCCTCTATCGTACTGCTTCAACCCTACAAAGGTTCGTCTGAAACCCGTATGGAGTGTTTTGTGGGTCCTCTACACCAAGGCTTCAACCCTACAAAGGTTCGTCTGAAACCATGCCGGAAATCCGGACGTAAAGCCTCGTATGTACCACTCCTACAAATCTATTTTCGTCGACCTTCAAT
>NZ_AOIN01000077.1 GCF_000337135.1 Natrialba chahannaoensis JCM 10990
ATGGGTCCACGTTCGGTGACCATCCACGATCGTGAACCGATCGGGCGTCACCGAACTACCAAGGCTAACATCAGATCCCATCTGTACGGCGGACCGCAGGGGTAGGATCCTCATTTCCTTCGGACGTATTCATAGGTCGTCTGGGGTACTTAACCCCTTCGGACCAGAACCGTCCGACGACAAAGTGAATGAACACTTCGCCAATCACGCGTTCTTTGCAATCGTATCCGAATCCTCGTATGTACTTAAGGGCGTCGTCTCGTGATGCCGAGTGATCGGCAGCCGAAGAGACGGTACCCCCAATCAACCACCAGAACGGTAGTCGGGACGAGAGATGGATACAGTGCCTGCCTCCGTGCCGGGAACCGGCCAGAGGGAACGTGGCGGCGTGCGCCACGTCGTTCGCATTAGTGACGAGGAGAGGTGCATACATAAGGCCGTCGTCTCGGTCGGCGTCTGATCCACGTTGTTCATTCTCGCGATAGTGAGAGTCACGTTTGCCGTAATAGTCGCCTAATCGGGATTTAGGGGCGATATTAGCCGTGTTTACGGAGTGGGGTGTCGACTATCACGTATGTCGGACGAAAAACGTGACCGACACGATTTAGCAACCAGGACCGTAGCTGTACGTATGGACCGATCAGGATTTGTCAAACTCTCGCTCATCGCGTTCGGTCTCGTCATCCTGAGCTTCTTCGTGCGCGGGTTCAGTCAGCTTGCCCTGGGGCGGGACATTGCAGAAATGTTGCAAGCACCGTTCGCAATCATCGGGTTCGCACTACTCGTCTACCTGTTCGTACGCGCGACACTCGATGCGACCGGTCTCTGGGCAGTCAAGAATCCTGATTCGGAGAAAGACGCATAGAACGGGCAAAAAGCAAGGGGACGGAAGGAAACGGTTTTTCGCTTCCCGAACGAATCTGGAGCCATGACAATCGACGTTCGCGAAATTGCGGACCTCGGGCCGGACGACCGCGTCGCATTTTTCGACCGAGACGCTGGAATAGAGGGTGTTCGTGGAGATGTACGTGAGATCGTCAATCGCGTCCGCGAAGAGGGTGATGTCGCAGTGCGAGAGTTCACCAGTGAGTTCGACGGCGTCGAAGTCGGCAATCTCGAGATTACAGACGAGTGTGAGCGCGCGTACGACGAGCTCGAACAGGGACTTCGCGAAGCGATCGAATCTGCAGCGGCGAACGTCGAAGAGTTCCACGAGGCGCAAGTACCGGAAGATTGGCGACGCGAGTTCAGCGACGGCCGCGAACTGGGACGTAGATTTCGACCGATCGACCGCGTCGGCGTCTATGTCCCCGGTGGAGACGCAGCCTATCCCTCGAGTGCACTCATGGGAATCATCCCGGCAGTCGTCGCGGGCGTCGAACACGTCTCAGTAGTAACGCCACCTGCTGAGAAGCTGAACCCGGTAACGCTTGCGGCGATCCACGTCGCGGGTGCGGACGCGGTCTACAGTGTTGGCGGCGCACAGGCTGTCGCAGCGCTCGCCTACGGAACAGAGAGCATCACGCGTGTACAGAAGATCGTCGGGCCCGGGAACAAGTGGGTCACCGCTGCCAAAGCCGAGGTTCGCGGCGATGTCGAAATTGACTTTCTGGCAGGTCCGAGCGAAGTCGTCGTGGTCGCAGACGACACTGCCGATCCGGAACTCGTTGCGTCCGAACTCGTCGCACAGGCAGAACACGATCCGAACGCGTCGGTCCTGGCAGTGACCGATAACGAGGAGACGGCAACAGCCATCGCAGCTGCCACAGACGAGCAGGCTAGTTCGCGCGCGCGTGAAGACGTGATTCGTTCGGTCCTCGAGTCCGATGCCAGTGGCGTCCTCTTGGCGCGGTCGATGAGCGAGGCGATCCTCTTTACCGAGGAGTATGCGCCGGAGCACCTGTCGATTCTCGCAGCAGACGACGAGGCACTGCTGGATCGGATCGACAGTGCCGGGAGTGTTTTCCTCGGGCCTGAAACGCCGGTTGCAGCGGGAGATTACGCTAGTGGAACGAACCACGTGTTGCCGACGAACGGTGGTGCGCAGGTTACAGGGGGCCTGTCGGTCGAAACGTTCGTCCGGTCGACGACGGTGCAGCGGCTCTCGTCCGACGGGTTAGCGGACCTCGGTGAGACGATTACGACGCTTGCCGAAGCCGAAGGTCTCGATGCGCACGCGGAGAGTGTTCGTATTCGGCTTGATCGGAGCCGAGGAGCCGAACAGGAGCAGGAGTAGCAGCAGAGTGAGCGGAGAGCAAAGCTAAGAGGCAGAAGCCAGAGAGCAGTAACAGGAAGACAACAGGTGGGTGCACGCGAACGATTTGCCAGACCGCAGAGGCTACCGCCTGCTGTCAGCGTCGACGACGACTCACAGACAAGGACGTATAACAACCCCGTACAGCCCGTCTTGGACCCGGATACTCCACAGCCTGGTTTTACGTCACTGCATCACGGAGATGGTCGTGATGCAACCGCGTGAGGTCGATCCGACCGACGGGCGGGTTCTCGAGCGGAACTACGATTACGCACAGCGAAACGTTCGACTCCTCGCGATGTGGTACGAGTGTGATGTCGAACGGGTACTCGAGTTGCTGGCGGAACACGAGGTTGAGCTGTCGCGAAATGATCGGTTGGAGTTTGGATCGTACTACCGGTCTGTGCGGAGAGAGTTGGGAGCGAGGTGAGCGTGTCGGAGAGTGAGTACTCGGACGTTCTGTGACCGGGAGGGCGAATACGTCAGGATTCGTGTCCACTCTCCGAGTCGGAAATAGAGCCGCAGGGACGATCTCCGATGATCGACTTCCGAGGGCGTCAAGGTTAACATCGTTGGGCAGGAATGAAGTAGTATGAGCACGGACAGCGTCGACGGCGGACAGGCAGAGACGCGCCCCGAGATTGAAGTGAGTGAGACTGCAGCAGAGCAGGCACTTTCGCTGCTCGACGGCGAAGGGATGGACCCCAGTGAGGCAGGACTGCGGCTGTTCGTCCAGCAGGGCGGCTGTGCGGGACTGTCCTACGGAATGCGCTTCGACGATGCGCCGGACGAGGACGACACGATTTACAATCACCACGATCTGCGCGTGTTTGTCGATCCGGCGAGTTTGAAGTATATCGAAGGGAGCGTGCTCGACTACGAGAACGGACTGCAGGCCGAAGGGTTCCACGTCGAAAACCCGAACGTTGTCAGCGAGTGCGGCTGTGGTGAGTCGTTCCGAACGTAGACCGGTGGGGACCGAGACAACGCTGTACCTGTTGTCTTGACTGTCCTGACTGTCCTGACTGTCCCGAGTCGATTGCGCGCGACGTCCGCACTAGCTGGATCCGTATTCGTTGTATTTGCTCTGTTCGTTGTATTCGCTACTTGCCACCGTTGCTCGCCAGTCGCCATTCGCGACTGTCGACTTGCTATATACCGGTTATAACGTCTCAGTGGCGACTTCGCGAGGAGCGACTGGCTGCCGGTTGGTGGCCAGCGCTCGGTGATCGTTCTTGGACTACTCCTCGAGTTGGAACGCAACGGTGACCTCTGCCTGGTACTCGCGGTCGTCTGCTGTCGCGACTTCGACGCCGAGTTCATCGACCTCCGCCCACTGGACGTTCTGGAGGGTCTCTTCTGCCCGGTCGATTGCGTTGTCCGCTGCGTCGTCGAAGCTTTCCGTGCTGGTGCCGATGAGGGTGATCTTCTTGAAAACCATCGCGGCAGTCACTACCTGACATGGCGGTATAAAGATACCCCGTCAGTGAACGGTTTTAACACTGTTTCAGCGTCAGGAGAGTAACGAGAGATCTCGAGAACGGAGGTCACGAGGCGTGAACGTTTTTGAGGACGCCGATACCACGTCTACCCATGCCAATTGATGACGAAACGAAGGGGGCGATCGACGTGTCGAAGATTGACGAACTGACGCCGCCGAATCGGACGCTGATGGGCCCCGGTCCGAGTGATGTGCATCCACGCGTGCTACAGTCGATGAGTACACCACTGGTCGGCCATCTCGACCCGTCGTTCGTCGAGATCATGAACGAGGTGCAGGAACTGCTTCGCTACACCTTCCGGACGGACAATCAGTGGACGATTCCAGTCTCGGGGACTGGTTCGGCCGCGATGGAGGCCGCGATCGGCAACGTCGTCGAACCGGGAGATACCATGCTCGTCCCGACAAACGGCTACTTCGGCGGACGGATGGCGTCGATGGCTCGCCGCGCTGGCGGTGACGTTGTCGAAGTCGATGCACCATGGGGAGAACCGCTCGACCCTGCTGACGTGTCCGACGCGATGGCCGAACACGATCCCGACGTGTTCGGGTTCGTCCACGCGGAGACGAGCACTGGCGTCCGCCAGCCGAACGTTCCAGAACTCACTGCAACGGCGCACGACCACAATGCGCTCGTCGTCGCCGACACCGTCACCTCGATCGGTGGTGTCGAACTCCGCGTCGACGAGTGGGATATCGACATCGCCTACGCGGGGCCCCAGAAGTGTCTCTCCTGTCCGCCGGGTGCGAGTCCGCTCACGCTCTCGGACAAGGCGATGGAGAAGGTTCTCTCGCGCGAGAAGGACCCGCGCTCGTGGTACCTCGACCTCTCCCTGCTCGAGGGGTACTGGGGCGACGAACGCGCCTATCACCACACCGCACCGATCACGAACGTCTACGCCATCCGGGAGGCGCTGCGACTCGTCGCCGAGGAAGGCATCGAAGAACGCTGGGCGCGCCACGAGCGACTCGCGGGCGCGTTGAAGGCTGGCGTTGAGGGGATGGGTCTCGAGATGAATGCACCGGATGAGTTCTGGCTACCGAGTCTCAACGCCGTCCGCGTTCCCGACGGGATCGACGACGGCGTGGTCTGTGCCGAACTTATCGAGCGCTACGATCTCGAAATCGCAAGCGGGCTCGGCGACCTCGATGGGGAAATATTCCGGATCGGTTGTATGGGGTACTCTGCCCGACCCGAGAACGTGATCTACGTCGTAACAGCACTCGGCGACGTACTCGAGTCCCTCGGTGCGTCGGTGGACCCTGGTTCGGGTGTGTCGGCGGTGCGACGAGCACTGTCTGAGTAAGTAGGATGCGAAGTAGGTGCTGAGTGGATTGTGGGAGGGTGCTGCTGTGAGCGGAAGGGGTCCCGTAGGCGGAGAGGTGTTGTCAGCGGAAGTGCTGTCAGCGGGCGTGTTGTAAGCGAGAGTGCTGTCAGTGGGGGTGTTGTCAGCGCGCGGTGCTGCAAGCAGCGTGTGGCAACACAGTCGGTGAACACCTCGGCCACTACTCTCTATCGTCACTGAACTGCGAGGGACCGACGGCTCGAGGCTGAAGAAATGGGAAAATAGGCCGGAGTGTGGTTGCAGCGCGGGCAGATTGTAGCTGAAGGACAACGAGTCAGGCGGAGGCTCGCGGTCCTGGTGGGGCGCGTTCGACCTGATAGTCCTCTCCGTCGACGACGATGATTGCCCACTCGTAGCTGGGGTTTGTGCTGCGAAGCTGGTTTTCGAGATCGGCTGCGTCCTCGGGCTGTGCGACGAAACAGTGGAACTGTTCTGTCGACGAGGACGGAAGTTCAGCGTTCTCGAAGACGGTGTTTACGTGGACGACTTTCCACGCGCGTTCGGCCCGAAACGCGGGGCCGGACCCTTCGACGGTGTATCCAAGCTCGGCGAAGATCGACCTGGCCTGCTCGACGAGTCGCATGTTAACAGGACCCATTCGAATCGAGATACGTCACCCAGTAGCATAAATGTTGGTACGAACGCCAGACAAGGGATGCTCCCAGACAAATACCAGTACAAGACAGGGTTTTGTTGACAAACAGTCTCCGCCCACAGAATCACGAACCGGTAATAGTCAATTAGCGGTGGGCGGTCATCGGCCGATCACGGAGAATGGAAAAGAACGAGGTGAGTAGTGGGATCAACTATTCGTGTGCCGCGTCCCACTCCGTCGGCTTTCGGAAGTTACCACACCGGTTGCACTTGATCCGGCCCATGGAGTCCATCGCGTTATCGACACCCTCACAGTTCGTACAGAACCACCCGTATCGGGTGTCGGCGTCGCTCGTTTCGTAGACGACGAGAAAGGGCCCCTTCGATCCCGTATCGCCGTCGGCTTGCGAGACGAAGACGGTATCGCCGTCTTCGGTAACGATCGATCGCATGTCGAGGAATACTCACGCGCCCGGTAAATGACTGTCTGTCTCAGCAACACTGGACGGGCGAGTGGTCGCGTGTGAGTATGATGGTCTTACCCATAGGAGAGTGGCACTAACTGAAACCTTTACCCGCGCGGAAATCGTTCGATGGTGTAATGGCGCTTGTCGTGGTTCCCGTTCGATATCCGCTGACGAAACATTCGCGGCGGACGCTCGAGGAGGCGGTTGAGATCGCCCACGAGCGTGATGCGGCACTGACGGTTCTCCATGTTGACCTCTATCAGAACGGGAAGAAAGTAACGAGAATTGATCTGAAAAGTGCAGTCGAACGCGCAGTCGGACCGGTCGAGAACGCCCGCTACGTCGTCCGAACCGGGTTCCTCGTCGAAGAGAGTATTCTTGACGAGGTTGCAGCCGAGAACGCCGACATCGTCGTTATCGGCAGTCAACAGGCGAGTCGACTGCGTCGTCTCTTCCGTCGACTGACGGACAATCCGGATATCGACCGCTATCTGCGGACGCACCTCGACTGCGAGGTTATTACGGTCGAGAGTGCTCGCGCGTAACCGGCGATACGTCTGGCGGCAAACTGTTCACTGATTCGTTCGTCTTCTGGCCTGCTCCTGTCAGGAATCCCCTAACTCCGGATCGGAGTCTATCTGCATCGCTTCCCCGTCACGGTCGGCATCGTGTGCGTTTCTGTGCTCGTAGCCGGGTGCGGGACTATCATCGTCTCCATCACCGACCGCGACACGGGCAACACCTGTCGTTTCGTCAAAGACGTGGTGGCGGTGTGGGTACGCGAACTCGATATCGAGATCTGCAAAGCGCGACCGGACCGCCGACTGCACCTGGGAGCGAGCGATCCGTTGTTTGTAGGGGTGTTGAACCCAGAACGCCAGCGTGAGCAGGATTCCGTTGTCCGCGTAGGAGTCGATCGTACAGACCGGCGCAGCCGCGTACCGGGCGCTCCCGATCCGGATATCCGGACCGCCGCCGATAACCATGTCGACGCTTCGCGCCGCCCGCTCTGCGTGCCGCCGAGCGGCCTCGATATCGCTCTCGTAGGTCACCTCGAACTCGACCGAAATTCGTGTCCGCTCGTCCTCTGCGGAGTAGTTGATCACGTCGCGCGTGTAAATCTCCGAATTGGGAATGACGATGAAGGTGTTCTCGAGTGTGAAAATTTTCGTGTAGCGGATCGTGATGTCTTCGACGAAGCCGGTGTGGCCCTCGTCGGTAATTTCGATCATGTCGCCGATCTCGTAGGGCCGGTCTGCGAGCACAAAGATCCCAGTAACGAAACTACTGACCAGCGGTGCGAGGACGACCGCGATGACGGCGGAAATGACGGTAACCGAGAGGAGCAGTTCCGTATCACCGACCCCGAGTACGCCGGCCGCGACCGCGAACGCCATGACGAGCACGGAGATGCGAACCCCACGGAGAACCGTCCGGGTGACGCTCGGCCGCTCGATTCGGCGAGCGACGGTCCGGCCGGTGAGGCGAACGACGACGTTCGAGAGGTACCAGCCGATCACCACGACGACGAGCGCAACGATAATCTCGCTGACACCGAAGGGAACGTTGTCTTGTAGCACCTCCACGGGTGAGCGTGTTCCCCTCAGAGACTCCTCTAGCATGGGAGCACACTCACGGCGGCAGTGGTTAAGGGTTCTGTCCGCAGGGTTGTGACACTCGAGTACGACGGCAGTCCAGACCTGACTGGGTGGTGATTCAAGGGTGGCCGAGGTGATCTGGGAAGGGTGGTTGAGTTCAGGAGTGAGTGTGGGCGGTGTCCGTTCCCTGCGGTGGCCTCAAAATAACCTGATTTCGAAAAGAGGTGCTACTCGATACATAATAAATCATTTATCCATCGGGACCGTAGGGTGGGGTATGGCATCAGACGAACTGCGCTCGACCGTCGAGCGCGTCGGGGATCGGTTCAACCTTGGCGAGTACGAGATCGACGCCTATCTCACCGTCCTAGAACACGGCCAACTCACAGCAAGTGAGATCGCTGATCGAACCGATATTCCCCAGCCCCGCGTCTACGACACCGTCCGCAGCCTTAGCGACCGCGGATTGGTCGAACTGCGCGAATCGCGTCCGATGAAGGTCGTCGCGATCGACCCCGGTGAGGCCTTCGACGACGTCCAGAGTTCGCTCGAGCAGATGATCGACGAACTCGAGGCACGTTACACCGCGCCCGCCCGCGACACCGAAGCGGTTTCGCTGGTCAAGTCCCGATCGACGATCCTCCGGTACCTAGAGGAGGTCATCGACGCTGCGGAATACGAGCTCTCGCTGTCGCTGACACCCGGGCTGTTGACCCGGTTCGAGGACGAACTCCGCAACGCGGTCGACGACGGCGTCAGTGTGGATCTGATCGTCACGCCCGCATCCGACGCGCTGGACCCGGACGAGTTCGACTATCAAGACGTCGCGACGACAGTCCGCGCCCGCCGCGGTATCACGACGCCGGTCATCGCCGTCGCGGACGGGAATTACTCCGTCTACGCGACCCAGGACGCCTTGCGTGACGACCAGGATCGCTACGGCGTCATCTTCAACCGCTCCTCGCTCGGCTTCCTCGTCTCCGGCTTCTTCGGAACGGTCCTCTGGACGACCGCCGAAGAGACGCTGAGCGAGGACGGCTCGAAGCGCTCCTACCCCCGCAAGTACGCCTCGATCCGGCGCTGCGTGAAAGACCTCATCGAGGAGGGTGGCGAGTTCTACGCCACCATCGAGGGCCGCGATGTTGAGATCGGCGGCACTCGAATCGTTCGCGGGCGCGTCCTCGATATCTCCTTCGAGGTCAGCGAGGAAGTTGCGAGTCTCACCGTCGAGACCGAGGAGGGTGAGGAAGTCACCGTCGGCGGCCGCGTCGCCGCACTCGAGGACATCGAAGGCCACGAGATCCACATCGGGCGCAACAAGCCCCCGTCGATCGACGACTAGACGGGCTATCTCGGACGGTCCGCAGCGAACCGGACGAACGGGTCGATTCAGGCAGACGGCTGGTGCTACGGACGTTCTTTGCAGTTTGTGTACAACAACCCCGATCACCATCTCGTGTGTCGTGTATTGTGCGCTGTTTCTCGTACTCGAGTCCACGCCGATCACGCCACGGTGATCGAGTGACGCCAACCGTGGGGCACGGAGAATCGTTGTATCTCTGAATCGAGACGTCCGTAATCACCGATTATACTGGTTGTGGGTCGTGACTGTTCAAAGTAAGGTCTCGTATGCAAGCCAACCACTAAAGCGGTATACGGTGTGACGTTATGTTCGATGGAGCCGAGGCCCACTGCTGGTTCCGCGAATGATGTCGACCGGCACCAGTCCCAACCCCAGTCTCGGTCGCGGGGGTCACAGGGGACGCGTGTCTCCCGTCGCTCGTTCGTGGCCGCAGCCTCGGCAACCACGGTAGTCGGTGCGACGGCTATCGCCGGCTGTCTCGGTCGCGGGCACGGCCCGAATACGGTGATCATGACCGGGGCGACGGACTTCGAGGGGATTCTACACACCGACGATGACGAACCCGACGTCCAGCAGGCGCTGTGGGACGCCGGGCTCGACGAGGATATCAGGGTCGAGGTCCAGACGGTCGTCAGCGACTCCGCACAACGGATGCAGGAAGCCCAGTCGACCCTGCAGGCTGGACGCGCGCCGCCGGACATCCATATGATGGACACCGGGTGGACGATCCCCTTTATCCTGCGCGAGCAGACGACGAACCTCACCGAAGAACTCCCCGACGACGTGGTCGACCGGATCGATGACGTCTATCTCGACGAGGTACTTGAGACGGCCCGCCATCCGGAGACGGGCGACATCCACGGTCTTCCGCTGTTTCCCGACTTCGGGATGATGCTGTACCGTCAGGACCTCGTCGAGGACGCCGGACACGACACGAGCAACTGGGCGACCGAACCGCCGAGTTGGGAGATGTTCTCGCAGGCAGTCGCCGACGCACAGGCCGAGGCCGGCGTCAGCTACGGGCTTACAACGCAGGCGGCCGCGTTCGAGGGGCTCTCCTGCTGTACGTTCAACGAGGTCATGTCGACCTGGGGTGGCGGCTACTTCGGCGGCACGGGGGACCTGTTCACCGCCGGCGACCGCCCGATCACCGTCACCGACGACGCCGTCCTCGATGCAATCCGCATGATGCGGGCGTTCATCCACGGTGACGACGACGAGCACGCACTCGAGGGCTACCCACAGATTTGTCCGTCGGCGATCGTCCAGTGGACCGAAGAGGAGTCACTCAACCCGTTCGAGGGCGGTGATGCGGTCGCGAATCGGAACTGGCCGTTCGCGATCGCCGCGACGGGAGCAGACGATGCCTTCGGCGAGGATCTTGGCGTCATCACACAGCCGTACGCGGTCCCCGAAGACGATACCGAGTTCGAGGGCGTCGGCGGCACGGCCGCCGCGCTCGGGGGCTGGAACCTCACCGTCAGTCCGTACACCGACCGGATCGACGAGGTGTTGCAGGTACTCGAGGCGTTTACCCACGACGAGGTCATGCTCACCATCTTCGAGTTGCAGGGCTTTCTCCCGCCGAACATCGACCTGGTCGAGGAGGCCGATCCCGACGAGATTGGTCCGATCGCGCGCTACGTCGACCAGATCCAGTTAGCGGGAGAGAACGCGGTACCACGTCCTGTGACCGACGTCTGGCCAGAGCAGTCCGCACTCATCTTCCAGGAGGTGAACGCGGCCTACCGCGGCGCGAAGTCGCCGAGTGAGGCTATGGAGGACCTGGCCGGGCGTCTCGAGCGCAGCGAAGCGGAGGTGGCAGCCCAACATGGGGAGTAAACCAGACGGCGGCACCGAAACCGGGGATATCGAGGGTGGGATCGGCACGCAGACCGACCTCGACACCAAACAGGACCGGACCGGCAACCCCGTCGTCAACTGGATGGAAAATCTGAGCGAGGCGGCCTACGCCTACCTCCTCCTGATTCCGGCCTTCGCCCTGCTCACCCTGATCGCGTTCTACCCGCTCATCATGACGTTCATCATGTCTCTGCGGGGGGACGAGACGCGCGGGGCGGAACCGCTCGGCGAGTTCGTCGGCATCGAGAACTACGTCGACATTCTGACGGGGAACGCGCGACTTGCCAGGCAGTTCCTCGACGTCGGCGTCACCTCCTCGTTCCCGTTCGTCGAACTCGGCGTCCCGTTCTTGCAGCAGGCGCTGTTCGTCACGCTCGCGTTTGCGGTGATCAGCGTCTTCTTCGAGACGGTTATCGGGTTCGGGCAGGCATACGTGCTCGATCAGGACTTCCGCGGCCGACGCTGGGTCCGTGTCGCGATCATCCTCCCGTGGGCAGTCCCGATCGTGATTCAGGGGATGATCTTCTTCCTGCTGTTCCAGCCCGAGGTCGGCTTCGGCAGCGACCTCATGCAGTGGCTTGGCGTCTTCGGTGCCGATCCACTAGCAGATAGTCGCGACTCGTTCATCATCATCCTCATCGCGGACATCTGGAAATCGGCGGCGTTCATGGCGCTGTTGATCCTGGCAGGCCTCCAGAGTGTCGACCGGAGTCTGTACGATGTGGCGCGGGTCGCGGGTGCCTCGCCGTGGCAGCGGTTCAAGCTGATCACGCTGCCGCTCGTGCTGCCGGCCCTGCTCGTCGCAATGTTGTTCCGGACCATGGACGCGATGCGCGTCTACGGACTAATCGAGTCGACTGCGGGTTGTACGACCGTCCCGTCGCTCACGTGTCTCGTCGTCGAGGCCATGTTCGGCGGGACGCGTATCTTCGCGACCGCTGCTGCCGTGGCGTTCACGACCGCGCTCGTGATCGGACTGATCATCTCGGTGTACGTGTTCTTCTTCCGCGACACCGAGGGAGGGCTCTACTGATGACAGACGAGAGGACGGATGAGACCGAAACTGACGAGACGACGACCGACACCAAAGCCGATGAGACGTCGACCGGCACAGAAACCGACGAAACGCCAAACGACACCGAAGCCGACGCCCCAGCAAGCACCGATGACGACGGTGTCCCCAAACACTGGGCGTACGCCCGCGAACAGGCTGCGACAGCGACGGACGGCGGTGTGACGGCAACGGACGGCGGCCAATCAGCCGAAGCGAGCCAACAGCAAAGCAACGTCCTCGTGGAGGGCGAAGACGCCGAACTCGACCGCGGCCCGTTCCAGCGCTGGGTTGCGAGTTCGATCTCCAACCCGGACCGCGCTTACCGAGCAATGTTCTACACGGCGACGATCTTCTTCCTGTTTACGACGCTGTTCCCATTCTACTGGCTGCTCATGGTCGCGCTGACGCCGGAAGGACAGCAACAGGACATCATCCTCACGCCGAACGGCTTCAACCCCGCTGCGTTCGTCGAGGTCTTCCAGGTGCTGCCGTTCCACTGGTACGTCTTCAACAGCTTCGTAATCGCGACGGCCTCGACCATCGTCGTCCTGGTCATCGCTAGCCTCGCGGGATACGCCTTCGGCCGACTCCAGTTTCCCGGAAAGATCCCGCTGATGCTGCTCGTGCTGGTGATCTCCTTCTTCCCACCAGCGGCGTTCTTCATCCCGCTGAACGACCTGTTCAACACGCAGTTCGTCGCACTCGAGCCGATTACCGGCGACGGCAGTCTCTACAACACGCCCGGCGCGATGGTGTTGCCCCTGTCGGCAATCTTCATGCCCCTCGCCATCTTCATCCTCACGACGTTCTACTCGCAGATTCCTGACGGCCTGGAAGATGCAGCGCGCGTCGAGGGAACCACACGACTCGGCGCGCTGTTTCGGGTCATCATCCCCCTGTCAGCCCCTGGTGTCGCGACCGCCGGCGTGTTGACGTTCATCGCCGTCTACAACGAGTTCTTCTTCTCGTTCCTGATGACCGACGGCCAGCCGGAGAACTGGGCCCCCATACTCGAGGGCATCCTCGGCTACCAGGGCCAGTACGAGGTGATGTACCACCTGATGGCGGCGTCGAGCATTATCGGGGTGATCCCCGTCGCGATTCTCGTCATCATCGCGCAGGAGAAGATCGTTAGCGGCCTGACCGCAGGCGCGCTCAAGGAGTGAGAAACGGAGGAAACCACACTATGGCACGCGTTCAACTCGACCACATCACGAAGCGCTACGAAGACGTCACCGCCGTCGACGACGTCTCGATGGAGATCGAAGATGGCGAATTCGTCACGTTCGTCGGCCCCTCGGGCTGTGGCAAGTCCACGACCATGGAGACCGTCGCGGGACTCACGAAACCGACCGACGGAAAAGTCTACATCGGCGATCGCGAGGTGACGAGACTGGCCCCGAAAGACCGCGGCGTCGCGATGGTCTTCCAGAACATCGCGCTGTTCCCGCACATGGATGTCTTCGAAAACATCTCCTTCGGTCTCCGACTGCGAAAGTACGACGACGAAGAGGTCAGACACCGCGTTGAGCAGGCGGCTGACATCGTCCAACTCGAGGGCATGCTCGATCGGATGCCCGACGAGATGTCCGGCGGCCAGCGCCAGCGCGTCGCCATCGCCCGAGCCATCGTCCGCAACCCCGATGTCTTCCTCATGGACGAGCCGCTTGCTAACTTAGACGCCAAGCTGCGCGTCCACATGCGAACCGAACTCCAGCGCCTCCACCGCGAACTGGAGACGACTATCATCTACGTCACCCACGACCAGGCCGAGGCAATGACCATGTCGAACCGGATCGCCGTCCTCAACGAGGGCACACTCCAGCAACTCGCGCCGCCACTCGAGTGCTACAACGAACCGGCGAATCTGTTCGTCGCGGGGTTCATCGGGTCGCCGTCGATGAACTTCGTGGAGGGAGAGCTCACGGCGACGGGGTTCGAGTCGGACAACGTCGATGTGGCGTTCGAACCGGAACTGGTTCCGTCCGTCACGAGTGGCGACACACTCACGCTCGGTATTCGACCGGAGGACGTACACCTCGTGGCGACGGCCGACGGCGTAACCGAGCCGACGGCGGAACTACACGCGACGGCCGACGTGCTGGAACCGATGGGCGATGAGGTGTTCGTCTACCTGCTCCTCTCGGAAGAGGCGGACCGGTCAATGGAGCAAGAGCCTGCGACCGCGCCGAATCAGTTGCTGATGAGTGTGACACCGGATACGGACATTCACGAGGGGAAAGAGGTGGCCGTCGTCCTCGACCGGTCGAAGATCCACCTCTTCGAGACGGCGACGGGCGACGCACTCCGACATGACCTGACAGAGCACTCAGACGGCGGTGCCGGCCCAGCGGCAACGGAAGCCGATACCTAAGTTCACGACCACCAACGGACAAAAGGTGATTCGGCCCCAATATTTAGTATAGCAATATACGATATATTTGCTCGAAATTGGTCCCAGACTCCTGCTATGACAGACAACCACTCCGACATCGACACCGGAATTGTGGTCTCGGTAACATCGGACAGTACCACGCCGAGCGTCTCCGCGAGCTAGAGGTCCCGCTCGTCGGCGGCATGGATGTCGCCGCAGAAGCAAGACGACGCTTCGGCAGGCGGTACAACGTCGACGTCTACGAGGATCACCAGGAGCTGTACGAAACGGTCGACGCCGTAATCATCACGACACCAAACAAATACCACGAAGAGTACGCCGTCGACGCCTTCGAGCAGGGAATCCACGTCCTCCTCGAGAAGCCTCTCGCCCACGATTACGAGAGTGCTTCACGAATCGCAACGGCCGCACAAGAGACCGACAGCCTCTGCATGGTTGGATTCAACAACCGCTTTGCGAACACCGTCCAGGTCCTCAAAGACCGCATCGATAGCGGTGAACTCGGTGACATCACCCACGTCGAAGCCAACTACGTCCGTCGACGCGGCATCCCCGGCCGTGGCTCGTGGTTCACCCGCCGGCAGATCGCCGGCGGCGGTGCACTCATCGACCTCGGCGTCCACGCTGTCGACCTCGCACTCTACCTACTCGAGTACCCACGTGTCACAGAAGTCTCGGGTATCGCGCGAAGCGAGTTCGGCTCGCGTGAGGAGTACGCCTATCTGGAGATGTGGGGGGAAGACGCCGGTCCGCGGGGGTTCGACGTGGATGACTCGGCGAGTGCGTTCGTTCGCTGTGCCGAGGGGCGAACGATTAGTCTGGAGGTCGCCTGGGCGACGAACCGGCCGTCGAACCACGAGTTTGTCGTCCGCGGCTCCGAAGCTGCGGCGCAGTTTGACCTGCTCGAAGGAGGGTTGACGATTCACTCCGCAAGTACTGGTGGTTCACCGCACCTGGAAAATACGTCGATCGATGTTCGTCAGAACGATACACACACGGCCGAGCAGCGGGCGTTTTTCGATCGAATTCTCAGGGAAGCGAGCGGGACCGACGGGAGCGGCGACGACAGAAGTGAAAGCGTCGAGCAGGCGCTGTTGGTACAGGATGTCATCGACGCCATCTACCGTTCAAGCGATGCAGAGGCGACGGTTTCGTTCGGCGAGTAGCTGGATAACTTGGACGAACCGCTGTACAATCGTGCTCAAGTAGCCGTACAACCGTTGACGAGTCGCCGCACAGCCGACAACCGTACCCCCGTTTTATCTCGGCGTCTCTCGTTCGTCGTTGCGTATGCAACTCGGCGTTCACACTCCACCGCTGGCTGATGAGTCACTCGAGGGCGCGCTGTCGTATCTCGACGAGCAAGGCGTCGATGCACTCGAGCCCGGCGTCGGCGGTCATCCCGGACAGGACCACCTTCCCCGCGCGGAGTACCTGGATAACGAGGACACACAGGAGGAATTGCAGGGGCTGCTCGACGAGTACGGACTCGAAATCAGTGCGCTGGCGACGCACAACAATCCGCTCCATCCAGACGAAGCGCGGTCGGCTAAAGCCGATACTGAACTCCGTGAAGCGATCGAGCTAGCCGATCAGCTCGGTGTCGGGGCCGTCACCTGCTTTTCGGGGCTGCCGGCCGGCGGACCGGACGACGAGGTGCCAAACTGGATTACAGCGCCATGGCCGCCCGAACACGACGAGGCGCTGTCCTACCAGTGGGACGTGGCCGTCGACTACTGGGCGGATCTCGCCGACTACGCCGACGAACACGATGTCGACGTCGCCATCGAAATGCACCCCAACATGCTGGTCTACGAACCCCACGGAATGGCCCGCCTGCGCAAGGAAACCGGCGAGCGGATCGGGACGAACTTCGACCCCTCGCACCTCTACTGGCAGGGAATCACGATCACCGATGCAATCCGTTATCTTGGGAAGCGCGATGCGATCCACCACGTCCACGCGAAAGACACCAAAATATACGACGCACAGGCCCGCGAGAAGGGTGTCCTCGATACGACAACCTACGACGACGAACCGAACCGCTCGTGGCTATTCCGTTCGGTCGGCTACGGCCACGGCGAAGCTCACTGGAAAGATATTGTCTCGACCCTGCGGATGGTCGGCTACGACGGCACCCTCAGCATCGAACACGAAGACTCGCTCACGAGTTCTCGTGAGGGACTCGAGAAGGCGATCGATCTCCTCCAGCGGACGCTCTTCGAGACCGAACCCGGAGAAGCGTACTGGGCCGAATAGTTCCAACGAGCGACGGACACATACCCAGCGACGAAAACGAGAGCAGTCCACTACCAACAGCCATAGTTAGAACCTCACTCGTCGACGGTGTCGACCGACCCGTCTGGTGTCGCCGAGTCCTCGAGTTCGATCTGACCGTCACTGTAGACGGTGATCAGATAGCCCTCGTACTCGAGTTCGACGTGGCCGAGTGTTCCAGTGCCAGTGCCAGTGCCAGTTCGAGTTCGAGTTCCAGTTTCGGATTCCGACGGTGACTCAGCGGGGGCATCGGCCTGTGTCTCCTGAGAGTGGGAGTGAGACTGGGGGTTGGAGTTAGGGTTTGAGTTGGAACCTTCAACGGCGTCTCTGAAGAGCGAGTCGAGCGCTTCTGGGTTGACAACAGAGTACAGCGGCTCGTATGCGGGCGGCTCGATATCGGTTGGGTCAACCCCCTCGCGAGCGGCAACAGCTTCGATAATTGCCTGGCTCGGTGATACCGCTCTCTCGATTCCGGTTCCGGGCGGCGACGTATCGTCGGGAGAGGACATATCGGAGGCTAGGTGGCTCCAAGGGATAAGGATACTGGCAGTCACCAGTCCGAGACAGTACTAAGCGTGTCTCTCCCGCCCGGCTTGCAGGTAATCGGGTTGATTATCGAAGGGGGCGAAACGCTTCCAGTCACCAGTGCATTATTGCTGTTCTACCGACCTGCGGTCGCCAAATCGTGAATCGAGATAGCTGCGAATCGATCGGTGGATGCCCCGGATCGTGTAGTTTCGACCGATGTAGACGCTGATCAAGGCGAGTATCGTGCCGGCGACGACATCCGAGAACCAGTGGATACCGAGATACATCGTCGAGATGACGACACTGATAGCCAGCACGCCCGAGATCGGAACCCACAGCGGGTACTTCTCCCGCGTTAGCCACGCCAAAAAGAACACTGTCATCGACAGTGACGTATGCAGTGACGGGAAGACGTTGGTGTTCTGGTTGACCTGATTCGTCAGAGACTGAGACTGCGGGAAGACATCGTAGAGCAGCGGTTCGAACAGGAGTGGGTCGAAGTTTCGAGGGCCGTAGGCGATGAACAGAACGTAGCAGACGAGTCCAATCGCGTAGTTCGCGGTGAACGCAAGGATCAGCGTCGAGAGGTCGTCCATCTTCGAGAGTGCGAAATACGCGACGAACGGGAACAGGAGCAAGAACGCGTAGCCGTAAATGTAGATGAAGACGAAGAACTCGGTGAGCGCTGGCGATGCGAACGTCTGCAGGACGGTCACAGGATTCTGTGGGAAAACTAGCTGTTCGAGTTCGAACAGCTGGGGCGTGATGTTGTTGCCGACTACTCGCCGTTCGAGCCTGATGACGACGTCGACCGTCGACCAGCGTACGAGCAACACGAACGCCAGCACTGCAAGCGGGAGCAGACAAACCTCGAGTCGCCAGCGAGCGTCGCGAACTGCGGCCGCAATCCGCCGTGGACCGACAATGACAAGCGTCGCCGTCACGAGCATCGTCGCGACCACGAGGGCAAGGTCAAATACGACGCTGACGAGAGTCATCTGGGAACATAAACTACGGCTGCCGAGCATTAATACCGTCCGGTCCTGAGCGACTCCTCGACTAGCCGGAGGTAAAACTGTCGTAGGCGAAACGGGAAGGAGTAGCGTCGCCAGTCACTTGAGAAGCGCTCCGTCGTCGTACTGGTAGCCCACCTCGACGAACAACTGTCGGACGCGTTCGGGGTCAATTTCACCGTCCGATCCCGGGAACACCGAGAGTGGTGTCGTCGACTCCGTGCCGTCGAGGCGAGCCTGCCCCTGCGAACCAAACAATGCGTTGCTCTGCGTCGGCTCCTCGGCGAACCCGTTGAAGAACTCGGAGACGACGTACTCGCGGTCGATCAGTTGTGAGAGAATCTGTCGAACGTTCGGATTGCCCAGTTCCGGGTGGTGGATGTTGTAGCCGACCATGTAGAACGATGTCGTCGAAGTGGTCGTCATCGAGACACCGCTCGCGTCGGTGATCGTTGTGACTTCGTCGGGTGGGACTGCATTGGCTGTCACGTCGATGGTACCATCGGCGAGCGCGTCAAGCATAGCACCCACGTTCGGCGCGATCTGGTATCTGATACCCTCGAACTGAGAGAAGTTCTGGAGTGCGTTCGGTCTGTTCGGTACGTCAGTCGAACGGAGCACGTGGTCCTCGAACGGCTCGAGGACGAGTTCGTCCATCGATGTCTCACCGAACTCGAACAGGCCGGAGCCAGTCGGTTCGTCGTTGTCTGCAACGAGCGCACGGGTCTGGCGTTCGGCGATGACTTCGGATCGTGGCTCCCAGATATGCTCGGGTAAAATCGGCACCGAAAGCGCACGCACGGCCGCAGGGCGTGCGGTCGACCCGAACGGCAACTCGAGCGTCCGGTCGTCGATGACCTCGATTCGGTTGGTGTTCTCGATAAGTGTCTGTCTGTCTCGGTATCGTGGAGCGGGGACCGTTCCTTCGACATCACCGAGCGAAGTGTCCTCGAGGAACCGGAACGTGAAGTCAACATCGTCGGCGTCGAGGCGTTCGCCGTCGTGCCAGCGCAACCCGGATCGAAGCGTCACCGTCGCAGTGAGGCCACTGTCATCGTCCCATTCGATTTGCTCCGCTAGCCACGGTTCGTACGTCGCTGTCTCCCCCGATCCGTGGATATCGACAGTGGGACGGCGTGCGAGTGGATCGTACAGCAGTCCAAGCAACCCCTGAACGCGATTGCGATCGACGACGATTGGGTTCAGTCGGTCAGCCAGTGTCTCGCCGTAGACGCCGATTTCGAGTGGGCGGTCGAACGGCCCGTTGTCGAACTCCTGGGACAGGATATCGACGAACTCGATTGCCTGACGAGGCGGACGCGAGAGCGAGAGATTCTCCCGAGCGCCGCCGATACGATCGGGGTAGGCGACAGTCGTAAACGGTGCCGTTTCGAGCAGATAATCGAACAGTTCCGTCAGGGTCTCCTCACGTTCTTCCCCGTCGGCCGTTCGTTGCCGTTCGAGCAACTCGTCAGCGCCGACATCGGAGAAGTGAAATGGATTCTGCCAGCCGCGTTCTGCGACGAACTGCGAGTGAAGCAACCCGTGGAGCGCGTCGTACTCGTCGATACCAGGGTGTTTGACGACGAATACGTCGTAGTCGCCGTCGATGAGCACGTCACGGTACAGTTCCGCCTCGGTGATCGGCTCGTGCGTCGCGGCGATACCGGCAGCCTGCAGGTTCTCGCGGAGTTGACTCATGATCATCGCCGCAATCGCATCGTCGTCGGCCGGGACCGTTTTGATCGTGAGTTCGACCTGCTCAGGGCTAGCGTTCTCCGCTCGCGACCAGAATCGCTCCGAACAACCGGCGAGTGCGCTCAACCCAACACCGCTTGCGCCGGCGAGGAGGGACCGTCGTGTCACCGACGGAGCGACCCGTTTCATATCAAGACAGATACGCAACCACGATGTATAGGACTTACCTTCACAACGACAGTTCAGTGTCACGTGAGCGCCCGGCCACCCATCAAATCGGGGACCGCAGCGGACACCCGACCCGAGTCACCGTGAGTTTCGCCGGATCAGATGGACGTTAATCGACGACTATCACGGACTCATGAGTATATCCAGTCAATGAATCTCTTTCCTCCATTCGTATGGCAGCCATAACAATAGCCGAATCTGGTCACTGTCGTTCTGTGGCACCCGCTCTCACTCGCGGGGGAGCCAAACCGCAACTGCAGCCTCCGTGAGCGGAGAACGGCCACGAGAGACAACCATGAAGCTCGCACTCATCGGCTTTGGGCAAGCAGGCGGAAAGATCGTCGACGAGTTCCTGGCGTACGACAGCGCCATCGATACCAGCTTCGTCGAGGCGGCAATCGCGGTTAACTCCGCGACGACGGACCTGCAGGGACTCGATCACGTTCCACAGAAGAATCGCGTTCTCATCGGCCAGGCGCGCGTGAAAGGTCACGGCGTTGGGGCGGACAACGAACTCGGTGCGGAAGTCACCGAAGCGGACATCGACGAAATTCAGGGTGCAATCGATCGCATTCCGGTCCACGAGATCGACGCGTTCCTGATCGTCGCCGGCATGGGCGGTGGCACCGGTTCGGGCGGTGCACCCGTGCTTGCGCGACACCTGAATCGGATCTACACCGAACCCGTCTACGGGCTCGGCGTTCTTCCGGGGACGGACGAGGGTGGTATCTACACCCTCAACGCCGCGCGGTCGTTCAAAACCTTCGTCCACGAAGTCGATAATCTACTCGTCTTCGACAACGACGCCTGGCGTAGCGCCGGCGAATCGGTCGGCAGCGGCTACGACCGGATCAACCGCGAAATCGTCGAACGGTTCGGCTTACTGTTTGCTGCCGGCGAGGTCGGCCACGGCGACCACGTTGCCGAGAGCGTCGTCGACTCCTCAGAGATCATCAACACGCTCGGAAACGGGAACGGGAACGGGAACGGAAACGGCGTCTCGACGATCGGCTACGCCAGCGAAACCGTCGAGTCCGAATCGGACGGCCTCCTCTCGTCGTTCCGATCCGAGACCGAGTTCGACGAAGGGACCGCGACGAATCGCATGACGAGCCTCGTCCGTAAGTCCACTCTTGGGCGACTCACCCTGCCAGCAGACGCCGCGAGCGCCGACCGCGGACTCGTCGTCGCAACTGGCCCGCCGGAGCACCTGAACCGAAAGGGCGTCGAACGCGGCCGGCAGTGGCTCGAAGATGAAACCGGGAGCATGGAGATCCGCGGCGGTGACTACCCACTCCCCGGTGAGGACGAGGTCGGTGCGATCGTCCTCCTCTCGGGCGTCACCGACGTGCCGCGAATCGACCAGCTCCAGCAGGTTGCCATCGAGGCACAGGAAACCACGGAGAACGTCCGCGCACGGGCACAGGACGACTTCGCCTCGCTAGTCGACACCGGCGGCGAACTCGATGCGCTCTTCTGAACCAACTACGACCAGACGGTGACGATTCCTCGTTGCTTCGCGACTGATTTCGATTCGCGCTCTCGATTTCTGCCACCCGATCACAGTTTGTACGGTGAGCCTGACAGACGTACCGCGCAACCGTGAAACGACTGTTTGACCCCCGTTCGGCGGTATGCGCTCCATACGCGACAGCTACCTGCAGAGATTTCGTGTTATATGGTGCCATTCAATACATCCGAATTCGTCGCCGTATCGATTTCCGGCGTTGACGACTGGTTTCTATCCGTGTCAGTCAGTCTAGTTAGACAATAACGAACTATGATATAACTGATCTACGAGTATGCCGAGACAGCACCAGCGGGGATCGAACGCGGGGTCAAGTGCAGGCAGATCAGTGCGAGCAGCGGTCAAATCCGTCCTCCTCGGATCTGATGGACCCACGACGATTGAAGAGTGTCGTCGGTGCGGCCACACGACTGAGTCGCCGGACGCCGAGTGCCCAACCTGTGGCTGTATGGACGTCGTGACGTATCGTATCGAGTGAGGAGTGGCTCGAACGGGCTCTCTGTCGAATGTGGTGTACAAACCACCAGTAGATTCACTTCCCGGGAGCCAAGGTCGCGAGAGGGGTTTATCGTCCGTGGGGCAAACGGAAGCCCAGTGGAGGCTGTCCAGGGACAATCACTCGAACTCGAGTTCCGCTCCCAACATACCCGTATCAATCTCTGACCGTCGACCATCGAGCACTGCAAACCGCTCCCCCCGGCACTGTTCGAGCCAGTACAGCAGTCGCTCGGCCCACGCGAGTTTGTCCGCCTTCACCGCAGCCACAGATTCGTCGTCGAAGTCCCACCCAACGAAGACGAGGTGGGCTGCGCCGATGTGATCCGCGAGAAACGCGGCTCGGTCGCCGTCCGTAAAGCCGCCAAAATTTCGTACCGGTCCGCTCGGCGCAGCCTGCGTCGTCGGGAGAACGAACTCGTCCTCACAATCAGGGACGACGCGCCGAATGTCGGAAATATTGTCGCCGTGGGCGTGAACTGCCACCGGAACACCGGTTGCCGTGAGTCGCTGTACCGTCTCCGGATTCTTATCCAGATCAGTCACCATACAGTCGACCGGAATATCGTGTGCAGCGAGCACGTCGGCCGCCGTCGACGCCGCGATAACGAAATCCGCATCGCGAGCGGACTCGAGTGCACCGTCCGTTTCGAGTGAGGGGCCGGCACCGGCGATGGCGACAGTTGCACCGTCGATCGCGGCGAGATGTGCGAGGTCGAACGGTGTGGTCAGCGAGGCGAGCACGTCGCGAGCTTTCTCGTCGCCGGCACGGGGATAGCCGAAGTCTCGACAGATGGTCTCGTAGACCGGCTCCCAGGTCTCGAACTCCATGTGTCGGTGAGTGGTGGGCCGGTGGTTTGTGCTGTTCGGTTGCGGTGGTGTGGGATGGAGAGGAGTAATCGACCTGTCGTAGCGGGTCAGTAGTAGCGGTCTGTAGTGACACCACTCGATGCCACCCAACATCACTCGGCACCGCTCAACAATCCCAGCACTACTCGGCACCGCTCGACACAACCCACTCGCGTCTCAAGTCGGCAACTGCCGTTTCGATACTGCGTTTCAGACACCACAGAGAACAGCACACCACAGTGTCACCACTATACAACATAGTGTCCCAATAATTCCGAGTTGTGGGCCGGGGAGTCGCCTCCAAAGTACCCCTACCCGGGAGGCCGCCCGGCGTCCACTCTTCCATTTCGAAGCCTTCGGTATAAGCTTTCTCTTACTGCAGTACGTTGTCGAGTTCTGACCCAATCGTCGATATTTCGCCATCTAATGCCTCTAGAAGCACTGAAACGGAAGTAATCGCGTGATGAGATCCGACTAGCAAGGTCCCTTCGTTAACTGTTCGCTGAATCGAAATGTCCGCTCCAACACCGCTCGCGATACCGACGCCGTCCGTGCTATTATCACTACCACTGTCATCACGCCGACCAGTGACTGTGGTCCCCTCACGAACCTCCTCGACTGTCGACACAAGCTCGTCAAACTGAGTCCGTGAGAGCCCAGTAAACTCGAGTACCTGTGGCTGTGTCGAGTCGACAATTTCGGGGTCGACGCCGCGTTCTCGGAGCTGGCGTTCGAACGTTCGCGACGTGTGGGTGTCGAGGCGAGAGACAGTGATTGTTCCAGCAGAGACGCTCGCACGTTCCGAAAACGCCGAGCCGATAAGCGCTGCGTCACACGTCTCGGCCACGTCGTGGGTTCGGATAACGTGTGCGCCGCGTTCGACTGCCATTGATGTCGCCGCGAGGCTGACGGGGAGTCGGTCCTCGGTCTCGCGGTCCGCAATCGTACCGAGGAAGTTCTTCCGGTTAATCGAGACCAGTATCGGCTGACCGAGTGCGCGGAACTCTCGAAGCCGGCGGAACGTCTCTTGGTCGTCCTCGAGTGTCTGGACCTCGCTCCAGCCACCAAAAGCGGGGTCGATGATCGTCTTCTCGGTGAGACCGTTCTGTTTGAGCGCTTCGTAGACCTGATCGACGTAGTCAGCCTCCGCGGCCCACTCGGGTGATTTTCGGGCAGCCCAGTCAGTTTCCTCGACCGCACCAGGGCGCTCGAGATCCGGCGGGCTCGCCATCTTCGCGACGGCGGCGTCGTACTCCGCACAGACGGCAGGCATCTCGGGGTCAGCAAAGCCCGCGATGTCGTTGACCATGTCGAAGCCCTTGGAGAGCGCCTCCTCGGCGACCTCGTGGTAGCGCGTTTCGATCGAAAAAACGGCGTCGCCGGAGACGCTCTCGATGGTCTCGAGTGCAACGTGGAGACGCTTGAGCTCTTCTTCGGCCGAAAGCACGTCGAAACGTTTGTTCGCGGACTCGAGCCCGATGTCGACGATGTCCGCCCCCTCGTCGATCAGTTCGTCGTCGACGTACTGGGCGGCCTCACCGGGATCGTCGTAGACGCTCGGATCGTAGGGGGATTCCTCGCTGACGTTCAACACGCCCATGATCCGCGGCGGGTGCTCGTCGCCGATTCCGAGCCCGGCCGCGTCGACACTGTTCATACCCGGAATGAGGAACGGAGACTGAAAATCGACGCGGTTGCGGTGAGTGACGCAGTGACTTGACGCAGCCACACCCGCTACGACGACTGCTCCCGACCAGACAGTGAGGCGGTATGCAGGTCCCTGCTGCCAGCGACAACGAGGGAACAAGACAGCACCGCGATAGTGGAATACAGGATGGATTGGACACAGTGTCACAGGCGAGTGAACATCGTGTTGCAGACGGGTTGAACACAGTGACAGCGTCACACCTGAGTTGAACACGACATCACAGCCAAGTGAGAACAGACAGCACAGTCGAGTGGGACACGACATCACAGCCATTGAACACACCATCACGCCTGAACAGCGAGACGCCAGACGCCAATTTGCGTCGAGAAACTGTCGTCAGGACCAGTGACCGACACTCGACTGTTCGTCACTTGCTGCTTGTTCGCCGTCAGCCAAGGGGCCCCTGTTCTTGTCTTCGTCGACTGACGCGTCATCGCGGTCAGAGCCGTCTGAATTTGAATCCGGATTTGGACTCGAACCCGCGCCCGAACCCGAATCCGAACCCGAATCTCCGCGCTCGCTGCGACCATCGGCCGTATCTCCCCGTTTGGATCGACTACCGGTCGACGCCGTGTTATCCGTATCACCGGCACCTTCCTCGAGTGGCGCGAGTCGTGAATCGCGCAGCAGCACCTTCTTGACTATCGAGGGGTTCTCGAGAAGACGGTGTTTTGCGTGTGCGCCGCGCCCGCGTCCGCGGCCCTCGCGTTCGGACTGGATGACGTTGAGGAAGTTCTGTTCCTGGAGGATCTCCTGCACTCGGCGCTCGGAGAGCACGTCGAAGTCGAGTCGGTTCGCGACCTCCTTGTACTGGTTGTAGATAATCTTCGTCGGGAACTCCTTCTCCGAACTGTTCTCGGTGAGCAGCGTCAGCGAGTACAGAATCGCCTTCGCCTGCTGTGGCGACCCCTCGATGAGTTCGTTGAACCGGTCTGCCTCAGTCTTCTCCTTGGCGTCGCGGACGTGATCTGCCGTCACGCGTGTTGCGTTCTGCTTCTTCGCAATCCGGCCCGCGTTCCGGAGGATGTCGATTGCCTTGCGGGCATCCCCGTGTTCTTGTGCGGCGAGTGCGGCTGTGAGCGGGATCACGTCACCCGAGAGCACGCCGTCGTGGAACGCGTCGCGGCGTTTCTCGAGGATTTCTACGAGCTGGTTGGCGTCGTACGGCGAAAAGACGAGTTCGTCCCGCGAGAGACTCGACTTGACGCGCTCGGAGAGATGGTCCGGGAAGTCGATCTTGTTCGAGATGCCGATAATCCCGATACTCGAGTCCGAAATGCGACGGTTCTCGCCCGCGCGTGAGAGCTTCCGGAGGACTTCGTCGTCCTCGAGCATGTCGATCTCGTCCAGGATGACGATTGTCACGTCGGTACAGCGGTCGACGGCCTGCCAGAGACGCTTATAATAGTCGCCGGTGCCGAGGCCGCGATCGGGAATCGTGATCCCGCTCTCACTCGAGTCGTTGACGAGTTGGGCGATCGTCTTGATGATCGAGGCTTCGGTGTTCTGTTCGCCGCAGTCGATGAAGGCGTACTTTACCGTCACGTCGTCCCGGCGCGCTTCACTAATCACGCGCTTGGTCACAGAGCGTGAGATCAGCGACTTGCCGGTCCCGGTCTTGCCGAAGATGAACAGGTGGTTGGGTTCGCTCCCGAAGATGGCTGGATTCAGGGCGTCCGCTACCCGTTGCATCTGTTCGTCCCGGCCGACGATGCGGTCCGGGCCGGGCAGATGCGTAATTTCGAGCAATCGCTCGTCGGCAAAGACCGGATCGTCGTACCGAAAGAGTGGGTCGCGATCGTCGTTGGCGGACATTGCAGTACCGGGTGTCTTCCAACTGGACTGAAATAAAGGTATGGAGATCGATCGCGGATGTAAATAAGGGTCGTTCGCGTCTGAGATTCGCATACAGTGGCAATTCGGTTCCAATCCGGGAAAACGCCGCCCTCGCGCTTCTAACTGTTGTGGAGAACACACCGGTGAGCGGCGGATGTGGCGTCGGCACTGACACCCCCGTCGCGTATGTAAAACCGCAAGACAGGAGTTTGATCGAGGGCCGAGAACGGCCGTTTCGAATCCGGTTCTGGTACCAGTCCGTGAGCGGAAAGCGATGCAGAATCCACGGCGAATGAGCGACAAAACTAGCACCGATGTCTGACGCGCCAGACGAGCGACGAGCCGTTTGGGACACACACCCCCGTCGCGGATGTAACGGCGAGAGGGAGGGGGTGGGTCTGACTGATCCCCATATTTCGGCGAATGTGACCGGTAACCCGGCGGATTTTTCACCCGCGACACAGGTGTGTTGTAGAACAGAACCCCCCTAGCAAAACAGCGTTACAAACGCGATGGTGGTGTGTCCCCCCTCAACAAGAGGACGACACGTTCTCTCCGCAGCGAAACATCCGCCTCAAGTGGTCTACCATCCAAACACACATTGTATTCGTTGTATTCAACATGTGTGTTCTAGAACTAGAGAAGAATAAGTGACTAGTAATACTAGAAGTTGTACTAGATAGAGTACTACAGTCAACTCACCCCACACACCCCCACCAACTCACACACACAGCGAACAGGTCACTTTTGCCCTCCCGTTCGATACTCAGTATGTGACTCCCGAGTTCCATGACTGACGCGAACGACCATCCACAACAGGACTCAACAGTTGACGACCTCCCGTCCCAACGGACGCCACCAGCAGTCGCCGTCGTCGACGCACAGTTCCCCGGCAACGTCGGTACGATCGCCAGAGCGATGAAGAACTTCGGCTTCAGTGACCTCCTTCTCGTCGACCCGCCGGAACTCGATCCCGACGGCGAGGCCTACGGCTTCGCCGGCCACGCACGCGACGATATCCTTCCGAACGCGACCGAAATTTCTTTCGATGAACTCGTCTCAGGCTATCACACGATCGGCTGTACCGCCGTCACCAACGAGGACGACCGTAGCCACATGCGCTTTCCCTTCTCTACGCCTGCCGATCTCGCCGAACGGTTGCCGACCGTCGAGGCCCCGACTGCACTCATCTTCGGGCGCGAACGCGTCGGCCTGACGAACGAGGAACTCGCCCGTATCGACGAGATCTGTGCGATTCCCGCGAGCAAGGAGTATCCCGTTCTCAACCTGGGCCAGGCCGCGACGATCACGCTCTACGAACTTCGCTCACTCGCGCTCGACGAGGACGAAACACAGCTTCCAGATATCGAGCGCGTCCGCGCGGACGAAGCAACCGTCGATCGACTTTACGACCAGTGGGCCGACCTCTTAGAAGAACTCAACCACCCGACGGAAAAGCGCGAAAAGACGATGCGAATGCTCCGGCGCGTCTACGGCCGCGCCGACCTCACTGAAGGCGAGGCGAACACGTTCCTCGGACTCCTTCGGCGGGCGACGGAGCGGCCGGCGGAACGCGACTGAAAACCTGGCAAAACGGGACTGAACACCCGACGGAACACCGCTCACTCCCCACCCGTGCTTAGGCCCGCTTCTGAATCTCCTCGCGCAGCAACTGACTCACCAGGTCGCCGTCCGCCTTCCCGCGAAGCGCACCCATACACTCGCCCATGAGTCCGGAGAACGCCTGCATCCCTTCCTCTGTGACCTGCTCCTCGTTTCGCTCGACGACACCGACGACAGCCTCTCGGACCTCTTCCTCGTCGGCACCGCCAAGTCCCGCATCTTCGGCCGCCTCCTCGGCAGTCTGATCTGGCTCTTCGGCCAGCACAGTGAGCAGATCCGGGACGCCTTCGTTCGGCAACTCACCAGCTTCGACCAACTCGAGTACCGACGCGATATGCGTCTCGGTCAGCGCCTCGATTGGAACGTCGTCCCGCCGAAGTTCGGTCAGGGTGGACTCGAGTGTCGTCGCGGCGAGCGTCGGATCGATGCCGTCCGCCACTACATCCTCAAACAGCGGCATGTGCTTGCCGTAGGCGACCTGTTCTGCGAGGCCCTCCCCGAGGTCGAACTCGTCCTGGTAGCGCTCGACCTTCTCGGTGAGCAGTTCGGGTTCTGGGACCTCACTCGGGTCGGGTTCGACGGGTGGCACGTCGGTCTCGGGGTACATCCGCGCCGCACCGGGGAGTGGGCGCAGGTAGCGGGTCGTGCCGTCGTCGTTCGCGCCGCGCGTCTCTTCGGGGACGCCCTCTAGCGCGGTTTCGGCGCGCTCGGCGGCGGCTTCGATCGCGGCCTCGGCGACGTCGGTGTCGGCGGCGACGATGGCGACGGCGTCGTCCGGACCGGCACCGACCGCCTCGCGCAGTGCCGCGACTTCGTCCTCGGTCACGCCGTAGGCGGGGAGTTCGTCGGTGTGGAAGATGCCGCCCGCACCGTGGCGCTTCGCATGATCGGAGAGTTCGGTTCCGAGTCGTCGGTCAGGCGCGATCTCGCGGCCGACGATGCCGTCGAAGCCGGAGAGTAGGACGCCCATCACGGAGCCGCCGGAGTTGAGTGCGCCACCAATAACACCACTCTCGGTGTCCTCGAAGACGTTCGTCACGTCCTGTACGTCACCCACGGACGCGTCGCGTTCGATGAGTTCCTCTCGAATCTCGACGAGTTCACGCTGCCGGGCGGCCTCGGTGCGGACGATGTCGTCGATATCATCCAGGCTCTGGACACCCTTGATCTCGACGCGTGCACCGTCCGCGATGGAGACGTTGACATCCTGGCGAATCGTTCCGAGTCCACGCTTGACCTTCCCCGTCGAGCGCAGGAGCATCCCGATCCGCTCGGCGGCTTCGAGTGCCTGCTCCGGCGTCGAGATGTCTGGCTTCGTGCCGATCTCGACCAGCGGAATGCCGAGTCGATCGAGGCTGTAGCGGACGCCGCCGTCGGTTTCCTCGACGCGCTGGGCGCTCTCCTCTTCGAGCATGAGGTCCTCGATACCGACCGCGCCCTCGCTGGTCTCGATGTCGCCGTCAGTCGCAATCAGCGTCGAGCGCTGAAAGCCCGAGGTGTTCGAGCCGTCGACGACGATCTTGCGCATGACGTGGGCCTGATCGACCGGCGACATACCCATCAGCTGAGCAATCTCGAGGACCGTCTCGAGTGCCTCCGCGTCGAGTTCGTGTGGCGGTTCGTCGTCTTCCTCGACGAGACAGGTCGAGTCGTAGGCGAGGTACTCGAACTCGCGCTCGACGCGACTCTCTTCCAGGGCGGCCTCGTCGATCTCGCCGAGTTCGCTCCGCGTGGGGTGGAGGTAGCGCGCGAACGTGCGCGTTGCCTCTTCGGGTTCACGAATCTCAGTCGGACACTGGCAGAACAGTTTCGTCGCCGTATCGAGTTGCTGGTGGATCTCCAGCCCGGCGACGAGTCCGAGGTCGTCGTAGTCGAGGTCGGACTCGGCCTCGGAGCCGGATGTGGTCTCGCGTGTACTCATTGCGCGGTAGTCGGTGACGGAGGGGTAAAAAACCGTCCAGTTGCGCTGCTGTATGGTACCTGGGTCTCAGTCCACCAGTATCCACTACTTCACCCTACTACTTCACTCACGTCACAACAAGCGAAGCGAGCTCCCAGACTCCGCAGTAACCGCTCAGTCGTCGGACGCTTCCCGCGACACCGCGGACTCTTGTACTGCATCATCTCGGTCGTCCGCTTCGTTCGCCTCGACCGCCCCGTCGGCCTCGTCAGCCTTGCCCGCACCGTCCGCCTCAACCGCAGGGCTACTCGAGTCCACCTCCACTGTCCCCTCCCCAGAACCCGACAGTACCCCCTCAACACCATCAAGCAGGTCGGGTAGACCGGCTTCGACACCACGCTCGCGACACGCCTCGTAGCGCTCCCGCGCCGCCGCACCCACACCGTTGCGTTCTGCGAGTGGCGTCGTTTCGATGAGGATCGGTTTCTCGACGGACTCGAGTGGGTCGAGCACGAGCTGGTTGCCGGCAGTGAGCGTCAGGTCCGCGAGGACGGTCGCATCTGCCTGTCTGATGTGCGTCTCAAGCTCGGCGCGATCGTTGGCCGAGAGTGGGGCGAAAGGTTCGACTGTAACGGTTTCGACGGCTCGGCTGTTGTCATCACCGGCGGAGACGGAGGCCGCACCCTCTGCAAGTCGGGCTGCTGTCTCCGCAGCCGCGTCGCCGGAGGTGACTGGACCGACCGAAACCTCGTAGCCGGCGGTGGCGAGCCGTACGAGCGCGCTCGCGGCCGTCGTGCCAGTGCCGAGAACGTGGACGCGGGCGGCGCTGTCTCCTGACTGCTCGCCCCCAGTATCCGATACTGCTGCGGCGTCCGGGAGCGCCGTCACCGTCTCTGTCCCGGTCACTGGGTTCGTAGTCACCGTCGCGTTCGCGTCGAACGCTTCGGCGAGCGCGTCGGCCGTGAGCACTTCGTTTGGTGTGCCGACATCGTGGACTGCGCCGTCGGCGAGCACCACGAGCCGGTCGCAGTAGCGCGCCGCCAGATCCAGGTCGTGGATCGCTGCCACCGCCGTCCGGCCCGAATCGACCAGTTCGCGCACGAGTTCGAGCGTTTCGATCTGGTGGTTCACGTCGAGACTGGCCGTTGGCTCGTCGAGCAACAGCGCGGGCGTCTCCTGGGCGACTGCGCGCGCGAGCACGACCCGCTGGCGTTGGCCGCCGCTGACCTCGTCGATCGGCCGCTCTGCAAGATCTGTTGTCCGGGTCCGCTCGAGTGCCCGCTCGACGGCGTCGCGGTCCTCGTGTGTCGGCGCGGCAAACCGCGAGCGGTGGGGGTGGCGGCCCATCTCGACGACGTCGCGGACGGGGAACGAGAACGACAGCGAGGTGTCCTGCGGGACGACGGCGACGAGACGGCTCGACGCGCGCGAGGAAACGGCGTGAACGTCGGTGTCGTCGATCGTTACGGTTCCCGAATCCGGTGTGATCGCGCCGCTAATGGCGCGCAGCAGGGTGGTCTTCCCGGCACCGTTTGGGCCGACGAAGCCGACGAATTCGCCGGGTTCGATCGAGAGCGAAGCGTCTTCGAGCACGCACAGGTCGCCGAAGGACAGCGAGAGGTCGGTGACGGTGATCGGTGCCGGCTCGAGGTGGCGCGTGGTCTCCTCATGCGTTTCGCTGTCCCCGGTGTCGTGCCGTTCCGTCTGGCTGCCGTCGGTTTGATCGGAGTCTGTGCAGTCGTGATCTGTCTGGTCGCTCACAACGAATGCACCTCCCGACGAACGAGCAAGAACAGGAAGAAGGGCACACCGACGAAGGCGGTGACGATGCCGACCGGCACTTCGGCCGGCCCGGCGCGGGCGATGGTGTCCGTCGCGACGAGGAAGGACGCGCCGGCCAGCGCGCTCGTCGGGAGCAAAATTCGGTGGTCCGGGCCGACGATCAGTCGCATGATGTGCGGGACGACGAGGCCGACGAATCCGATGACGCCGGCGACCGCGACACCCGCTGCCGTGACGATGCTCGCGAGTGCGAGCAGGAGGAGCTTGGTCCGTTCTACATCGACACCGAGGTGGTGGGCATCCTCCTCGCCGAGCAGGAGGACGTTCAGTTCGCGCACGTACGCGCCGAGGACGCCGACGCCGAGCAGCGCGACCGGCAGGGCGAAGCCCACGTCGCTCCAGGTCGTGTTGTTGAGGTGGCCCATCATCCAGACGACGGCCTGTCTGAGGTCGTCGCCGCTGTGGACCAACATGTACGAGATCAGCGCACCCAAGAAGGCCTGGATCGCGACGCCGGCGAGCAGCAGGGTCGCGACTGGCGTGCGTCCACCCTCGGTCGCAATGGCGTAGACGAGAAACGCCGTGACAAGCGCGCCGACGAACGCTGAGAGGTGGATACTCCCGAACGGCACGATCGCAGGAAAGGCGATAGCAGCCACCGCACCCGCTGCAGCACCCGAGGAGACGCCGATGATCGACGGGTCAGCGAGTGGGTTCCGGAAGAACCCCTGCATGACGGTTCCTGCGGCAGCAAGCGAGAAGCCGACCGTCGCGGCGAGCGCGATCCGCGGCATTCGGATCGTTTCGACGATCAACTGGTGTGAGCCGGCGACATCGAACGAAAAGACGGCCGTGTACTCGAACGCCGGAACCAGCAGCGGAATCGCGAACCCGAGAACAGTGATGGTTGTGGTGTTCATCGAGACACTAGTCGGAACAACGACGGCGTTTAACGCGGCCATCGCGACCGTCACCGGATCGATTCGCACCGGGCCGAGGGCGGCGCTGACGAGGACGACAACGACGAGCAGGAGGAGAAGTCCCGCCGACCATGAGATGGTTCGGCCCGGCCGGTACATACTCTGAAACCACGATTGCTTTAGCCAAATATTTGTTGGAGTGCGTCCCATATACGGTCGATGCGACCCAAACGTCCGATCGCGCTACTCGTGGTTCTCACGGCCGTCGTCGCCGCGTCAGCAACGGCACCGATCGCGGCCGCCGGCGGCATCGCGGCCGGCAGTCCCGCCGACGCCGCACAGTCGGTCGGCCCAGACGAGACACAGGCAGCACAGCACCCAGCTATCCATTCCATACTCACACAGGAGGCCGTCTCCTGTGAATACCCACTCGAGTTGACCGACGCGACGGGCGAGACGATCACGCTCGAGGAGGCACCTGACTCTGTCGTCGCGCTGCAGGCGAGTGACGCCCAGACGATGTACGAGATCGGTGCTGAGGACCGCCTCGACGGCATGCCCTACACCGATGCGACGAGCGGACTCGACCGCGGTGACCGCGCGGATATCAGTGATGGTTGGGAGGTCAACCACGAACAGGTCATCGCGACCGATCCCGACCTCGTGCTGGCGGCAAACATAACAGATGCCGCGGACATCGAGACGCTGCGCGACGAGGCTGGCTTCACCGTCTACCACTTCTCGGAGGCCGAGTCGATCGATGACGTGCGCGAGAACGTCCAAACGACCGGTGCGCTCGTCGACGAGTGCGCCGGCGCTGAGGAGACGATCGACTGGATGGACGACCAACTCGAGATCGTCGAGACTACACTCGAGGACGCCGACCGCCCGCTCGTCTACTACACGATGGGTGAGGACGGCATGACCGCGGGCACGGAGACGTTCATCGACGAGATTCTGTCCACGGCCGGACTCGAGAACGTCGCCGGGGAAGCGGGCATTACGGGGTATGAGCCGATCAACGCCGAGACGGTCGTCGACGCGGACCCGGAGTGGGTCGTCTACTCGGATGACAGAGAGCAACCACCGATTCCCGACGCAGCGACCGAGATCACGGCCGTCGAGGAGGATAACGTGATTGCCGTCGACGCGAACCAACTGAACCAGCCGGCACCGCAGGTCGTGCTGGCGGTCACGTCGATCGTCGAGGAGATCCACCCTGAAGCCTACGACGAGGCGAGCGCCGAACTCGAAGGATCGACGGCGAGCGATGACGATGGTGCGGGCGACGATGAGGACGGCGAGCCGACAACTGATGACGGAGATGCCGGCGACGACTCGATCCCTGGCTTCGGCGTTGCTGGGGCCCTTGCTGCTGTACTCGCGACACTCGGTATTGGCGCGCGACTGCGCTGACGATCTCAGTGACTGTCTCAGTAGTAGTATCTACGGTTCTGCCGACTACTGTTTTCCCAGCTGGTTCCGTTTGATTCTGTGAGCCGACGACGAACGAAGTTGAAAAAGGTTTACTCACCTCCCCGCTCAGGAATGAGCATGGTCGAGAACGTTATCTGGCCCGCCTATCTCGATGCCTCGCTCTCGCGGGCCGACGGACGGCGTGTGTCGGAGGAGTTGGCAGTCGATGAGCCATCAGTCGACGAAATCGCGAAGGCCGTCCAGCAGATCGGCTACGACGCGACGATCGAGCGCGATAAGGCCTACTCGCGAGAGCCCTGGGCCCAGCGCGGCCGAGTCGTCGTCCGCGGTGCGGAGGACTCGACGAAGAACGATCTCGTACAAGCCGTCGCGGCGTATGTCGTGGCGATACGCGAGTGATGGGGCGCTGCGCTGCTGACAACCAACCACACTGCCAATGAAACGAATTGGAACAGTCGTCCGAACGGCACAGGGACTCGCGGTGTTGCGAGCGGACGCTACCGACGAGGATGCAACCGACGCACATAGCAACGAAATCGGGACGATCGTGCTGGACGACTCGCTCGACGAAGTGGGACGCGTCGTCGATGTCTTTGGACCGGTCGATCAGCCCTATCTGGCGGTGACGCCGGACGCTGGTGTCCACCTGCCGGCGCTCGTGGGATCGACGCTGTACGCGCGCTGACGAGCGGCGGAGATACCACTCGACTCGAGAGGCCCGAAAGGTAGCAGGTAGGGAACCAAGAAACAGAGAAGAAAACACCCATACGAGCGCGCGCCAAACCCCGCGCCATGAACGACCGGATTCGGGTCTTCGCCGCCGTCGGAGTGACGGTCTTGCTGTTTCTCGGCGTCCAGCTCGGCGCGCTGGCGCTCACCGAGCCGTTCTACGAGTCCGGCCACCAGGCCGTCGAGAACCCGGAAGACCCCACTAACAGCGTCGTCTACGTTGCCATCATCCTCGTCGCAACTGCCCTCATGCTCGCCGCCTTCAAGTACGACCTGCAGGGACTCATCCGCGCGCTGATCATCGGCGTGAGCGTGATGATTGCCTGGTTCGTCTTCGCTGAACTCGTCCCACCAGTCGTCACAGTCGGCGATGCAGGTGTCAACGTCCTCGCGGTGCTCGCCGCCTTCGGTGTTGGTGCTGCGCTCCTATTTCATCCGGAGTGGTACGTCATCGACACTGCCGGCGTCCTGATGGGCGCTGGCGCGGCCGCGCTCTTCGGGATTAGCTTCGGGCTCCTCCCTGCCCTGCTCTTGCTCGCGGTGCTTGCCATCTACGACGCCATCAGTGTCTACGGCACCGAACACATGCTCGATCTCGCGGAGGGCGTCATGGATCTCAAAATCCCAGTCGTACTCGTGATTCCCCTGACGCTGTCGTACTCCTACCTGTCCTCGCCTGACGAGTCTGGACAGCCTGCTACATCCAACGACTCTGCCGACTCCGTCGACGCCGTCGAGTCGTCCGAGTCTGCTGCAACCGAGGTAACTGAGAATACGGACCCAACCGACGAACCCACGCCAGAACCACAGCGCGACGCGCTGTTCATCGGCCTCGGCGACGCCGTGATCCCAACCATCCTCGTCGTCAGCGCGGCCTACTTCCTCGACGCGGGCACGCTCGACGTCCCTGGACTCGCGCTCAACCTCCCCGCACTGGGTGCGATCGTCGGCACGATCGTCGGCCTCGTCGTGCTCATGGCGATGGTCGTTCGCGGACGCGCACACGCCGGGCTCCCGCTGCTCAACGGCGGTGCAATCGGTGGTTACCTCCTCGGCGCACTCGCAAGCGGGCTCTCGATTGCGACAGCACTCGGGCTGTAGCCGGACTCTAGCTGCCCCTTGTACTCCCTCAGACACCCTGTTCTCACTCACCCTCCTCACTCAACCATCTCCACAGTCGCATCCGAGCCGTACTCGAGTCCACCCACGAGCGCGTCGACCCGTTCCGTCTCCGGTTCGTCTTGAAACTGCTCCACCTCCGCTGCGTCCGGATACGCACCGACGACGATGAAGAGATCGCTGTCGTGGGTAAACGTCGAGATATCGGCACGAACCGGAATCCCGTCCGCACCGTACATCGACGCCTCGCCCTCAAACGTCTCAAGTACGACTGTCTCGCCGAGCGATTCGACACTTCGTTCGTCGACGACCATCTCGTTGTCGAGCGAAATCTCGTCGAACTGTTCTTGCACCCGCTGTGCGATTTCGGCGGTCGACATGTCGGCGACCGGGTTGCACTCCTCGCCGAGCATCTCCACCTGTGGCGTCGTCGCGACGCCGAACAGCCCCGCGTCCGCCTCCGCTGGCCCGTCGCCCAGCACGGCCGACAGCATCCCCATCGTCCGTGTGTACTCACTCGCGTAGTTCGTCGCCTCGACGGTCTGGCGGGCAACCGTCCGCGTCTCCACGACCTTCTCGGTCCCCTGATAGGCGTAGCCGGTCTCCTCGAGTGCAGCCGCTGAGACGACCACGGGTGTGGCGGAAAACGAGGTGATGTCTGCGAGCGCGTCGTCGAGACAGCCAGCCATAAGGCCGAGCCCGCAGACTGCCCCTGCGGCGACGAACTCGCGTCTGTTCATACGAACTCGACCACGACCAGTCGCAAAAGAGCAGACCTTGCCATCCCGTGGCCGGCCCGCGAAATCGCCGTCCGCCGGTTTGGTGTCGCTGTCCGAAGGCCAACTACTCGCCCGACGGTAATCGGTACGTCGGCCCCTCGTCCGTATCCTGCACTTCGACGCCGAGCGACTCGAGTTCGTCGCGCAGATCGTCGGCGCGTTCGTAGTTACCGTCCGTTCGTTCCTGCTCGCGTACGTCGAGAACGAGATCGACGACATCGCCCGCGAGAGCGGCGCTGCCGGTGGTGTCGCCGGTAAAGGAGAGGCCCAGCACGTCCCCGAGCTCCTCGAGTGTGTCGACGGTGCGGCGGAGGCCGCGGTAGTCGTACTCCGTTCGTCCCTCGAGATGGGCGTTGATCGCCGAGGCGACTGACAGCAGCGCGGACTGTGCTTCACGCGTGTTGAAGTCGTCGTCCATCGCCGCGGCAAACTCTTCGTGGGCGTCGTCGACGGCCGTTCGAAGGTCTTCGTCCTCGACTTTCGTTCGTGCCGCCGGCGAGTCGACAGCCTCGACGGCTCTCTCGTGGGCCCGCTCGAGTTGCTCCCAGCGCTCCTCGGCCTCGGCGATGGTGTCGTCCGAGTAGAGCTGCTGGCTGTTGTACGAACCGGCCGTCAGGAACGTTCGCATGACGTTCGTTCCCCACTGGTCGACCGCCTCGTCGACGGTGACGAAGTTGCCCAGACTTGAGGACATCTTCTCGTCGGCCATCTGGAACAGTTCGCAGTGGAGCCAGTAGTTCGCGAACTGCTGGTCAGTCGCGGCTTCGGACTGTGCGACTTCGTTTTCGTGGTGTGGGAAGACGAGGTCGCGGCCGCCGACGTGGATGTCGAGCGTCTCGCCCAGGTGGGTCGTGCTCATCGCGGAGCACTCGATGTGCCAGCCGGGGCGACCCTCGCCCCACGGTGAATCCCACGTGAGAGCGGTCTCGCAGGCGTGTTCGGCGGGTGCAGCGCCCTCGTGGCGGTGTTCCTCTATATCTCCGGGTTCGACGCCGTCGGCCTTCCAAAGCGCGAAGTCAGCAGAGTTGCGCTTCTCCGAGCGTTCGTCGGGGTCGCCCTGGGATTCGATCTCGTCGAGCTCCTGGTTCGAGAGTTTGCCGTACTCTTCGAAGCTGGTTACGTCGAAGTAGACCGAGCCGTTAGATTCGTAGGCGTAGCCCTTCTCGACGAGCGTCTCGACGAGGTCGATGATTTCGGGAATGTGCTCGGAAACGCGCGGGTAGACCTCCGCCCGGAGGAGGTTCAGCGAGCGCATGTCCGCGAGGGTGCGCTCGATGTACGTTTCCGCGACAGCGGCTTCGCCCTCTCCGAGGTTGTCCTCGCCGACGCGGGCGACGATTTTCTCGTTGATATCGGTGAAGTTCTCGACGTGGCGCACGTCGTAGCCGCGGTACTCGAGCCAGCGGTGCATGACGTCGACGTGGACCCACGACCGCGCGTGGCCCAGGTGGGGCGGGTCGGAGACCGTCAGGCCACAGTAGTAGAGCAAGACGTTCTCGGGGTCCTGTGGCTCGAACGGCTCCTTTTCGCCCGTCAACGTGTTCGTCACGTGCAGGGTCATTGCGAAGGTATACCCGTGGGCCGTAGTTAAGCGCTTATCAATAGCTACGCAATAGCGGTTTTTGTTGCTTCGTGAGGCCCATTGTGATTACTATAGCGGTTTCACTCCTTTGAACCCACCAATGGCGTTGCTCGAGCACACGGAATGAGCACAGTACTCAGCACATCACAAATCACCGATCATACACTTGCTGTCACTGATCCGAATCGCTGGGAACCCGCTCCAGCGCCCCCTCCACCGTTCGCACCGCGTTCGCCCCCTCCCGGCGCTCGACGATCACAATCAGCGTCTCGTTTCCAACGGCGGCCGCAACCGGTTCGATCTCCCTAACGGCGAGGGACTCGAGTGTGGTCGCCAGCGCGGCAGCGTCGACCGCGCCGGTGGCGTAGATTGCAGTCAGGTCGCCGCCGTTGGAGCCGAAGGCGGTGCCGCCGACGGTGACGAGCGCTGAGCCGGGGTCGTCGACGGTGCCGATGCTGCTCTCCATGCGAACGCTGACGTCGCGAGCGTCGTGGGTTGCGGCGGGGAGTTCCTCGGCGTAGCGTCGGAGCGCGGTGGCGATGGCGTCGATGTCGCCGTTGATTTCACCGATTTCGTCGCTGCTCTCGCCAGTCGCTGTCTCCCGCTCGTCGCCCGAGAGAAACCGAGCGGCGGCAGTGTAGTTCACGATGCCCGCGCGAAGCGCCGTCACGAGGAACGGGTGGGCCTCGACCGCGCGGCGCGTCTCGGCTGCCAGTGACATGTTCGTCACAGTGCTGGCACGCGGACAGCATAAAGTCGCCGACTGGTGCCCGCGAGTCAATAGTGGTGGCCGCGAGTCGCTTCCAGACGCAGTGCCGACCGGGGCGCTTTTGCCGCGAGCGCCCAATCTGTCACCTATGAACCCAGCAGACGTCGCGGACCTGATCGAATCGGAACTCGAGGACGCCGACGCAACGGTGCGACCTGCCCGGGACAAACACGACGAGGACCATCTCGCGGCGACGGTCATCTCGCCGGCCTTCGAGGGCCAATCGCTGGTCCAGCAACACCAGCAGGTCTACGACGCCCTCGATGGCCACATGACGACGGACATTCACGCGCTCGAGCTCTCGACGTACACGCCGGAGGAGTACGAGGAACACGGTGGAGAGGAGGACGAGTAAAATTTCCTCCCGAGTGAACACTCACCGATCGAAACAGAACCGTAGGATTCTCCTGCTCGCCTGATAGGATACTGCTATGGAATCACTACACCCCCGGATCAGACTGCTCTGGATCGCCCAAGCTGCGATTCTGGCAATCATCCTCGGGATCGTTCTCGCCGCCATCGACCCGTGGCTCCTCGAGATTCCGACCGTCGCCCAGGTTGGCGTCGTCATTGTCGGAATCGCCCTCGGGCTCGCCTACGCCGTTCGGCTCTACCAGGTCTGGCAGTTTGAACTCCAGCCCGACGCGCTCTACTTAGAACGTGGCGTCATCACGTTCGTCGAAACCGCCGTCCCGTTCGTGCGCGTCCAGCACGTCGACACCCAGTTTGGCCCGATCGAGCGCGCACTCGGCCTCTCGAGTGTCGTCGTCTACACGGCAGGGTCGCGCAACGCCGACGTTCGGATTCCGGGGTTGACGCCGGATCGAGCGCGTGAGCTACAGGATACCCTCCGCGACCTCGCCGTCGAGAGCGAGGCCGACGACGCGGTCTGATCGCTATGGCTCCGACTATGAATCGACTCCATCCGCTTAGTGCGGTCACATATGCCCTCCAGTATGGCTTTCTCTGGCTCTGGATTCCGGTCGTCCTCCTGCTCGTGCTCGCAGGGGCGTTCGACCCGATCAGCGGTGCCTGGGTGCCGTTCGCCGCGCCGTTTGGTTTTCTTGCGGGCGTCGCCTACGGGATCGCCTACTACTACCGCTTTGGCTACGAGATCACATCTGACACCGTCGACGTCTCGTCGGGCGTGTTTGCCCGCCGCTCCCGTGAGATTCCCTACGGCCGCATCCAGAACGTCGACATCAGACAGGGCGTCCTCCAGCGGCTGCTCAATCTCGCAATCGTCTCGATCGAGACCGCCGGCGGTGGCGCTAGCGAAGCGACACTGAACTTCGTCAGCGAAGCCGAAGCAACCCGCCTCCAGCGCGAGATCCGTCGGCGAACGGCTGCTGCGCGCGAGCGCCGTAGAGCGGAGAAAAAGGGTACGACGGGTGGGGTCGACACTGACACTGAGGCTGAGACCGAGACCGAGACCGAGACCGAGAACGAGGTCGATGACGCTGCGAGCGATGCCGACGCAGACACCTCTTCAGCACCAACCGACGCCTCTCGACAGCCAGACTCGCGTGAGCGCCGTGACCAACACGACCTCTGGGATCATCCACTCGAGTCCGGTCCGGATCCAGCTGATGAGCCGGATGCAGAGCCAGCGGCCGAAGCTGGACTAGAGACCGATCACGACCGGCTCGGGCCGCAACCAGTCGATGCAGTCGATGACGATGAGTACGATACGTTCGATGAATTCGACGACGGTGACGGATTTGACGAGCATGCTGACCGCGACGACCGCAACGAGTTCGATGAATTCGGCCACCCGCAGAAACAGCCGCTGTTCGACCTGCAGGCCCGCGAGTTGCTGCTCTACTCGTTCACGTCGATCCGAGCAGCGGCGGTTGCGGGTGTGCTTTTCGTCTTCTTCCTGGGAACCGATCTGGTCTTCGACTACCTGCTGACGGTCGCACAACCGGTCGGTGGGCCGGAGGACCTCGGAACCGGGACACCGACGAATTACGGCATCCTGACGATTGTCTCGTTGCTCAACGGTATTGTCATCACCTACGTCTTGAGCGTGGCCTACACGTTCGCGACGTACTACGACTTCCGCCTCGGTCGCGTCGACGAGGACTTCGTCTACGAGCGCGGGCTGCTCCAGCGCTACAGCGGCTCGATCCCGGCAGAGAAGGTCCAGTCCGTGACGGTCACGGACAACCCACTCCAGCGCTTGATCGGCTACGCCGGTCTCTGGGTCGAGACCGCCGGCTACGGCCCCGAGAGCAACGGCGGCAGTCAGTCTGCCGTCCCGCTGGCCGAGAAAGCGCGCGTCTACACGTTCACCGAGAACCTGACCGGCGTCGAGACGCCGAAGTTCGAACAACTCCCCAAGCTCGCACGCCGGCGCTATCTCGCGCGATACTCCATCATCGCTGGCGTCATCGTCGCCATCGCGTTCGGGATCACGCAGGTGACCGTCCTCGAGCGCTGGTATCTCGCGGCCATCGTCTTCGCCGCGGTGCCGCCGGCGGCACACCTGCGGTACGTCAACCTCGGCTACTACGTCGGTGAGGACCATCTCGTGGTTCGGCGCGGCTTCTGGAAGCGACAGACAACCGTGATCCCGTACTACCGAATTCAGACGGTGTCGACGCGCCGGTCGATCTTCCAGCGTCGACTCGGTCTCGCTTCGCTCGTGATCGACACGGCGAGTTCGCGGACGATGGTTCGCGGCACGCCGACGATTTACGACGAGGAACTCGGGGATGCCCGAGATGTCCACGGCGAGTGTCGTGAGCGGCTCCAGACGGCACTCCGTAAGCGGGCGGAGTCCGACGACCTCGGCGTTTCGGTGGATTTTACCTGACCGGACGCAAGGCTCAGCGTATGGGATTACCTGACGGTACCGACGACAGCAGTGACGGCGGCGAGTTCCGAATCGAGGAGGACAGCCTCGGCGAGATGGAGGTTCCGGCCGACGCCTACTGGGGCGCACAGACCCAGCGCGCGATCCAGAACTTCCCAATCTCGGGAATTTCCTTCAGTCGCCGATTCATCCGCGGACTCGGCGTCGTCAAGAAGGCCGCCGCGCAGGCAAACCGTGACCTCGGACTGGTCGAAGACGACGTTGCAGAAGCGATCATTGAGGCCGCAGACGAGGTCACCGCCGGCGAACACGACGACCAATTCCCGGTCGATGTCTTCCAGACCGGCTCCGGCACGTCCTCGAACATGAACGTAAATGAGGTCATTGCCAACCGCGCCGCCGAGATTATGGGTGCGGAGATCGGCGACCGGGTCGTCCATCCGAACGACCACGTCAACTACGGTCAGTCGAGTAACGATGTCATCCCGACCGCGATGCACGTCGCAAGCCTCGAAGCCGTCGAGAAGGACATCATCCCCGCGCTCGATACACTCCGTGAGTCGCTCGAAGCGAAGGAAGAAGAGTTCGACGACGTCATCAAAACGGGCCGAACCCACCTGCAGGACGCGACACCCGTCACGCTCGGCCAGGAGTTTGGCGGTTACCGCACGCAGGTCGAGAAGGGACTCTCCCGCGTCGACAAGGCCCGTGAGCACCTCGCAGAACTCGCACTCGGCGGCACCGCGACCGGCACTGGGCTCAACACACACGAGGAGTTCCCCGGCCGCGCCGCCGAGTACATCACGAAGGAGACCGGGGTTCAGTTCCGCGAAGCGGACAACCACTTCGAGGCACAGGCGGCCCACGACGCAATGTCTGAAGCTCACGGCGCACTCCGCGTCGTCGCCGGCTCGCTGAACAAGATCGCAAACGACCTTCGCCTGCTCGCTTCCGGCCCACGTAACAGCCTCGGCGAACTCGAGCAGCCCAAGAACCAGCCCGGCTCCTCGATCATGCCCGGTAAGATCAACCCGGTTGTCGCCGAGGCAGTCAACCAGGTCCACAAGCAGGTTGTCGGCAACGACGCCGCCGTTTCCGCCGGCGCTGCCGAGGGCCAGATCGACCTCAACCTCTACAAGCCCGTCCTCGCGCACAACTTCCTCGAGTCCGCCGAACTCATCTCGAACGCGAGTCAGGTCTTCGCCACCCGGTTTATCGACCCACTTGAGGCCAACGAGGAATTCTGTGAAAACCAGGTCGAACAGTCGATGGCGATGGCAACGTCGCTCAACGTCCACATCGGCTACGACAAGGCCAGCGAGGTCGCAAAGACTGCGCTCAAAGAGGGGAAGACCGTTCGCGAGGTCGTACTCGAGAAGGGCTACCTCTCAGAGGAAGAAGCCGACGAAGTGCTCGACCCTGCTGCGATGACTCAGCGCGGCATCCTCGGTCAGGACGACTAAACTACTCCGTTCCGAGTTTCTGTTTACCACTCCGTTGACTGCTTTCCCCGTCGGCTGTTTTCGGTTGCTGTCAGCACACATCTTGACAGCGAACAATGCCATCGAAATCAGGAGTTCTCCGTTCTGCGTCTGTTTTTCTTCCGCAGTGTTCACGACCAAATCGACGCCATGGTGCCGTATCACGTCCGATATGGGCGGAATAAAAATACCCAAGCAGTTTTGGGGAATGCTCGCGTCAGACATAATATGCACACCTGTCGAGACTGCAACCAGTCGTTCCAGACCGAACTCGCGCTCGAACTTCACCGAGACACTTGTCAGAAGGGACAACTGTTCTGTCAAGTCTGTGGCGACCGCTTCCGTGAAGCGGCTGCGACACAGGATGGATGGCACTACGAATGTCCGAGCGAGGAGTGCGACGGTGAAGGGATTCAACAGGATCTCTATCACGTCGACGACGTTCGAACGGCGACACACTGACTGGGTTTGCAGGCGATTTTCGATTTGGTTGACGCCTAACTACTAGCCGCATTCAACTGGTTTCGGGGCCTGTCACGACTAAGGGCCTGTTTTTCGAGTTCTCGTCACCGCAGCCAGTGCACTCGGAATTAGGTATAGCACTATGAGATTTATTTGACTGGAATATGTCGCCATATGATGTTGCATGTTGTCTAATAACATTATATTCAACCCCTGTATCGCCGCCACTCCCGATTTATCTACTCCGCCACAATCAGTCCTGCAGCCCTGCCGTTCGGGGTCGGAACCAGAACTATCGCGGTCGCTCCATCGTAGCCGCTGACGGTCAGTACGTACCAGATCGCACGTGGGAAGCGCGGTTCGGAGCGAGAACGGCGAGTGAGAACCGTGGACGCTTCGATCAGTATGTTCCGTTTCAGTTGGTACTATCACTCCGAGACTGAGAGTGGAGCCCCTTGAGTGCCACCACTCAGCCTCTTCGCACTCTGTACCGTCGACGAATCGCTTCCACAGCCCCCCCTCGGTAACACAGACACACCGAGTCTGCACTGGCCCTCTCGCTTCAGCAGCTGACCCTCTCCCTGGCAGTGTACTCGAGTACACCACGACCAAACAGTCTCGCGAGACACAGTTGCCGAATCCACGAACGGCTGCTTGCGACATCACCGCCAATAACCGCACATCGTTCCCCAATTCCACTCGAGAAATGGTTTCAGAGCGGTTGAATGAATCACCTGGCCCGGGAAACGCCACACCATCGAAACCCGCTCTGCGCCACTCTCAGAGCGTTCTGACACGCCCCTACTGACTACCGAAGGAAGAGCTCCATTCTACGCAACGTACCGTCTGAGACTGGTCCGAAGATCCTCTTGAGGCGCGAGTGTGGCGGCCCCTCCCTCACGATCTCTCCGATGGCGGTCCGTCTGTTAAGGCCACCCCGCTACTGCTGTCATCTGTCAACACCGTTTTGCTGTGCCAGCGGTCGATAAACTCACGGTGTCCGCTGTCTCCGCACATTTCTTCGCCGTCCTGGGCTACTGGGTGCTGATTTGTCTGTGTCTCTCGGTACTGGACCCGCTATAGGAACAACTGAAACGATTCACACACTGATCACGTAGCTGTCTTGCGACCAGGTGTGTCCTGGCTTTCAGTGGCTACTCTAGTCGCCGCCGGGAGCTGCTCACTGGTGTTTCACACCGTTGCTGTGTGACTTTCGTCCCACCCGCCACCCGTTCGACGGACGGGTCTGGCGTTCAGACTCCCTTCTGTCCTGTTTGATCGATTGCTGGTGCTCGCTCAGACAATGGGCTGTCCGTCCCATTCCCCACCACCCACCCCACCCCCAACGCCAGCCGTGACGATCACTCGACTGCTTACTTGGGGACGTACTCGAGTTCACCCTTCGATACCCAGCCTCCACTACCCGCAATCCACTCAGTCAGCGCGATCGAGGTCGCCTCCGTCGTGATCACTTCGCATCTGATACTGTCGGACAGAAGTCAGTGAGAAGTCGGTCGAAAAGTCGCGGCCGTTCCCGAAGGTGACGGCCGCAGTAGCGCGCCCAATCTTCGAATAGTTCTGTCCGGCAGTATGAATGCACGAGGAATGGGTGCCAGATTGAACTCGAGTACAGCCGCGAATTCGTGCCGACTCTCGCTGCGTTTGGCTCCCGTACTCGGGTGAGTTTTCCGCATATCTATCAGAAAGCGCGTATTCTTCAGGCCCCGGTAACCTGCTATACTCCGCTTTATTTCTGAACAGATATGTGAACTGACGGACCCACATTGGGACATACTGTATCTCAATTTGTAGGTGTTTGGGGACGCTTATCTCAACTAATGTCTCTGTAACCGCCGCATTATGGGTGACAGAGATGGAGATAAACTCACTTAGCTCTACTAATGGGAACCTTGAATATCACGGCGATTGAGGGGTGCTGTATGAGCGACTCTGCGGACACCTCTCGGAAGTCTGTCAAAGCGTACGTCCCGGCGTATCAGAAAGCAGAATGGCAATCACACGCCGACGAACTCGACATGAGCCAGAGCGAGTTTGTTCGGACGATGGTACAAGCCGGCCGAAAGGGGTTCGAACCCATCTCAGAGGAACCCACTTCTCAGGGGTCAGACCCTGGGGGTAACGCCCTCGAAACACAGGTCCTTAATTTACTCTCGTCTGACACGTATTCGTGGGACGAGCTCCTGGACGCGGTCAGCGAAGATATAGAATCGCGACTTGATGACACACTCGAGCAGCTTCAGTCTGACAACCGAATTCGATACAGTGGTCGCCATGGCGGATACACGACGACTGGTGATAGCGATGGCAACTGACGCGACCGGACAGGTCGAGGACATCGACGACCCGATCGCCTACTTTCTCGACGACCAGCGCTATCACGGCAAGAGCGAACGGACGCTCGAAGCCTACGAGCGAGTTCTTCGACAGTTTGAGGCCTTCCTCGGCCAGGAGTTTGGCTCCGTGGAGGCGATTTCCGACGCGGATCGACGGGCCTGCATGGCCTGGATTCACTCCCTGCGCGGCGAGTTCGAATCGAGCACGATTGCTACCTACGCCTCCTATCTCAACCGATTCTACGACTATATGAACCGCGTCGGCGCGTTCGAGGAGAACCCGATGGCGCTCGTCATGGAGGAACTGTCCGAATCCATCGACACAAACCCGACCAGACGAGAGCTCTCTATCGACGAAATGCGGTCGTTCGTCGCCTCGATCTCCCACCCGCTAGAGCGCGCTGTCGTCGTCACACTGCTAAAGACCGGGATGCGTGTCGGTGAGCTCTGTAATCTCGACTTGCGGGATCTCAACGCTGACGTTGAGGCCGTTGCACTCGAGTGGACGCCGCGCGTCGAACTCGACCGCCGACCCTCGTCGGTGTACGTCTCCGATGAACCCTCCCGCGGCGCGGTCACGAACGGGGAGGTGCGGACGGCGTCGAACAAGCGAAAGCGTGAGACGGTGATTCCCGTTGACGACGAGTTGCGAACGGAACTCGAGTCCTGGCTCGCGATTCGGCCGGATGCAGTTTCGCCCGCAGAGCCGTTGTTTCTCGACACCAGAGACTCGTGGGGTGAACGCCTTACGCCCTCAGACGTTCGTTATATCGTCGAAAAACACGCCCGTGAGCACGGCTGGTACCGGACTGGTGGGGGGACGACCGAGAACGTCACACCACACTACTTCCGGCACTTCTTCACCACTCATCTCCGGGACCGAACGGGTGATCGGGGGACTGTACAGTACCTCCGGGGTGACGTCGCAGGTGACGTGATCGATACGTACACTCACAACTGGGGAGATCGGGTTCGAGAGACGTATCTGGACCATATTTACTCAATATCACTGCTAGAATAGATACCTCTCCCACTTCTTGGAAATTATATAACTATGGCTATTTTGTATGTCTTAGATTCGTCTGATGAACTGAATATGGCTATATCGAATACGGGTGTGCAAATTCTCTCTCAGTGAGTCTGGTTACACCACAAAAAAGAAGTACGCTCTTTTTTACGAGAATTCACTACCCTACCGGCCCTTCGAATTTCTCATCCACCATCTTTACGGACATAAATGCAAGTATATATTAGGACCTCTCAATTGTCTGTGGCAACAATTTGCTTTTGATCATCCTCCTGAAGTGCTATCTCTGGGGTGTCCACAGTCTCTGTTTCTATTTTGATAGCAGTCGTGTTGTGATCTGTTGATTCAGACAACGTTCCTTGCTGACTTTCAATTTGTTCGTGTTGGGGTCCGCCGTCCGTGGTGTGATCGTCGTCCGTTTGTTCGATTGACTGCATAGTTGATTCGTTCAGTGTGTGTGGTTCTTTGATATCAATGATATGCTCTGACTCAAAATGGACGTTTGCGAGGACCTGAGTTTGGTCAGATTCCTCGGCCGGTGCAAGCGAGACAATAGCCCGCTGTTCATCTGACTGTGGTGCCCACACTTCGAAGTGAATTGCCTCATCGTCATCGAAGTAGTTCATCATTTCATCACTGCTCCAAGCCGTTTCAACGGCTGCGTTAACGTCCGCTGCAGTTAGTGCCTCATGCGGGTCAACGACCGAAACGTCATGATTTTCCGGTATCACTTCGTTTTGAAGCGACTCATCTGCTGAAGTCGTCGTTGTTGCCGCTGCCAGGGCGGTTCCTACACTGATTATAAGCAATGCAGCAATCGCGATTGTCGTTAGTTTGTATCTCATCGCTCTTGTGTAGCACTTTGTTGATTTCACAGTGTGGCTTTGATAGCGTGTTTGAGCGCTTCTCTCCCTGGTTTCCGCAGTAGCTTGCGTC
>NZ_AOIN01000078.1 GCF_000337135.1 Natrialba chahannaoensis JCM 10990
AACGGACACCGCTGACGCGGTGTCCTTGCTCTCTTCGATTCCACAGCGACAACTGACCAGTATCAACAATCTCCTACAGAAGAGCGATTATCGAAAGCGATACTGCTGGCCAATCTGTCAGCGTTAGACTGAACTCACCAACCGAAATAGACCCTGACAACGTAATCCGATCAGAAATAAAAATAGTACGCCACAACGCTGCCGATTCGGAGTGGGTTTCTGTACCACTCAACTAACGACAGGCTGAATCGAGGTCTAATTTTGACGTTGACTAAATGTCAATATCGAGTTCTTCCTTCTTCTTGTCCATTTCGTCGTAAACGTCGTCGGAGATCTCAGGATCGGCTACAGTTGAAACCTCCAGTCTGGCCTTTGGATCAGCAACATAAACCGCTTCGGTAGACTCATCCTCACTTTGTGGACTTACTCTATAGTAACAACTGCAACTATTTACACACTGATCGCACAGTTGCCGTGCGATCAGGTGTGCATTGACTTGCAGTGGCTACTATAGCATCCTCTGGCTCGATCTCCCGGATCCCATACTCTTTCCGTTCCTTAGCGCTCAGCGAATTTGGATCCGGGGGTGTGAGGAATGATACCTCATATTCCGTTAGTACAGGATATGCAGGGACGGCTATTGCAAGGTTTTTAATCGAGAACGATTCAGACGTACCGATATTTAATTCATCCCAGAACGTTGAAGAGTCTGCCCAATTAGGCGAGTTGACAATAGTGTAATCCCATTTCCTTTTGAGACTCTCACCTCCACTACCACCGGATTGGCTGGAGACCCAATTAACCATATCAGACAAGAAATACGATGCGCCGAGTCCCAAACCACCCATTGCCGGATTGAGGGAAGTCAATGCCAGAGTAACTCCATCCCGAGCCAGTGCGTAGGACGAATAATCGAAATCGCCAGACTGATCAGTTGGAGAAGAACCGATCCAATCTTCATCATCACGACTGTATATATCCGTCCCACCATTCACAGTGGTTTCCTGCCATCACATCGCCTCATTTTTATCATGTTCGATCGGTTCGCCACTATCACCAACAAAACGGCAAGCAGTACACCCTTCAACAGTGAAGTCGTATTCCCACTGGCCTCTACCTTGGAAGCTTTCACGCCACTCAGGAGCGGAAGCTGTAACGTCTGTACCCAGCCCGATGCGGAAATCGCCTCCACCATACATGTCACTTCCTGTATACGAATCCGAGTCCTGGATGGACACTGGATCTGCACCTTCATTTGGTGGTGGAGTTAGATCATTCGCGGTAACACTGCTTGTAGCAACTATACTATCAATACCAATACCCCATCTGCTTGAGGGCTTTTCGACGTGTTTGGTAGGGCTGTCTCATATTATTTCACTCACAGTCATTACAATGACTGTATGTTTTGTGTTTAATATATCTTTATTAAATTAACTTGCGTGGACAACTCATTCCATGAGTGAAGGAACATCAACCGGCATTATATTCAAGATCCTATCAATAGTTCTAAGGATGCGTTCGCCTCGATGTCGGCCCACAGCCGCCCCTGACTCACGTCCATAAAACGTCGTTCGAATCCAGGCTAATACAACTTCAGCCGCCGGCGCAGTTTGCGTTTCCTCGAGGTACTCGAGCGCCATCTTTTTGCTTGTCTCTGCGGTCAGTCTTCCCCGAGATGTCAATCGACTCCGACCCAGACGCCGATTCGACTGCAGACGAATCGCTCGCTGCGGCCGTCGAAAACCTGGTCCACGAGCCGACACAGATCCACGACGGCGGTGTCGATCTGACGGTGAGCGCGATCTACGAGGTCGCCGGCCCTGGCCGGCTCGATTTCGGCGGTGACGAACTCGAAGATGCCGATTTCGAGCCGGTGCCGACGGAACTACGGAACCCGGACGATGAGTTCGGCTGGTGGGACCTCGACGGCGGTCAGTACGTCGTCCAGCACAACGAGTTCCTGGGTGACCTTGAGGACCCACTCCAACTGCAGCCGCGAAACGAGTTGCTGGCTCGCGGCGGGTCACACCCGACGGTGCAGGTCCGCTCGCACCTGCCGCTAGTGCCGCTGTCGGTTGCCGATGGTGGGCTGCAGATAAAGGAGAACGCGCGGGTCTCGACGCTCGTTTCGCTCTCGAACGTTTCGGGGAGCGGGAGATAGGGACGAAGCCGTTCGTCTCGAGCCGACGCGTTTGTGTAGGGTTTCGAGCCGATTATCGTCGGTGTTGACGCTCGTAGACGCATGAGTTCCTTAGGCAAACCGTTACTCCCGGCGCAGTCTCGGTGATCATCGTGTGTGCTATAAATACGTTCCGCACGGTGGCTTGATCAAATATGACCGGAACGTGTATTATGGAACCGGATGAATCGCTTCCAATGACCGCAACCGAAGACACCTGGAGTACGCCGCACACCGATGGACGAGCGATCGCCATCATGGCCATGGTGGGACTACAGTTGGTGCTCTTCTACTGGGCGCTCTTCGGCGAAGCGATCGACATCATTACGTCGTCGACAGCGGTGTACGTAACGGCCCTGATTTTCGTCGGATACGTGACGAACCACCTCCGATCACCGCGGTTTCTCACCGTGCTCTTCGCCGGTTGGTCGCTCCTTATGACGGCCAGCTATGCGATTGGTTCCGAAACCGGGCACGCTGTGCTGGCCGTGTTCACCGCGATCTGTGCGGCGTACTACGCCCTCTGAGATCGTAGTCACAAGTTCCCCTCGACTCCTCGTAGCTGGTGTCGGCCCTCTGAAAGCCGATCACCGCGCTTGATCCATGCCTTCGACGGCCGCTGTGACACTCGTGACAAAGTAATCGGTGGCAGTGCTGGAATCAACGGCAACCCACTGAGTGTTGCCAACAGTACACAGTCTCTCTTATTTCAGTCGGCAAAAATGTCGAGCCGTAATGTCGGATTTGACGGATACACTCGAAGAGACGCAGGCGTTCTACGACGAGTACGGGACCAACGAGTGGGATCGACTTGCGACGGGGATGGACGGTGAACTCGAGTTCGGTGAGACCGTCGACACGCTCGCGTCGAACCTGCCGTCGTCAGGGCAAGTGCTTGACGCCGGTGGCGGTGCGGGAAGGTACAGCCAGTGGCTCGCAGCGCGGGGGCACGATGTGACGCTGCTCGACCTCAGTCGCGGCCAGCTATCGGTCGCGGCTGACCGGATCGACGACGCTGACACCGACGGCGACAGCGACAGCGATGTCGATGCTGACGCTGCAGGCACCGTCTCGCTCGTCCAGGGATCGATCACTGACCTCGGGTTGCCAGCGAACGTATTCGACGCTGTGTGCTGTCTCGGCGGCCCGCTGTCGCACCTGCTGGACGAGGCTGACCGGGCGCAGGCCGTTCGGGAACTGCGCCGCGTGGCAAAGCCAGACGCGCCGGTCGTCGTCTCCGTCATGGGACTCCTCGGAGCCGTCCAACTCTATCTCCTGTCGGGACACAACGTCGCGGCGCTGCCGGACTCCTCGAACACGGCGACTACGATTCGGCGCTCCTCGAGCGCCACGGCTACGAGAACGAGTTCACTGCGACGCATTTCTTCCGACGCGCCGAACTCGAGTCACATGCTCGCTGTCGGGCGAGCCTGCGAGTCACGATGTCGACGCCAGCGTCACAGCCAGGACTGACACCGGCGGAACGATCGTTTTTACGTCAGCACACCTAACAACACCTATCTAGGGCAATGTATCAGGACGTTCTCATTCCAACGGACGGGAGCGACGGAACTCGCCGCTCGATCGCACACGGACTCACCATCGCCGAACAGTTCGACGCACAGATCCACGCACTTTCGGTCGTCCCCGAGGGGCCGCTCGGGACGCTCGAAAGCGAGGAAGCCACACCGACCGCGCACCACGCGGTCGACCACGTTGCAGCCGAAGCCGCACACGCCGGCATCGAGGCGACAACCACCGTCGAAAACGGCGTCCCACACGAGGTGATACTCGAGTACGCCGATGAGCACGACATTGACATGATCGTCATGGGTACACAGGGACGGACCGGGCTCGATCGGGTGCTGGTCGGCAGCGTCACGGAGCGAGTCGTCCGCATGGCGGAGATGCCGATTGTGACGGTTCGCGCGACCGACGACCTCCAGCTAACGGACGCCGAGGACGCCGAAGCACGCGCACGCGAACGGGCGACCGAGGAAGGCTACGTCGTCGACGAACTCGTCTCCGAGCCCCGTCGAACCAGTGCGACCTGGTACTTCCAGTTCGAAACGTCAGAGACGGACGACCCCGTCCAACTCAGTGTCGATGCCGTTTCGGGAGACGTCCGAACTGTCACGGAGCCAGCGCCGTAGTTGCGTGTTCGAGGGACTGCCACTGCCACCGCACCCGGCGAATACCGCACAGACTGGTTCTCCTCCCGAAGCGAATTCGAACAGAGGCGAACACGTTCGGACACAATTGCTTTGTTCGTGACGGCCTGTCCTGGAGTATGACTGCCGACGCGCCCACTGACGACAGTCCTGGTTCCAGTTCACCGCCAGTCCACGGTGACCCAGAGTTGGAAACAGGCGCTGACACAGGTACTACCACCGTCACTGTCCGCTGTACCGGCCACGTCAGAACCGCCCTCGACACGCACGAACTCGAGTACACCTTCCAGGGAACGCAGCTCCGTGAGTTTCTCGAGTCGTTCTTTGACGAGTTCGAAGCACACGGCCTAGAAGAGATACTGATCGCCGAAACAGAATCCGACGCCACTGCACACGGCTGGGCACCGGTTCCCGACGAATTGCCGGGCACCTGGCGGAAGAATCCTGAAGGTGAGCAGACGCGACCCTACGCGCGGGTCTGCATCAACGGTCGGTTCAACGAACACTATGCGGGGTTCGATACGGAACTCGAAAACGACGACCGGATCGCGCTGGTCTATCCGTTCATGTTCTGCTGTTGAGCGCGCTGGCGCTCGGCGTTACTCCAGCACGACCAGCACGTCGCCCATATCGACGCTCTGTTCCTCTTCGACGGCAATTTCGGTGACGGTGCCGCCGCGGGAGGCCACGATATCGTTCTCCATCTTCATCGCCTCAAGGACGACCAGCACGTCGCCCGCTGCGACCTCGTCGCCTTCCTCGACGGCGACGTCCAGAATCGTTCCCTGCATTTCGGCGTCGACTGTCTCACCGTCGCCGGCGATATCGTCGTCACCGCCGCTGTCGCCGCCGGCCGGCTGTGGCGGACCGGACGCGCCGCTTGCTTCGACATCACCGACCGGAACCGCCGGCGCGCCGTGCTCCTCGAGTTCGACCTCGAAGCGCTTGCCGTTGACCTCGACAGTGAACTCGCGTTCGACGGTCTCCTCGTCGTCGCTGGCACCGTTGCCGGTGTCGCCGCCCCACTGCTTCTGGGCCTCCTCGATCCGACTCTCGTCGAGTTCGTCGTCGAGATACTTCGTCGTGTGCGTGCTTGCGACGAACTCCTCGTCGGTGAGCATCAGGCGGTGGAACGGGATGATCGTCGGGATCCCCTCGATTTCGTACTCGCCCAGGGCGCGCAACGAACGGTCGAGACACTCCTCGCGGTCCTCGCCCCAGACGATCAACTTCGCGATCATCGAGTCGTAATCGGTGACGAGTTCGTCACCCTGCCGGAGTGCATCGTCCATGCGGACGCCGACCCCGCCCGGCGGGTCGTACGTCTCGAGTGTACCACCGGTCGCGGGGGCGAAGTCCTCGGCCGCGTTCTCGGCGTTGATTCGGAACTCCATCGCGTGGCCGTCGATGTCCACCTCCTCCTGTGTAAAGTCGACTTCTTCGCCCGCTGCGATCTGAATCTGGCGCTTGACGATGTCGATGCCCGTGATCTCTTCAGTAACTGTGTGCTCGACCTGGATTCGCGTGTTGACCTCGAGGAAGTAGAAGTTCGCGTCCGGCCCGAGGGGTTCGTCGGGGCCACGTCCGGGGTCTTCCTCGACGAGGAACTCGACAGTACCGGCGTTGGTGTAGTCTGCGGCGGCAACCCCCCGGCGGGCGGCCTCGCCGATCTCCTCGCGCAGTTCGTCGGAAAGGGCTGCGGATGGGCCTTCTTCGATGACCTTCTGATGACGGCGCTGGAGCGAACAGTCACGCTCACCGAGGTGGCGGACGTTGTCGTGTTCGTCCGCAAGAATCTGGATCTCGATATGGCGGGGCTGTTCGAGGTAGCGCTCCAGATAGACCGAATCGTTGTCGAAGTACGCCTCACCCTCGCGCTTTGCGCTCTCGAGTTGGTCTTCGATCTCGCTTTCGGCCCAGACGACCTTCATGCCGCGGCCACCGCCGCCACCTTCGGCCTTGATAGCGATCGGGTAGCCGTGTTCCTCGCCGAAAGCTGCGACCTCGTCGGGTTCGGTGACGGGGTCCGTGGTTCCGGGGACGATTGGCACCGCCGCCTCGTCCATGATCTGGCGGGCCTTCGTTTTCTCGCCGAGCGATTCCATGGCGTCGCTGGATGGGCCGATCCAGGTGATCCCATCGGCCGCCTCGACCTTGCTCGCGAATTCCGCGTTCTCCGCGAGAAAGCCGTAGCCGGGATGAATCGCGTCGGCGTCTGCTTTTTGTGCGGCCTCGATAACGGCCTCGTGATCGAGATACGAATCCGCCGCGCGAGCAGGACCGACGTTGTACGCCTCATCCGCGTACCGGACGTGTCCCGAGTCCTTGTCAGCCTCAGAATAGATCGCGACAGTCCCAACATTCAACTCCTCGCACGCCCGCATCACGCGGACCGCAATCTCGCCGCGGTTCGCCACGAGAACCTTCCTAAACATTCCTGTGGGAACGGTTGCGGGGCCACTACCTTACTTTTTCGCAACGGGGCGAGTATCAGTTCGCCGTCGCCGAAATGCGCGTGAAGATGTGTGTCGCAGTCAGCCGGATTCAGAATCGATCCGTCCGGCCCGCTGCCGTCCACGCGTTCGTCGGTGCCGTCTTCGGAACGCGGACGTCTTCACCTTGCTGGGCCCGTACACGGCCCGCGAACGACCAGCGTTTGCCCTCCCACGTTTCCTCGGTCTGGGCGGCCGCTGCAGCGGTCGCCCGCGCCTGATCGTGAAGGTGTGCACCGATCGCAGCGACGATGGCCGCCGCCTCTTCGTCGTCCGCATCGGCAGGCAACTCGAGTTCGACGTCGGCCGGAAGGGGGACGTCGCTCGCCGAGGGCGACGGGATTTCGGACGAACCGTCTTCGGGCGGTGCCTGTGTGACGGCGTCGCCGGTTTCCGTGTCGGAGTGCTGTGCGGTCATGCTAGAGTGGGATGTTGCCGTGTTTCTTGTCCGGGTTCTGTCCGCGCTTGGTTTCCAGCATCTCGAGGTCGTCGATCAGTCGCGGACGCGTTTCGGTCGGGACGATCACGTCGTCGAGGAAGCCCTTGTCGGTCGCGGTGTAGGGGTTCGCGAACTCCTCACGATACTCGTCGATGAGTTCTTCGCGGAGTTCGTCGGGGTTCTCGGCTTCGGCGAGTTCCTCGCGGTAGAGGATGTTGACCGCACCTTTTGGACCCATGACGGCGATTTCGGCGGTCGGCCAGGCGTAGTTGACGTCCGCGCCGAGGTTCTTCGAGGCCATAACACAGTAGGCACCGCCGTAGGCCTTCCGGGTAATCACCGTCAGGAGCGGGACAGTGGCTTCAGCGTACGCGTAGAGAAGTTTCGCGCCGTGGCGGATGATCCCACGGTGTTCCTGTTCCGTTCCGGGCATGTAACCGGGCACGTCGACGAACGTGACGATTGGGATGTTAAAGGAGTCACAGAAGCGCACGAACCGCGAGCCTTTCATCGAGGCGTCGACGGTGAGCGTGCCGGCGTTGACTCGTGGCTGGTTCGCCACGAGACCGACGGAGCGGCCGTCGAGACGACCGAAACCGACGACGATGTTCTGTGCGAAATTTTCGGCGACTTCAAAGAACGAGCCCTCGTCGACGACCGAGTCGATCACGTTCGTCATATCGTAGGGCTTCTGTGGGTTGTCCGGCACGATCGAGGTCAGCGCGTCGTCGCGTCGGTCCGGGTCGTCCCACGGGTCGACCCGGGGTGGGTCCTCGACGTTGTTCTGTGGGAGGTAAGACAGGAGCCGTTTGATGTCGTCCAGTGCCTGCTCCTCGGACTCGCAGGCGAACTGGGCGACGCCGGTCTTGTCTGCGTGAGTCATTGCCCCACCGAGTTCCTCGTGGGTAACATCCTCACCGGTGACTGTCTTGGTGACGCCGGGCCCAGTGATGTACATGTGGCTCGTGTCTTTCACCATGAAGATGAAGTCCGTGATCGACGGGGAGTAGACGGCACCGCCGGCACAGGGACCCATGATCGACGAAATCTGGGGAACAACGCCGCTCGCTTCCTGATTCCGTCGGAAGATCTCGGTGAAGCCGGCCAGACTCTTGACACCTTCTTGGATTCGGGCACCAGCGGAGTCGTTGAGGCCGACAACGGGCGCACCGACTTCCATCGCCATGTCCATGACCTTGCAGACCTTCTCGGCGAAGACCTCGCCAAGCGAGCCGCCGAAGACGGTGAAGTCGTGTGCGAAGACGAAGACGGTTCGGCCGTTCACCTCACCGTAACCGGTGACGACGCCGTCGCCCCGGATTTTCTTTTCGTCCATGCCGAACTGGCGAGTCTGGTGGGTCCGAAGCTGATCGAACTCGGTAAACGTGCCCTCATCAAGGAAGTAGTCGATCCGCTCACGGGCAGTCATCTTCCCCTTGTCGTGTTGCTTTTCGATCCGTGCTTCGCCACCGCCGAGGCGTGCCTCCTCGCGCAACTCCTCGAGTTCGTCGATCCGCTCGTCCATCGTCATGCAGGAAACACCCCGCTCAGATTCATACGCCGTTGTGCGAGGACCAATAGGAAAAGGATTCCGTAACACCATCACGATTAATAGACATGTCGGTGACAAGTAGGGGAAGCCACGGAAAGTTATATATAAGTCCTATTTAAACAGCGTAGTCATGGCACAACGTGAGACATGGGCAACGAGAACAGGGTTTATTCTCGCTGCCGTCGGTAGCGCAGTTGGCCTTGGTAACATCTGGCGATTCCCGTTCGTTACAGGCGAAGGCGGCGGTGCAGCGTTCCTACTGGTGTACCTGCTGTTCGTTGCACTGGTCGGATTCCCCGCAATCCTGGCTGAGTTCGTCGTCGGCCGTCACACTGATCGGAATCCAGTCGGCGCACTCAGAGCATACGGCGGCGGCGCTTGGAAGTACGTCGGTGGTATCTTCATCGCAACCGGTTTCATCATCCTCTCGTACTACAGCGTCATCGGTGGCTGGTTCATCCGGTACGCAATCGAGGGCTTCCGCGGTGACTACGCCAGCCGCATCGCAGCCTACGAGGGCGATCCGGAGATTATGTTCGGTGCGCTGTCGACCGGACTCGACGCCTTCATCCTGCACACCGTCTTCATGGCGATCACGGTCGGCATCGTCGCGCTCGGTATCCGCCAGGGTATCGAACTCGCCGTGAAGGTGATGGTTCCCGCGATCATCCTCCTGCTAGTTGGTCTCGCCATCTGGGCGTTCACCCTCCCTGAAGCAACCGGTGGCTACGAGTACTATCTCTCGCCCGACTTCGGCGTCATCGCCGCAAACTGGACCGAACTCCTGCCGGCCGCCGCCGGACAGGCGTTCTTCACACTCTCGCTCGGGATGGGTGTGATGATTACCTACGCATCCTACCTGGGCGAGGATCGAAACCTCGCCAAGGACGGCACTGCCATCATTGGCTTCGACACCGGTATCGCGTTCCTCACTGGCCTCGTCGTCTTCCCCATCATGTGGGCAGGTGAGATGACCGAACCAGGCTCTGGTGGCCCCGGCGAAATCTTCGTCGCGATGACCCAGGCGTTCGCCGATATCGATGGTGGCCAGTTCCTCGGCCTGCTGTTTTTCACAACCGTCGCAATCGCAGCCATCTCGAGTGCAATCTCGCTGCTCGAGGTCGTCACCTCCTACGCGATCGATGAGATTGGCATCGAACGCTGGAAGGCTGCAGTCGGAATGGGTGGCCTCATCTACCTCCTGGGAGTTCCGGTCACCTTCGACCTGATCTTCCTCAACCTCCTCGACTACTTCGCTGACGCAATCCTGCTCGTGTTCGGTGCGCTCGTGCTGACGATCCTCGTCGGCTGGATCGCCCCGCAGATTGCTGTCGACGAACTTGAGAAGGGAATTGGCAATCTCGGAACGCTCGGCCAGATCTGGATCTGGGCACTTCGAATCCCGATCGTCCTCGTGCTGATCGTCTCGCTGTACCTGGGTATCGTCGAGTACGTCGACTTCCTTACCGGTGACTTCGCCGGCTGGCTCGACGAAAACCTGTAATAGCGAAGTAACCGTTCGCTGACGACTTTTTTGCCACCGACCCGAGATGGTGACACTCTCAACCGATGGGCAGCGTCGGCTGAGTCACGACCGCGCGAAACCACCCGCAGACAGCACCACATCATCGTGTCGGGTACCTAAACTCTTTTATATGATGACTGTGACCATACACCATGGTTTGGGAACTCAATCGTAGACGGGTGCTCAGTGGCGTTGGTGCAGCAGGAATTGCAAGCCTTGCAGGCTGTATTGGTGACGAAGAGGAGGTCGACGAGGGAGGGCCAGATGTCCTGAACATCATCGGCTATCCCGAGAGTGGCATTCAGATCTTCCGCGATTACTACTCGAACTTCGACGATGGAACAGATATCATCGTCCCCGACGGGCTCCAGGACGCCGATCTGCCGGGGGAGGTCGGCAATGACATGGACAACGTCCTCGGAACTGCACCTGCCTCAGAGGGACCAAACGAAGCCGCCTTCGAGGAACTGTACGAAGACGAGTTCGACTCCTCACCAGGCGTCTTCAACTCCCACACGTTCGACGCGGTCGCGGTCTGCATCCTCGCGAACATCGCCGCTGGTGACAATGACGGTGAGGCGATCCGCGACCAGATGCGCCGCGTCGCAAATCCCGGTGGGGACGAGTACGGACCCGGCGAACTAGAAGAAGCCGCCGAGGCCGCTGCTGATGGCGACGAAATTTCATACCAGGGTGCCTCGAGTGGCGTCAACTTCGACGAGGTCGGTGATCCCGCAGACGCTGGCTACGACGTCTGGGAGTTCGGAGACGATGGGACTGAGACGATCGACACGATTGCCTTTGAGGGCGACGACCCGGACGGCGACATGGCAGACGACTCGCCTGGCGGTACGGACCGCGAGGTCATGGTCTCGATGTTGCTCCCCGAAACGGGGGACCTGGGCGAACTCGGTAGCCCGATGATTCAGGCCGGCGAACTCGCAGCCGACCAGTTCGAAGGAACCAGCTTCGAAATCGACCTCGCGATCGAAGACACCGAAACCGACGAAGACACGACACTCTCGAACGGCGGGGCGCTCATCGACGCGGGTTACCCGGCCATCATCGGTGCCGCATCGTCCGGGAACTCCGTCCCGCTCGTTGGCGAGACCAGCAGCGCGAACGTCGTCCAGTGTTCGCCAGCGAGCACGGCACTCTCGCTCTCCGAGGTTCGAGACGACGGCTACTTCTTCCGGACCGCACCAAGTGACCTCCTGCAGGGACAGGTCATGGCCGAAGTGGCCGCCGACCGACTCGGTGGCGAAACCGCCGGCACACTGTACGTCAACAACGATTACGGCCAGCAACTCTCTGAGCAGTTCATCGACTCGTTTGTCGGCGATCAGGGCGGAGAAGAGCTCAACACGGTCTCGTTCGAAGCCGAGCAAGGATCGTACACGGGTGAACTCGAGTCCGCGCTCGCCGAGTAGCCGATCAGTTGGGTAGCGTCGACACAGCGGTTCATTACGCCGATCATTTCTGCAGTAGGAAACAAGAAAGCAGGTGAGAAGACAGTCGTCTACGCGATACTGTCCATCACCTCACTCACGTACATCACGTCACAGCAAGCCCTCATGCAAGTCACGCCACAGCAAACACTCACGCAAATCACATCACAGCAAAAATCGAGATCGAGGCGAGGTTGGCGGCTCAGCCACCGAGGAACTGCTGGCGAACCTCCTCGTCGTGTAACAGCGCGTCACCGGTGTCGACGTACCGGTTCCCTCCCTGCACGAGTACGTAGCCTCGGTCACAACGTCTGAGTGCTTCCTTCGCGTTCTGTTCGACGACGAGCACCGCCGTTCCGGCGTCGTTGATCGCGTCGACGTGGTCGAACATCTCGTCGACCAGGTCTGGTGCCAGCCCCGCACTCGGCTCGTCGAGCAACAGCAGATCTGGATCGAGCATCAGCGCCCGTCCCATCGCAACCATCTGCTGTTGGCCGCCGCTCATCGACCCCGCCTTCTGGTCGCGACGGTCGCGCAGAATCGGGAATTGATCGAAGACGTCCTGCAACGCCGCTTCGGGGACCTCATCGAGGATGTACGCCCCCATCTCGAGATTCTCCTGAACGGTCAACGACGGGAAGACGTTCTCCGTCTGGGGGACGTAGCCGATCCCCTTGTGGATGATCTCGTCCGGCGAGAGGCCCGTGATGTCCTCGCCGTTGAACTCTACGGCACCGCCCATGTACGTCGTCAGCCCGAAGACTGACTTCATCGCCGTCGATTTGCCAGCCCCGTTCGGGCCGACGATAACGACGTACTCATCCTGTTCGACCTCGAGATCCACGTCGCTCAAGATCTGTAAATCGCCGTATCCCGCATCGAGTCCTGCTACGTCGAGCATCGCCATTAGACCTCACCTCCGAGGTAGGCCTCGATCACCTGTTCGTTCGACGTGACCTGTCCGGGCACGCCCTCCGCCAGCACCGATCCCTGGTGCATGACGATCACGTGCTCGCAGTGTTCCATGATTAGATCCATATCGTGTTCGACGATCAAGAACGTGTAGCCGTCCGCTCGCAACTCGTGGATGTGCTCGAGTAGCTTCTGTTCGAGCGTCGGGTTAACTCCCGCGAACGGTTCGTCGAGCAGCAACATCTCCGGTTCGGTCATCAGCGCCCGCGCCATCTCGAGAAGCTTTCGCTGCCCACCCGAGAGGGTGCCCGCCTTTTCCTCTGCGATGTGCTCGATCTCGAAGAACTCGAGTGTGTCCCAGACGCGCTCGAGGAGTTCGCGTTCCTGTTCTTCGACCTCGCGTCTGGCGAGTGGCATAACAGAGCGCCAGAGCGCCTCGCCCTGCTGGTGTTTCGCCGGGAGCATGAGGTTCTCGAGGACGGTCATGTTGGCCATTTCGCGAGCAATCTGGAAGGTGCGGACGAGGCCGTAGTCGGCACACTGGTATGGAGCAATGCCGGTGATGTCCTGTCCCTGGAACGCAACGGTGCCTGCGTCCGGTTGATGGATGCCAGTGATACAGTGGAACGTGGTTGACTTGCCGGCACCGTTGGGGCCGATGAGCCCAGTGATCGAGCCGGCTTCGACCTCGAAGGACGCGCCGTCGACGGCCGTGATGCCGCCGAATCGCTTGACGAGGCCGTCGACGGCGAGTTCGATCTCCCCGGTTCGGTCGGCTGTGGATGGCGCGACAGCGTCTGCGTCGGTTGGTGCATCGGATGACGTGCCCGCCGTGTCGGCTGCTGTGCCCGTTTCGGTCGACTGGATGTCGGTCGAGGTATCACTCATAGAGTCTCACCGTCGGTCGCTGAGTCATCGGATTGAGCAGTGGTATCACTGGTTTTACTAGTGCCATTGGTGTCACTGCTATCACTGATGTCGGACTGTAGACTGTCGGTCTGTGCATCGGCCGCGTCGGCATCGATACCGCCGTCAGTCCGCTGGTCGGAGTCGTCGTGCTGGTCGCGGGTTTGGCCGTGTGTGAATCCGCCGCCGGAGCCGCTGCCACCGCCGCCACCGCTCCCGCCGCCAGCCGCGCTCGGGCGTACCCCGAGCGGGATAGCGGCCGCTGTTTCCTCACGATGGCCAAGTAACCCGTCCGGCCGACGTTGCATCAGGAGAATCAGCGCAACGCCCATGATGACGAACTGCAGCGTCAGGAACTCAGCGAAGGTGTATCGGACCAGCGGAACCGGGTTCGCAGAGAGTAATGGGGCGACAGCACCCGCAAACGTGTTTGGTGCGTCGCCGATTGCCACCAGCTGGTCGATCACTCGGCGGAGGTACTGTGGTCCCTCGAAGAGGACGGCCACGAACAGGCCCGATCCGAGGATACTCCCGGTGTTCGAGCCTGCACCACCGATGATCAGCGCAATCCAGATGTAGAAGGTGACATGCGGGCGGAACGCCTCGGGCGTCACTCCAGTTCGGCGGAACCGCCAGAGAATGCCGGCAAGCCCCATCAGCGCACAGCCGAGCACGAATACCTTGATCTTGAACATGTTCGTGTCCTTCCCGAGCGACTGGGCTGCCTCCTCGTCCTCACGGATCGCCTTCAGCACGCGGCCAAACGGCGACCGGCTCGTCCGCTGGATGAGCCAGTAGATGCCGGCGAGCACGATCACGAGCACGATGGAGTACGCGAGCGCCCGCGCCTGCGTTGGCCCGAAGCCAAACAGGCTGTTCGTCAGGTCGACGAACGAGGAGAAGATCTCCAGCTGGAAGATGACGTTCATTGGGTCGTCGTAGTTCCGAATTAGCCCGCGACCCCCACCGGTACCGAGCTCGGCACCGAGGATCGTGAACTGCTGGAGTGCGTCCGACGTGACGCCAAGCCGGACGATTTCTGCGAACGCGATCGTCGTGATTGCGAAATAGTCAGCCCGCAACCGCAACGCGGGAAGCGCGACGACGAGGCCGGCCAGTCCGGCCGCGACGACGCCGCCGATGATCGCGATCGGCATCGGAAGCCCAAGACCGGCGTACTGTGCTGCCCCTCCCGGATCAGCTGGTTTCGCCAGAATCATCGTGACGTACAGCCCGATCGCCATGAATCCGGCAACGCCGATGTTGAACAGCCCGGTGTATCCCCAGTGGAGGTTCAACGCGAGCGTGACCATCCCGTAGACTGCGATCAGGTACGTCATCCGCCGAAGCGTGTTGACGATTCCATCGAGCGAGTAGCCGAGGATCAGCCCGATCAGGGCGTAGACGATATAGATCGCACTGATGACGGCGATGATCTTGATCGCGTCGTGTTCCCACAGCGATTCCAGTTGTGTGCGTCTGTCTGCGTTTACTGTCGAACTCATGCTGTCGTCTTCCCTCCAAAGAGCCCGGATGGCCTGATCAGCAGGACCAGGATCATCATCAGGAAGGCCGTGATGGTCGTAAAGTCACCGCCGGGGAGCCAAATCATCGACATATGCATGCTGATGCCGATGACGAGCCCGCCGACGATCGCGCCGTAGATCGAGCCGATCCCGCCGAGGATCACCGCGGCGAAGATCAACAACAGGAGCAGCCAGCCGAACTGCCAGTCGATCGTTCCCGTCCACAGCACCATCAGGTAACCGGCACTCCCGGCGAGTCCGCCGCCGATCATCCAGGTCCAGCGAATCACCCGCTCGGTCGGAATCCCCGTCACGAGCGCCAGATCCTTGTTGTCGGACATCGCTCGCATCGCCTTCCCAAGCTTCGTCCGCTGGAGCATCAGGTGCACACCGAGCATCAACACCACAGCCGCTGCGATCAACGTCCCGTCGTGGGCGTCGAGCGACACGTAGCCGTCGACGAGCAACAAGTCAGCCGAGGGCACACTCGCCGTCGTCCCACGAGACTGACTCGAGTAGACGAACGTGATGAGGTAGCGGAGTGCGAACGCGACACCGATACTGGTGATCAACAGCGGGATGCCACCGGCCCCGCGCATCGGTTTGTACGCGAGGCGGTCGATCAACACCGCGAACAGTGCGGTGCCGACCCCGGCGAGCAAGAGCCCGGCGAAGATCGCGACCGGCGTCGAGGTGATCGAGATTCCCAGTTGCGGACCACCAACTCCTCGCTGTGGGCCGACGAGGGCCAGATGACCGAGGCTTGCCGCACCCCAGCCTGCAATGAGGTACGTCCCTCCCCAACCGATGAACGCGCCCGCGGTGATGGTGTCGCCGTGGGCGAAGTTTGCGAAGTTGAGGATGCTATAAGTCATCGAGAGGCCGATGCCTGCAAGCCCCATAATCAGTCCGTAGAGGACTCCTTCCGTCACGTACCTGCCAATACGTGAGATACTGTACGATCCGTCAAGGACGCCGAGAACGAGATCTCCCACCAGGAGCACGACACCGATGCCAACGGCGATCAACAAGAACTGCTCCGTTGATAGGCTCCTTCCCCGTGTAACGACATCATCTACAGTCGACATTCATATCCTCCGTCGTGCCATTGTTTCCCATGATGCCATGATATATGTTATGGTGCACCATTCAATATGTGCTACCACTCGATGTTGTTGGTGTATTTAAATTTTGTATGTTCGCCATAGGACAGCAATGAACAGGAATGAGCGCTACACCACGACCAGACGGGGTCCTCACAGCGTGTGGCTCGTGGCAGAATGCCAGTAGACGAGTCCGAGCTCACTGCGAGACAGCGCTACTCGTGTCAAAATATCGATCGCAAGGCACCCACGTTGAGCCAGTTACCTACGCGGCCTCTTCCGCTTCATCATTGAGCCGAACCGCCGCAATCTCGTCTCGGTCGCCGAGTACGCGAAACACGATACTCGCGCCGTCGTGACCGAACTGCAGGTCGATCGTCGTCACATCCGCCGTGAACGATGTCTCCGCATCAGAAACATCCTGTGACGATGGTTCGAAATCGTACTCCTCGGCGGCGACACGCGTGGACGCGACGATCGTTTCGTTCTCGTCGTAAACCGTCGCGTCGAGTCCATGCACGCTGTCATCCGCCTCGGAACTCTCGGTAACTGTGAGCCGATATGTCTGGCGTGGCATAGTCAGCCTTCGCCAAATCGTATGATGGGACTGGGGCCTGCGCACGCATGCGCAGCGTCGTCTGTCGTGCGTCAACCGTCAAACAGCCTCGTAGGGCCCAAGCCGCGTCCCATCGAGCAGATACGCCTCGCCGTCGGCCACACCGTCGGGCAAGAACGGCGACAGAAACGACTGTCCCGCAACGTTCACCCAGGTCCCTCCGACCAGTTCGTTGAACGCCGGCACTACAACCACCTGAGGGGACGGGACATTGTCGTTCGTCATCCACGCCGGCAGCGCGTCATGGTCAAGCCCCGGATGCTCTCGAAACGCCGCCGGGTCTGCCCGGCCGCGCAGCCAGACCTGCTCGACACGGCCCCCGCCAACCTCGTCCTCGACACGCACGCACGGATGCTCGTGTCCGAGACAGAGCACGTCGGACTCGAGTACCTCCCGTGATGGCCAGGTGTGGCCGTGGCAAACGCCGACCGAGCCGTCACCGAGGGCAATTCCGTCGCCGGGGGTGATTGTGAGTGAGGTCGGGGACGATGGCGATGACGATGACGATGACAGTGCCGCTGCCGCCGACGCATCCGCATCTGCACCCAGCCACGTCTCGATCGCTCCATCGTGATTCCCCTTGACCACCGTCACAGCCAGTGACTGGAGTGGCTCGGATTCGAAGAGGTACTCGAGTTCACCGCGTTCTGCACCGCCGGGGTCGCCGATGGAGTGCATGAGGTCGCCGAGGACGACGAGCCGGTCGGGGCTGGTGCGTTCGATGAGGGAGAAGAGACGCTCGCGGCGCTCGGCGGCGTTGCTGGGGACGTCGACGCCGCGTTCGTAGCGGAGGCCGGCCTCGTAGCCGGCGTGATAGTCGGCGATGAGGAGGGCGCGTTCGAGTGTCTGCAAAGACTCAGACTCTGAGTTCGATTCAGATTTCGGTCCATCCTCGTTCCCCGCCCCGAAATCGAGAGTCGCAACCGCAGCCGGTTCGCCGGGCACTGGTTCGACACGTGGGCCAGTGGCGGAACTGGAATCGGAGCGGGGAGCAGGCATCGAAGTCAGCTAGATCGCTTTCAGCGTCTCGTCATCCGGTTCGTAACACTGGCCGCCCATGAGGGCGTCCTGAATGGCGTCTTCGACGTCGTCCTCGGACGCCCCGGTATCGGTAGCGACGGTGTCGACGAGTTCCGTGCGGTCAGCGCCGTCGCCGTCGTCGAGGTCCTGCATGGTGTCCACGACGTACTCCTGCAGGTCGACGTCGTCGGGTTCGGCCGCCTGCTCGTCGGCTGCGTCGTCTGGCTCGTCATCCGCATCGGGATCTGCTGCGTCTTCGGCAGTATCCGCGTCCTTCTCGTCTGCACCAGCGTCCTCGTCCGCGTCACTGTCGACCGTCGACGCTGGCGGCTCACCGATGTCATCGTCTGCATCGGTCGATGCCTCGCCAGTTGGCGACTCATCCGACGCTGATTCCGACTCGTCGTTCGCGTCGTCCGCATCCGACTCCGACGGCACGTCGATATCTCCCTCGCCAGGGTCGTCAACCTCGGCACCCGTCGTGAACTCGGTACCGAACTCGTCTTCGATCTGCTCGCGTTCCTTCTCGTCCATCTCGTACATGCCAGGGTCGCCGCCGTCGAAGTCACCGAGGGCGTCGTCCGAGTCAGCCGCAGTTTCGGCCTCCAGCTCGGGCTCTGGTTCGGGTTCCGGTTCGGGCTCGGGCTCCGTCTCGGTTACTGGCTCGGACCCAGACTCAGACTCAGACTCAGACTCAGGCCCGGATTCCGACTCCGACTCCGGTACAGACGCGGACTCAGGTTCAGATGTGTCCTCTGATTCGGTTTCAGTGCCAGACTCATCGTCGGAGTCAGCAAGAGTTGTACTCGAGTCACCCTCGGACTCGTCGAACTCGACGGCAGCCGTCTCCGGCTCGCTCGTCGTCGCGGTGCCTGCTGCGGCTGCGGTTTCGTCGCTCGCGTCGGCCGTTGCTGCGATCGGTTCTGGTTCGGCGTCCTGCTCGCCAGCCTCGTCCGGTGCTCCCGTCTCGGCTGCAGCCGTGGGTGCGTGAGCCTCGAGGTCGAGGTCCTGATCGCCGACAGCCGCGAACGAGGCGAGCGCGTCGAACGTCGTGTCGTCACTGCCCATCTCGCCGGGCCGGGCTGCAAAGCCGCTGACCTCGTCACGCTCGTCTGCGACGACCTCGACCGCTTCAGTGGCACAGTCACGCAGTGCCGCGAGGTAGCCCGGCGTCGTGCCGTAGTGGTCCTGTGCGAGCGGGATGCCGGCTGCGAGCCCGGACTCGACGCCGGCCTCCTGAAGTGCGTCCGTCAGCGCGTCGCCGTGGGCGTCGACCGTGGCTGCCTCGGCGTAGGTGCCGATCCGGTCGAGCGTCTGCTCGGCCGTGCTGACGACCCATCGGTCGCGGGTCGCGGCGTCGACTTCGGCGATGCTCTCCGGTCGGATCGAGGTGTAGACACGGTCGCCGTCCTCGGGTTCGAACGTTCGGGCCTTGCCCGAGACCGCGATGAACGCGGGTGGGGCGAGTTGTTCGAGAACTGCCAGCGCTTCGGGCTGGTACTGGCCGGCGTAGACGACGAACGCGCCGGTCGGGTCGACGATCCGAGCGCGAAGCATTTCGTCGTTGACCGACGTGATCTCGGTGAGCGTCCCGACGGCGAACATGCGGTTGAGCCGTGCGCCAGTGGGAGACACGACGTAGTTCGGTGCGCGCTCTTCGTCGCTTTCAGCGTAGGAGAACTCGGCATCGTCGTACTCCGCTGCGAAGAGCCGGTAGGCAATCTCTCGCCCCGGAATCTCGTCGTCATCGGACCCGTTCGCGCTCATGCGTCCACCTCCTCGTCTGCGACGATACCATCGTCTGTCCCGCTCTCGATAGCCGAGAGGAACGTGCTGGCACGCGCCTGCGGATCGTCGTCACTCTCGCCGAACTGCTCTGCGTCCAGATTCGCACCGTACTCGTCGACCGAGAGGTGGCCGCGGACGGTGTACTCGTGGCCGACGATGTTGTCACGAATCGTGTCGGCGACGACGGACTGGTCCATCGCCTCGCGGGCCTGCTCGAGTGCATCGTCCAGCGTGCCGCCGTAGATGTCCTCGGTGATTTCGTCGTCGAGGACGACCGTTACGGAGCCCGTGCCGTCGTCGAGGATCGCCTTCACGCGAAGGTCGTCGATGCCGTCGACGTCACCGTGGGTCCGACACTGTCCCTTCTGGATAACGCGGTAGCACTCCGGACAGCGCTGGATTAGGCCGGAACCGTCGCGCACTTCAATCACGTTGCCAGCGACCTCGACGTCGTAGATGCCGCCCGTGCGGACGGCCTCACCGACATCCATCGAGGTGGTGTCAGCGCCGACGTCGATTTCGCGGTCGATCGCGGTAACCGTCGAGAACTCCGAGACGTTGACCTCGGGAACCCCACGGAACTCCTGGACGTAGGCGTTCTCGATGCGGACTGGGCCTCCCTCCTCAATTTCGGGGGCGGGGTCCCAGTTCGTGAACGGCAGTCGACCGCTCTCGTCGCCGACAACGCCACTCAGGATCTCCGTCTCGCCGTCGCGGCCGTCGATCGTTCGGCGCTCACATTCGACCACGGCGACCTCGACAGAGACGGCGCGGTCGCCGGTCTGCAGGTCGGCAAGGGTTGCGTTACCGCCGATTGTTGCGTCGATCTCGAGTGGGTCGTCGACGAACGAGAGCGAGGTGCTCTCGCCGAGGTTGAGTTCGGGTTCGCCGTCCCACTCGCGGACGCCGGCGTTGCCGGCAGTGATCGTGTCGCCCGCCGAGAGGCCGAAGTCCTCCCAGGCGGTGTAGTCGATTGTCCCGGTATCGTCGGCCAGTTCGCCCTCTACGATGACGTGGTCGGAGCCCTGGTAGCGGATCGAGCGCTTGCCAGCGGTCAGGACGACACCGGTGACGGTGACGTTGCCGTCGTCGGGCGTGATCTCACCGATGTTCTTACTCGAGGGCGCGCCGCCCCCACCACCCGAGCCGTCACCGTGCTTGCGGCGAAGGCTCTGGGTGGCTTCGTCGATCGGAACGCTGTACTCCACGAGGTTCTGCAGGTCGGATTTGACCTCCTCTTTGTCAACACCGAGGTCGGAGGCGAGATCCTCGGCATGATCGTCGAGTTCCATCACTTGTCTTTCGTGTGGGGGCTTCAAAAGCGTTCCCGCAGCGGGGTGAAAGTGGTGTAGTGGTACCCGAGAGAGGGTGTCGAAGTGGGGCAGTAGCTGCTGAGGAAACGTCTAGCGGTACTGAGAGACAGGGTGGTGTCGCCGGATCGATGAACGTTACTGGTCGACGATCTGGGTAACCGTCCCGACGTCCGCTTCGACCGCGGCCTCGTAGACGACGGAACCGACTGCGGTGTCCTGAATCGCGAGACCGGTGGAGTCGAAAATGGTGACTGCCTCATCGTCGGGACGGCCCTGCTCGCTGTCGACAAGGTCGCCGAGGAGGCCGTAGACATCGCCGCGCTCGAAGTCGCCTGCAGCGGTTGGGACGTTGATCTCGCCAGAGTGCGAACACTGCTCCCAGTCGTCGATGACGACGTCGGCCGAGAGAAGCAGGTCGGTCGCCAGCTCCTGCTTGCCCTCGGCGTCAGCGCCCATCGCGTTGATGTGCGTTCCTGGCTCGACCCACTCCTCGCGGAGGATCGGCTCGCGGGATGGTGTTGTCGTCGAGATAACGTCACAGCCGGCGACCTCTTCGGGGGAGCCGCCGCGAACGGTGAGGTCTCGGTCGGACTCCGCCTCGATGAACCGCTCGATGGCCTCGTCGTCGAGGTCGGCGACGACGACTTCCGAGAGGTCACGCACGGCCGCAATCGCCGCAAGCTGGGTGTGGGACTGCTGGCCGGCACCGAGCAGGCCGAGCGTCTCCGCGTCCTCGCGGGCGAGGTGGTCCGTCGCGACGCCGGCTGCGGCACCGGTACGGATGCGGGTAAGACTTGTACCGTCGATGACGGCGAGCGGGTAGCCGGAAGCTGGGTCACTGTAGACCACGAGTCCCATGACGGTCGGGAGTCCGAAGCGCTCGGGGTTGTCCGGGTGGACGTTAACCCACTTCACGCCGGCACCCTCGCCGACGGCGGCCGGCATTGACCGGAAGTCGCCGTTCTCTTCGGGGATGTCGATGTAAGACTTCGCTGGCATCTGTGCGTCTCCCGTCGCGTGGGCCTGAAACGCCGCTTCGACGGCGTCGATCGCTTCCTCGTGGTTGACGAGTTCGGTGACTGCGTCGCTGTCAATAATTCGAGTTCCCGTGGGTGCGTCTGCCATGCAGTACCGAAGACACGGCCATCACTTAGTCTTTCTTCCTACGATATCTGAAATAGTTGCTCTATACTGCAACTATATGATCTCACACCGACCAACTATTGAAGGATACTGTAACAACCGAAAATCGCGTAACTCTACTGAACGTTCGCGAGCTGTGTTGAACATACGGAATGCAGACAATACGAAAAAATAACCGACAGAGAGTAGTTAGAGAATACTCTAACACAACCGGAGTGCTTGTGGGGCTGGACGGCGAGGGCCACCTATGGACATCGACAAGAAGGATCTTCGCATTCTCAAGGCTATCGCGGACGAGGAGACGCGCAGCCCCGAGCGAATCGCCGAGTTGACGAACGTTCCGCTCTCGACGGTACACTACCGGATCGACTCCCTTCAGGAACGAGGCATCATCCGCAACGACCACTACGACATCGACATGGCTGCCCTAGGTTTTCCGATCACCTTCATTGTCGAGGTCATCGCCGAACACGGCGAGGGCTACCGCGAGGACGTGGGCGACCGCCTCCTCGAGATCGACGGCGTGACGCAGGTCTACTTCGCGGCCGGGGATACGGATTTCATCGCCATCTCCCAGCTCTCGGATCGGTCGATGGTCGAGTCGCTGGTGAGCGAGTTCGAGTCGATGGATGGCGTTGTGCGCACGAAATCGACGTTTACGATCAGCACCCTTCGGGACGGTCACGAGCCGCTGCAGCAGTATTCGATGGAAACGCTGGTAGACGAGCTACTCGATCAGGAGCGGTAGGCTGTTTCCACTCACTGAATCACTCCAAGCTGAAATACTGTTTTGAGTGGTGCCAACGTTCATGTATACTACTGTGTAAAAAACGCCTGTGAAGCGTCGCCAGATTCTAACGACAATCGGTGCGTCTCTGCCGTTCGCGACAGTCGGCTGTCTACAGGGTGGCTCTTCCAACAATGAAGGCTCACCCACGGCTGGAAGCGATGTCGGCTATGATACCCACCAGCTGGGGGCAGTGCTCGCTACGCATTCCCCCGCTCTTCGCTTCGATACCGAGTCCTCGGTTGGGGCAGTAGAACTGTACGAGTCATCGAAGGAGGCGTATCGTAGCGTACCACTGGATCTGGGTCCGATCGCTGATCGCCGTTCGACGAACGAAGCGTTCATCGACGCGACTGACTTCGAGTCCGAACTTCTGATCTACGTCGTAACGGAATGGCCACTGACCAACCAGTCTGAAATCGAGGTGGAGAATCTAACGCTGTCTGGGGATACACTCGTTGGGACGGTGAGAGCAATCGGGAACAACGCAGAAGAAGGCGACCAGGCACCGATGTTCCCGGCAGGGCTCGTTCGAGTCTCTGTCGACGACGCTCACCTGACTGCGGTCGAGATAACCGTCGTCGATGGACGAGACAACGAGGAAGTGTTCGAAGAAGCGTACAACGACTGAGCTCCCTGTCGGCCGAAACACACCATCTTCTTGGGGACTCCCGCCACAGCGGACGTATGCACGTCGTCGTCAACGCCGCCATGAGCGCGGACGGGAAACTCTCCTCGCGCCGGCGCGAACAGATCGCCATCAGCGGTGACGCAGACTTCGACCGCGTCGACCGCCTCCGCGCCGACAGCGACGCCGTCGTCGTCGGCGTCGGCACTGTCCTCGCCGACGACCCCCACCTCACCGTCAAGGACGAGAACCTTCGTGATGAGCGCCGAACCAACGGCAAGCCAGCGAACCCCGCTCGCGTCGTCGTGGACTCGAGTGCACGCACGCCATCCTCTGCCGAAGTCCTCGACGACGACGCGACGACCTACGTCTGCGTGAGTGACGCAGCGCCCGTCGAGCAGCGAGCGGCGCTCGCCGAGCACGCCGACCTCATCACTGCGGGCGAGGAGCGAGTCGACCTCCTGCGGGCGTTCGCCGCGCTGCAGGAACAGGGCATAGAACGGGTGATGGTCGAGGGCGGCGGCGAACTCATCTTCTCGCTGTTCGAGGCGGGCCTGGTCGACGACCTTTCGGTGTTCGTCGGCCCCAAAGTGATCGGCGGGCGGGACGCGCCGACGCTGGCCGACGGCGACGGCTTCGTCGAGAACTTTCCCGAACTCGAGTTGGGCGAGGTCGAGCGCCTCGACGGTGGCGTGTTGCTGACGTGGCATGTATAGTAGCCACTGCAAGTCACTGCACACCTGATCGCACGACGAGCGCGCGGTTCGGAGCGAGCGCGGTTCGGAGCGAACGAAGTGAGTGAGAACCGCGGACGACGAGCGGGGAACAGCGTGACCCGCGAGCAAACGAAGTGAGTGAGAACCGCGGACGACNGCGAACGAAGTGAGTGAGAACCGCGGACGACGAGCGGGGAACAGCGTGACCCGCGAGCAAACGAAGTGAGTGAGAACCGCGGACGACGAACGGGGAACAGCGTGACCCGCGAGCGAACGAAGTGAGTGAGAACCGCGACACAGCGAACGGGGAACAACGTGACCCGTGAGTGGGCTGTGCGATCAGTGTGTAACTAGTTGCAGTTGTTACTATAGTGGAGTAGGGAATTGCTCGCATCGCAGTCCCAGTCCCGTCACACCTTTCCTCACGCATCACGTACCCCAGCGCATGGAACGAGCCACCTTCGGCGGCGGTTGCTTCTGGTGTGTCGAAGCCGCGTTCAAGGCCCTCGACGGCATCGAGTCCGTCACCTCCGGCTACGCCGGCGGCCACACCGAGAACCCCACCTACGAGGGAGTCTGCTCCGGCGAGACTGGTCACGCAGAAGTCGTCCAACTCGAGTACGACCCAGACCAGATCGCCTACGAGGACCTGCTCGAAGTCTTCTTTACGATTCACAACCCGACGACGAAGGATCGGGAGGGGCCGGATATCGGCTCGCAGTACCGCTCTGCGATCTACGCTCACGACGAGGACCAACTCGAAACGGCCGAAGCGTTTGCGGCTGCACTCGAGGACGAAGGACTGTACGAGGGGATTGTCACCGAAATCGAGCCGCTCGAGACGTTCTACGAGGCTGAGGAGTACCACCAGGATTACTTCGAGAAGAATCCGAACGACGCCTACTGTTCGATGCATGCGGCACCGAAGGTCGAGAAGGTCCGCGAGCAGTTCGGGGCAGATGCGACGGCGACGCAGTAGCACAACCACGGAACGAGGGGCTAGGTGCCGTGATAGCGTCGACAGCTCCGACAGTTTCGGCGGTTTTGACGACTCCGACAGTGCCGTCGGCTTCGGCAGCCCGGACGGCACTAACCGATTCGCATACTGTCACGGCCACGGCACAGCATCCCTGAACCCTGCTGAGACACTCTGTTACATCCAATGACTATCACAACTGACGTCCTCGTCATCGGCGGCGGCGCAACCGGCACCGGAATCGCTCGCGACCTCGCCCTCCGCGGTATCGATGTCACACTCGCCGAACGCGGCGGCCTCTCGGCCGGTACCTCCGGGCGTTCACACGGCCTGCTCCACAGCGGCGCACGCTACGCCGAAGCCGACGCCGAGGGCGCACTCGAGTGCCTCGAGGAGAACCGAATCCTGCGAGAAATCGCGGGCGAGTGTATCCGGGAGACGCGCGGTCTCTTCGTGCAGGTGGCCGGCGACGACCCGGCGTACTTCGACGAGAAACGTGCGGCCTGCGAGGAGCTTGGCATTCCGGTCAAGGTCGTCGACGGCGACGACGCGCGGGAGGCAGTGCCCGGACTCGCTGCGGATGTCGAACGCGCGATGTGGGTGCCGGACGCGGTCGTCCTCCCCTCACGGCTGGTCGCGGCCACCGCCGCCGACGCTCGCGAACACGGCGCTCGTATTCTGACGAACGCACCGGTCGAGTCGATGGCACTCAATGGCGACCGCATCGACTCGGTTTCACTCGGCGGCGCGGTGGACACTGCTGTCGAACCCGAGTACGTCGTCAACGCGGCGGGGCCACACGCTGGCGTGGTCGCAGAGATGGCGGGTGTAAGCGTCGAAATGCGCCCAACGCGAGGTGTGATGGTCTCGGTCGACCACGACGGCCTCGGGCCGGTGCTCAATCGCTGTCGCGATCCGGCGGACGGCGATATCATCGTCCCCCATGACGACGAGGTCGTGCTCGGGACGACGAGCGTGCCGGTCGACGATCCCGATGAGTTCGAACGTGACGAGCAAGAAATCGAGCGGACGATCCGCGAGTGCGCGATGATGCTCCCCGCCGTGGCCGACGCCCCGCAGGTTCGGACGTGGTGGGGCATCCGTCCGCTCTACGAGCCCGACGAAGCGGCTCGCGGCGGTCGCGGCATCTCACGCGGGTTCGTCCAGCTCGATCACAGCGCGGATGGTGTCGCCAATGTTGTCAGTATCGTCGGCGGCAAACTCACCACGTACCGACGGATGGCCGAATCCGTCGCTGATCTGGTCGCGGACCAGCTTGGGGTTGGGGACTCGAGTACGACGGCTGAGCGAGAACTGGTCGGTGCGTCGTCGGCGAGTGAGATCGATGCGTTCGTCGACGAGTTCGACGGCCAGGGACCGACGGATGCGGATCTTGTCGGTGAGTGATACTGTCGGACAAAAGTTAGTGAGCTGCCGGTCGCGAATTCGTGGCGGTCACTGAGAGGGAACGCCACAGTTCTGCGATCGACCTTCGAAGAGTTCTGTCCAATAGTCTGAGTTCCGACTGCTCTCCCCTGTCTATAGTAACAACTGCAACTAGTTACACACTGATCGCACGTTCGCGGTTCTCGTTCAGTTCACTCGCTCCGAACCGCGCTGCCGTCGGGCGATCAGGTGCGCAGTGACTTGCAGTGGCTACTATAACCACCGATATCGCTACCGAGCGACCGAAACGCAGCGGACCCTTGGACGACCAAAACACCGAGGAGTAACTACATGTGTACCCGCGCCGACGACTGGCATATGAGCGAGGAGCAGCCGCCCAACGAATCGGTACTCGAGAACACCCCTGGTCAGGGACGGACGCCCGAAGCCGAGCGAATCGACCCCGCGGCACCCGAGGAGTTTGGCTTGATACAGGTCTGGTGGGGCGACGGCAAGGGGAAGACGACGGCGACACTCGGAATGGGAATGCGCGCTGCGGGCCACGGTTACCGCGTGCACGTCCTCCAGTTCATGAAGGGCGGCGCGTCGAGCGTCGACGCTGTCCGCGGCGAGTACAACGCCATCGACGCTCTACCGGGGATCAGCTACGAGAATCTGGGTCACTACGGCTGGCACGGGATGGCTGACGGCAGCGACGAGGCCCAGCACGAGGCCGAAGCACAGGCCGGACTCGAGCGCGCCCGCGAGGTCATCGACGCGGCGGCCGAGGCCGACCTCAACGCGCCGCTCGCACTCGGGGGCGATCCGACCGACGGCGTGCACATGCTGATTCTGGACGAGGTGCTCTACGCCGTCGAGCGCGGCCTGATCAGTGAATCAGACGTGCTCGGACTACTGGATGCGAAACCGGATGGACTTGAGGTGGTCCTCTCTGGCGGTCACGAGGAGCCGGCGTATCTGGCCGAGCGAGTGGATCTGATTACGAACGTTCGCAAGCAGAAGCATCCGATCGAGGACGGCCAGCGGGCTCGTCGCGGGACGGAGTTCTAGCTGAATCGTCGGTGTGCACCTCACGCGCTAGTCGGACTCGAGCCAGCAGAGCGACGGGCAAGCCGCCCGAGGAATGCGAGGAAGACGACCGATCCGAGGATTCCAACGAGAATGAGGGCTGTCCGGCTCACACCGGCCATCACGAAATACGGCGTCCCGAGAGCCAACAGCAAGAGGCCGATTCCGAACCCGGAGACACGGACGGTCGTTCGTGTCGAGGGGTGTGTCTTCACAGCGAACGCGCCGAGACCGAGCGCCGGAAGAAACAGCGTCAGCGCTGGAACGACGCCTTCGAACCAGTCATCGAAGTGCCACGGTGTCTCGGAGTCCTGTGACGCGTCGTACGTCAGCAAGAGGAACACCTCGTTGCCGTCTTCGACCAGAACCGACCCGTTTTCGGCGTCGTGATACTCGAACGACGATGGGGGCGCTTCGTAGCCGTCGGCGCAGTAGATCACGACAGCCGTACAGACGTTCGGTTCCCAATAGGGGACCTCTCCCTGTGTTGCCCCGCTGTTGGTCCCCTCCTCGAGTGTCCGTTCGATAAACTCCTGGGCCAGTGGGGAGAACTCGTCGACGGGAATCGGTTCGTCCCGGTCGACGTGCGTTTCGAACGTCGCCGTCGATTCGGGTGCGATGTAGTGTGGGTACTCGCTCTGATCCGCGTACGGTGAGGCATAGGCGCTGTCAGACAGTCCGACGCCGACGAACGCGAGGCTGATTCCGAGAAGGAGGAGGGGGATGATGGACCACCGGACAGCCATACATGATGAATCGTATGCATTACCAAGTATTTTCGGAACTTTCTACAGCGTACAAAACTCGGATATCTCCGCCTGGGAGGGATCGTACAAAACCAAACCGGTATGACAAAAACTGGTGCCAGCACAGTTATTACCAGTCACTGTGAACGATCGGTCAGCTGATACTGATGGGAGTCCTTCGAGTCGACGAGTTACGCAAGTCGTACGGCGACGTTCGGGCTGTCGACGGCATGTCATTCGACGTCGAGCACGGAGAACTGTTCGGCTTTCTCGGCCCCAACGGTGCTGGGAAGACGACCACGATCCGCTCGCTGACCGGCCAGATCGTCCCCGACGAGGGCACGATCGACGTACTCGGAACCGATCCGACGACAGCACCGATCGAAACGCGAACGCGCGTCGGCATCCTCCCCGAACAGGCGACGCCGCCGAGCTTTCTCACGCCGGAGGAGTATCTCGAGTTCGTCGGCGACGTGCGCGACCTCGACGAGGGGGCCGTCGCGGACGGCATCGACCGCTGGGCCGAACGGCTCGGCTTCGAGAGCAAACTCGAGACGCTGCACACTGACCTCTCACGGGGCCAGCAACAGAAGGTGATGATCTCCCAGGCGTTCCTCCACGAGCCGGAGCTGGTGCTCATCGACGAGCCGCTGGCGAATCTGGACCCGCTCGTGCAGGAGCAGGTCAAGCAGTTCCTCACGAGCTACGCCGCAGCGGACAACGCCGTCTTCGTCTCGACGCACAATATCGATGTCGCGGCGGATATCTGCACCCGCGTCGGCATCGTCGCCGACGGCAAAATCGTCGCCGAACGCTCGGTTGCAGACGAGACGAGCGACGACCTTCTCGAGACGTTCCTTGATCACGTCGACGATGCGAACGCACGTGACCTCCCGTCACTCGAGCGGGACGCGATCCAGACATGAGTGGAGCCGGTACTGACGCGTCACGGTCCACGCAGCCCTCGAAGTCCTCAAGTGCACCGGGCCAGCGAGGCAGACCTGGCCGCCAACGGGTCGGCTCGAGCTTCGTCGGTGACGGGACAAACCGGCTGCTGTTCGCCGCACTCCTGCGCGAGGAGTGGCGGCTGCACACCCAACTGTTCGGCGGCGGGCGCTTTCTCACCTTCCCGCTGCTGATCGCCGTACTCACCGCCGGCGCGACAGTGGCACTCGTAGAGACGGGAACCGCTGCCTCGACGGTCGTGTTTGGCCTACACGTCCTCGCACTCGGCTTCGGACTCTACAGCGGCACCGCCGGCTTTGCGGGCTCGAGTATGCTCGAGAACGTCTTCGGTGGCCTCTCGCTCGTTCTCGGGACAGCTGCGACGCTCCCGCTCTCACGACGGCGACTGCTCGGCATCTTTCTCGTGAAGGATGCGCTGTTCTACGCCGTCGTCTTTGTCCTGCCGATGGCGACTGCGGCGATTCCCCTCGAGGGTGTGTCAGCGACGACACCGGTCGACATCGCGACGCTGTGGCTCTCGCTCTCGCTCGTCTTTGCCGCCGGGATGACCGCAACGGTCGCGCTGATCGCGTTGCGAACGCGTGGCGTGCCGACATGGACCCTCCTGACTCTCGTCGCCGCCCTCGCGAGTGGCGTTCTCGGCTCCGCGTCGGCAACGCTCGCGGTGGCTCAGACGCTGGTCGTTCCACAGTCCGCGTCGCTTCCGGCAGGAGTCGGACTTGCGGGCGCAACCGCGCTCGTCGCCGCTGCGTCGCTTGCCGTGTACGATCCGACGTACGGCAAGCCGACCCGAACGGCAGTCGACCAGTTCGCGCGCCTTCGCAGACTCGGCGACACCGTCCCTGGTGCAACCGGTGTGAACGATCCGCTGGTCGTCAAGACGCTGCTCGACCTCTCGCGCTCCGCCGGCGGCGTCTGGAAACCGTTCGTCTCTGCCGGCATCCTGCTCGCGCTCGTCGCCGCGCTCGTCGGCGTCGTCCACGAGATTACCGGGATCGAACCTGCACCCGGCATCTTCTTCGGCGGCGTGCTCGGTCTCTCGGCGTTTACCACCTACAACTGGCTCACCCAGTTCGATGCACTCGAGTCCTACCTCGCGTATCCGGTGACGATCGCCGACGTGTTCCGGGCCAAGCGGACGGCGTTCGTCCTCGTCGGCACGCCCGCGGTGGCCGTGCCCTACCTCGCCGCAGTGCTCTGGTTCGGGGCAGCGCTCATCGATGCGCTCGTCGGCGCAGTGTTGCTCGCTGGCTTCGGGCTCTACTACTACGGGCTCACGGTCTACATCGCCGGCTTCGACCCGAACGAGTTCCTCTTTGATTCGGTCCGGTTTGGGCAGTTCACCGTCGGCGTCGCGGTCGCGCTCGTTCCGGCGCTGGTCGCGGGCTTCGTCGTCGTGCCGCCGACACCGGAAGTTGCACTCACGCTTGCCGGTGTCGGGATCGGATTCGGTGCGATTGGCGCGGTGCTCTCGAGTCGCGCAGGGCCAAAGTGGGACAGGCAGTATCGTCACCAGTAGGCGGCCCCGTCACCGCCGCTGCACAGCGTGCACCCCTGCAAACGCGAGCACGACGAGAACGATCACACTGCTAGCTGTAACTCCACCAAACCCCGGCATCGAGTCGAGCACCTGTTCTGGAGTGTCACTGCCAGTATCGGGCTCCCGAACTGTCAGCTCTGCGCTCACAGCCCCTGCAGTGATCGTTACCTCCCCGGCAGTCGGTGGAACGATCTCCGTTCGAACCGTTCGTTGCTCACCCGACTCGAGTGCGACTCGTACCTCACCCACCTGCTCGCCGTCTGCCTCGATCGGGACTGTCCCGATCGCGGTGCGGTTGGCTGGGTTCGAGACAGGTATCTCGAGTGGGGTCTCGACGCCGCGGACCGGGTCAATGTCGGCGGTGATCGAGTCGACCTGCGGCGAGGCGGGATCGCGGGCAGTCACGGTGATCGATTCGTCTGCAACCGCTAGCTCGTAGGTGCCCGACGAGGTGAGGTTGTGGCCGATCGTGACTGTGGCCGTCTCACCGGCTTCGAGGTGGACCGTTTCAGTCGCTGCGATGTGGCCGTCGACCAGCATCGGAATCGTGTGTGCGCCGTCTTCCGAGCCGACATTTTCGATGGTCGCAGTTGTCGACACGCGTTCGCCGACCCAGACTGTTGGCTCCGAGTCGCGCAGTGGCAGGTCGCGGTGGAGTCCCGAGACGGAGAACTGTGGTGACGGCCCGAGTTCGGTCGCGAACCCGACCTTCGTAAACTCGTCTGTCGTCGACCCGGGCAGCGTAAACAGTGACTCGTCGTCGGGGATTGCCGGAGTCTCTTCACCGTCAACATACTGGTCGATCCACGCTGCCAGCGCTGGCTCGCCGCTCACGTCGACGACGGCGGCTTTGAACTCGTCGTAGTCCTCGAGATCGTACGTCTCCTGGGTTAGTACGTCGAGCAACGTCGATTCGCCGTCGGTCTCCGTCCGGATTGCTGCGTCCAGTCCGGCGAGGACGTGGGCTCCCTTCTGGTAGTCTGCAGTGGACTGGGAAACCACTGCTGGGTCCGTTAGAATTGCGTCCTCGTAGCGCTCGTCGGTAACAGTATCGTAGAACTCGTCGAACGTCCCCTGCCCACTGTTCAACGCGATCAGGTAACCGTAGTACTCGCCGGTCGCCTCGGTGAGCCACAGCATCTCGTCATCGCCGAAGCTCCCGAGAAAGATGTGTGCTAGCTCGTGAGCCGGCACATTGTCGACCGTGTCGACTGCCGCACTGTCGCTTGCGACCCAGGCGACGTTGCCGATAGCCTGCCCACCCTGACGCTGTGGCGTGTGCTCGCCGGGAAGGACGTACAGCGTCAGCCGGTCATGCTGGAGTCGCCATTCCGCGAACTCCGCGGCGGCCGTTGCCTGTGAGAGTTGCGCCTCGGCATCGATCTCCGACTCGAGTTCGGCCGGAACGATGACGGAAGCCACCATCGTGCCCGCGGCGTCGGTGTGGTGGGCGTGTTCGCCAGCGTACATCGCTCTGGTCGTGGCGTGGCCGGTGCCATCGAAGCTGGCACGGTTGACCACTGTCGGGTTCGAGCCCGTGTATGTCCAGGAGAGGCGCGGTGAGGGCGTCATAATGAAGCCAGTTTCGCCGTCAGCGTAGTTTCCAGCCCCAATCTGTGAGCGGCTCGGATCGACATCGAGTTCGATCACCGGATCCGAACCGCCGGTCCACTCGAACGTGGTGTCGTCGACCTGCTTGAGGTTCGCCGTGTCGCTGACAGCGATGCCGTCGGTTCCAAGCTCGTCGAACTGGACCGTCAATTCCCGAACGTTCGACGGGAGATCGTACTCGTACGTACCCGTGAACGTTTTCGTCTCAGCGTCGTAGCTTCCGGTTGTTTCCACGACGAGTTCGGATGTCGCCGCTGCACTCCCCGTTGCGACGAGACCCAGTGCAACCACACAGAGACAACAGAGTGCCACCAGCTGTAGTCCACGACTCATTCGTTGCAGTGACTGTTGGCTACACAGTCAAATACTGTGTGGCTACCCCCAATGCAGGTGCTCTCAGGTGACAACTGTGTGTGAGTTTGAACAAGCCGTCACAAGGACTGGTAGTCTAAATCAGTGAAAACAGCAGTCGTGTGCAAGGTATGAAAGCAACGGCGTGACCGCCGAACACGCGACTATGAAAGTCGTCTACAAACCCGGCAATGCGTACGAGGAGATCAACTGCTACGATTTCCGTGAGTACGAGCAGGGAATCGTCCTGCACAACGAGGAGGGATACAACATCGGATACGTACCCCACGAAATCCTGAGCCACATCGAACCCCACCCGGAGGAGAAGATTGTATTCGGAAGCGAGGAGACTCTTGCGGTACGAGGAAGCGAGGACGGGGACGAAACCGAAGCGGAGAGCGACAGCAACGACGAGGACGACTAACGCCTTCGGCCAACCGGAACCGACAGGACGATAGCCCACGCCAGAACACGTGGGTGTGAATGACGCGGACGCTTCTTGTCGCCGGAACTGCCAGCCACGTCGGCAAATCGACGGTCGTCGCGGGCCTCTGTCGTCTGCTTGCCGACCGTGGCGTCGCCGTCGCGCCGTTCAAGGCTCAGAACATGAGTAATAACGCACGGGTCGTCGTACGCGCGGATAGCGCGGGTGGAAAAGACGGGCAAGGTCAGGGTCAGGGGCAGAGCCAGGACCAGAAATCGCGTCCGGCTGGTGACTGTGCAACAATGGAAACCGCTAACCAGTGGGGCGAAATCGGCGTCTCCCAGTTTACCCAGGCCCGCGCGGCCCGGCTCATGCCGACGACGGACGTCAACCCCGTCCTGCTGAAACCGCGTGGCGACGGCGAGAGCCAACTCGTCGTCCAAGGGCAGGCCCGTGAGCACGTCCCCGCAGGCAGCTACTACGAAGACTACTGGGACGACGCCCGCGACGCCGCCGAGCAGTCCTACCAGCGACTGGCCGCCGACCACGACGTACTCGTCGCCGAAGGCGCGGGCAGCATCGCCGAAATCAACCTTCACGACCGGGACCTCGCCAACGTCGAAACGGCCCGCTTCGCCGACGCAGAGATCATCCTGCTCGTCGATATCGAACGTGGCGGCGCGTTCGCCAGCCTCTACGGCACGATCGAACTCCTCCCCGACGATATCCGCGAGCGCGTCACCGGCGCACTCATCACCAAATTCCGTGGTGACCCGTCGCTACTCGAGTCCGGTATCGACGAAATCGAATCTCGGACCGGCGTTCCGATCCTTGGTGTGCTGCCGTACGACGACCCAGGATTGCCAGAGGAGGACAGCGTTGGTCTTCCAGAGACCGACTCGCAGGGTGTGCGCGGTGATGACGATGGCGTGCCCGCCGAGCAACGCCTCCGAATTGCGGTGCCGCGGCTCCCGCGAATTTCGAACGCGACCGATCTCGAGGCGCTCGCCGCGGAACCGGGCGTTTCGGTTGTCTATCTCCCGGTCGACGATGCAGACGCGAACGCCGAAACCAACCCGGCTCCCGACATCGATGCCGACGCCGTCGTCATCCCCGGCACCAAGAACACCGTCGACGACTGCCGTGCCCTTCACGCTGCTGGCTTCACTGACGCGCTCCGCTCGTTCGATTGCCCCATCGTTGGCATCTGTGGCGGCTACCAACTGCTCGGCAAGCGGCTCACGAACGCCGCACTCGAGAGCACCGGCCAGCGTGACACCGTTCCGGGACTGGGTCTCCTCCCGGTCGAAACCCGCTTCGATGAGACGAAACACCTCGAACAGACGACGGTCTCCGTCGACGGCGCGGCAAGCCCCTTGCTTGCCGGCGCAGACGGCACCGCATCGGGCTACGAGATTCACGCCGGGCGGACGCGCGTACTCGAACACGAGTCCGTCGCCAGACCGCTTGGCGAGCCGAGCGCGGCGCGCGGGCTAGTGCTCGGGACCTATCTCCACGGCTTGTTCGACAACGAGGGGGTTCGGACGGCATTTCTCGAGAGCGTTGCGAGAGAGGCGGGACTCGAGTGGCCGCCAGCAGGTGGGGCACAGACAGAGCAGCCTGACAACCGGTGTGGACAGACACCGTTCGATCGCGCGGCGTCGTTGTTACGGGAGAACGTCGACGAGACGGTAGTCGAACGACTGGTAAACGGCTAGTGCGACGACCCAGCGGGTCGGAGCCGAGAGTTGAGGTGGTCGGTTACGCGCTATTCGCCCCGTCGCGGTACGTTCCGAGCAGTTCCTCCAGGATAATACACTCCTGATCGGTTGGATCGTAGTGTGTATCGATGAAGCGCTCTGCGGCCTCGTAGTTGCCGCGCAGGCCCTGTTTCCGGACGGTAATCACGGCGTCCAAAAAGAACGTGCCGCCGTCCGTGCCGAGCGCCTTCGCGTGGTCCGCATCGCTGATGTCGAGTTCGGATTTGATCTCATCGAAGTTGAACGTCTTGACGTCGTGGTCGGGGTCGACCAGCGTGAGGACGTACTCCGCGGAGAACCGATAGAACTCGGATTTGCTCTCGAACATACCGTCGTCGACGAGTTCGTCGATTTCGTCGACGACCTCGTCTGGGTACCTGACGGTATCTTTAGCCATGTCCGCAACGTGCACGCTGTGGCATAATTACTGTTTCGGGAACGTGTTTCTCGATCGGAAGATGACGACCCCACGTTCAGAGTGAAAGAGAGTGTCTATCGCCCCAGAGAGAGTCCAAGAGTCGGCAGCGAGCGGCAGTATCGGCTACAGCGCGATAGAACGCAACTACCTACAAATTTATTATTTATCGGACGCAACAGGGAGACGCAATGGCAGACGAAGACGAAATCCGTGAGCAGATGATCGACGCGTTCGAAGATGCTGACTACCCCATCTCGAGTCCGATGGACCTCGTCCCCGCGCTCCCGAACGGCCCGGGAACGAAGTTCGAGTCGGGAGACTTCTCGATGACCGCGATGGAACTGAACACGAAGACGTCGGGTGGGGACTTCCCGTACGACGAACCAGAGGCATTCGTCGATGACATCATCGACGACCTCAAAGACCAGGGCGAACTGTAACAGGAGCGACCGTAGAGCGGCACAACGCCACTGGAGATAGCGGGACGCACGTCGCTGTCGGCCGCGGCCGCTCGGCTGGTAGCCGACCTGCGTGATCGAAGGATATTACCACTGCAAACTACACGTTCGTTCTCTCGACTGGCGTGTGACGTGTCAGTACCGACACCGACCCCGAGTTTTATTGTATGTCCGAGAGTAGATAGAAAGAACAACGTGACGTCGGTGGTACCGAACACGGAGCTGGACTCGCGTCGATCCTGAACACGAGACGTATATGGAACAATTGGAGCAGCACTACGCACTTATCTGTGTGACGGGAACAGCGGACCGACGGCACCGTCTTTCGGTTGCCCTTTCGGAGCGTGGTGTCGACGGTGCTTCGGATACTGACAGTACTGATGCCACACCAGTCTCCGATATCGATGCCACCACAAAGACTACCGCGACATCACACATCGAATCTGACCACCTGACGATCATCGAACGGACGCTCGCAGACCTCGAGCGCACCGACGGCGGCACAGGAAACGGGCTTCCAGATGATGTCCATGCCGTCGTTATCGATGTCGACGAACCATCAGCACTCGAGACGACCCTCGACTGGGTCGACGGCCACCAGACAATCGAACCCTCGTCGTGTGTCGTTGCTCCTAAAGACGGCAGTGAGGCGCTCGCGGCGACGGCGCTTCGTCAGGATGTCGACCAGTACGTCCCATCCGACGAGGACGTCCTCGACTGTGTACTTGAAACGGTTGCTGAACCCACTGCATCGACACCCGACGACGAGTACCACAGGATCATCGCCAACGAACTCCCCGATGAGGCGTTCATCATTGACGAAGACGGCGTCTACCTGGAGACGAAAGTACGGCCGACATCGGCTGACCTGTATACCGCTTCGGCCGAAAACCTCGTCGGCTCCTCGCTGGACGATGTTTTCCCCGAGGAGACTGCCTCGTCGCTCCAAGAGTGCGTGACCAACACCATCGAGTCGGGCGATGTCCAGACGCTCGAGTACCGCGCTGAGACGACTGACGGGGAACGATTCTTTGAGGCGCGGGTCGTTCCGATCAATGGCCGAATCAATGGGAAGCGAGCCGTGGTCTGGCTCGCACGTGATATCACCGAGCGTGCCGAGCGCGAAGCCGAGCTCCGGGCACGACAGGCCCATCTTGAGACACTCAATCGGATCAATGCGGTCATCCGACAGGTGATCGAAACGCTTGTCGACGCACCGACGCGCGACGCCATCGAGCAGGAGGTTTGTGCGGAACTCGTCGACTCGGGGCTGTACTGTGGCTGCTGGATCGCCGAGCGGACGGGTGCTGGTGAGTTCAGATATCGGACAGGGGCTGGAGAAGCGACGACATATCTCGAAAAGATTCGTCAGCTGGAGGATGATGCGGGGACGCTGTCATCGGCGGTGGTATACAAGGGAGCAAGTGGCGATGTCGACCCTGATAGTGATGTGAAAGGGATGACTGGTTCCGATACCGACATCGACGCCGACAGCGTAGACCGCCCACTACGGCCAACCGAACATACAGGCGTCACCGGCGAAATCACCTCCGCCAACCATATCCTTAAAACGGAACCTCTCCCCGAGCCGCTCCAGGAAGCCGCCCACGCTGACGATGTCCGCGCCGCGATCACGGTTCCCATCGTTCACGAACAGACAACTTACGGCGTCCTGACCGTCCTCGCCAGCCGTGCCGAGGCGTTCTCCGACACCGAACAGGAGGAGTTCAAACTCCTCGGCGAGACCATGGGCTTCTCGATCATGGCCGTCAAGAACCGACAACTCCTGTTTGCTGACACCGTCGTTGAACTCGAGTTCCGAATCAATGGCGGCGAAACCTTCTCGTTCGACCTGTCATCGACCTACGACTGCACCTGCATACTCGAGTGGGCGGGAACGACCGGGGACGGCCAGCCGATCCAGTACGTCCGTATCGAGGGTCTCGACGGCGACACGGTGCTGGACGAAGCCGAGGCCCACGAGTCGGTGGAATCGTGTCGGCTCATCCACGACGGGCACGACCACTGCACGATCGAGATACGCCTGACAAAATCGGGCGTCCGGACGCTCGCGAACCATGGCGCGACGATCAGAGACGTGCGGGTCGAAGACGGTGTCGGTACCTGTGTCGTCGAGGTACCACAACACGGCGATGTCCGAGACGTCGCGGAAGCGCTGTCGGTCGTCTACGAGAATACGGAGCTAACCGCGCGCCGCGAAGTTGACCGCCCGGTTCACACTGCCGTCGAGCGACGCAATCGAATTCTGGGAGAGCTCACGGATCGTCAGTTGACGACCCTCCGGTTGGCGTACTTCGGCGGCTTCTTCGAGTGGCCGCGCTCGAGTACCGGCGAAGATATCGCCGAGGCGCTGGGAGTGACGCCGCCGACGATGCATCAGCATCTCCGGAAGGCACTCAAGACGGTTCTGTCGGAGTTTTTTGCGGACGGGAACGCTGTGGCAGATGCCGATAAAACCGGTGGTATCGACGGTGGCGGTGGAACAAACACACAGAACCGGACGGACAGCTGAGATCGGCGACGCTACTCGAGTCCGGGCTGCATGTGCGCGTTCTGGCGTGACTCCGTAGCGACTGTTGCCGGCTGAAATCGATCTAGATAATTCAGGTGAGACAGACACTCATGATCTCATAAAGGTCACCCATGTAAACCCAAGCGAGGATGGAGGCGGGACGACTCCGTTCGAACGATGGTGACGCTGACATGGCTGGCCCGGTCGGTTCGAGTGAGACGGTGTCGAACGACGGCTTGCTGGCACCCCAATGAAGAGAGACAGCGACGAGCACGAAACGGGCAGCAACGAGAACCGAAACGAGACCAAACAGCAGACGGCGCTCGTGTGCGAGTCTCAGAGCGTGGACACTCGTGGTAGGCACATCGCCGCTCGAAACGGTGCTCGCCGGGTCGAACGGACGCTACTACACCAAAAAGCAAGTCCGGGCGAAACTCGAGTGTGGCTCCTGGCGACTGTGTTTGCGCGAGCGCCATTCAACGCGCTGGCTTGTGGAACTACCAGGTGAGACGCTGTTGTTGCTGACGGCTGTCGAGCCCGATTCGTTGCCACGGTGGGCTGAGATCAGAATCGACGGGAACACAACGCGCGTCGTCGACACGCGTCGGCGCGGACCATCTGAGGGCTGTGCTGGTCGTTGATACGTCTGTTATGCTGTAATGCCGGGAAGAACCAGTGCATCTGCTGTCGGGATTATCACAGCGTGACAGTGTCCGGGGAGTGACTCCCTCGATCCCCAGACCCCTGTGCGCTTATTCTTCGTCGGTGTCGAGGTCGCCCTCGCCGTCGTCGTCCTCGCCGCGAACGAACGCAGCCTGTGCGTCCGACTCTGCTTCGACATCGATGTCGCCAGCGCTTGGCCCTTCGATGAGTGCTTCGAAGTCGTCCACCTCGTCGTACTGATCTTTGTAAACCAGTGCCGCCTTGCCCATCGACGTGATCTCGTAGAGACCGGAGCGTTCTGCTGGTCCGATCTTGTCAACGAGTCCGTAGTCCTCGAGGACCGGCAGTCTCGTGTTGATGTTCTTTCGGCTCTTTCCAGTATGCGCAGCCAGGTTCGTCGCGACGTTTCGACCCTTGTCCTCGAGTGCCTCGAGGATCAGGAAGTCAGTTGGTTGGCGTAGCTTCACTCTCAGTCACTCTCGTACTATATGTTGATTTCCACTGGTAACTAATACTTTCGGCTTCCCCTCATGGAGCTCCATTGGTAATTGGGATCGGAAAGTGTATATATCGTGGCGAGCGTTCGTAACAATGGGGAAGCGAACGCCGCGTGTGAAATATAATCACTCATGGAGGCGGCGGTTCGTTGTACGGCACTCCACCATGCCGAACCCCACTGCACCCTATTCGTTCGCCATCGACGTCGACCACTGCTTCGGGCACCCATCGAAGCACTGGTCGCCGTCACGCTGTACAGCAAGACGGTCGCCGTGAGAGTCGTCTCTATACGGGTCAACGAGTGACACACCGGACGCACTGAGCCACTCGAGTACCCGCGCGACATCGTTGGGGGAGTCGACGCGATAGCTGGCAGCGGACGGTTCGGTACCACCGACACGTATCCCAATACCGGTGGGTTCGACGGAACGGAATGCGGATTCATCAGTGACGTCGTCACCGATGTAGATGGGGACGGTGTCGTCAGGGAGTTGGGTGTGGATGAGGTTGACTGCGTCACCTTTTCCCCAATTGACGTCTGGACCGATCTCGAGGATTCGCTTGCCGGGTGAGAGTTTGAGGTCGTCGCCGCCGAGGCGGTCGACGACAGAGCGAGTCAGTCGGTGAACAACGGGGCGCGCGCCGCTGGGAACGGTTCGCACGTGGACGGTGCCGGTGAGGCGCTTGTTTTCGACGCGTGCGTTCGGGATCGGGTCGAGGACGTTTTCGAGCGTCTCGCAGACGACCTCAACGCGAGTCGCGCGCTCGCGGGCCGCGGGATGAATTGCGAGTGACTCGCTCCAGCCGAGTTCGAGGCCGTGGTTACCTGCGTAGATTCGCGGGTCGTCGACGCGCGTGCGAACGTCTACGAGGCTGCGGCCGCTGACGATCGCGGTAGTAACGGAGTCTGCTGCGGCCAGCGACGCTAGCGCGGCGACGTTCTCGGTCGTCGGTGCTGCGGCGTCGGGATCGTTGACGATCGGCGCAAGCGTGCCGTCGAAGTCGAGACAGACGAGCAGGTGACTGGCGTCTGCGAGCGTCGCGCGAAGCTGGGGCAGGTGCTCACCGGTGAGCGGAGCGGGAATCGACGGGTCGTCGGTCGGACCGGACGACGTCTCGTTGGTGGGGTGTTCCGTGGTCGGTTCGGTCGTGGGATACTGCTCAGACATGGCTCTCTGAATCGAAATCTCGGATCGATAGCGCTCGGTACGGTCGTTGCTCAAGCGGCCAGTGCCGGGTGCGGCAAGCGGTGGCTCGGCGAGCTGAATGTGGCACACGAATCGTTACATCGGTTGGGTTCGTTCTCGTGACTCGATACCTGCAGCCCCGTCACCGTGAACACGGCGCAGCAGGGCGAACTGCGTCGCCATCCAGTCGTCAATATCGCCGCCGAAGACGCTCGACCGGAGGGCGTCCATCCGCCTTGTTCGATCCTGTGGTGTCATCGAAAGCGCATCGCCAATTGCGGTCGCGAAGCCGCTTACGTCGGTGGGGTCGATAGTCAACGCGTGCGAACTCAGACGCTCGTGTGCGCCTGCACGGTCGCTCAACAGGAGCGTGCCGTCGGTCTCGACGCTTGCAGCGACGTACTCCTGAGCGACCAGGTTCATGCCATCGATCAGCGGGCTGACAATCATCACGTCGGCGTGGCGATACAGCGCACAGAGGTCCTCGTGTTCGACGTAGTCCTCGGTATAGACGATCGGCTGCCAGTCGTCGGTCCCGAACCGTCGGTTGATCCGGTCGACTTCACTGCGGACGATGTCACCGTGGCGCGCGTAGGCTGGAATCTCCGTTCGCGACGGCGTTGCCTTCTGGATGAACGTAAAGTCACCGTGCCAGCGTGGATTCTCGGCGAAGAACCCCTCGAGTGCGGTCAGCCGCTCGGGGATGCCCTTCGTGTAGTCGAGTCGATCGACACCGAGGCCGATCGCCGAATTGCGCGGAATGTCGTAGCGGTCGAACAGCGAGAGCAACTGCTCTGCATCAGTCTCGCGAGCCTGCTGGTCGTAGGACGCTGCATCGACACCCATCGGCGTCGCGACGACGCGGGTCGTCTGCCCGTTGTACTGGATCGTCCCCTGCTCGTGATCAACTGTTGCGTCCGGCAAGAACCGGCGCACACAGTCGAGGAACGCGTTTGCATAGCGCTCGACGTGGAAGCCGAGCAGGTCGTTTCCGAGGAGTCCCTCGAGTATCTCCTCATGGGCAGGGCAGTAGTCGAACGTCGCGGGTGATGGCCAGGGAATGTGCCAGAACTGCGCGATGCTGGCCGAATCGGGAATCGTCTGACGGATCATGCGGGGTGCGAGCGCGAAGTGGTAGTCTTGCAGCCAGACGACCGCATCGTCGCTCGCGTGATCCGCGACCGCCGCGGCAAAACGCTCGTTGACGGTACGGTACCACTCGAGATCGTCGGAGCGCTCTTCGACGAGTTCGGCGAATCCGTGACAGAGCGGCCAGAGAACGCGGTTACTGAACCCGCGGTAGTAGGCGTCGACGGCCTCCTCGGAGAGGTCGATGCGTCGGAGTGTGTAGGCCTCGTCGTCTGGTGGAACGCGAACGCAGTCGCGCTGGTTCGTGACGTCGAAGTCGGCGTCGCCGTCACCCCAGGCGATCCAGGTGCCGTTGGCTTCCTGCAGAACGGGGTCGATCCCGGCGGTCAATCCGCCGGTCGGTTCGTCAACGGAGATTGGGTTGGTGTTGGAGTTGGGTCCGACGTCGGCCCCATTCTGAGGCCTAGACTGGGACCCAGAATCGGAATCGGAACCAGAACCCGAATCAGACGTACCTGTCGTCTCTGTGCCATTCTCTTCGTCTGTGCCCGCTCCTTCATCGTACGTATGCCGGTACGGCTGTCGATTCGAAACGACGATGAGAGAGTCGGGGCAGGAACTCTCGGTGTTCGAAGTCTGCATTGTGCGTGCGGTAGTCGGGTGATTGCTGTCGGTGTCAGCGTTGGACGCTGATCCTGACACTGAACCTGACCCCGGTCCCGACCCCGACGTTGCCGTTGCTGCTGAGTCGGACTCGGAGTCAGATTCGGAGTCAACGTCTCGGTTTCGCTCGTGATCTCGCCCAGATCCACCAGGTCGAAGATTATACGTGTGCGTCGGCGACGACTGCTCGTCGTGAACTCGCATTCGCTGAAACAGAACAGCGTCGCCACTGGTTGCTTCGTGGCCTGCAGCCGCAGGTGACATAATACTCTCCCGGTACTGTTTCCGCTGATAAGATCATCCATACTGCCTGATAGTCAGAATTGAGACAATCCGGATACGAAAAGAAACGACACCATACAGCCCAGTTCTGTGAACGGACCGCAGCTAGCTCAGTGAACTACCCCATCCTCAAGCGCGAGCCGCCAGGTGAGCGGTAGGGTGGGGTAGTTCACTTCGTCCTGGAAGCTGATACCTTCGAAGCGGTAACGTCCTTCCTCGGCCCGCCCCTGCTTCAGGACCACGAGGCACACGTTGCTCCGGTCATGCCGCTCGGCGATGCGCCACAACTGCTGCTCGAGGTCGAGGAGTGACTGTCTGGTGTTCGATACCCAGAACCGACATCCGGTGTTCCGTCGCAGAAACCGAGCCGACAGCACTCGACACCGGCGCTAAAACTCGCCTGGCTGTCGAACGAATCGTATCTTTTTGACGTGCCAACACGTACCGGCGACCGCTGGTATGGAAACAATCAACGAACAATCCCTCGAGTGGCGCGAGTACGACCACGGAGACGCAACCTTCCGACGGAAACAGCTCTCGAGTGCGGTCGGCGCGGACGATATCGGGTGTAGTCTCTACGAACTCCCTGCCGGGAAGCAGTCGTGGCCGTATCACTACCATACGGCGAACGAGGAAGCGCTGTACGTGCTCGCAGGGACAGGGCTCCTCCGCTGTGCTGACGGTGAGGAGTCCCTGACCGAAGGCGACTACGTTACACTCCCCGCCAACGAGCACGGCGGGCACAGAGTCGTCAACGATAGCGAGGAACCGCTTCGGTATCTGATGGTCTCGACGATGCACGAGCCGGACGTGACGATTTATCCCGAGATGAACACGTTCGGCGTCTTCGTCGGCTCACCGCCTGGCGGTCGTGGTGAACGGGCGTTCCACGGCTACTACGACCTGGACGAGGACACCGACTACTGGCCGGAGTGAACTGCTCGTCGGTAGGCTTTTTCGCCCACCCTGCGAACAACCCTCATGATGACAGGATGTCGCGGCCTGTGTCCGCAGGTGGGGGCTCGATGAGCGGGCTTGCCGAGTGGCTCCAGACCGCTCGTGAGGAGCGGTGGGGACTGGTGCTCGACCTGGTCTTTGCAATCGTCTGGGTGACAATGGTCGACGTTCTCTTTCGCGTCCTTGAGGGGCCTGACTGGGCCTACTACGGATTCATGCTCGCTGGCATCGTCGCGTACTTCGGCTTCGTGACGAGCCTCGAGTACGCGCGCTCAGAGGCCGAGTAACGCAACCGCAGTCGTCTCAAATCGAAAACCGTCGCTGTCGAGTAGGGCACCGATACCGACTATTTCGTCTCCGTACTCTCCGTACTCTTCGTTTCGGCGTCGACCACGAGGACGGGTCGGCGGGTCGTCCGCAGCGTTCGTTCGGCGACGCTACCGAGCAGTGCCCGGCGGACACCGCTTCGGCCGGCCGAGCCCATGACGATCAGATCCACGTCGTGGTCGTCCGCGTAATCTGCGATCTGTCGGTGTGGTTGGCCGCCGATAACGGCCTCAGTGACGGTGAGACCGCGACCAGCAGCCTTCGATGCGACGACTGCCGTCGCGTCGCTGGCTCGCTGTTCGAGCTCCGGCATGTCGCCGAACTGTCCCTGTCGGATGCGGTCGACCTGTTCGGTGCCGAGTCCGATATCGACTGCGCTGGTGTCGACGACGTACAGCGCGTGAACGGCTGCGTCGTACGTTTTGGCGAGATCGAGCGCGTGCTCGACGGCGCGTTCGGCAACGTCGCTTCCGTCGGTTGGAACGAGTATGGTGTCGTACATTGATTGATGAGTGATCGTGGGTTTGGGTGAATCAGTCGTCAGCCGGTGCGCCACCGTTTGCAGCGTCCTCGGCGGACTCCGTTTGACTCATCGGCTCCGGGCTGTGACACTGCCGAACGAGTCGCTTGACGTGCTGTGGCGGGTTGTCCGTCACGATCGAAACGACGATGATGACCCCGAAGACGACCGGCACGCCGATTAGTGCCGACGAGGTTCCCGGCAACCAAGTTGCGACGGCAGGGATCACCGCGTCCTCGACGCCCGTGTACATCGGAATCGCCGTATCATTGAGGATCGCACCGAACGAGAGCACGATGCCGGTGAGCATCCCCGCAATTGCGCCCTCTCTCGTGGTGTTTTCCCACCAGAGTCCGAGGAAGAACACGGGGAAGAAGACGGTGCCCGCGATGGCGAACGACATCGCGACGAGTTCGCCGATGAGTGCCGGCGGGTTGAGGCCGATGAGCGTCACCAGGACACCGATGCCCAGGATAGTCACTCGGCCAACGAACATCTGTTCGCGCTGGGTTGCGTTCTCCTTGTAGAGATTCGTATAGAGATCGTGTGCAGCGGCCGAGGAGGCCGTGATGAACAGCCCCGCGGTGGTCGCAAGCGCTGCGGCGACGGCACCAGCAGCGACCAGTCCGACGAGCCACGTCGGGAGCTCGGCGAGCTGTGCAGTCAGGACGACGAGCGCGTCGGCTTCGACGCTGAGCATGTCGGCGAATCCGCCGCCGTCGGTCACCGTGTTGTCGTAGAGCAACCCGCCCCATGCGGCGTAAGCGGCCGTTCCCCAGTACAGCAGGCAAATGAAGAACAGGCCCCAGACGGTCGACCAGCGGGCCGTGCGCTCGTTTTCGACCGTGTAGAAGCGAACGAGGACGTGTGGCAGCCCACAGGTGCCGACGATCAGACTGAACGCCAGTGCGATCCAGGCGTAGTAGGAGCCTTCGGCGAACGGCTCGACGAACTGCGCTTCGATCTCTGCCGCTGCCGCAACCTCACTGCCAAACTCGACGTACGGCAGAACGGTCGACCAGCCCTGGCTCCAGCCGACAGCGTAGAGGCCGGCCGTGAAGGCAATGATGAGGATCACGTACTGGATCGCCATGTTCTTCGTCGTCCCCAGCATCCCCGAGAGGGCGACGTAGCCGATGGTGACGCCCATCAGGAGTATCACCCCCATCTCGTAGGAGATGCCGAAGATGTACTGGGCCATCAGCCCCATACCGCTCGCCTGGCCGATGGCATAGGTGAACGCGATTGCGAGCGTCGTGAACGCCGCGATACCGCGCGCCCAGTCGGAGTAGAATCGGTCCCCGACGAAGTCCGGTGCCGTGTACTTCCCGAACCGGCGGAACTGCGCAGCCAGGAAGATGAGCAAGATGAAGTAGCCCGTCGTCCAGCCGACGACGTAGGCCAGCCCGAAATACCCCGAGAGCGCGATGAGCGACGCAACACCGAGGTAGGAGGCGGCGCTCATCCAGTTCGCACCGATCGCCATCCCGTTCTCGATCGAGCCGATCGAGCGACCGGCGACCCAGAGGTCATCGACCGCAGCGACTCGGAAGAAGTAGCCGACACCGAGGAATAGCGCCAGCATCGCGGCGACAGTTAGCGCGGGCACGAGTTTGAACTCGCCGACATCGAGCGCCGTCTCTTGCATGACGAACGGCTCGAGTAGCTCGATCATTCTGCACCCCCGTCCGCGGCGACGGTATCGCTGTCCGTTTCGGTGTCTTCGTCCTCGGTGCCGCGTTCGTCCGGCGCTGCACTCTCGACATCGTGTGAGATGCCGTACTTCGTATCGAGCCGGTCACGCTGGAGCGCGTAGCCGACCGAGAGCAAGAGCGCTCCAAGTGGGGTGATGAGTGCCCCAAGAGCGAAATGCAGCGGGAAACCGAGGACCGTTGTCCCACTCATCAGGTCTGGTGCGAACAATGTTGCAGTTGGGGGACCGAAGATGACGATAACCCAGGCTGCGAAGGAGAGCCAGATCACCCGCAGGTGATCCCGCATAAACGGCGTCGCCGGCCTGAAGATGTTTATTTCTTTATCGAGGTACGATTCCGTCATCGTACCGCCGTCGGTTCGTGTTGCACTTCTGGATTGTGTGTTATCATCAGTCATGTGTTGTAGCCGATGGACATCCCCGATGGTTATTTTAAGCTCGTATTTGAACGACTGGTGTGTGTCGTGCGCTCGTGAAGGTGTGAAAACCGTAGTCGCTAGTCGTCTTCAACCTGCGCTGCGATGTCGTCAACAACCTCCGGATTGCGCAGCGTCGAGGTATTGCCGAGTTCGTTTCCGCTTGCGATGTCCTCCAGGAGGCGGCGCATGATCTTCCCGGACCGTGTTTTTGGCAGTTCCGGCGTGAACAGTACCTCCTCAGGCTTGGCGATCGGACCGATCGAATCGAGGACGCCCTCGATGGCGCGCTCCTCGAGTTCGGCGTCAGCGTCGTAGCCGTCCTCGGGGATCGCGTAGACGTAGACGGCCTCGCCTTTGACCTCGTGGTCGCCGCCGACGACGGCGGCTTCTGCGATGCCGTCGACGCCGACGACGGCGGATTCGATCTCCATCGTCCCGAGTCGGTGGCCGGAGACGTTGATCACGTCGTCGACGCGGCCGAGGATGGTAATGTAGCCGTCGTCGTCGACCTTCGCCCCGTCCTCCGGGAAGTAGACCCACTCATCAGTCTCCTCGTCCGAGTACTCCTGCCAGTACTCGTTGATGAAACGCTCGTCATTGTTGTACAGCGTCCGGAGCATGCCCGGCCACGGTTTGTCGACGGTGACGTAACCTGCTTCACCGGCACTTACCTCTTCGCCGCTGGCAGTGACTACACGTGCGTCGATCCCAGGGAGGGGTGGTCCGGCAGAGCCGGGTTTCATCGTGTTAATGCCCGGCAGCGTCGTGATCATCATGCCGCCGGTTTCGGTCTGCCACCAGGTGTCGACGATCGGACACGCCTCGTTCCCGATGTGTTTGTAGTACCACTTCCAGGCACGCGGGTTGATCGGCTCGCCGACGGTGCCGAGCAGGCGTAGCGAGGAGAGGTCGTGCTTCTCGGGATACTCTTTCCCCCACTTCATGAACGCGCGAATGGCCGTTGGCGCGGTGTAAAAGATGTCGACCTCGTAGTTCTCGACGATCTCCCAGAGACGATCCTTCTCGGGGTAGTCCGGCGTCCCCTCGTACATTACGGAGGTCGTCCCGAGCGCGAGCGGCCCATAAACGATGTAGGAGTGGCCCGTAATCCAGCCGATGTCGGCCGAGCACCAGTAGGTGTCGTCGGCCTCGATGTCGAGCACGGCGCGGCTAGTCCAGGCCGTGTACGCGAGGTAGCCGCCGGTCGTGTGTTTCACGCCCTTCGGCTGGCCCGTCGTTCCCGAGGTGTACATCAGGAACAGCATGTCCTCCGCGTCTCGCGAAACCGGCTCGACCGTCTCGCCCTCGTAGTCGGCGACAAGGTCGTCGTAGTCGTGCTGGTTGGCCGCGAGCGAGTGCTCGAGGTCGTCACCAAGTCGGTCTACGACGACGACATCTGAGACCTCGTGCTCGACGCCTGCGAGTCCCTCGTTGGTCTTCGAGATGTGGTCGAGTGCGTCTCCGCGACGGTAGTAGCCGTCACAGGTGACCAGGTACTCGCTGTCGGCCGAGTTCATCCGGGTCGCGAGTGCGTCTGCAGAGAAGCCCGCGAAGACGACGCTATGTGGTGCACCGATGCGAGCACAGGCGAGCATCGCGACCGGGAGCTCCGGAATCATCGGCATGTAGAGGGTGACGACATCGTCCTCCCCAACGCCAAGGCTGCGCAGCGTCGCCGCGAACTCGTTTACCTCCGTGAGCAGTTCGTCGTAGGTGTAGCTGCGGGTCTCGCCGAGTTCACCGATCCACTCGATCGCCGCTTCGTCCGCCGCGCCGTCCTCGACGTGACGGTCGAGACAGTTGTACGAAGCGTTCAACTCGCCACCGGTGAACCACTCGTAGAACGGTGCGTCTCCGTCGTCGAGGACAGTATCGTACGCCTCGTCCCACGAGAGGAGGTCAGCAGCCCGCTCCCAACAGTCGGGCCAGTTCTCCTCGAACTCCTCGTGGATCCCCGAATCCGTGACGTTCGCCTGCTCGACGAACGATTCGGGCGGTTCGAACGCCTCCTGCTCTTCGAGTCGTGCCTCGAGGTCGGCTCCCTCTTGTGTCATGATACACTACACCAATGACGTACGAGGATAGTAAAGCCAACCTCTAGGTGTACAAACCGTCACCCGGACGCAAACAGCAGATAGCTCTTGGGTATCTGAGGGGTGGACTCGAGTACTGTTCCGTGACTGTCAGGGATGGCGACGATGTTCGGACGAGATCGTACTCACAGCCGTTCTCCTCCGTGTTTGCCACCCGAACCTAGACGTTTAGGCACTCGTGACTCCTCATAGCGAATCGTGTCAGGATGGGGGCTGCTACGTCGACGGCGACCCACTGCTAGTCTCCACTCGTACGCTCATCGGAGACGCTCTCGCGGGACTGGCCCTCGGATGGCACGTCGAAAAACGTCCGCAGTAACTCGTGTTGGCCCTTCCGCAAGTGGTTGTGCAGCGTCGGCGAAGAGATTCCCATCGCGTCGGCCACCTCCTCGGCCGTACTCTCACGCGGCCAGTCGTAGTACCCACCGAAGTACGCCGCCCGTAGCGCCGTCACCTGTCGCTCGGTCAACCGCTCTTCCAATCCGTCACGGAACTCCCTGGCCGTCTGGACGGTCCGTTCTGTCTCCCGCTTGCCGAGCAGCGTCGAGGACGGGAACGTCGATCGGAGTCCCTCGAGTACCGTCCGCAGATTCAGCTCTGCCGCGGCCTCCGCCGTGATCGTTGTCACTCCGGCTTCGGTGACTGCCTCGAGGACTGTCAGGCCGTACTCTGTCAGTGTGCGTGCCGGCGACGAACCTTCGACGACGACCTCGATTCGCCAGCCATCAGGGTCCGTCTCGAGCAGACGGCAGTCGTCGATCCCTGGATCGTCCGCCGCGAGGTCGAACACCTCGGCCGGCGGTGCGTCCTCGAGTCGGAGGTAGTACAGCTGCGTCGACTCCGAGATGGGAACGAGCGAGTCGAGTTCGAACCGACAGCCGAGTTGCTGGGAGGCGGCGACGAAGAACGAGCTTGCATCTTGGCAGCGAACGTCGAGTTCGACGACGCGGTCCGAGAGGAGGAGGTTGCGTCGGCGAACGGCGGTGATGGCGTAGCCGATCTGTCGACCGGCGGTGGCGAGCCACCGCTTTTCGTCTGCCGCGAACGCGTCCGGGCGGGTGGTTGCAACGCCGAGCCTGCCGTACGTCGTATCGCCGTAGATGAGCGGGACGCTGGCGAGGGCGAGTTCGTTGCCGTGTTGTTTGTCCGTTACTGTCGTGATGGCGACGCCCGACTCCGTCTCCGACTCTGACCCTGACTCGTACGTGGAACTATCGTCCATACCCTCCTGCTCTCCAGCCCGCCACTCCGCAGGAACGAGTCGCTCAATCGTCGCCGCATCGACCTCGCTCCCGTCTCGCTCCCCGCTCGTCGTTCGTCGTCCCTCGCGGTCGGTGCCGGTCGTCCGATCAATCCAACTGAACGCGTAGGCCTCACCCGCCACGAGCGAATCACAGACCATCGCCTCGGCCGCCTCGTGATCGCTCGCTTCGAGCAACGCCGCCGTCACCGCTCGGTACCGCTCGCCGACCGCAACCGCTCGGCGCAACTCGTCGCGCTCTGCGCGGACGGACTCGAGTACCTCGTGCTGTGCCGAGCTATCGCGGACGAAGACGGCGTAGCCATCGTGGCGGCCGCGGTCGTCTCGCAGCGGTGAGATAACTTCCGTCGCTCGAAAACGCGAGCCGTCGCTGTGGACGCGCCAGCCCTCCTGTTCGGTGCCTGCCTCCTCGAGTGCCGTCGAGAGCGTCTGCTCTGGAACGCCGTCGTCGACCGCCTTCTCAGTGTAGAACGCCGAGACGTGCGTGCCGACGATTTCGCCCGCGCGATAGCCGAGCAGCGCGGCGGCGCTGCGATTCCAGCGCTCGACGTAGCCCTCCTCGTCGAGCCGGACGAGCGCGTAGCGGTCGCTCGCGGCCAGCAGCAGGCGGACGACGCTGTCGTCGCTCATCGGTCGCCCGGTCCGGCCGGAGCCGCTCGCACCCGCGACCCGCGGCGTCGACGGCCGCTCGACGGTTTCAAAGGCATCGACGAGTGCCGTATCCGAGGGTTCTGGCAGATAGGACTCGAGTGCCTCGAAACTCTGCCAGCCGCCGGCGGCCTTGACTGCTCGCGGGTTGATGTCGTGGTCGACCAGCGACCGACGGGCGAAGTACTGACGGAGGTCACTCGAGGAAACGTCTGCGAGCGCGGGTCGGTCGAACCGGTCCGCAGCGCGGGTTGCAACCTCGGCGACGAGCATTTGCAGTCGGCGAGGCGTTACGTCGAGGAGGTGGTCGTCAGCACTGAGATCGTTGCTCCGGGCGTAGCGGCGGATTTCTTGTTCGACATCGGTTGGGAGATACGCGGTTCGGTGCTGTGTGCTGTCAGTATGGGCAGTATGGTCGCCGGTAGGAGGAACGCGCACGACGTACCGTGGCGGGTCGATGCGGACCTGCTCGACGTTGCCGACAGTGAGGACAGCGAGTTCGGCAGGCCGCAGACCCACTTCGCCACAGCAGCGGACGACGAGGACTTCACGGTAGGTTTCGGCGGCGTCGAGAAGGATTTCGTACTCGCGGGCCGAGAGCGCCGCCTCCGCAGTCATGTTTCGCAGTTTCAGCCAGAGAGAACATAATAGTACCGCCGCTCTGTTGTGTTTCTCGTTATCTTTGAGAGGTGGCCGTCTCTCTTCCCACTGTATGATTTCGCTCTAGTTGAACTCCCGAAACGCTATGGCTGCTCTCGCTCGCTCTGGATCTCACCGACGATTTCGGGATTCCGGAGCGCGCTCGTATCCCCAAGTTCTTCGCCGTTCGCGATGTCCTCCAGGAGGCGGCGCAGAATCTTCCCGGAGCGAGTCTTGGGGAGTTCGGGCGTGAAGACGATCGCTTCGGGCGTCGCGATCGGACCGATCGTGGTCTCGACGCGCTCGAGGATCGACTCCCGGAGTGCATCGTTGGGATTCTGATCGCCTGCGGCCGAGACGTAGGCGCAGATTTGAGTACTCCCCTGCGAACCTGAGCGGCCGACGACGGCGGCCTCGGCGACGCCGTCGACATCGGCGATCGCGCCCTCGATCTCCATCGTGCTCAGCCGCGTGCTGGCGACGTTGATCACGTCGTCGACGCGGCCGAGCATGGTGATGTAGCCGTCCTCGTCGACCGCGGCGGTGTCGCCGCTGAAGTAGCGCCAGACGCCGGCGTTGGAAGCGGAGAATCGGTCCCAGTACTCGGCGCGAAAGCGGTCGTCCCTGTCGTACAGCGTCCGGGCCATGGCAGGCCACGGCCGCGGAATCGTAAGGTATCCGGTCTGGCCGGGGTCGACCGCATCGCCGTCCTCGTCCACGACCGTCACGTCGATGCCGGGCAGCGGCGGTCCCGCAGCGCCGGGTTTCATCTCGTCGACGCCCGGGAGCGTCGAGATCAAGATTGCACCGGTCTCGGTTTGCCACCAGGTATCGACGACCGGGCACTCGCCGTTCCCGATGTGCTCGTGGTACCAGCGCCACGGCCCCGGACTGATCGGTTCGCCGACGGTCCCGAGCAGGCGTAACGACGAGAGGTCGTGTCGCTGGGGGTACTCCTCGCCCCACTTCATGAACGCGCGGATGGCGGTCGGCGCGGTGTAGAAGATGTCCACCGCGTTCCGGTCGATGATTTCCCAGAGTCGATCCCGGTCCGGGTAGTCGGGCGTCCCCTCGTACATCACCGTCGTCGTCCCGAGCGCCAGCGGGCCGTAGACGATGTAGGAGTGACCCGTAATCCAGCCGATGTCAGCGGCACACCAGTAGGTGTCCTCGGGCTGGATGTCGAGAACACTTCGAGCGGTCCAGGTGACCTGCGAGAGGTAGCCACCCGTCGAGTGGACGACACCCTTCGGGTCACCGGTCGTCCCCGAAGTGTACATCAGGAACAGCATGTCTTCCGCGTCTCGCGAGACTGGCTCGACTGACGCACCTGCAAACGCCTCACGGAGTTCGTGATAGTCCGATTCGCCGTCGCCGAGGACGTGTGGCAGTTCGTCTCCCAGTCGGTCGACGACGACGGTTTCGACGTCCTGTTCGACCGAGAGGCGGGCGTTGTCCGCCTTGCTCTTCTGATTGAACGCGTCGCCGCGACGATAGTAGCCGTCGCAGGTGACCAGATACTCGCTGTCGGCGGCGTCCAACCGCGTCGCGAGCGCGTCCGCCGAGAGCCCCGCGAAGACGACGCTGTGGGGCGCGCCGATGCGAGCACAGGCCAGCATCGCGATGGGGAGCTCCGGGATCATCGGCAGGTAGATCGTCACCACGTCGTCCTCCTCGACGCCCAGGTCTCGCAGGGCCGCCGCGAACTCGTTGACCGCGACCGCGAGGTCCTGATACGTGTAGGTCTCGCGCTCGCCTTGCTTTCCCTCCCAGCGGATCGCTGCGTGATTCTTCCGACCGGCCTCGAGGTGACGATCCACGCAGTTGTAGGCGGCGTTCAGCTCTCCGCCGGTAAACCACTCGTAGAACGGCGCGTTCTCGTCCTCGAGGACGGTGTCGTACGACTCGTTCCAGGTAAGGAGGTCGGCGGCCCGCTCCCAGCACTCGGGCCAGTTGCGCTCGAACTGCTCGCCGAGCGGCTGGTCGTCGACTGCGTCCGTGACGTTCGCCTGCTCGGCGAATGTTTCCGGCGGGTCGAGCGTCGGCCCGGTGGGCTCGGGACGATTTCGCCCCCACCCGTTCCGATCGTCCATGCTCGTTCGGACCGAAGCCGGTCAGCGGAATAAACGTTCCTCCGCCGGAAAGGCAGACGGCGACGCGATTTGCCTGTATCTGCTCACGACTGCAGTCACTGCCGTACCAGCCCTGGCTCAGCCAGCATCTCCGCGGTCTGCCTCACCATCCCCATTGACGACGAGTACCGGACGGTCTGCGAACCGAACCACTGCATCGACGGTGCTGCCGAGCAACGCTCGCTTGAATTCCGAACTCCCACGCGCCCCGACGACGATCGCAGCAACGTCCCAGCGGTCGGCCGCTTCGAGAATTTCCTCGTATGGAACGCCGGTCAGAACCGTCGTCTCTACCGCGAGATCTGCTTCCTGTGCACGTTCTTCGAGATCGGCGAGCGACTCCGCCGCAGCTGCACGAAGCTTTCGCTCACGCTCGTCAGGGTCGACAATCGCATTATCGTAGTCGGTTCTGGATTCGACGACGGCGACACCATAGAAGTCGGCCCCCAGATCCGATGCGAGAGTAATAGCATGTTTCGTCGCCGCCGTCGCGTCGTCGCTCCCGTCCGTCCCAACGAGCACAGAGTCGTACATGGTGGCACGTACACAGTCCGTGGTGAAAGATGTGAACCCGCATTCCGCTCGGAAGCGACATTCTCGTTCCGCTCGGACACACTGTCGGATCGACCTGATGGCCAATCGGCTCGTGGCTGGGGTCGACGGGTTCGTGTAAAAGGCGGACTCGTACTCGAGTCCGTCTGCTCGCCTGCCGTTCTCCGGTACCCTTGGCTGAACCGACTTACTCCTCTTTCTTCGGCATCGTGGAAAGTCGAGCCGGCGACCGCATGTCGGCTCGCTTCGAAGGGGAAGGTGCTAGTGTCGAGTAGCGAACGACGCCGCGGGAGGTGTTCTCGCCGTCTGAACCGGTCCCGAGGTCGGACTCGAGATCAGCACCGAGACCCTCCTCGAGCAGTCCATCATCGTGATCGTCGGTATCGTCCGCATCGCCATCTGTCTCGTCTCCCGCTCCCTCATCGTTCGCGTCCGCTTCGCTCTCGCCACCTACCGAACTCACCTTCTCTCGAAGCCCATCTACATCCTCACTGAACGACGACACCCGGTCGCCCAACGCGTCCACCAGTTCGTCCTCGGCGAACTCGAGTACGTCGTCGCCGGTGTCGCTCTCGTCGGCACGATCATCACTGCTCCCATCGGTGTCTCCGTGATCGTCACCGTTCTCGCTCTCACTTTCACTTTCACTTTCACTCTCACTCTCACCCGTACTCTCACTCTCGCTTTCTCCCTCCCCTTCGCCCGCTTCACCCTCGTCGCTATTCGCCGTCGTACCGTCGTCATCACCACCCGACTCACCATCCGCTGTCACCTGGTGTTCACGAATCGCTGCCTGCAGTCCGCCGACGGCGTCTTCGAGTGCCTCCTCGTCTGTGCTCTCGCCCACCCTCGCCAGCCGCAGGAGGCGCTCGAGATCCTCGACGTGTTCCGGGTCGCCCTGTGCGATTGCCGCCGGAATCGTCTCCGGTTCGGAGCCGTCCGGCAACGTCCCGAGGCCGACCGCCTCGAGAAGGTCGCGTGGCTCGGCCGACTCGAGAAGGTCGCTGGCAGTTGCCGAGAGGGTGGCCATCGTCGACCCGCTCGGCGTATCGGTGTCTGTGGCCAGTGCGCCGGCCTCGGCATCGGCCGTCTCCAGCAGGTCGTTCACCTGTTCTTGGAGTTCCTGGGAGTCGTCGGTGTCACTCATGGGCGCTCTCGTTCGTCGAACGGTCGCCAGTGCCGTGAACGTTGGCCGGGCCAGTTCCGGGTTCGGGGGTGAATCTGGGGAGATCCGTTGGGAGGGTTACTCGCTCTCGTTACCGGTGTCGTCTTCGGTCGCATCGTCATCTTCGGCGTCTTCACTGTCCGCACCATCCCCATCGCCCTCATCGGCTTCGTCACCGTTTCCATCTGCTCCGTCGTCTGCAGTACCGCCGTCGTCATCGGTGACCGTGTCGACGATTTCGTCCGTCATCTCCTCGCGACTGAGGTTCGCCTTGACGCCGACCTCCTTGGCAACCGACTGGAGGTCCTCGTAGGACATCACGCCGAGGAAGTCCACGAGCGTTTCTCGGCGTAGGTTTTCGAGGTCCTCCGCGGACTGCTCGAGGCCTGATTCGTCTGTTTCCTGTTGGTCTTCGGCTTCATCCGCTTCTTCGTCTTCAGCCCCACCGTCGTCGGTATCAGCCTCGTCCGCCTCAGCATCTTCCCCACCCGTCGCCTCATCGACGACCCCCTCGAGACTCGTCCCGTCTGCGACATTCTGGGCAACCGACTCGGCGGACTCACGCGCATCGCTGCCCTCGAGTGCCGTCGCAACTCCGCGTCGAATTGCCGCTGCGAGTTCGGAGAGAAGTTGTGTTGGGATGCGACCGTCCTCATCGGCTTCGGCTGTCGCTTCAGTTTCAGTTTCAGTTTCATCGGCTTCCGCTTCGGCTTCAGTATCCTCCTCACCCCCTTCCCCTCGCTCCTGGACTGCACTCGAGAGGACCTCGTGGATCTCGCCACCAACTGACGCGCCGACGTTCCGGCCGACTTGCTCGCCGAACTGCCGACCGACTGCAGCACCGATTTCGCCGGCGTCGATCCCATCCTCGAGTGAGCCGCCGTCGATGAGGTCGGTGACCTCGAGTTGTTCTGAGACTTCGTCGGCGACGAGTTGTTTTAGGCTGGAGTCCTCACTCATAGCTAGTCCCTCGGTGCGGTCGTGCCCGACGGAGGTGGTCGTGGCAGTGGGTGTTAGTCATCCTCGGAGTCGTCGTTCTCGGTGTCCTCGTCTTCGTCTTCCTCTCCGTCTCCGTCTTCGTCCGCTCCCGCAGATTCGTCATCACCTTCGTCGTCCTCGCTCTCACCGTCGCCACTCTCCTCGTCTTCACCGGCTGAATCGTCACTATCGTCTCCATTTTCCTCGCCGTCATCTTCGTCGCTCTCCGCACCGTTCTCACTATCTTGGTCTTCGTCTTCCGCTTCTGCTTCGTCACCCTCGTCTTCCCCCGCATCCGCCTCTGGCTCCTCATCTTCCTCTGACTCCTCGTCACCCCGACTGAGCACCTCCTCCAGAGCCATCTCACCAATCGTCCGTCCGAGACTCGCCCCGATCTTTCGACCCACGATCGCTCCGATCAACCCACCGAGAGACTCGCCGAGTGGCTTCTCCTCGTCGAGTTTATCCTCCCACTGGGTCCCCTCCAGTAGTTCCTGTAAATTGATGTTCTCAGCGATCTTTTCGTAGTCGATTCGATCCACAACCGATCCGCTCTCGTCGGTCGTATCGGTACTCGAGTTCGTGTCTATCTCTGTCTCCGAATTCGAGTCTGAATCTGAACGTGAATCGTCGCTCATGATTGGGCCTCCGGCTGTGATTCTGCCTGACTATCCGAACCGTTCTGTTCACCCGATCCGCTGTTGCCGCCGCTTGACTCTACCTGCTCGATGAGTTGCTTGAGTACCTCGCGGACGACGATCGCGACGAGTTCCTCGACTGGGAGGCTTGGGACGAGGCTGCGAGCCTTCTGCTTCACCGTTCCGCCCGCCGAGGAGAGCGAGTCTGAGACTGAGCTGGCGGCCGAGGAGATGGGGCCGGGAGTGTCGTCGGCCGTTTCGTCCTCTCCGGTTTCAGTTTCGGCTTCGTCTACGTCTACGTCTTCGCCTTCACCTTCGCCTTCCTCGTCCGTCTCCGTGTCTTCCTCCTCGTCAGTTTCGTCGTCACCTTCGCTTTCGTCCGCAGCTTCCGCGTCTTCCGCTTCATCCTGTCCGCCTCTGCGAAGCCGTCCAATCACCGACTTCGGCTTCTGTACCAGCTTGCTCGGGAGTGATTTGAGCCAACTCACCGGCTTCCCGAGTGCGGATTTCAGCGCCTCGGCTGGTTTCGAAATCGCAGAGCGGAGCATCGACACGGGTTTCGTCAGCATCGATTTCGCACGTCCCGCTAGCGATTTAGCTTTCTCCAGCAGTGCACTGGGGCCGTCGAGTAAGCCGGTGACGGTCGACAGCAAGTTCCCGAGTAGGTTGTTCTGCCCCGGTCGGGCCGAGACGTCGAGGGTGACCGGGTTCAGGTTGACCTCGAGTCCCAGGAGGTCGAGAAACAGGCCGTCGAGATCGAGGTGGAGGACGCCGCTCGCGTCGTCGTCCTGGTAGACGTCTTCGGCGTCCTCGACGTGGTCGCTCGTGACGGTGTCGTCGTCACTTTCTTGGTCGTCCGGTTCGGCTGCCTCGTCAGATTCGGGTTCCTGGTCTTCGTCGTCTGCAGCGTCCGCCGACTCAGCGTCGCCATCCGTGCGTTCTGTCTCATCTGTGCCTTCGTCTCCGTCTCCATCTTCGTCTTCGTCTTCGGTTTCGCCTTCATCAGTTTCTGCACCGCCACCACCTGTTTCAGACTCGCTTTCGCCGTTCTCCTCAGCCCTGTCGGTCTCGCCGCCGTCGGTCATCAGCCGCTGCCGACAGCGTCCTCCAACGGGGGCACGAGGTGACGGCGTCTCGAGCCCGGGTGAGTCGACCCACCCATCGCCGTCTCTCCCTGACCCATCTGTCATTATCCGAGAACATGCACGGCAAACAGTGCTGTGGTAATTTGCCTTGCGTGTGCACCCGTTCCCGGCAGCCCTGAACACAATCCGGCAAAGCTACCGCATACGAGACAGTATCTGCGTGAAGAATCTCGCGGACACGCAGTACGCCGCCGTCACAGCGACTCGAGGAACCGATCGAACGCGCCGCTCTCAGGGTGAACGTGCGCGTACGTTCCCAGTGAGTCGTACGCCAGTAGCCCGTCGTGCTCGCCGTCGATCCCCGTCCCACGAACCGTCTCGAACGCGAACCGCGCGTCCGAGTCCACGTCGGCACTCGAGTAGTGGAACTCGTGGCCGCGAATCGTGTCGCCAGCGCTGGCGGTGAGGGTGTCGTCGATGGCCTCAAGTTCGATGTGGTCGAGGGCCTGGTAGCGGTCGTGCATGGTGACGTCAGCGGGGAGAATGCCGGCCATGTCGTGGGTTGTGGGTTCGGCGTCGGTGTTGGTGTCGGTATCGGTATCGGTGCCGGCGTCGCCTCCTCCAGTGGTCGTCAACGATCGACTCATCGCCATCAACCCACCGCACTCGCCGAACACCGGTAATCCCTCACTCGCCCGGTCGCCGAGTTGCGTGAGCGTGCCGGCGGACTCGAGTGCGGCCGCGTGCAGTTCGGGGTAGCCACCGGGGAGGTAGACGCCGTCGCAGTCCGGAACGGGATCGCCGGCGACGGGCGAAAATGTGACGAGGTCGGCGCGCTCACGAAGGCGCTCGATCGTCGCGGGATACCGGAAACAGAACGCCGCGTCGCTGGCGACGGCGACCGTCGCGTCGACCCGGTCGGCGGGTTCGGCCGGCGTCTCGGGTGCGGCGGGTTCGCAGGCGGCCGCGAGGAGTCGGTCGGTGTCGATAGTCTCCGCGGCCTCTCTGAGCGCCGATCGCGGCAGTGCGGCTTCTGCCCCCATCTCGAGTCCGAGATGGCGGTCGGGGATTTCGAGGTCGTCGTTCGGCGGGATCCGACCGAAGTACTCGAGTTCGTCCGGGAGTGCGTCCCTGATTCCTTGCTCGTGTCGGCCGCCGTGTGCGCGCTGGGCGATGATGCCCGCAACGTCGATGTCGCGGCCGATTTCGGCGGCGTACTCGCGGAAGCCGTACGCTGTCGCAGCGACGCTCTCCATGCCCGCTTTGGCGTCGACAACGAGGACAACGGGGAGTTCGAGTGCGGCGGCGACCATGGCGGTACTCGAGGCGTCGCCGTCGTAGAGGCCCATGACGCCCTCGACGAGGCAGATGTCGGGCTCGTCGGCGTCGGTGTCCGCTGCGCGAGCGCAGTTCCGCCGGAGCCCATCCTCGCCGGAGAGCCACAGGTCGAGCGTTCTGGACGGTCGACCGGCGATGGCCTCGTGATGGCTTGGGTCGATGAAGTCCGGGCCGGCCTTCGCGGGCTGGACAGTTTGCCCCGCGTCGGAGAGCGCCTGCATCGTCGCGAGCGTCGCGACGGTCTTGCCGACGCCGGAGCTGACGCCACCGAGGACGAACCCCTTCATTGGATTTGCCCCCGCCTACTGTCGGGTCTTCGCGCTCGGGTTTCTCGTCCGGTTCCGGTCGACGGCGGCCTGCGGATTGCCATTGTACTTGTCTTCGCACAACTGTACTTGAACTCGTCGGTGGGACGGGTGGGCGGAGAGCAAATTTATAGCGACCAACTCGAGTTGGTGCTGCAGATTTGGAAGAGAAATCGAGCTGTCGGACTCAGGTAGAGGCAAGCGGTTGGAGCCACGTAGGTACGCTTCAGCACTTTCAACCGCCATTAGTACGAACACTAACCAATGGCGACACGCAGAGCTGTCAGGTCTCGGTTGCTTCACATCCCGCTTGCAGCCATCGGACTTCTCGTTCTTTTCGGGACGGTGGCTGTCGTCCTAGTCGTCGGCAACGCTCTGCTTCAGTCGATGTTCTTTCTCCTTCTGGGTGCCCCCGTCGGGGAAGTCGTAGAAATGATGTCAATTTCGCAAACGATGGCTGATCTATCCGGTGATCTACACGGGTGAATGGCTGGCATTCTGCTCTGTATCCTGTTGCTCCCACTGTTTATGCGGTACAACGACTGGTTGGGACGGATACTCTACGATCGAGATGAGGATCAAGACCAGGGCCACACTCTCGACTCGAAGCCCTGAATACCATCACAGAGAAGGGTCCCATGCAGTCACAATTCTCGAACCAGCGCCATGGTCTGCGTTTTTTGCCACCCACTGAACGCCACACGGCGCACGTCGGATCGGCGACGAACTTAACGGCACCAATCGGTTACCAGAGGATCCAGATCATCCATGACAGACGACCAGCCAGCAAACGAGACACCGCCCGACGAGACGCCCGCAAACGACTCCACAGCGGCTGACGGCAGCCCCGAAGCCCACCTTCGCGAAGCCCTTCGCCACCTCGACGCTGCGCGCGACACCGGCGAACTGCGGAAGACGCACACGGTCGCACTCGAGGAGGTCGCCCGCACGATCACGACCGTGCTTCGGGAACACGAGACAGACGGGAATCCCGAGCAGGACGGGTAGCGTGTCTCTGCGGTGACGATTCGGCCGCGTTGCGACTCAGGATCAACACGTCTTTGAGCCCCCTCACGCGTTATCCGGTGAGTCTACGATGACGGGGGATGACGCTGGGGCTGAGACGCGCACCGACGATATCGAGTATGGGGTCGGTGACAGACCACCGCTTGGTGAGTCGGCAGTGCTCGGGATCCAGCACTATCTGACGATGGTTGGAGCGAACATCGCCGTGCCACTAATTCTGGCCGAGGCGATGGGAATGCCGACGGAACTGTGGCCGCAGTTCATCGGGACCTTCTTCGTGGTGTCGGGGATCGCGACCCTGGCCCAGACGACGTTCGGGAACCGGTACCCGATCGTGCAGGGCGCACCGTTCTCGATGCTCGCGCCGGCGCTCGCGATTATCGCGGTCGTCACGGCGGGCGGAGTGGCGGGACAGCCCGACTGGCAGGCCGCGCTCTTGCAGTTACAGGGGGCGATCATCATCGCGGCGATTGTCCAGGTCGCGATGGGATACTTCGGCCTGGTCGGGAAACTGCAGCGGTTTCTCTCGCCGGTCGTCATCGCGCCGACGATCGCACTGATCGGACTGGCGCTGTTCGATGCAGGACAGATCACGTCGCCGGATCAGAGCTGGTGGCTGCTCGCGCTCACGCTGGGACTCATCCTGTTGTTTTCGCAGTACCTGGACCTCAAGCACAAGGCGTTTCGGCTGTACCCGGTGATTTTAGCGATCGCAATTTCGTGGATTGCCGCCGCAGCACTGTCGGCGGCCGGTGTGATCGGAATCGACCACCCCGGCCACGTTCCACTCGGGGACGTCACCGACACCTCGCTCATCCTACCGATTGCACCGTTCCAGTGGGGGATGCCAGAATTCACGACGGCGTTCGTGGTGGGCATGTTCGCCGGCGTCCTCGCCTCGATCGTCGAGAGTATCGGCGACTACTACGCCGTCGCAAACCTGACCGGTGCCGCCGCACCCAGCGAGAAGCGAATCAACCACGGTATCGGGATGGAGGGACTGATGAACATCTTCTCGGGGATCATGGGCACCGGCGGCTCGACGTCCTACTCCGAGAACGTCGGTGCGATCGGACTCACTGGCGTCGCCTCTCGCTACGTCGTCCAGATCGGGGCGCTCGTCATGCTGGTCGTCGGCTTCATCGGCTACTTCGGCCAGCTCATCGCGACGATTCCCGATCCGATCATCGGCGGCCTGTTCATCGCCATGTTCGCCCAGATCGTCGCCGTCGGGATCGGGAACCTTCGCCACGTTGATCTCGACTCCTCGCGCAACGTATTCGTCATCGGCTTCGCGCTGTTCATCGGCCTCGCGATTCCGGAGTACATGGCCAACTTCGAGACGACGCTCGCATTCCGCGACGCCGTCGGCATCGAGGCGACGATCGCACCGCTCGTCACTGCAGATGTCATCACCGCGATCGGACTCGGTGCAGGAATCGAAGCTGCCGCCACCGTCGTCGTCGACACGGTGTTCATCATCGGCTCGACCGGGATGGCCATCGGCGGACTCGCCGCACTGCTGCTCGACAACACGATTCCGGGCACCCGCGAGGAGCGTGGGCTTACCGAACTGCATCAGCTCACCGAGGACGACGAAGAGTTCGAATCGTTCTGGGACCGCTGGGTCAGTTCAGACGGCGAGCGCGGGCAGTAGTCGGGTTCACTATTTTACGGTAGGTCGTTCGCTATTCGTGTCTTCAGGGCCCGCTGCGTTCGGTCGGCGAAACTTGCTTGAAGAGCTCCGGATACGTCGTAACGAGTCCATCGGAATCAACCGGTAACTCAGCCGTGAAGCCACTTGAGAGGCTCTCGTAGCGATACCGTCCGCCGTTCTCATCGAGTGGGTCGAGACACATGTACCGTTGCGTGGCAGTCTCGACACGAAGTTCAGGCACGGCAATATAGACTGTCTCGATCTCAGCCGATTCGTTCCGTCCGAGTTCCAGTCGTCGAATCGGTACCGTGTTCGTAAACGGCGTCACCGAGATGTCGATGTCGGTGCAGCCATCTAGTTTCGCTACCGCCTCTCCTCGAGCGTCTGTCCAGGTACCTTCCCCATCGGCTTGGAGCGAGAGTGATTCGGATTCTCGGCTGAGGGTGGTGATCCCCACCCGCTGAACGCGATAGTGGTGGTCGCAGTCGATCTCATATTGGACACGAAACGACTCACCGTCGGCCACCCCAACGACAACGCTCTCTGCATTGACAGCAGTCGAATCTTCACGGAGATGAAGCGATTCGATACCAACCCCGTCCGCCGGAATCCAAAAGACGTCTCGATTCATGTCACAACATCAATTCAATAGTAGATAACGCTACTGCCCCTGCCCGGTCTTTGCACTGTGTTGCTTGCCAGCTGTCGGTCCACTTCCTCCCGACGTGTTCGTACTTGGTGCTGTGCTCAGACCGTACTCGAGTCCAATTCGACTCGAGTACACCCCAGCCCAGATCCTCGGTCAAACTTCAGTCTGCATCGGGGGCCTCATGTGGGCATGTGGAGGTGTGCAAAGGTGATGTGGGAGATTGTGACGGAAACGGTACTCGAGTAAGGACCATCTGAATCGGAGGCCGTGAGTTCCGAGTGGGTGCGCAGTACGAAGGGGAATGTTGTTTCACGAGTGGCACTGGCCGATTGGTCTGTGGCCGAGAGGTATCAGAGCCGATTCGCTACGTCTGAGGTGTACGTAGAACGAATACTGCAGCGCCAAGCCGACTACTCATCCGCAATAATAATCTCTTCAGACTCTTCCTGTTCGCACTCTCGAATGGCTTCCTTGACGTCTTCTTGTGTCGCTTCTTCCATCCTGTCCCCTCTTTGGCGCTAGCATTCGACTCTGGGAGTGTAAAACGCTACTAGCGTATTCTCATCGAGAAAATACCCTCGTTCCATTTTGGAGGGTGTGACGACAGGGTGATGTGGTGCCCCCATCTTCCACCTGATTCACTCCATCCCGTGCAGTTCTCGATGTGCCTGCAACGCGTCCGGGGACGGCTGTTTCGTTGGCTTTTCGGGAACAGTAAGCTGTGCTCCCTCGAGTGCCCGAATTTCTTTGGGGACCGTCTCGTCAGTTCGGTCGTTCAGGATGATCTCGAAGTCATCGGTCACTGTGAACCAGCCTGTGTCGAACGCCCAGTGATGGAGTCGGCACAGTGCGAGTCCGTTGTGGACCCTGTCTATGCCGCCGTCGGCTTTCGGAAAGATATGGGCCGCTTCGACCTCTGGGTTCCCGTCCGGTGATCGCCGCGCTGCGCCGCACGCCGCACACGTGTCCCCGTAGGCACGTTTGACCTGCTTGGCGAACGCCGATGACCGTGCGAGTCGTGTCGTTTGTTCGCGCGCCGTCGTTTCTGTGAGCGATGGATCCTCGTCTGCAGCCGTCATGATTGTCGCCCGGGCGTCAGTGTACTCGTCCCAGCCCGCACTCCCAAGCGTTTGCATCTCGAACCGGTAGACCATCCGTTCGCCGTCGTTCACGTACGTGTGATTCATGACATCGACGAGTCCCTCGTACTCGTACGCATCCACGCCCTCTACGCTGGTGAAAAAGTAGATCGGAATGAGGTCGCGGGTTGCCTCCTTCAACGCACGATTGGCGGCCGTCTCCGGCTGGTCGCCCTTCTCAGGGACCCCCTCGCCAATGTAGCGAAACCGGTCGCCATTCCCGATGCGGTCGTCGTAGATCTCGCCCTCGTTCGACAGCAAGATTATGTATCGCTGGTCGCCCGCCCGGCGGAGATTGATTCCCTTGATCTGATAGCCGAAGTTCGTGCTGAATACGTCCTCCAGTTCCGCCTGTGTGACTGTCTGGTTCAACTCGAGTTCAAACTCCCCTGGGCAACCCATTGTCTGAATTGACTGTCTTCGTCAGGGGAACCCTAAAGCTGCTGGCATCAGTCTGTCCCCCGTCGATTTTGTCTTGGTCTCAGACATCAATTCTAGCGAAAGGGCACTGTCTAGTTGAGTTAGTTTGAGAAGTGAGCAGGTCGTTGAGTTAATTTGGAATGAAGCTCGCAGACCTGCTCAGCGAGAGCTACGACGCGGATTTAGAAGAAACTTGGGAGAACGAACGGACGGCAACGCCCGTCAGGGCGTTTGCCGTCCGCCTCCACGCCACCGGTTGTTCGCTTCGGGAGACAACAACGATTCTTGCCGAATTAGGCGTTGAACGCTCTCATGGAGCGGTTTGAAACTGGGTACATCGGCTGGCTGACAGCGTCCCTGACCCGCCGAGGGCGAAGCCCTCGCGGGTCGCGGTTGACGAGACCGCTGTCAAAATTAACGGCGAATGGTCTTGGCTGTACGCTGCAATAGACCTCGATACAAAGTTGATTCTCGACGCCCAGCTGTTCGGTCGCCACGGCACCGATCCGGCCGCTGCGTTCCTGCATGGACTCCGCGAGAAACACGATCTCTCAGAAGTGGTGTTTCTCGTTGATCAGTTTGGGTATCGGACTGCCATTGCTCGATTAGGATTGAACGGTCGGGTTGACTACACCGACCGATACCTCATCGAAAAGTGGTTTTATACCTTCAAAATGCGCGTCGACCGTTTCCATAACTCATGGGTGGGCAGTCGGCGGGGCGCTCGCAAGTGGATTGAACAATTCGTGCATTACTACAACCGTCAGAGACCGCATCAATCGCTCGATGGACGAACACCAGCTGAGGAGGTGCTAAACTAGACAGTGCCAGCGAAAGAATAAATTCATTCCACTGAGGTATTTAGCCATTGATGGTATCACAGGAATCTCTCAACAGACTCAAGCCGTTTATCGACGAGGGCGAGACGACGATCGATGGCTACTCCACCAGCCACGAAATCGGTGTCCTCACCGACCGCCAACTGCTCAGCCTCGAAGTACGTGGCCGAGAGAACACCACGACGGTGGTCGACACAACGTACCTCGACCAGCTTGGCGGTATCTCGATCGAACACAACACGACTCCTGACTTCCACCAGGACAAGCTGCTCTCCGCCATCGTCTCACTGGTCGTCGCACTCATCTCGCTTGCCCTCTTCGGCACGATCGACGCGGAGGAACCTGCGGCAGTCCTCCTGCTCGTCGGCCTCGGCGTCGGGGTTCTGAGTCTCGTCCTGTTCGCGGAAGCGTTCAACACACCCGAGGATACGGTGCACGTGCAGCTACAGACCGATACCGGCGAGGTCGCCTGGCAGGCCCGACTCGATGAGGACTATCTCGAGTTCGCCGAAACGCTCTCGCGAACGGTGAGTTCGGCACACGCCACGTCGGAACCCGCGACCCGAACGGTTGGGCGGTGAGCGGCCGTCGATAGCTCGACTGTCGGTCGGGGGCGGAACAGTGCTGCAATTGTCCGCTTACCCACCGACTGATATGTGAGTCGGATCGCGAAAATCGGTCGCAGTGTTCTTTCTGGACGAATTCCCTCGTGGAGTCCGTGAGACTCACTACAATACCCTGCGACCGCAGGACGAATCGCGGTTTCGACTCGAGTGCCACGCGGTGCGCTCGGTTGTGATGGTGTGGTCGGTGGTGGTTTTGTGGTTGTGGTAGTTTTGGTGGTGATTCCGACTTGGATTCCGGTGAATCCCACCCATCACGCACACCGCCCGACACTCGATATCCCGCCGTGATCCGACTGCGTGCAGTAGCCCTGTTTCGTCCCCGAGGGAACGAGAGAACGGGGCGAGGTACGGGGGTGGAGCCAGAGGGGACTCGAGTTAGGAGCCGTCAGCTCGATCGGGGGAGGTGACGTTCGTGGTCCGATTGGTGTGGGTTTTCTGGTCGGGGATCGGCGGGGCGATACGACAGCCACAGGGGCCGGCGACGGCGTCGGTGGGTCCGATTATTGTCGTGCGGCGGATGGGGGTGTTGCATCGCGGGCACGGTCTGGGTTCGTGGTTGGTGTTCGTCTGGTCGTCGGTGTCTGTGTGTTCGGTGGTGTGGTTGTGGTTTTGATCGTCTTGGCTGTCTTGGCCGCCTTGGTCGGTATCCTGACCATCGGGGATACAAGGTTCGTCATCATCACTCAGGTCCATTGGGACCACCTCGGAACGTCGGTGGGGTTGCCGACGAGTGCTCTGGTGATTCCCTCGGTAATTCCATCGCTAAATTCGGAGGAGAGCGACGCTACTGGGCGGACGCGGCGACGCGTCAATCGTGCGGGATGTTTATATCCCGTGAGAATGTACGCAAACATGGCTTCAGTGAAGTCCGCTAGAAGCCACGCCTTGGGTGTTGGCGCACCCGGGGCATTTCCATACCCCAACGTCGCGGCTTCCGTTCTAATTATTAACTGGTAGTGACTTATATCTACCGCTGGACGGTGGGAAGAAGAGCAAGAATAGACGTATGGTTTGGGTACGAGAAGTCTGCCACTCGCTTCTAATAGGTACTCCTCGTTGCATCTTTAGTTGCATTCTGACAATAGCAGTCGAATCCGAATTTTCGCACACACAAACCCCGAAATGCTAGTCTTAGATATTACTGGACAGCTTGTAACCTTCTCAAATTGGCAGTTCTGTCGGTCAACAGGAAGGTAGTGCAATTTCTCATGCTATTTAATACAGTTTGTGTACACGACTTGCTCTATTTCGTGTGCATAACCGGCGCGAACAGTTATCTGCCAGATTCATACCAGAATTGGCATGCGAGATAGAGCTGATGAATCAACGCGATCACGTATGGCCTGGACTGAACCAGCTGTTCAGTAGGTGTGCGACCGTATTACGAGATATCCGTTGAATTTGGAAAGGGTCGATGATTTTTGCTCGTGTGTTTCAAAGATCAACCGACCGAAATCGAAGATAGCCGATGGCCAATGGAATCAGGACCCATGCCAAGAGAATGATTAGAGCAATCTCTCCTTCTAAGAAAAATGGAACTTCGGTCGCGCCTTCCTGCCCGTGGTACCGTTCCGTTATTGTGTACTCACCTCGCTGAGCCCCAGTAATAAACGTAAATAACGCGGGGAGAATTGTTGGACCGACGTACTCGGAACTCACAATTGCGAACGCTTCCACTGGATTAAGCCGCTGGAGGACCAGCATCCACGTCGGTTCAGCCACTAGGTCTGGACCCATCGCTTCAGGAAAGGCACCTTCAATGAGAAGGTGTATGATTGACAGGAGGATCTCCCATAGTACGACGAAGAGGAGCCAGATCGAGATACATGCGGCAATAACCCGGGTTCGGGACGCAGATAGCGCTGAGAGGGTAACAACGATACTGGTCCAGACAGCGCCCAACAGGAGAGAAAACAGCAGTAACGGTCCAAATTCTGAGAGTGGGATCTCCCCGTACGTAGCCGCACTGAGTCCCGAGACCGCTATGAACGTCACTATGATAGCCACGGCGAGTACGAGAAATCGACCGATGAATTTCCCAAAGAACATGTCGCCCCTGGTTGGTGGAAGTCCGAGCAGAAACTTGATCGAACCGGTCGTTCGCTCACCGACGATCGCACCGAATCCGATCAAGAGTGCAATCAGCCCGATCAAAAACTGGATGGGATACATGATCGCCATAATCCCGTGGTCGAGACGCGGTTCAGGAATGTCCGATGCGCCCCAAATAAAGAAGTAGACGGCACAGACCGCCCCAACTAAGAGGAGTGTTGCAACCCACAGCGAAAACGCCCGAGCAGCATCGCTGAAATCCTTCTTCGCAACGGAGAGCACTGTGGTCATGCGACCACCTCCTCGACTGACTCGTCTGACCGCTGCTCATCGGTCGCTGTTAGCTTGTTGAACAGCACATCGAGACCGGCTTCTTCAATATGGATGTCCAGTGCAGTTGCTCCAGCAGTTTGGACATGGCTGATCGCCTCTCCCTTCGCACGTGGAGTAGTACACTGGACGGCCAAGCTGGTACCGTTTATCTCGTATCCTGCGACTCCTTCGATCTCGGGTAGTGTCGGGAGCGCGTCGTCGGGGATCGTATCCAGTTCGATTGTTAGTGTCGTACCACTACCGAACGCGTCGCGTAATCCTTCAATCGAATCGACCGCGACGAGTTCTCCGTCGTTCAATACTCCGACGCGATCACAGACTGCTTCGACTTGACCGAGAATGTGCGAGGAGAAGAATACGGCTGTTCCGCGCTCTGCCTCTGCTCGAACGAGTTCCTGCATTCGCTGGATACCTGTGGGGTCGAGCCCAGCAGATGGTTCGTCAAGAATAAGCAGGTCCGGATCCCCTACTAATGCCGCCGCGAGAGCCAACCGTTGTTTCATCCCTTTTGAGTACCCTCCGACCTTCCGGTCACCCTCATCAGGATCAAGCCCGACGCGTTCGAGCAGCTCCGAGGGATCGTCATCAGCCCCCTTGGTTTCAGCGGCAAATGCGAGGTGTTTGCGACCGGAAAGCCGATCGTATAATTCGTATCCTTCGGGGAGAACTCCGATCCTCCGGTGGAGTTCTCTCGTCGCCTTCTGCGGGTCACTACCTAAGACAGTTGCCGATCCGGAGGTTGGGGTCACGAAGTCGAGAAGAATATTGATCGTCGTAGACTTTCCGGCACCATTCGGGCCGAGAAAGCCAAATACCTCACCCTCTTCAATGTCAAGATTCAGATTATCGATCGCGGTCACCTCTCCATATTCTTTCGTCATCCCAGTTGTGGTAATAGCAGTCATGTCAGTTCTGAGCACGCCCTGAATGCTGCTCAAAGTGGAGAATAATAATCCTTATGATATATTAAGGATCGAGCGTTTTCAATGAAACGGAACGATTCAGTTACTCTAATTTGGAGGATGTGCAAGGTACGAACGTTCTATACCAAAGTATGGGTTGACTGACAACATCCTCAGCGGTCAATATGAATCTGTACTTACCGCTTGAGACAGTCTCATCCTTCGGGTATCCACCGACCAGTAGCACCTTGCCGGACCGCATCCCATCACCCTCTGAGTACCACCACCAGAGTCGACTGCCTCGCTGGATGTCGGTGGGTACTCGAGTACAACGACATTGAGTATCGAAGGGCGCGACGTGACAGGAGCTGCGCGTCACGTCTGCTCGTCGCAAAATCATGGGCGTGACGTGGATTACCGATTCGAGCCAGTCGCGATTTCTGGCTCGCTCGCATGGAGACAAATACTCCGGTAGGGCTCTGAGATCAGTTGTCTTGAGGACGACCGACCGTCCAGCCAGTCGCTTCCAGTTTTCGCTTCAGTTCGAATCGGCCAACAGCGGCCGGTCGAACGCTCGTGCTACCGGCTTCAGGCCCCAAATCTGTCGAGTCGCGGTGACAGCTCTCTGGACGTCCGTTAATGATGTTGGTGGATGTGGTCCCGAAGTTCGTCTGCTTCATCGAACTGGTCGTTACACTCCGCACAGGTGTTGTGGTGGAGCGCGACGTGCTGGGTGACACCGGCGGCGGACTGGAACTCAGCGTCACAACTGGAACAGGAGTAAGCCATTGCGATACTCCTTGAGTCGTCCCACCAATAAAATGCTTACTAGGAAAGAGACACGGTTGGAACACACATTTTAATAAGAATACCGGTGAGAATCGTACACCTGCCGAGTTCCTTCACTGCCTTGTGACCGTCGTCAGTGACGGACGCTCTGCAGAATTTGCTCAGCGGAACACCTCTGGCCAGACCTCGTTTCACTTCCGTCGAAACGCCGTCTCTCAGTCAGTCGTACTTTCGGAAGCCGATATCTCGAGCCATCTCTCGAAACGACTGTCGACACAGCCAGATGTCGTACGCGCCGATCAGGCCCTGTTCTCGACCGGTATCTCTGCAAACACGTTGATTCCCTGTTCGTCCATTCGCTGTGTCAGCATCGTCGTTTGAGTCGTTCGTCACGTTGTGTGTCTCGCCGTCGGTCATGCCAACTCCTCCGCTCTCCGTCGCAACGAGGGGGCAACCGTCGTGTCTTCTGCGAGTTCTTCGAGCACCGTCGTCGCGTTACAGTCGGCGAGTGCGTTGAGTGCATGCCGGCGAAACTCTCCGCTGAGGCCGCCCATCTGGACGAGAACTCCGAGGTTCGTCGTCTCGTTCTCTCGAGCGAGCGAATCGATCGCTTCGTAGCGTTGCGTGCGTGATACGTTCTTCGTGACTGCTGTTTGGAATGCCGTAGACATTGTTCAATAGGGTTTGGTGGTGGTAGTGGTAGTTATCGTGCGTCCTCGAGCGAACAGTACGACTCTTCTCGGGCCGAAATCCACGCCGTCACGAGCGAGTCCTCGGACGCGATCGAGTAGATCGTACACAGGTCCGACCCCGAATCGGTCGGTTCGACGATCGCACAACACGCTAGTGATGGGTGCTCGACGGACGGCGGCGATGGGTGTTCGGTCACGTGATCGTTCGAGTGCTGCGGGTCAATCTGCGATTCCGATTTCTTTCTGGACATCGTCGGTGGAGCTCTCCGGTGTATCGTCCTCGGCTACTTTGGGACGCTCCGATTCACCGTCCTCGACCGCTTCAGGCTCTTCGAACGTTGGGAACTGATCATCGAACGTGTCCCAGTCGGCGTCCATCTCCTCGTCGGTGAGTAGACAGAGTTCGAAGTGGTTCCGGACCGATTCGTGGTCCATTTCGGTCCCGATGACGACAAGTCGCGTCCCGCGATCCCCCCACTCGTCGTCCCACGCCGCTTCGAGTTCGGGGGACGCGTCCAACTGCTCGTCGCGTGCTTCGGGTGGGAGGGTTGCAATCCAGCCCCCAGCGGGTGCGACTCGGATCGACTGTCCGGCGACGTTTACCAGAAGCGCCATCTCCTCGCGGCCAGCGAGCCAGAAGTGGCCCTTCGATCGGACGACGTCCTCCGGGAACGCGTTAAGGAGATCGGTGAATCGCTCGGGGTGGAATGGACGCCGCGCCTCGAAGACGAACGAGGTCACGCCGTGTTCTTCCTCGGCGGATTCGTGGGGCTCTTGCAGTTCTTGCATCCAGCCTGCCGATCGGCTCGCTTCCTCGAAGTCGAACCGACCAGTGTCGATCACCTCGTCGACAGCAATTCGGCCATGGGTTGTCCGAACGATCTCGGCTCGGGGCTGTAACGTCTCGAGTATCGCTTCGATTTTGTCGAGGCTCATCTCATCGACGAGATCACACTTGTTCAACAGGAGGATGTCACAGAACTCGACCTGTTCGACGAGCAGGTCGCCGAGGTGTTTCGCCGTGCCGTCGTCGTCGAGAATTTCGTCCGATCGCATTGCCTCGGTGAACTGGTGCGCGTCGACGACCGTCACCGTCGTATCGAGATGACAGTTCTCGAGCGGCTCGATACCGGTTTCCTCGTAAAACTCGGTGGGGTCGAGGTCCGACTGATCGAACCCGAGTGTCAGCGTCTGCGCGACAGGGAGCGGTTCGGCGACACCCGTCGACTCGATCACGATCGCATCGAACTCCCGTTCGCGTGTGAGTCCGCTGATCGCATCGAGCAGGTCGCCACGCAGTTCACAGCAGATACAGCCGTTCGAGAGCTCGACCAGCTCCGCTTCGTCAGCCGAAATGTCGGAGGATTCGGCGACGAGGTCCGCGTCGACGTTCACGTCGCCCATGTCGTTGACGAGCACGGCGAGGTCGCGGTCGCCACTCTCGCGCAGGACATGATTGAGCGTCGTCGTCTTGCCGGCACCGAGTGTCCCGGAAAGCACCGTCACGGGGATCGTCTGCTCTTCCATACATTACCAACACGAGCTCCTTCAGTAATATATGTTATTACTATCTCCAAAGTTCTTATTAACATGCGGGGACTGTGCCTGGATACCGACATCACGTATCCCGTATGACGACACGCAACTCAACCCAACACTTCGGCTGTACCATCGTCGGTGGAGGAATCCACGGCACCTACCTCGCCCAGCGTCTCCTCGAAGACGCCCCGTTCGACAGGGCAGCTGTTTGTATCCTCGAACCCCACGCCCGGCTACTGGACTCGTTCCGCGAAAAGGCGACAGCCTGTGGCATGGAGGCCCTCCGATCGACGTTCGTTCACCACGTTGGGACCGAACCGTTCGGTCTCGAGCGCTTCGCCGAAGCGACCGATCGGGAGAACGAACTCGTTCCGACAGTTGACTACCCCCCGCGCCCGTCGCTCGATCTTTTTCTGGACTATTCGGAGCACGTAATCGAACAGAAGGAACTCGATTCGCTGCATCGACAGACTACCGTCAACGGGATTCACGAACACCCCGACGGAACGGGACTTCGACTCGAGACGACGGCCGGACCCATCGACACCGACCACTGCGTTCTGGCGATCGGCCACGGCGGTCAGTACCGATGGCCCGACTGGGCGAACACTCTCGACGACGCCGAACACGTCTGGGAAGGGTTCGATCCCGACAGGTCGGTGGATCGAACCATCGTCGTCGGCGGCGGAATTACGGCCGCACAACTCGCGTGTGAATTGAGCGAAACGCAGTCGGTCGCTCTCCTCTCACGGCACCCACTCGAGTGGGAGGTCTCGGAGGCTGATCCGCCGTGGATCAACTGGTCGCACGTCGAACAGAACCTCCACGTTCATCCGCCGGGCTCGAGTGAACGGTTCGAAGTGATTTCAGACGCCCGCCACACTGCGACTGTGCCGCCGTCTCTCTACACCGAACTCAAGAACCGAATCGACGGCGGTGCGCTCACGCTCGCACAGGGGGCTGTCGACGCGGCAACGGACGAAGGCGAGTCGGTTCGGCTCTCTTTGGACCACGGGTTGCAGCTACTCGGCGACCGCGTGGTCCTCGCAACCGGATTTGAATCGGTCTTCGATCACCCGTTTGTCGACCGAATCACGAACGAGCTCGACCTGGGTCGAGGCTATCGAGGGATGCCGGTTCTCGACGACGAGACGCTCGTCTGGCAGTGCGAGGACGGACGGTTCGTTCCGCTGTACGTCTCCGGGGCGCTTGCCCTCGGGACGGTTGGCCCGTACGCGCCCAATATTCCGGGAGCGAGGCGGGCCGCCGATCGGATTACAGCTGCCATCACAGGGCGACTTCGCCGTTCCGAGGCGGACGGCACGAGCGGAGTAATGCACGAGACAGAAGTGTCTGATTGAGTCTCTCCGCCGCGACGTAAACAGGCGAGGCTTCCCGTTCTACAGGTGAGATAGTACCAGTCTACGACACGACCAGTTTTGCCGTGGAAAACGTCCCGGTTTCGCGGTCGAACGCATGTCCCAGTAGAATTGTGAGTGTTCCACAGGCAGATACGATGAATGTAACGGGACGTGACTTGGAGGTCCTTCACAGCTCAACTTCCTGTTTCTCGGCGTCGAGTTCGGACTCGAGGAATCCGGTGATCAGCGTTCCTGCTCGCTTGGCACCAATCACGTTGCGAGCGAACGGACCGAGAACCTGCTGTGCAGCGACGCCCGAAACTGCAATACGCGAGGGAGTTCCGTTCTGACGCATCCATCGGAGCGTATCGTCGTCCAGGACGGGTGCGCCGCGGTAGCCCGTCTGGAGCGTTGACTGCTGGCGCAGGTGGCGGAACAATTCACCGTCGTATGGCGATCCAAACCCTGTTGCACAGATCAGGTCGTCGAAACAGTACGCACTGCCGTCCTGACAAGTAGTGACGACCGTTCCGCCAGCCTCGGTCGCGACCGCAATCTCCGACCGTTCGAGTTCGATCCGGCCCTGCTCGAGCGCTCGCTGGAGTCGGCGAAACACGTACGGAGGTATCGTTCCGTCGTACCGAACCTCGGTCACCAGTTCCTCGCGAGCACGTGAGGCCGGCGGGTGTGCATGGAGTTTCTCAGTAACGCCCGAGAAGTGCATCCAGTCGGTGTTCGCCTCGAGCGTTTCCACACGAAACGGGCTTCGGGCGAACAGAACCACGTCCCGGCCCGGTAGCTGGGCGACCGTCGTCGCGAGCTGTGTGGCCGTGATACCGCCGCCGACGATGCCGACGGACGCCGTCTCACCGATTGCGTCGGGATCGAACGTCGGATCCCAGACGTGCGTCACCGGGTTCGACGAGAGCAGGTTAGTCGCCCACTCCGGATAGGTAAAAGAGCGGCCGTGTCCAACAGCGAGAAGACACCATCGGGTGGTGATACAGTCTCGAGTAGTGTCAACCTCGACGTTACGCCCGGTATCGGTGATGGTAGTGACCCGAGCGTCCATCCGGATCGATTCGAGGTCGTATCGGTCGCAGATCCACTCCGCGTGGTCGAAGAACAGTGACACTGTGGGTCGCTCTGCACCGACCGTCGTCGGACAAAGTTCATCCTGTCGCCCGTGTTCCCGTGCGAAATCCCTGAGAGAGAACGAATCGGGAGCGACGTTATGGACGAACGGCGATCTGAACTCGGCCATTCCACACTGACGGCATGTTCGACGAAACGACTCGAGAAGACCGGACGGGTCGACGATACACAGTTCACACGGCTCAACCAGGTCCGCTTGCAACAGCCGAACCGCCAGATGAACCCCGTGGACCCCGCCGCCGACGATCGTGACGAGGGAATCAGTATCTGTGTCGGTTTCCCTCATCGTCGTCCTGTACTCCAGCGATGATAGCGCTGAACTCGACTCGTGCCAACGTAAGCGGTAGCTGCCATTCCTCCAGCTATCGGCGTGCGAGCACGTGTCCGTCGTGACATCGACAGTTGCACTCGAAATAAGCCGCGCTGAATCCGGCCGATTCGAACGAGTCGACGAGCGGATCGGCGTCAGTTCGCTCCTCGACTTCGACGTTGACAATCGATCGGTGGCCGCGTTTGAGTGTCTCAAGTGCGCACTCGGCGTCCTGGCGTTCGGGCTGGAGGGCCTCGATGAGTATCGCCTCGACTGTCCACTCCGGAAGGTCCGGGACGCGGTCCTCGTCGATCGCCGACGGAATCGCCTCATTGTCGTAAACGTACTCCGCAAGCACCGGGCCGTCGAACGTTTGCAGCCGATCCCGTGCCGACTCGCGGAACCGGTTGAGCACGAGGAAACAGTCGACATCGTACCGGGTAGCGCGACGTTCGTATGTCTCGACGCGTTCGAGTGACTCGACCGTCGCGACGACGAACACCGCATCCAGCCGCTCGGGTCGGGCGTCGATCGCATCCACGCCTGGTGGGCAGTCCGCAACCACCCACTCCATATCGAGTCCGTCGCCGGTGTCAGCGTCGCAGTCGTCCACCAACTTCGCCGCCTCGCCGGCAATGTTCACTCGGGTTCGTTCGGTCAACCGAGCCGCAACGAGCGCGGCGATCGTCGTCTTACCGACGCCTGCCTCGCCGACAAACGCAATACGACACGTCTCGGGCTCGAACTCGTCATTGATTGCTCCGATCCCCGTTGGTTTCGTCAACACAGTTGTTACTAACTAAAGTAGACAAAATAATAAAAGTTGTTACTGGGTAAAACTCTTTTAATACTTCCTGCCACGGGACACCTAGCCAGTCAAGCACCACCCAAATCGGGTACGTCGAGTGAAAACCGTAGACAGTACAGTCGGTGTGCAAACAGTTTTAGTTAGTACTAGAGGACTCCTCGTCGAACCACTCTCGCATCCACGCTCGACCGCGCTCGGCGCGCAATCGTCGTTCCTCGTGTGAAACCTCTTCGACACCGACTGGAATTTCCTTTCCGTACCCCTCGTAGTACCCCGCTGGTGCAACCCAATCGTTGTAGAACTCTGGAATCAGCTCCGAGACAAGGTGCAAAGCAACTCGTGCCCCGTCGCCAGCGCTCACGAGAGCCTGGTGGGGAGTCCCAGTAATCCGACCGGCCGCATAGAGTCCCTCAACGTTCGTTCGACCCTGCTGGTCGGTGTCGATCTCGTAAACTGGTCCGTCTTCCTCCTGCTCGGTTTCGACGCCCAACTCCTGGAGGTAGTCGCTCTTGGACCAGGAAGCGGCAAGAACCGTGCGCGTACGGATCGTCTCCGCGTCGGTGACTACATTGAACCCACCCTCGGTTCTCTGGATCGTCTCCACGGTCGACTCGCGGACAGTACACGCCGTTTGTGCGACGTGGGCCCGCATGATCTCGAGGAGGTCCCGCGGTTCGATTCCCAGTGGAAAGCCGAGGTAGTTCTCGACGAAGGCACACTTCTGGAGCGTCGAGCGACCGTCCTCGAGTTGCAGCGTTCGGAGGCCAGCCCGAGCACAGAATAGGCTCGCCGCACACCCTGCAGGTCCGCCGCCGACCACGACGACGTGGTACCCCTCGTCGTCCGGATAATCGATCGCAGGCTCGTCCGTCGCTTCTGGTGCGGTACAGTTTGTCTCGCCCGTCGGTCGTGTGTCGGTACTGGTCGGTTCAGTTGGATTCATTGGAGGCATTCGTGGTGTGCGTCCGGGTATCGGTACGTGATACGTCGAGCGTCGCTCGCGACCATGTCGCCGTCGTTTGGCGACGGCCAGACACCGTACGGCTTCGTTCGAGTTCCATCATGGCTCATACATCATCCCTCGTGACACCAATAAACTATTGTGTTTTAAGAATATCCCATCCAGTGACTCGTCCGTTCGTGTGCCGATTCGGGCGACTCGACACTCTCAATCGAGGATACCTATCAGTGGCCTTCGTTCCTACCGATGTATGGGATGCACCTGCCTGAGTGGTCCGTACCCACTTCGAGAAGCGTTCTCAACAGTAATCGGACGCTGTCCGTCACACGACCCAACTGTCCTTCAATCGGGGTGAACCCCTCTGGTCACGGTGATCACTTGCGCCAGTTCCCACATCGTACCGGAACGTGACTGACGACATATCTCTAAACTACGTCGTGGTGAACTGTGCGACCAGTGTGTGAATAGTTTCTGTCGTCATATTCTCAAATAGAGTCCTCATGCGCAAGGATAAGCGCTACAGGAACTGAACCACGCGAACACCTCGCTTCGCTCGGTGTTCTCTCCTTCAAATCTGTCTCGATCTACTATCTATCGCTCACGACGCTCTTGTGTAGCACTTTGTTGATCTCATAGTGTGGCTTTGATAGCGTGTTTGAGCGCTTCTCTTCAAGGTTTCCGCAGTAGTTTGCGTCGAAGTTGAAACGCTCGGAGATACTGTGTGAGCTTGTCTTTTGAGATGCCTCGATGAGGCGAGAGCCACGGTCGCAGCAGCGATCCGTGGCTCTCGCAGGTGTTGACGTGAACGTCTTCGTCAGCGTATTCGCCGTCGCCATGGACGACGTGGGAGAGGTCAAAATTTAGAAGGTTAGCCTCAATATACGGTTAGACTTTAAATTCTGCCCGTCGCAGGAGCTGGGCGTTAATCGCCACGATGACGGTACTCGCCGACATCAGGACTGCACCGACGGCCGGCGAAAGCAGAATCCCGATCGGTGCCAGGATCCCCGCTGCGAGTGGCAACGCAAACACGTTGTATCCAGCAGCCCACACGATGTTCTCCTGCATCTTTCGGTAGCTCTTCCGGCTCAACCGGACGAGATGAGCAACATCTCGCGGGTCGTTTTCCACGAGCACAACTTCCGCAGATTCTACAGCCACGTCAGTTCCTGATCCGATGGCGATCCCGACATCCGAACGCGTCAACGCTGGTGCGTCGTTGACCCCATCACCGACCATCGCCACGAGTTTGTTCTGTTCCTGCAGTTCGATGATCTTCTTGTCCTTATCTTCCGGAAGTACTTCCGCGAAGTAGGTATCGATATCCAGTTCTTCGGAGACTGCACGTGCAACGTCCTTCGAATCCCCAGTCAGCATTGCAATCTCGACATCCATGTCGTGGAGTGCCTCGATCGCCTCGTAACTCTCCTCACGAATAACGTCGGCCAGCGCCACTGCGCCGATCGCCTGCTCGTCTTGTATGAGGTACACGACGCCTTGGCCGCGTTCGCCGGCCTCGTCGGCGAATGATGTGAGTCGGTCGTCCGGTTCGACATCGAGATACCGGAGCAAGTTCGGTCCGCCGACGTGGATCGTTTCTTCATCCTGCATGCCAGACTCACCTATACCGGGAGCCGCTGCAGTTTCCACTTCGAGAGTCGCTCGGACGCCCCGTCCTTTGAGGGCTTCGAACTCACGAACGCTGGGAACGGACAGCTCGCGTTCACGGGCTTCGGCACGAACCGCCTCCGCGATCATGTGTTCGGAGTCGCTTTCGGCGGCGGCCATCAGAGCCAGCGCTTCATCTTCGTCCCAGTCCTCCGTTGTAGCAACCTCGACAACGCCCTGCTCGCCTTTCGTGAGCGTCCCCGTTTTGTCAAAAACGATTGTATCGAGATCACGAGCCTCTTCCATGGCGATGCGATCGCGGATGAGCATCCCGTTGCGCGCTGCCATCGTCGTATTGATCGCCACAACCAGCGGCACGGCAAGTCCCAGCGCGTGTGGACAGGCGATTACCAGTACGGTGACGACGCGTTCGATGACCGGCAACCCGAAACCGACGGCGACGGTCCACGCGACGGCGGTGACGGCTGCGACTGCGATCGCCGCATAGAACAACCAGCCGGCGGCTCGGTCCGCGAGAATCTGGGTACGAGACCGGCTCTCTTGAGCTTCTTCGACCAGCCGCATGATCCCCGAGAGCGTTGTTTCCTCGCCGGTTGCTGTAACCCGGACGCGAAGGCTGCCATCTCTATTAGTCGTTCCACCAATGGCCTCGTCACCAGGTTCTTTCTTGACCGGGCGTGACTCACCGGTGATCATCGCCTCGTTGACGTTGGACTCGCCCTCTTCGACAACGCCGTCCGCTGGGATGTTCGCTCCCGGACGGACGAGCACAAGGTCGTCTTCCGTGAGTTGGTCAACGCGGACTTCTTCAACATCACCGGACTCGGTAATACGCTCGGCGGTATCCGGCATCAACTCGGCGAGTTCGTCCAGTGCACCGGATGCGCGCCGGACGCTCCGCATTTCGATCCAGTGACCGAGCAGAAAGATGACGATCAACGTGACGAGTTCCCAGAACAGTGGCTCACCGATTCCAAACGCAACCGCCACGATGCTGTACACGAAGGCAACAGTAATAGCGAGCGAGATCAGCAGCATCATTCCGGGTTCACGGTTGCGGGCTTCGACGGCACCCATCCGCAGGAACGGGACACCACCGTAGATGAAGACGACAGCCCCGAGAATCGGCGCGACAAACTCGCTCCCAGGGAAGGTTATTGCAGCGTAACCGAACCACTCCTGAAGCATCTCGCTGTAGTAGAGTACTGGAAGCGAGAGGACGAGACAGGCAAAAAACCGCTGTTTGAACAGTTCTTCGTGGCCGGAGTGGTCGTGGTCTTCGTGGCTGTGTTCGTCGGGTTCGTGCTCCGATGGCTGATCTACTGATTCTGATTTTTCATCACGTTCGGATTCCGACGCGCTCAGCCCACACATCCGGCAACATGGGCACTCACGATCGGTTGGCTTCTCTTCTTGTGCCTGCTCTTCGTGAGTATCATGCGAGTGAGACTGATCCGTCGAATTGTGCTTTGTCACGATTCACCCTCACGTTGCAATCGGTCTCGTCGTTCTTCAAACTCCTCGTCAGTAAGGTCGCCTCGCGCGTATGCCTGGCGGAGTTCTTCTAGTGCAACATCCGACCGATCGCGCTGTAGTCCGAGGATCGCTCTGGAGAGGAGATAGATGATACCGAAAATAACGATGAGACAGATGAGTCCAAACACGAGCAACGGCCAAATGGACCCACGCGCGCCATTCCAGGACCACATATGTCCGAAACCCATGAGCGGGATCATGAACAGCATCATGAGAAATGAGACGATGAAAATCGCAACAATGATGATCAGGATTAGCCGAAGGAATCCATCATTTGAGGCCATGGTGTCAGTTTGATTGAGGTGTATATAAAGCGACGTGCAGAATCCTGAGAGACGATGCGTACGTGTAGTGAGCGGGTAGTTCACCAGATTCGGAAAGAAACAAACGAAGTGAGTGACCGAACCACCGGCTCCGCAACCCGGTGATCGCGTTCACTACCAGACGTTCGTCGAAGAGATGGCGGATCTATTCGAAAGTCGATTCTTGGAATGGTCACTCACACAACAATTTATAGATCAGTACAGCATAGAGTTATACGCCAACTGACCGTGTTGGCACCTGCAAACCAGCAGACGAGAGCGATTTGGAATACAAACTTGGTTCAACTCGATGGTCATGTAGCTGAGAGGAGGCATAAACGCCGCTACGCCGTCAGTTGGATTCCCACCAAGCCGAAGAAACATGGGCGCTACAGGCCTTGGCCGGCCCGGTCGTTGCTACCTTCTTGCGTGCAGTTTTCATGGTCATTATCCGTTGATGATTTTCCAGCGTCNTGGGCGCTACAGGCCTTGGCCGGCCCGGTCGTTGCTACCTTCTTGCGTGCAGTTTTCATGGTCATTATCCGTTGATGATTTTCCAGCGTCGCGATGCTCGCTCGCGCCGGCTGGCGCGGTCGTAATGCTTGTCGAGAATTTCCTCTGAGGCGTCGAGGCGGTCGGAGACGACTCCCCGCGGCACCCCGTCGTTCCGGTATTTCGTCACCCTCGCTTTCCGAACGTCGTGGGGCGACCGGCTCGAGGGACACTTGCTCATTGAGGAGTGATCGATCGCTTCGCACGTCTCTGGGTCACGATCGTGCGGGCACTCCCCGCGCGTGCACGGTCGTGTCCAGCGATAGAACGCATCGCGGACACAGCTCCGACTGACTCGTCCCTGTGCTGTGGTGATGAGCGGATCTCGACCGTGGTCGTCGGTGACGTTCGATCTCGGCCCATCAATCCAGTCCTGCAGCATCCTGGCGGTCTGTTCGGTGATGCGGTTGTACCGCTCACCGGACTCGTCGTTCTTCAGCGGCGTCTCACTCTCTGGCCGATGAACGAAGTCGATCCCAGGCTGTCGTCCCTCGAGTTCACAGTCCTGAATGTCGATCGCACGAATACCACCGAGTCGAGCGCCGGTTTCCCAGATCAGTGTCCAGATGACGTGATCCCTGCTCGCATACTCGTATCGCGAGAGGTACTCGAGGATGGGCGGCACTCGCTCGGGGACGATCTTGCTGTCACTGACCTCGTCACCGATCGAAAGGTCTGGCAGCGGAACTTTCAGATACAGGTCTTCGTGAACGGCCTCTATATCGCCACAGAAGCGAAGGAACGCACGTATCGTAGTGAGGTTCGAATGCAGTGTCTTCTTGGCGAGTTCGCCGTCTTTCCCGTTCGAATAGCCGCCCTCACGCCGCCAGACGCGGAATTCGTAGAGGTGCCGCCCGTTCAGTTCGTTCATGTTGTCGATGCCGCCCTCTTCGCGACACCACTCGACGAACGCTCGGAGATCGCTCTTGTGGCTGGTCTGGGTCCACTCGGCAGACCCGTCTTTCATCGCGTCCAGGTGCAAGTCAACGGCACCGGAGGGACTGATCGGCTCGAGGCCGTCACCGCTCATCGATGCACCTCGAGCGTGCAGCTGCAGCGGTGATCTGAAAATGCGATACGCTTACCGTGATCGGGTGTCTGGTTTGTCATGGTCTCACGTCTGTGGGACCGCGGACTCACCGTGCGCGCCGTTGGTTGGTACCTGGGGGCGCGTGCGGTCGCTGTCCGTCGGTAGATCTGATCGAAAGGACCGCTGATACTTAGCCGTTGCAGGGCCGTTTCCGATTCTTCCGATAAATCAAGGTTTCGTGAAATTCGGCACTTCTGAAGCCTCTCGCGTACGTCTGGCGATTTCCGATAATTTCCGATTCCGTTTCCGATAGTCGCTCGGTCCCGGATTGACCGGGCCGTGGGCTGTGGGCTGGAATCTAATCGATACTGTCCATCGGGGGCTTTATCCCCCGTTGCGTCGAGCGATTGCATGCTTCCGTAGATTGGATACGGAGGCCAGGCGGGCCGATGTCCCAAGCATCGGGTCCGCGTTTCTGACGAGAACCCGACCGGATACCGGCGGGTCCGTCTGACTTCCGTTGAGGTCACCCAAACACCCTATTCACTTATATTTAACTAACAGTACTGTTGTCTATAGAAACCAGAATAGTTTGTTAGGAGATTGCGATCGGTCGAACTTTGACGTTTCAGGCGGCACAGGTCGCAAGATGCGACGACCACGAGTGTCGTGGATGACGAACGCAGACGATCATATTCTTGAGTTTCTTCTAAACGAGGGGAATCGAGAAATTGTCGCCACACCGCGTGTAATTGCCGAGAATATTGACTTTAATTCAGGGTACGTGCGGCAGAGGATGGGTGAACTACTTGAGAGAGGTCTTGTTGAATATCACGACGAAGATGCTGGTTTTTACCAAATCACCGACCTTGGGCGTTCCTATCTTGAAGGTAACCTTGACGCAGATGATCTTGAGGATATAGACGCTGAATAACTCTGTTTAACTCCATTATCAGGTCTGATAGCAGTAGGTAATTAGATAATTATCCAGTTGCGTTGAAGACATGATGCAGCGACGAAAGTATCTCACTGGTGTGGCAGTTGCAATTATCCCATTTGCAGGGTGTGGTGGATTAGTTGGTCCCGATCCCAGGGTTACCGATAGCGCTGCGGGCCAGTCGTTTTCGGACGCACTAACGGGGTCTGGGGAGATTCAGGTTGCACTTGTCAATGATGGGCAGTCAGGTGATGTAGAGATAGAACTCGTTTTCGAAGATGGTAGTGGGACCGTCGTTGGGCGCGAAACCCACGTCATTTCGATGGGCGAGGGGGAAAACCGTCGCGAGTCGATCTCGGTGAATATCCCCAACGGGGCAGAACGGTATAGAGCTGAAGCGGAGGCTGCCTAACAATGCAACGGCGTAATATTCTTCTTGCTGCTGCAACTGCCTCCGTGTCCGGTATTGCAGGTTGCCTCGATGAATTGCAACAAGATCAGAGTCAAGACAATACACGTTCACAAGAGCCTGAAGAGGAATCCAGTACAAGTGAAGAAGGAGATTCAGATGATTCGGAAGGGAGTGACAATACAGAGGACAAGGAACAGATTTTGGATTGGTATGAGGACGGGATTGGTAAATTAAATGAGGGAACTAGGAATTTGAACGACGCCATTGATAGCGGGGGGAATGGAAATCATATTGATACAGAAATAGAGGCAGAGGACGCACGAGCGGACTATGAGCAAGCGGAAGAATATTTTTCTAATGCAGTCAGCCTCACATACGAAATCGACAATTCAGACGCTCGTGAAGTATGTGAGGATGCGGAAGAACGAGCAAGACTCTATTATCAATCTGCTGGGTTTTTGAGGCGGTCTGCTAGGAGAGCCCAAGACGAGGAGTTTGACCGAGCTGAGAATCTCTGGTACACTGCAGAAGATCGTAGCAACGAAGCTCAGAGAATTAGTTTACAAGGATCGGATACGCTGGCATCGATACTCGACCTTGACTAATTGCCTCGATTACGGTTGAATCTCCTCGACGAGTTCTATTGTCCACTTCCCGTCTCCCTCGTGATTGATTTTCACGTAGTGATCACCGTCTAATTCCCCGTTTTGGTCAAGGAGCCCCTCATATCGGAGATCACCTTTCGGCATCGTCACACCGGCAGAGTACTGTCCAATCTGTCGAAGTTTGTTCAGCGCCATGTATCGGGCGGCAACCCAATATACTAAATAACTATGGAAGTCATATTTTCCTGACTTATTAGATACGAGGGAGCAACCGGTCCTGCGTATGGCACTTAGCCTCCCGCAGAAGTACGTTCCTAACTCAATTCGACGGGAAGACGGTATCGACCTCACAGACAGCATTCTCGCACCGATCTTCGTCCTGGCGTCGTTCTCGATNAGACGGTATCGACCTCACAGACAGCATTCTCGCACCGATCTTCGTCCTGGCGTCGTTCTCGATCGGCGCGGTCGGGACACTCGAGTTCAGCGAGCCGCTGAACTTCGCGCTGACGGACGCACTGTATGCGGCCCACGGCACGGAGATCACGTACGCGTTCATCATCTCCGTGGGTGTGCTCGTGATCGGCTGGCTGACCAACGAGACCACGCCAGAGGACTACACCGACGTGGAGACTGTCGTGATGCTCCTGGCGGTGATTCTGAACGTGCTCGGGGCACTCGTGCCGGCCGTCTCGCACACGCTGGAGACGATGTGGTACGTTGGCTGGTTCACGGTGTTCCTCAACGGTGCCGCGTTCTACCTGATCGCCTACAAGTAATCGAGGTTCAGAGACCAATGACTGACGATATTTCCACGGACGAAACCCGGAGTACAGACAGCCCACAGCCCACGGCCGGGTGTACGATGAGTCGCCGGCGAATGCTTCAGGTGGCAGGGGCAGCAGGAACAGCGGCAACAGTTGGGTTCGGAGGTGGCGCGATCGGGAGCGTCGCCGCCGACAACTTCAGTTTCGAAGGAACGTGTGACTCGCTGTTCGCCTATGCGTTCCCGATCAGTTGCGCGCACGCTGATCCGGATTCAGACACAAACGACAGTGTGACGCCTGATGAGACGATCATGCATCAGTCGGCAACGTCTGAGAAGGCGAGCTACGACGCCGCGTACATCACTGCCTCGAACCACCTGACCGACACCGTCTCGATTGCTGCTNGAGACGATCATGCATCAGTCGGCAACGTCTGAGAAGGCGAGCTACGACGCCGCGTACATCACTGCCTCGAACCACCTGACCGACACCGTCTCGATTGCTGCTCTCGAAGGCCGACACGCTATCGCTCAGGGGTATGAGGACTCCGAAAACGAGTCGGAAGCGTTCAACACACTGCTCAACCGCGTCCGTGGCTATTACGGATTGCAGAAAATGCAGACGTGGTCGACGCTCGTGAAGGCGCTCGTCCAGTTCTCCCACATCAACAACACTGCTGCAGAGGACCCAGACATCGCAGATAACTGGGTCTCTGTCGGTATCGAGGAACTCGACGGCGACGTACAAAGCAACTGGATCAGCCCCGAACGCGAAACGGCCTCGATCTCGATTGAGGGTGACGTTGAACACTTCCTCGAAGAAGATGATGAGCGCGGCGACGAACTGCTTGACAAGCTCGACGGCGACGAGTTCGAGCTGCAGGTTCCGATCATCGAGGTCGAACATGACGGCGGCACGTTCGCCCGTCCGTTCGACCAGGAGTTCATCGACGCTTACGACGCTGACGCGGAGGTGTTCGAGTTTGACGACTCGGACGTAACGATCCGCGGCAACATCGGGATTCCAAACGTCGGCGATTCCGGCGAAGGTGGACTCCCGACCCGCACCGTGCTCCGACTCTCGGACTTCATGGAACTCTGGAACGAGGTTGAGAGCCAGAGCAACTACGTCGTCGGGAACTTCGATATCGACCTCGTCAGCGACATGTACGAGGCGATGGATGACGGTCGACTGGACCCGTCCGATGTCCGTGGCGCGGCGGGAATGTCACGCTTCCTGAGCGGCACTGATGACGCTGCGTCGGACAGCTACCGGATGGCGCTGCTACACCAGTTAGACTTAGAACAACCCGATCTCTCTGAGGTTGCGTCGTTCGAAGTCGAATACACGGGTTACACTGACACTGTCCGGGATGACGACGGTTACGCACACCCGGATTACGACTCGTGGGCTGAAGCAGAAACCTACGCAGGACTGCCGTTCGTCCGCGAGACGCCTGAAGGCGGCATGAACGCTGGTGAGACGTACGCAACCGGCCTCCCACTTCTGGTAAGTGATCGCGACGACGGTCTTGCCATTGTCGATTATGAGTCTGGCGA
>NZ_AOIN01000079.1 GCF_000337135.1 Natrialba chahannaoensis JCM 10990
GTCGAGGAGACCGAGGACTACCAAGACTCGCTCAGAGACGACAGCGACACCAGTATTGGCATTCCAGGCGGCGATGATATCCCCGACTTTGGGACCGGATCACCGCTCGCCGGAGTTGCTATCATCGGTGCTGCTGTCGCAGTCGTCGTTGGCGTCGTCACGAATCTGCTCCCGTTCGGAGGTGACTAACGATGCGGGTTCTAACGTTATCCGTCGTCGCAGCCCTGGCGCTCGCGATGGGCGTGGGCTTGATGGGCGGCACCGCGATCGCCGAGGAGACCAGCAACGAAAGCGCCAATCCAGAATATGAAGTCGAGTTCGGTGACGACCTTCGGATTCTCGACTACCAGCTCGAGGANGCCGAGGAGACCAGCAACGAAAGCGCCAATCCAGAATATGAAGTCGAGTTCGGTGACGACCTTCGGATTCTCGACTACCAGCTCGAGGATGGCACCGCCACGATCACCTTCGACGCCGACCGGCCGTTCACCGTCGTCGTCTCTGACGCACTCGCTGGCGTCGACCAGGAGGGTGCGGTCGAAGTCCCGCAAGATGAGTTCGAGATCGACACCGGCGAGAGCACGATCACCATGGATGTGCGGGAAGTCAACGGCGCGTCGACCGTTGGCGTCGCGGTCCAGGGTACGACGGTTCGGCTCGGCACGGAGATGGAAGAGCCAGAGACCGAAGAGAATCCGTTCGAGACGTTCGGCGGTGAGTCCGGCCTCTTCACCGGCGTCATTATGACAACCGGACTGGCGGGGCTTGGAACGGCTTACGTGATCCGCAGCGAAGACAGCGGAGTGATCGAAGCATGAGCGGAGACACCAGCGCCACGTTCGGCAGCTGGTCGGACCGGCTCACCTACCTGCTCGCGGAAGGCCAGCTGCTCGTCGCCGGTGCCGCTGTTTCGATCGGCGCGGCTCTCATCTGGATTCGACCGGAGATTCCAGGCATGCCGCCGGTCGCTCGAGGGATCTTCGCGGCGATGCTCCTCCTTGGGCCGCCGCTGCTCGGATTGTTCGTCACCGGTGCCCGGAAGCTCCGAAACCGGCACATGGAGGAAGTGTACCACATCAACGGCGTCACGGACACCCGTCGGAAGCTCTACGTCGCACCCGAGGTATGGGCAGAGAAGACCGTCGAGGGGCCGTCTCCGTACCGCTGTAACGATGAGACAGCGTACGAGGTACGGGAGTTCACGTACCACGAGGACACCGGCCAGCTGGTCGTACGCGGCTGCTACTTCAGCCAGGTGGCCGACTCGAAGCTCGTCACGACGAAGGCCATGCTCGAGGATATTCACGGCGACCTCGTCGACGCGTTCCTGGAGTACAATCGGCTCCGCGGACGCATCTCGAAGATGGGCCTCCAGATTCAGAGTGATGTGATCAACGAGGAAGCAGAAGCCGACGAGCGCGGTCTGATGAACCCACGAACATCGGTGAAAGAGCGGTTCGAATCGGCCAAGAGCGACGCCGAGGACCGCGACATCGACCAGATCAAAGACGTGACCAAGTACGTCGAAGAGTACGCCGACGAGCACGAGATCGACACGACCAGCGGGCCACCACAGACGCGCGCACAGGCCGCAGAACAGGCCGCTGCAACCGACGGAGGGACTGATCAATGAGATTCTACGGACAGCAGAGACTCTTCGAACTGACGACCAGCGAACTCGAGCGCTACCGTGAGAAGACTCGCGAACTCGACTACNAATGAGATTCTACGGACAGCAGAGACTCTTCGAACTGACGACCAGCGAACTCGAGCGCTACCGTGAGAAGACTCGCGAACTCGACTACTATACTGAACGGCCAGAGAGGCGACTGCTCGCCGAGGAGTGCCGGGAAATGGTCACCGAACTCGAGCAGCGCAAGAACCGAATGCTCGCGAACGCGATTCGTCGACGCCAGCGAGAGGAGATAGAGCACGCACTCGACGAGGCGGAGATCGACGCCCAAGAGATCATCCGGGAACTCGAGAGTGAGTCAGCATGAGTGACGAGCAGGACAACTACACGGTCGGTGGCTTTCGCGAGTACCAGGAGGGCAAGCTCGAGCGCACCCCGGACGAGGTGCTCCCGCACACTGGATTCGTTCGGGACGAGCAAGTCGATAGACAGCTGGCGATGCGTGCGATCCACCACGAGCCGGACAAGTGGGACGGAAAGGCCGCGAAAGACTACATGGCGGTCGGGAAGAACCGGGATATCCTTCGCGTCGAAGGGAGCGAAACGGCCCGAAACGCACTCGACAACGGCGATACGCTCACGCTGAAGCACTACATCGGTGACCCAAGCCAGCAGGCTGACCTCGCCGGAATCAAAGCCGTGACCCGACTCCAGGAGATCGTCGCCGGCCCGGCACCCGTCATCGTCGTCTTGGGCGAGATGGGCGCGGGCAAGACCGACTTCGCTGGGCTGTTGGGCCAGCTTCGGGAACGGTGGGTCGACGGCGATCTCCTCGTTGGCAGCAACATCCGAACGCTTGACCGGACCGATCGGTGGGTCCGAGACGATGGCACCGTTGAAGACGGCTGGATTCCACACTACCCGCTGCTCGAGGAGTGGGCCAAGCAGGACGGTGATCCCGTCAACAACCCTCAGCAGCCGAAGCTCTTCATCGGCGACGAGTTCTCGACGAACGCCAGCGGCACCGGTGCAGACGGCCACAAGGTCCGCCAGAAGATGGGACCGCTCGTCTACAAGATCCGCAAGTACGGCGGCGCACTCATCTACATCGCGCATGGCGAGAGTTCGATTCATCCGCTACTCTGGCGGGTCGGCATCATCATCAAGAAGACCTCGCAGAAGTCTGCCGTCGTCGCCGATCGTGTCTCGGGTGGGAAACTCGTCGACGTCGATCCACGACCGCTCGAGGGCATCCCACCGACGGACTGGAACTTCCACACGCAGGACGAAGCCGATTGGGCCTGGGAAGCACCCGAGGGGGACAGCAAAGACGGCAAGACAATCGCCGAGGAGGACGTGAAACGTGTCGCAGCCTGGACGATGAAAGAGTGCCGCCGACAGGGAATGTCCGCGCGCGAAACCGCCGAGTTCGTTCCCTACAGCCACGCTACCGTTTCGAATTGGTGGAAAGACATCGACGAAGGCGGGAAGAAGGCAGACTGGGTTAACACCGTCGAGCAGGTGATTGCATGACGGCGTCGGGGTGTCTACCTGTAAAGCGGAAGCGACCCCCCTACAGTCATGGGCGGCGCGGTCCGTCAGGACCGCGACGCCGTAGCCCATCGCAGCGCTCTCCGCGCTCGACTCACCAGCAGCGGAGGAGTATATATATCGGCGCGCGACGCGCGTGGTCCGCGTGAATCGCTCGAAGCGAGCGAACCACTTCGGCACGGCCGTCGAGAAACGAATGGCCGCGAAGCGTCGGTTCGAACTCGAGCGCAGCTCGTGGCACGACGCCAGGTTCGGCAACGGCACACCCGTCGAGATCAAGTCAACGATGCACGAGCATTCGAACGGTCAGCCCGGAAACTGGAAGATCTATCGCGAGTACCACGAGAAACTACGGCGACACGACGGCTGGTACTGTTTCGTCGTCTACCGACCACATGGGCGATCGGGGCTGACGATCCTTCAGGACAAGATGGTCCGTTCGTGCGATCTCCCGCTACTCCGGTGGCACGGCGGCGGAAACCATCGGGGAACCGAGCAGGCGAAAATAGCCATCTCAGATATATTTTAAGCAACATCACCATTGGTCTCAAAGTAAAGTAGTCACTTATGACATCTCAAATACGTCTCGTGGCGCGTATTTTTCCCAATTATCTGTGTCCCAAACAACATCAGCGAAGCGATCTGCGAGGTCTTTAGCGTCAGACTGGCTCAAACCGTGTAAGGCACCTTCTTTGACCCTACATTTTTCGATAACAACTTCGCTGTCCATGTACTCAACAAATTTTTCCCTCTGTTGATCGATTTCTTCGACTGCTTCCTCAGTTAAGAAGTACCACGCTTGACGATTCTCTCCAGTCTGGTCCATCATATAGACAACTCGCCAGCCTGGCATTGATTCTTCATTTGTCACAGCAACGAAAGGACGTTGTTCCTCTTTTGCTTTCTGTTTCTCGTCTCGAATTTCGCTCTGATCAGTACAAACTGGAACACTTGAAGGAGTATCGATCGTTGGCATAGCTATTACTTATTTAATTTCCTGACTTTTATACTCGTCGTGATATGGTATACCATTGTTTATTTCCAAGGAGGTTTCCAGATCATATAATTATTAATATCTTTATTGGAGTGTTTGAGTGACGTGTCCAGTATATTTTATTGGGAAGGGCATAATTTATTAGTCTATGCCAGAGTCCAGTGATCTTGAACAGTCCACTAGCCAATCTCCTGATTCTGTTTCCTGCCGGGTGTGTGCAGGTTTCGCTATTTTGGGGATTGGCCTTTACATCTCTTTTATAACACCCTATTTGGCAATTCAGTATGGGGAATATCTCGGAGCAACAACTTTGCTCCAGCTCGGTGCGATTATAAGCAGTGCTGCTGCACCACTATTATTCGCGGCCCCAAGAATACCGAGAATCAAACGATTTGTCAGACCCTCTCGATTTGAAGATGGTTGGGAGACTTTGCTCACCCTATATAAACTAAATCAAGACGATAGAGGATTCAATGAAGTGCTGGACTTTCTTGGAGATCATAGGGGAAATGGAAGTGGTGACTCCCAGAGAGATATAATAGCATCCGATCATGGTATAGAAGATATATCTAATTCTGAGGTTGGAATTGTAGATTTAGTTGAAGAGGTAAGGATTGAAAAAGTAGACCTTGGGCGAGACGCAATTCTATTCTGCTACGATGAAGAGACAGGAGGTCCAGCGGCAGAACGTAACAAAACAGCGAATCACGGATTCACTAAGCCAAATGTCGATGAAGCTAGTGATGACTGGAGATGGTTAGGTCCTATTATACCCATTGAGCATAATGCGTCCGCGTACATAAGTGAGCAAATAGACAAATGGGCAATGTACGGAGGTATTGCTATTGCTATCTCTGTCATCCTTCAAATATCAGTTATATCATTGAGAGCAATATAATTCACAATCTCTTCTATTTCAACTACCTTCATAGGAGGTGAAGCCCCCGTTTCATGTGCTTCCACTGGAGTTCTGCGTGCGGAAGCGGGGGCGGGGCGGTGTAATTTTTTGACTCTGTCCCCTTGGGGACACCCGTCAAGGGGCGTTTCGCGCGAAGCGCGAAATCGACCCGCATGTGGTGCGGCGCGATCGCGGTGCCGACCCCGGCTCGAGCCGAGGACTACAACCAAAACTGGACAGTCACCGATAGAATACAATCTGAGTTGCTGAAAACAAGTACTACGACAGTGTTGCCACTCACGAGGGCTGTTCTACCAGCTGGCGATCGAACCCACGCGGTGGCTGTCTCGTCCGCCTCCAGGTGTCCGCCAGACCATCGACACCTTGCTGAACTGCACTACGTCGTTCCCTGAGTGTCGCCACGCGTCGATCGCTTCCTGTGCGACCTCGCGGGCGTTCTCGAAGCTATCGCCCTTCAGCAGCGAGAGAATCGCATCGATACGGAGTTTCTTCGGGTTCCCAGCCTCGTCGTATTCGATCTCGGCACCGTTCTCCGCAAGCCACTGCTGGAACGGCGAGGACTCTGCGACGTGATCGGCCAGGCCCATCACATGCTGAATCCGATCGGCGAAGCTCTCGATCGCGTACTCCGCCGACTCGACGAGCGCGCGTAACTCCTCGCGGTACTTCCGGACTCGGAACGAGACCTCGCCCTGGTCCAGTTCAAGAATGTCGTCCAGATCCTGAATTGCCCGGTAGATCGTCGCGGGATGCTTGCCGAGCTGGTCGGCGAGTTCGTCAACGGTCGACCCACCGTCGGTCGCGACCTCCTCAGTCACCTCCCGCGGCGTCTCGCCCAGATCCTGCAGCGTGGTCATGAGCAGGTGCTCGCTCTTGGCCTCGAGGCGCGGCGTCGGATCGTCGTAGAGTTCCACAAGGTCATCTCGAGCGACCGCGTCGAAGTGATCGTCTTCGACGTAGACACCGTTACCGTCCGGTCCGAGAGGGATGTCTTCCCAGTGAAGCGCGTTTAGCAGCGTCTCCTCAATCTGCTCGGTGACCTCGTGTCGATCGGCCCACGCCCACGCCGTGTTGTCGTTCATCTTCTTGTTGACCAAGACCTCCACCTTCGGGTGGTACGACGGGTGGTCTTTCGANTCGGCCCACGCCCACGCCGTGTTGTCGTTCATCTTCTTGTTGACCAAGACCTCCACCTTCGGGTGGTACGACGGGTGGTCTTTCGAGACAGCGTCCGGGTCAGCCAACTGGTAGATCTCGAACTTGCGGCCGTAGGTGTGGTCCGGGAAGAGTTCCTTCGCCGAAGCTGGGTTCAGTATCAACCGATTCTGGTGGTTGATCACTTCCTCGTTGTCGATGTGGAGCTCGGCTTTGACTCCCTCCAGGTCGGAGAGGTGGAGTGCGATCTTCTGCAGGACTCCCGCCGAGGACAGCTTCGCAGCCCATTCACGACGAATACGTACGTACCGCTCGTACGCCCACATGCGACTTGCTTCGTGCGGCGGCGCTCGGAAGTACTCTGAGTGAATCCGTTCGTTGGCCTTCTCGAAGATCGCCGCGAAGAACTCGGGCAACAACTCGAGCCCACGCTCTGGTTCGATGTTACTCGTATGGAACTCGACGTCGACGCCGTCGACCTCGCCGACCTGATTCTCCCAGGGAAGGTTCACCGGTTCGCCGGTTTCCCAGTGGCGCATGTTCGGGAACCGGGGCGAGATGTTGAATGACGCCTTGCTTTCGCCACGCCCACGGCCCACGATATCCCACTCGTAGAGCCGTTCGGCGTTGATTCCGTCGGAGAGCCGCGGTGCAAATCCGGATTTACTGTAGCTCACTTTGACATGCCACGGTTCGCCGTCGATCTCGGTATCCAATTCCAGGTACCCTTCGAACGGCGGGCCGAGCATGACCGACGAGAGTGCGTCGTACGGACCTCGGCCCCAGTCGGGCCACTTCCAGCGGCCTTCGCACTCGTGCGGCGTCGTCTCGACCTGGCTCACGCCTCCTCACCTCCTTCCTGCTCGAGGAGCCCCGAGAGGACCGCAACCGCGTTCCACCACGTCGCGCTACCACACCGGTGGCAGACGTGCTTGAGCGACGTGAGGTCTTCCGCCTTGAGTTCGGTCGGGTCCTTGCTCGGATCTTTGCTCACTTCGGCGAGCGGTGCGCGCTTGACTCGCGTCCGCCCACAGCCCACGCAGATCGCGTCGACGGGAATTCCGACCTTGCCCGCGGCTGGGCTTGCGAGTTCAGCGGTGAGATCTCTCTCACCGTGCTCGATGTCGGAACTCATCGTCGATCATCGACCGGTGCCGATGCGTCGACTCCCGCAGGATTGATGACGTGCGACCAGGCGAGCTTCGCGACCTCGGATTCCGAGCGCGAACCGCCGACCTCGTACCACCGGCCGACCAGCAGCTCGTCGACGATCGTCGCCGGCACGATCGCGCGGGCGACCTGGGGGAGCCCCGGGCGCGGAATGTAAACGACGAGCAGGTACATCCCGGCAGCCTCGAGCAACTGCTCGTGAGCGTCGCGTTTGACGTAGAAGCGTCCGCGAGTCGTGCTGTCCCCGTTGCTCGTCTCTATCTGGCAGCCTTTGATTTCGACCGGCGTTTCCGGTTCAACCACCACAACGCCGTAGAACGGCAGTGAGTGGGCCGGCTCGAGGAGCGCGGTCGTTCGTGCGTCGTGCCAGGTTGCGGTCCGATCACCGACGTACTCCAGGGCGTTGATCGTCTGCACCAACTCCGCCTCGAGCGCGTCACCGCTGGCCTTCGAACTCTCGAGAGCGGACGCTCGCGAACTCATAGCGGACCCTCCTGCGCGTCGCGCACTGCGCGCGTGCAGTCTGAACAGAGTCGGCGAAGACCAGTGACCTGCTCATCACATCGTTCGCACTCGTCTGATTCGACGAGACGGCTCATGCCGCCTCACCCCGACTTTCGGTTGCTCGACGAACCTCCTCGTCTGTTGCTTGGTGGGCTGGATGGGCGATGGGCGTCCGACTGTCGACATCGTACAGCTGGCTCGCGCGGACAAACAGTGTCCTACGCATCGACCTCACCGCCGTGACGGCCGAGAGATGTCTCTGGGTCGGGGATTTGAACGTCAATACCAGCGGCAGAGCCGCGGCTCAGGCGCGCATACGTATCGCACTCGCCGCAGCGATGGGCCCGGTTCTGATCGTCACCGAAGACGCGGCAGAACCGGTCGGTGACATGGGCTCCGCAGTGACGGCAGGTCGAAGAATTGTCTAACGCCTGCTGGACGATCGTCACACAGACCACCCCGACTCTCCACTACAAAATTCGCCAGCAAGCGGAGACCCCCGAGTGGAGACAAGCTCCACACCGGATTTACCGGTCGCTTTCGCGAATGAGAAACTGAGGGTAGAAGCCCGAACGCTGCTGCATACACCGCTATCCGTTTTGACTACAGTTCGGCGAGAATCTGAGTCCGCCCTCCCCGATTTGAACGGGGGGCAAGTCGATCTACAGTCGACTGCTCTACCAGTCTGAGCTAAGGGCGGTCGCACTCAAACGTAGTCGCCGAGGTAGACATAAGGGTTATTATTTCCGCTCCGGCCCAACCGTGGTACCATGTAACAGCATGATTGATATAGGATGCGTATCAATATGTCTGTATATCGGCTATGAGCAAGATCACGTTCCGTGCTGACGACGACCTCGTTGAGGAGCTCGAGTCCCTCGAACTCTCCAAAAGCGAGGCGATGCGTCAGGCCCTTCGGTCCTATCTCGGTTACGATGAAGCCGAGTGTAAGACCAGCGACGAGGCGCACGCGGAACGGGCAGCTACATCATCACCCACCAACGAAAAAACAAACATCGGTTCGCAACTCGAGTGCCTTCTTGAGAATCTCGTCTGCGAGCGCGTCGACGAACGGCTCGATGAACGACTCGAATCACACACTGACGAGAGTAGCGCCCGTCGAACCGGGCCGGTAGGAACACTGTCTGACACTGTCCACCGAGGTGACAGTCGGGTGCAGACGCAGCCGCCGGCGCGTGACCCACAGGATGTAAACGTCACTATTTCGCTGGCGGGTGTTGCTGATGGTGTTACCGAGCAGTCCCGGACTGACCAGGAGCAAGCGCTGAACGCGCAGACGCGTGAGACAAGACGGACAAGCAATCCACGAACAAGCAACCAGTCGGACAGTGGTCAGTCTGACCAAACCGGTCGTGCTGCTGTCGGACAGGATCGATCACCAGACACTCGAAACAACGAACGGCCACAGACAAACACACAACCAGCGTCAACAGAGACAAAACACACCTGTGATCAGTGTGGTGAAACCGTCGACTCGGACCACGTATACTGTCCGAACTGTGGAGAAAAGTCTTCACGACGGCTGTTCTGTGAATGTGGCGATGAGTACCGGTCAGATTGGTCGTTCTGCCCCGGCTGTGGGAGACGAACGCCGGCAGCCGACGTTCTAGAGCCCCGATAACTGTTCGACAGTCCCGTCTGACAGACAGTTGTAAGACAATGAAAATCCGATTCGTCGATAGTTTTATTATGAAGGGCAGTATTCGGTTTATTCGCGTAAGACGACTGTCTTACACCGGGCTGAAAATGCCCAAAATCGCCCGACGATGGGCGATCTCGGTGTAAGACACGTCGCGTCTGACAGGGGCGCGCCATCGTCTTACCCAACGGGGAATACAACAATGGAGCGTGTGACACTGCGAATTCCGAAACAGCAGATCGATGAGGTAGAGCAGCTGGTTGACTCGGGCGAGTTCCCGAACCGGAGTGAAGCAATCCGGTCGGCCGTCCGCGAGATGATCAACGAGCAGTACGACGGCCACAGCGAACAGGCCGGAAAACACAACTGGGCGAAGGTCTAACAATGCAGGATATTGTTCAGGACGCCCTCGAGAACGCAGAACAGGAAGCACGGGAGATGGACGCCACGATGGACGGCGACGAGTTCGGTGACCCCCGAATCGTCATCGTTGGCTGTGGCGGTGCCGGCAACAACACCATCAACCGGCTGTATAACATCGGTGTCGACGGCGCTGACACCGTGGCGATCAACACAGACAAACAGCATCTGAAGATGATCGAGGCCGACACGAAGATCCTCGTCGGCAAGTCGCTCACGAACGGTCTCGGTGCTGGCGGTGACCCCTCGATGGGCGAACGCGCAACCGAGATGGCCCAGAGTACGGTCAAAGAGGTCCTCGGCGACGCAGACCTTGTCTTCGTGACGGCAGGTATGGGCGGTGGCACCGGCACGGGTGCCGCCCCCGTTGTCTCGAAGATCGCCAAGGAACAGGGAGCGATCGTCGTCGGCATGGTCTCGACACCGTTCAACGTCGAGCGTGCCCGCACGGTCAAGGCCGAAGAGGGGCTCGAGAAGCTCCGCGATCAGGCGGATTCGATCATCGTCCTCGACAACAACCGACTGCTCGATTACGTCCCGAACCTTCCGATCGGTAAGGCGTTCTCGGTCATGGACCAGATTATCGCCGAAACGGTCAAGGGCATCTCGGAGACGATCACCCAGCCGTCCCTGATCAACCTGGACTATGCAGACATGTCCACGATCATGAACCAGGGCGGCGTCGCGGTGATGCTCGTCGGCGAGACACAGGACAAGAACAAGACCGACGAAGTCGTCAAGGACGCGATGAACCATCCGCTACTGGACGTCGACTACCGTGGTGCATCCGGTGGGCTCGTCCACATCACGGGTGGGCCGGACCTCACACTCAAAGAGGCCGAAGGCATCGCGGACAACATCACGGAGCGCCTCGAGGCGTCTGCAAACGTCATCTGGGGAGCCCGGATTCAGGAGAACTACAAGGGCAAGGTCCGCGTCATGGCGATCATGACCGGCGTCCAAAGCGCACAGGTGCTGGGCCCGACGACACAGAAGCAGGCCGACAAGTCCCGCGCGAGCATCGAGGGACTCAACGACACTGACTTCGACGCAAGCAACAACGTCGAACAATCCGGCCAGAGCTTCGGTGCCCAGAGTGACGGCGGCCGAAGCGAACTCGACAAGCAAAACGGCGTCGACGTTATCCGCTAACCGACGCTGGGTTCTGGCTAGTCGTGGCGGTGCAGTCGCGGTACAGCTTTGATTCACTCTGATTCGTTTAGTTCGGTTTCGTTCAGTTCGGTTTGAGTGGGCTCGTTTGCGAAGGTCTTACTGGACACTGAGTGCAGACAGCGTGTCGTGTGATTAGCTCCGTCGATATCCAACCGGAATGTACAACAGGCCGCACGCGGACAGTGTGAGACGACCAGCCGATGCACGCACTCGTGTTCGCTGCCGGTCGCGGCACGCGACTACAGCCGTATACCGACGACACACCGAAGCCACTGCTCGAGGTCGCCGGTGAGCCCCTGCTCAGTCGAACGCTGCAGACCGTCGCCAACACAGTTGCTGGCATTGAACAATTCACCATCGTCGTCGGCTACCGAGGCGATGAAATCGTCGACCGAATCGGCAATACAGTCGACGACGTACCAGTGTCTTACGCGTGGCAACGCGATCGGAAGGGGATCGCACACGCTGTCTGCCAGGCAGCCGAGGACGGCTACGGTGTCACACTCGCATCTGACGACGACCAGAACGAGGACGCGTACGAGTACGAGCATAAGGAGGAAAACAAAGACGAAACCGTGTCAGACACCGCGTTCCCGGACGACGTACTGACGATAAACGGTGATAATGCCCTCGACTGTGATCTCTCACCGCTCGCCGACCGCCATCGCGAACCCGACGTCGACGGGACACTGCTACTCGACCGCGTCTCGCGAAACGAAGCCGAAGCCACAGCACTGTGTTCGCTCGCAGACGGCAGGCGTGTTCAATCTATCGAGTCGACGGTCGGGCGTGGGCAGACGACGGGCTACATGGCCGCGGGCATCCAGACCCACAACGGACCTGACCTGCTCGAAGCCTGTCGGACAATCGACCGGGCCGACAGCGGCGAGTTCGAACTCACGGCTGCACTCGAGTCCCTGCTGGCTGATGGTGCATACTACGTCGGTGTCGAACTCGATGGCTGGCACAGAAATGTGAATACGCCTGCTGATCTCGAGCGAGCGCGGAAACGGTTTGAGAGAACAAGTCGTGATCAGGATCGTCGCGGAGGCGACAGGTGAGTCAACGAGTAAACCGTTCCTAACTATGTCTCACTAAACAATTCGGGACGGGAGACGTGTGAGTACTGCGAGACGGTACTTGAGTAGTTAAACCAGCGCTTCGAGCAAGGAGCACTTCCGACAGATTTCGCGGGTCGTCGTGGATCCACACTCGGCACAGTCCTGGAGGTCTGCACCGTCCTCGCCGCTGAACTCGTCGGACGTGATGCCTGCGAGTTCTTCGTATCCAGAGAGAATCGAGTGCCGGGTGCCGGGGTGGTTCTCCTCCAGGTCGTACAATAGCTGCTGGATCTCGCCACGGTAGGCCTCGCTCGCGTGTGGACACTCCGTGATGTGCGCTGGCAGGTCGTTGATGTGGGCGTAGAGTGCGACTTCCTTTTCGGGGACGTCACGAAGCGGCTTGGCGCGCGGGACGAACTCGTCCTGTTGCTCGCGCTCGGAGAGCGGGCCGAGGCTTGCATCGAAGTGTTTGGCGATCTGTTCGACGTCGCCTTCGAGGAAGTTCATCAGCGCCGTCTGAGCTTCGTCGTCTAAGTTGTGGCCCGTCAACAGGAGGTCTGCGCCGAGATCGTCTGCGTAGCGCGAGAGAATATCGCGGCGGAAGACGCCGCAGTAGGCGCAGGCGGCCATGTTTTCGGGGTCATCCTCAACCACATCGTCCATCTGAATGCCGAACTCCTCCTCGTAGCTGACGACCTCGTGGCGGATATCGAGGTCGTCGGACAGTTCGACGCAGGCGTCGAGGCTCTTGTCGCGGTAGCCCTCGATCCCCTCGTGAATCGTCAGGCCGACGAGTTCGATGCGTGGGTCCTTGGCGAACGTTTCGTGGAGAATCTGGGTGAGGACGACGCTGTCCTTGCCGCCAGAGAGGCCGATAACCCACGTTTGCGGGTTTGCAGGCGTCGCGTCCTTTGGGACGAGGTCGTCCCGGCGCACCCGCCGGCGCACCCGCTTTTCGACCGATTCACGGAAGTGATCCGCACAGAGGTGTGCCCCGGAGTAGGCGGCGTGCATGACCGCCTCCTCGTCACACCGATTGCAGTCCATCGCGGTGGGTTTGCCGTCGAACGCGTATGTCGGTTTCGTCTCCTGCGTGCGCTGTGGTCTCCGGAATTGTTGTTGGAATTGTTGTTGGGATCGTTACTGGACTCGTTACCGGGATCGCTATTCGGCCGATTCGGGCGCGGCCGGTGTCCGAGACGGGACGACCGAGCGATCCTCGATGGCTTCGGCACCGTCCTGAAGTGAGTCGAGGAGCAAGTCGACGTAGCGCTCGCGCATCGCCGAGGAGAACAGTTCGTGGCCGCCGTCGTAGAGGACGACATGTTCTGCAGGGACACGCTTGCCGATTGGCCGGAGGTCGACGACGGGGTCACGAAGCGTACAGAAGACCACCGCGTCGTGATCGATCGTCAGAAGGTCCTGTTGGGCATAGTGGATCTCTCGGACGAACGCTGGAGAGATCCAGCGCGGCATCGTCGAAATCTGGTGGTCTGTCGCCTTCTCGCCGAGTACGTCACGCCCCATCTCGCCGACGGGAATGCACGGGAGCGTCGTCGGCACGCGGGAGACGAGGTCGAGTGCCTGTTCGGGTAGGTCGACATTGTACCCCCACCACGGGCTCAGGTAGACGTGGTTGTCCGCGCCGTCGAGTGCCTGGGCGACGAGTGCACCCGCACTGTGGGCAAGTAACTGATACTCCTCTAAGTCGAGGACGTACTCCGCAACTGGCTCAAGCCAGTCGGCTTTGAAGTCCTCGATATTCGTCGGGAGCTCGAAGGCGTGAACCCGATAGCCGGCGTCGGTGAGCTTCCCGATGAGCCAGCTAACGTTCTCGTGGGTCCAGCGGTTGCCCCAACCCATGACGAAGACGAGTTCGGTCTCACCGTCCTCGTTGAAGACGCGGTGTCGCATACAGTTCACTTTGAGCGGATCAGATAAAAACCTGCTCTCTTGACAGGACAGGGAAATGACCGGCCGTCGGCGGTGGCGTCACAATGGCTCCGGGGAGAGACAACGCACAGCCACGAACACAGCGTTTGAGAACTGCTTTGAAAGCGCCCGTGTGAGTCGACCCATGTTCGACTCCCTCCGCGCCCGACTCTATCGGCTCGGGTTCAATCTCTTTCCCGCCTATCGACGTACCGGCGGTCGAGTCACCTACATCGCGCCCGACTGGCAGGAAATCCGCATCAAGCTCCCACACACCTGGCGGACGCGTAACTACGTCGGGACGACCTTCGGCGGCAGCATGTACGCCGCAACGGACCCGTTCCACATGATGATGCTCCTGAAGACCCTTGGCGACGAGTACACCGTCTGGGACAAGGAAGCCGAGATTCGCTTCAAAAAACCCGGTACCGAGACGCTGTACGCGCGATTCACGATGACCGACCAAGAACTCGACGCGATCCGGGCCGAACTCGACCGCGAGGGAACGGACTCGATCGACCGCCACTACACCGTCGACCTCGTCGACGCCGAGGGAACCGTCCACGCATCGATTCGAAAGACCGTGTACGTGACGACGGATCGATCGAAACGTGCCTGAGCGAGGAGTGGCTGAGAAACCGTTTTGCAACTCGAGTACCCACCGTCGATAATGAGCGACACTGGTGGCGATAGCGAGCGCGAGACGGAGAGCGGGGGACGGAACGGGAACGGCAACAGCAACAGCAACAGCAACAGCAGCGCCAGCGACAACGGCAGCAACGGCGGGTTTGACCGCACCGATGCAGTCGACCGACTCGAGTCCCTCGTCGACACCGTCGAGCGAGACCGGATGCCCGTCCCGGTCCGCGAGGTCTGGGCCTTCGGCGACGTTGCGCTAGGACTTGATCCAGTCGAACGGCTCGATATCTACCTGACCAAGGATATTCTGCTGCGCGATGAGAGCGCGCCCGCTGCAGGCGGCAGTGGAGGGAGCGACGAGCAGGACCCCGACGCGCGCTTTCAGGAGTCCCACGGAATCGAAGGCGTCGGGAAATCCGTCCGCGCGGACTGGGCCGAGGAGTACCCCGAGTTCCTGCGCGCGAACGCGAACGGACACGCCGCACCGGAGCAGTGTCTCGCAGCGCACCTGCTCGGGGACGAACACGGGACCGGTGACGAACCGATCCACCTCGAAGTCTGCAACGCCTCCTTCGAGGACAACGTCACACAGCGCCTTCGCGGTGCAACACTGCGCGAGGACTACACCCAACTGCTCGATCCCCGCGGCGTCTGCCTCTGGGCCGACGGCACCCGGAGCGACGAAGCGTTCCGAAAGCTCCGCGAGAGCGAACTCGCGCTGCCGACGCTGTCGGCGGCTCTGAAAATGCTCGGGATGGAGGACGAGGAGGCGACGACGGCAGCCAAGGAGCTACACGCCTGGCGTGAGGAGCAGGATGGAGTGACAGTGCGTGGCGACGTGGTCTAACGTTCGCCGCGTTTATAGATCCACATCTGAACCGTCGTCAACCTCCTTACCTCCGTCAATCGACGTTTGCAACCGAAATTGCACGCGCAGCCGTTGCCTTGAACGAGGCCTTGACTTCCGTCCCGGACTCGAGTGCTAGTCGCTCGAGACTGGTTTGGGTGATGACCGTCTGGAGGGTGTGGCCCGCGCCGAGGTCGAGCGTCACGCTGGCGATGGCGTCGGCGGCGTCGATGGCGGTAACGGTGCCCGTAAACTGGTTTCTGAGGCTCGTTTGCACGGTGTTCGTCACCTCTGTATCAGCGCCGCTGGCAGATCCAGACGACGCGGAGAGAACGACCGCATCCGAGCGCACGCTGACCTGGACCGACGAGTCGTCCGCAGGAACCAGCGCGACAATCTGTCCGATGGGCGTCTCGACCGTTCCGAGTTCGCCCGTCCGGTCGACGACAGTTCCCGGAAAGACGGACGCCGTGGCGCGAGCGACGCCGTCCAGTTCGGTTTGATGGCGTTCGAACTGCCGAAGCAGGTCGCGGGCGACGGGCGTGAGTTCGGTTCCGCCGCCGTCCGCGCCGCCGCGGCGGCGCTCGGTGACCGCGCCGACGGCGTCCTCGAGTGCAACCACACGACGTTGGAGGCGAGCGTAGGAGCGGCCGAGCGCGTCGGCGGCAGCGTGCATCGAGCCGTGGTCATCGATCGCGGCGAGCATCTCGACATCCTGGCGGTCGATCGTCACGTCGTCGATCGTGAGTTCGGTCTGGTAGTCTTTTTCGACGGTCATGTGAGGGCGAGGTGGTGGTAGTGGTATCGACTGCGAGACATCAGTAAATCAATTCTCCGTCGATGAACTTGCGGGTTCGCGGGTCGGCCGGGTCCTCGAAGATCGTCTCAGTATCGGCGACCTCGATGATGCCGTCGCCGAGCAATACCGCGACGCGGTCTGCGACACGCCGCGCCTGATTCATGTCGTGGGTCGCAATCGCGACACCGATTCCCCGCAAACTGGCCGCGCGGACTGCATCCTCAATCACGGCCGTATTTCGCGGGTCCAGGTCCGACGTGGGTTCGTCGAGGAGGAGCACGTCCGGGTCGTACGCCAGCGCTCGCGCGAACGCGACGCGCTGAGCCTCACCTCCTGAAAGAGAACTGGCGTGGCGGTCGAGTTGCTCCGCGAGTCCGACCACGTCGAGCGCCTCCAGCGCGTCACTGGTTCCGTTTCGCAGTCCGACGAGATCGGCGATCTCACGACGCAACCGGTCGGACCACGACCGGCGAACGTGCAGGCCGTACTCCGCGTTCCGGCGCACGCTCGCGTCGAAGAGGCTGGCGTCCTGAAACACCATGCCGATGCGCCGACGAAGCGCGAGCCGCTCCTGCTGGCTGGTCGCCCAGACATCGATGCCGTCGTACTCGAGTACGCCCTCGTGCGGTCGGTCGAAGAGTGCGAGGAGGCGCAGGAGTGTGGTCTTGCCGACGCCGGAGGGGCCGATGATGGCGACGATCTCGCCGGGGTCGACGCTGAGAGAGACATTCTCGAGGACGGTGGTGTCAGCGTAGCCGTGGTGGATGGTGTCGGCGCGGAGGGTCATCGGGGGCCACCTCCGTTGCCGCCGCTGCCGCCGTTGCCGGTGTTGCCACCGCTCCCACCGCCGCTGCCGCCGTTGCCGAGCCAGATCACGAGCGCGTTGACGAACAGGACGAGGCCGACCAGAATCACGCCGAGGAGTAGTGCCGGTTCGAAGCGCCCCTGGCGGGCCTCGAGCTGGATCGCGGTCGTGATAGTCCGTGTGTAGGACTCGCCTTCGGGGCCAACGATGTTGCCGCCGACGATGAGGACGCCGCCGACCTCGCTGATGGCGCGGCCGAAGCCGGCGAGGACGGCCGTCGCGATGCCGTAGCGGGCTTCCTTGATCGTCACGAGTGCGACGTCAAAGCGGGTCCCGCCCATCGCGAACGCCGCGTCTCGAACCTGCTGTTCGACGCTCGTGACGGCCGCGAGGCTCACGCCGGTGATCACGGGTGCCGCGAGCACGATCTGGGAGAGGATCATCGCCTCGGGAGTGAACACGAGGTCAAGCGAGCCGAGCGGGCCCTGATTCGAGACGGCGAGCAAGACGACGAGTCCGACGACGACGCTCGGAAATCCCATCCCCGTCGTGATGACCGAGGCGAGCACGCTCTTTCCGGGGAACTCTTTGAAGCCGACGAACAGGGCGAGTGGGATGCTGATGAGCGTGCTCAGGACGACGGCGGTGAGGCTCACGTAGAGTGAGACCTCCACGATGCTTCTGATGTAGGTCCACTCGAACGGGAAGTCAGCGGCGACCGCGACAGTGTCGGGTGTCAACCGGCCCATCCCACTCCATAGTTGAGAGCCAGACGCCATCATCGACACTACGACCCATCACCGCCATTGGCACCCGATCCTCGCCACCCCGCCGAGACATACTGCTCGAAGTTCGGCTCCTCGCTGAGCGCCTCGGGATAGAACAGTTGCTCGTCGTCGACAGTGTACTTCTCGATGATCGACTGCCCCTCGAGACCCGTGATGAAACCGATGTAGGCCATCGCCAGTTCGTAGTTGACGTTCTCGTGGACTGCAGGATTCACGGCGACGATCCCGTAGGGGTTTGCCAGATGGTCCGACCCACCCTCGACCGGCCCCTGGACGTGGATCTCGAGGTCCAGATCGGCGCGCATCGAGAGGTACGTTCCCCGGTCCGTGAGCGTGTAGTCACCCTGCTGGTTCGTCATCGAGAGCACGCTGCTCATCCCCTGGCCGGCGTCGAGGTACCACTCGCCACTCGGCTCGCCAACGTCCGTCTCCTCCCAGAGCTCGAGCTCCTTCGTGTGCGTCCCCGAGTTGTCGCCACGAGAGATGAATGGAGAGCCAGTTTCCGCGATGGACTCGAGTGCCCCAATCACGCCGTCGGCGTCCGCGGTGCCGGCCGGATCGTCTGCGGGGCCGACGATCACGAAGTCGTTGGACATCAGATCGCGGCGGTTCACGCCGTAGCCATCTTCCATGAACTCGTCCTCGAGCGCTCTGGCGTGGACCATGACGACGTCCGCGTCGCCGCGGCGGCCGATCTGGAGCGCCGCGCCGGTTCCCTCGGGAACCGTGTCAATCGTCACGCCGTAGCGGTCCTGAAACGGGACGTGGAGCTCATCGAGCAGCCCCGTATCGTACGTACTGGTTGTCGTCGTCAGCGTGAGCGTCTCGCCTGCGATTCCCGGTGCGTCCCCGGCTGTCTCGTCGCCGCCGAGACAGCCTGCGGCACCGACAGCAAGGCCGCTTCCGACCGTCGCGATGAACGACCGTCGTTGTATCGTCATGGATATAACGATGTGAGAGCGGGAGCAAATAGCTATGGGAGGCAACGTAACCGATGTCGGTTTCCTCGCCTAACTGTAGACAACCAGAATAGACTACTGCGATGGAAAGCGGCGTATTCGATAGTGCACGCAACCAGTTTTGGTTTGCGAGCGGAGAGCGGGAATCGGTGAGCGACGAGTCGCGGGAACGGACTGACAGACGGTCGACAACGGCAGTCAGGAGATATCGCACCGTCTAAACCAGAGCTGACTGGCCAGCAGAAGGAGGAGCGTCATCCCGACCAGCACCGCAGCGTCGCCGACATCGTAGGTGCTCTCGAGAAGGATCTCGTTCGGATCGAAGTAGCGCATCGGAGCGACGGCTCCGATCGCCTCGTAGTCCGTTCCATCAAGAAGGGACTCGACGAGGAACAGCGCGAAGGTGACGCCGAGGGCAACCCGCTGGGCAATGCTCGCGCGGTTGAAGATCACAGATGCGAGCAAGCCGATGCCAGCGCAGGCAAAGAGGTAGGGAATCGAGAACAGGTGAACGGCGAGCAGGTCGGTCCCCGAAATCGACTCGTCGATCAGTGGCGCGCCGACGTAGACGACGATGGGGGTGAGGATGTTGACGAGCACGATCGGAACGGCCATCGCAACGAACTTCTCGCCGACGACGCGGGCGCGGGAGATGGGCAGCGAGAGAAGAACGTCCATCCGGCCGCGGTCGACATCGTCCGCGATGACACCCGCCGTACTGTAGGCCAGATAGAGCCCGAGGAGGATAATCCAGCCAAAGACATAGAGTTCGACGGCGAGAAAGCCCTCGAGCGTCGCCATCGTTCGAATGCCCATGACCTGCAAGACGGGTTCGGGATAGGCCGCGAGCAATTCGTCCATGTCCATCGCATCGCGAAACGACGGAAAGATCCAGACGATGAGCGCGGCGAGGAGTGCGAGGCCGATCGAGAGGTAGACACTCCCTTTGAATCGACGACGGCCATCGTAGCGTGCGAGCTCAAGCATCGTCGCCACCTCCGCTGGGTTGTGCTGTGTCACCCACCTGTTTGTCTCCCGCCTCGCTTCCGGAGATGTTGTCCGATGGCCGCCCAGCACCGACATCGTCCTCCGTACCGTAGAACCGCATGAAGATGTCCTCGAGTGGAGCCTCTTCGATCGAGAGGTCCAGCAACCCGATCCCGTCGAGCCGGTCGACCAGTGCGTTCACGTCGCCGGTGAACGTGAACGTACACTCCGTAAACGCCGTGTTCGAGTCGTCCCCTGCTCTTTCCTCCCGATCGAGACTCGTCTCGAGGTCGTGAACACCCGCGAGCGACGACGGGTCAAATCGGTCGAACGGAACCGGCTCTGCGGTCCGGAGTCGAACCACCTTCCCGCTCCTGTCAAGCAGGGACTCGACCGGTTTGACCGTCACAAGCTGTCCCTCCCGAATGATAGCTACCCGATCGCAGAGCCGACGTACCTCTCCCAGCACATGCGACGAGAAGAACGCCGTCACGCCGCGCTTTCGCTCAGCTCGCAGAAACTCGGCGAACCGCTGTTGCATCAGCGGATCAAGCCCGCTCGTCGGCTCGTCCAGAATTACCAACTCCGGATCGTGCATGAACGTCAACACCAGCCCCAGTTTGCGGACGTTTCCGTGCGAATACTCGCGCACCTCCCTGTCGAGAGGCGGATCGAACAGTTCGAGTAGCTCCTCGCTTCGCTCGTCTCCCTTGATCCGGGCGTGTAACTCGAGTACGTCCCGCCCAGTCGCCCCCTCATCGAAGGACGGACTATCGGGGAGGTAGCCGATATCGCGTTTGCCCTCGAGCAGGTCCGACTCGTCGGTGATGTCGTGGCCGAGGACGCGTGCAGTGCCGTCGGTCGGGGAGATGAGTCCGAGAAGCGCGCGGATCGTCGTCGTCTTGCCGGCCCCGTTCGGGCCGAGGTAGCCGAATATTTCACCGCGCTCAACGGAGAACGTGACATCGTCGTTGGCGACCACCTCGCCGTAGTCCTTCGTCAGTCCCGCGAGTTCGATTACGTCCATAGTGAACAGTCCACAGAGGAAGCATATGTAATCGCGGTTCGGTCGGGTAGAGTAGAGGACGGGTACGCGAGTAACCCCGCACCGACCACTCTGTTGCAGCGTAATACGAAGAATTTTGTCGCTGCTGTCGGTGGTCACCGATATGAGTTCGCTGTCGCCGTCTGCGCTTCTCGATCTGATTCAGTCGCCGCGTGTCGCGCTGCTCGCGAACGTCGCGCTCGTCCTCACCGGATCAGTGCTCGCACTGCTTTCGCTGATCGACCTGCTCACCGGCATCCTCATCGTTGTAATCGGGTTCGTCGGCATCTACGCGTCGTTACTCGGACAGCGCACTGAGGACGACGAGGAGTAGCCACCGAACCGCCGACCGACGAAACGAAAACACACAAAACAGCAAAACGACCGTTTCCGACCCCGTGAATCAGCGCGTCACACTCGACCGACGGTAACGAAAAACGGAACCGCCTCGCGCCGGCGATACGCTCGCTCTTCCATCTGCTCGATCACGTCACGGCCCATCGCTCGCCACTCACTTCGCAGGTCGTCGTACTCCGCTGCCGTCAGTCTCCCCTCGAGCATCGTCTCCCGGTCGTCGGCCAACCCCGCACCCGTCGCTTTCCGCCGCGCCGCAGTGACTGCTCCCTCGCTGTAGGGGGGTTCGACGGTCCGAACGTGATCGTACCGGCGCGTCTCGAGTAGCTCGAACTCTGTCTCCGCCGCCGCGAACGCCTCGCGGGCGTCGGCACCGAGCGAAACGTCGGTCGGGATGCCGTCGAGATAGGCGTCGCGAGCCCGTTGCTCGAGGGCGTCCTCGGCACCGACACTCGAGTCCACCTCGACTGCGCCGTTGTCCGGCTCGACGGCTGCGACGAGGTCGCGCGAGACGCGAGCGAACTCAGAGAGCGCGGCCGCCGGGTCGGGCAGGTTGATCAACAGCGCCTGGCAGACGACGAGGTCGAAGGCGTCGTCGGAGAACGGCAGGCGGTGGGCGTCGCCGGCGACAGTTGGGATGGCCGGTTCGTGAGCCGCTGCAGCCCGAAGCAGTTCGGGATCTGCGTCGCAGCCGACGACCTCGCCCGGCGACTCCGCCGCGAGCACGCGGCTCAGCTCGCCGGTCCCACAACCAACGTCGAGAATCCGATTGCGGGACTCGAGTGCGAGTGGCTCGAGTGCCGCCCGGGAGTCGTCCCACATACCCTCGCGGGTCCGGTGCAGGTAGTCTTCGGAGAACTCACGCACGGCTGTCAGTATACGTGTGTCGGGTAAAAACGGGTCGATTTTCCGGGTGGGGTTGGGGTGGTGTCGAGGTGGCGTCGAACTGGAGTCGAGATAATACCGAGGAGAAGCCGACTGAAACTCCCGAGCGCCACACGTCCTGTGCAGTTCTCAGGCCTCTACTTCCGCCTCTCGCAGCTCCTTGACCTTCTCGATGTTCCAGGCGAAGCCGCGACCGTCCTCGGTCGGCGTCTCGAGTGCAAACGGCAACTCGCGCAGGTCTGGGTGGTTGACGATCGCCTGCATGCCGTCCTCGCCGATGTAGCCCTCGCCAACGTGAGCGTGCTCGTCCTTGTGCGTGCCCACGTCGTGCTTCGAGTCGTTCAGGTGAATGTACTTCAGGTACTCGAGTCCGACGACGTCGTCGAACCGGCCGATGGTCTCGTCGACGGCCTCGGCCGTCGTGAGGTCGTTGCCAGCGACGAGCGTGTGAGCGGTGTCGATACAGATGCCGATCTCCGTTTCGGTGCGGTCAATGATGCCCGCGAGGTGGGCAAACTCGCCGCCGAGTTTCGTGCCGCTGCCCGCGTCGGACTCGATCAGGATCTCGACGCCCTCGGGAACGTCGAGTTCGTCGATTAGGCTCGCCGCGTTGTCGAGGCCGCCCTCGACACCGGCCCCGGTGTGTGCGCCGAGGTGGACGTTGACGAACGGAACGCCGAGTTTGTCGGCGGCGTCGAGTTCGGCCTGCATGCTCTCTTTGGACTTCCGGCGAAGGTCGTCCTTCGGAGTACAGAGGTTGACGAGGTACGAGGAATGGATCACCCACGGTCCCTCGAGTTCCGCGTCAGTCTCTTCGCGGAAGCCTGTAGCAGCCTCGTCGCTGATCTCGGGCTGGGCCCAGACCTGCGGCGAGGTGGTGAAGATCTGTCCGCAGTTGCCGCCGAAGGCGAGCTGGCGGGGGATTGCGTTGCGAACGTCGTCGTACGGCGGTGTCTCGGTATCGGATGAGACGCGTGAGCCAGAGATCGAAACGTGTGCGCCGACTTTCATGGTCATAAATTCCCGTCAGTACCGGTTCGTGATAGGTACTTCGGACCCTACTGACCGTTGCTCGCTACGAGCCGACCGTACTCAGTACGTTGCGGCTACCGACCGCAGCGCCTCGAGTCGAACCGCGAGCGGCGGATGCGTCGACCGCAGACCACCCGATCTACCGTCCTCGCCCAACGTCGGCATGACGGTGATCGCACTCGTCGATTGGGCGTGGCGGAGGTCTCTCGATGGACGGCGGCGACGGCGATTTGCGAGCCGTTCGAGTGCCGACGCAAGTGCGCCTGGGTCGCCAGTGGCCTCGAGCGGTCGCCCTCCATCCGCGTCGATCTCCGAGGCTGGAGCAGTCCTCTCGAGAAGTTCGACGCGCTCCAACCGGATTGTGTGTGTGATGACGACGGCAAAACAGGGTAGCACCGGAATCGCGCCGACGGCGAGCGCCCACAGGACTCCCGTCTTGGTGAACTCGAGTGGACCGAGTTGCATGGCAACGAAGATGAGAACAGCCGCGGCAAAGACAGTTATCACGTACGTGCTCGCGAGCAACGTGACAGCGGTGATGCCAGCACCGAGCAGGGCCCGAACACCGATCCCGATCGGTCCGGTCAGTCGTATACCGAGCAATATGTCCGTCGAATTAAAAGCGGTCCGTTTTCGGTACCTGCCGAGCGGTTGGCGGCAACGGACGGCTACTGTTCACTCACCTCAAGTATCTCCCGGTCTCGGACCCACGCATCTGACCCGTACTTGCGGTCTGCGAGTTCGCGAGCGGCCGCCAGTTCCTCGTCTCGCCACTCGCCCGGCGTCGCGTCACACCAGTCACCGAGCGCCACCGCAAGGGTGTCGACCGCTTCCTCACGGTCGATTCCTGACTCCTCGCGGATGCTCGTCACCCGGTCGGTGAAGGTGTCCGTCTCGAGTACCTCGTCAAACACGCCGACGTGCTTGTCGGGTGCACGATCGTAGCTCAGCGAGCCGTGCTGGATAACGACGTCGCGCTGACGGTACTGGGCGTTACCGCTGATTTTCCGGGCCTGTTCAGGCGCACTCGCCGGCGCGACCACGTCGTGGGCCGGGTTGATATCCCGCAGATAGCACGACGGTTTGTAGATCGCTGACTGCTCGGCGGCAGCGAAGTCCGCGTCGACGCCCATCTCCTCAAAGGCTGTGAGAATCGGCTCACAAAAGAGCGCGTAGCAGTCCATCAGATCGCCCGGAACCTCGTCGGCTGGCGCGACGATGGTGTAAGAGATGTCGGCATACCGGTCGTGGTAGATCCCGCCACCGCCCGTCTGTCGGCGCGTCACGTCGATTCCCTCGCGCTCGCAAACGTCCCAATCCACTGAGTCTGCCTCCTGTCGGTACCCGAGTGACAGGGTGCTCGGCTCCCAGGAGTAGACGCGAACCGTTCGAACGTCGTCCTCGAGTGCCGTCCGCGCGGCGGCCTCCTCGAGTGCCATCTGTGTCGCCCCATCACGGGGTTCGTCCTGGATCAGTCGCCATGTCTGGTCCGCAAGGTCACGTTCAGCCATGCGTCGACAGACGGCTGGTGCCAAGTTAGTGATTGTGGAGCGGCCGGTGGGGGTGAATCTCGTCACTCTGATGAGACGCTAACCAGCCCTGACGGAGCAGTTCCCGACGCTGTTTGCAGGGTAAACGTCCACGAGGAGGGTGGGTCACCGACAGCTGTCGCACTCGAAAGAGACACGTCCGAGGACGACCGATGCCTGAACAGTTCGATCACGAGCGGGAGCGTGACGACGCCGGTCTCCGACTGGCCGAGCGAGTACGCGTCGAGGGTGACAGTCCAGGAGTTCCGCCAGACGTGCCACTCGTCAGGCCGCCGCTCGAGCGTGTAATCACTCACGAGCGTCGTCGATTGAAGTCGCGAAAGCGCCAGTTCGAGTGGCTCGTCGCTCGCTGGCGGGGAAGGAGAAGGGAGTCGCTTTGCGGCAGCCAAGAGAACCGTTGCCTGTTCGGCTGGTGTGAGCCGACACTCGAGTTCGACCGCCATGCTTTCGAGCAGGCGAAGACAGAGTTCATCCGGCGACTCGATCGTTTCTGCAATCTCGAAATAGGTGTCCATGATCGCGCGCTCGATAGATTGGTGAGACGAGTCGGCGATGGTCTCGAACACCGCCCCGGCAATGGCATGACAGAAATCGATGAGTGACTCCGATTCGGCAGCCCAGTCACCAGCCATCGATCCTACCGTGTCGGTATCGTTGGAGGTCGTTCCGTCACGCCGTGGTTGGGGGGTCCGGCTGTCGGATAACGTGTCGGGCAGCTGAGTAGGCGTATTAGCGTCCTGACAGACGATCACGTCGTACTGGGGGAGTTGTGGATCGTACTGCCGAAGGGCTGCACGGTATTGCTCGGTTGCTCGCGCGCCCGCTCGAGCGGTCGATCGACTATCGAAGCGCAGCCCAATTGCTGGAACTGGACGTTCACCGGTGCGTCCACAGCGGAGGTAGTACGGTCCCGTCTCGTCGGCGAGTGCCTCGAGGTGCTTGCGGATGTCTCCGAGTGTCGTTCCGATCATGGATTAGCACGTTTCAGGGCTGGTCGTCGGGGTTGCCGCGTTTGCACGCTGTATTCGTCCGTCGTTCGCTCATCAACAGACATCACAGTGTTCGTCTCACCACTACACTCTTTAGGTCTGCCTAAAAAGTTAAAAACCTTTGTTTTAGGCAAGCCAAAGGGGGTCGCACAGCGGCCCTATGAAGCCACACATAACTGCTGACATCACCTTACGGCACCCGAAACCTGTTTGCGTTGAGATGGAGTCAGTGTAAGATAGCGACCCCCTAAGTTCTGAGGGGTTGTATGAAGTAATAAGCGGTACATCACCAGTATCTCCAAAACGTTTTTGCAATTTTAGTCTGCCTGCTGGCATGGACACCAGTTGCTGGATCCGTAATGGGTTGCTTGCTCCGTGGCGGCAGATCGAAGAATCGCCTCACCGAACGGACTGACTCAACGGAGAGATTTTGTATCGCACTATATGATTTAAGGTAGGGGGCACACCCACTCGTTCAGTTACTGTCTCGGTGTACGTCACGACGCTTTTACGCGCTCGGTGGATACACGATCCATGGTGCGGAACGTCGCCGAAATGTTGCCCGAACTCGAGGAGCAAGATTTCTATCTCCTCTCGGGGGTCGAACAGGGGATGCGTTTCTCGGAATGGGTCCAGCGCGAGAAGCTCCCGAAGTTCTCGAGTCTCACCGAAGAGGAGGTGGACTACCGCCTCGAGCGCTGTCTCAAACGGGGGCTCGTCGAGAAGAAAACCATTCAGTACGAGGGGTATACCCTCCAGTTCGAGGGCTACGACATCCTCGCGTTGCGCGCGCTCGTCGAACGCGAGACAATCTCCGAGTTTGGCTCACCACTGGGCGTCGGCAAAGAGAGTGATGTCTACGAGGTTCGATCGTACAAACCACTCGCACTGAAGTACCACCGCGAGGGGTATACGAATTTCCGTGAAGTCCAGAAAGAACGCGATTACACGTCCGACAAGGAGCACGTCTCTTGGATGTACACCGCCCGAAAGGCTGCCGAACGTGAATACAACATCCTCAAGGAGCTATACCCAGATGTCTCGGTTCCCCAGCCGATCGACCAGAACCGCCACGCCATCGTCATGGAAAAGATGGACGGCGTCGAACTCTCGCGGACGAAACTCGAGGACGATCAGGTGCTCGGTGTGCTCGATCTGCTCGTCTCCGAAATCGCACGCGCGTACGAGCACGGCTACGTTCACGCAGATATGAGTGAGTACAACGTTTTCCTAGACGAGGGAGGAGTCACAATCTTCGACTGGCCCCAGGCCGTGCCGACGGATCACGAAAACGCTGAGACGTTCCTCCGGCGTGACCTCCGAAACGCGGTAGGGTACTTCCGCCGAAAGTATCCACAGCACATTTCAGATGAAATCGATGGCAACGAGGTAGCAGCCGAAATTATCGACGGCTCGTTTGAGACGATCCACCGGAATAAGTAGAGACTATCGGGAGCGCACGGTGCTATTTTCCGCTGTTCTCGGAAGAACGTGGGTTGGATGCGTGGAGAGTGAAATTGGGAATGGGTTTTGCGATAAGACAACCGTAAACTGGCTATTTCCCGTACGGATTGCTACCCCCGGGTAGCGATTCGAAATAACGGTAGGTGACCAGCAATCACTGCGACTGGGCGTCTTTCTGGGCGCGTTTGCATCGAATGAGGCCATATGTCTGATATATTGTGTGTGTTCCCCCAACAGGCACCAACAGATACACTGTACTTCGATATATCGAATCTGACTTTAGAAGATGAGACTACAGGCCATTTAGCAGGCTTGTCGTCGGTGAATTCGGACAAATCAGTCTATCGTCGATCTTTCAGACACCCTCTCAGCCGCTAATTCCTGTCAGCCTTGGAAGAATTTCGGCGCTCTTCCGAGGTAGCTTCCAGTGTCGCCACTCAAAACTAACTATTGTGGTATAATTGGCTTCAAGCCGAGCTTGATTGGGACAGTTACTGTAGTTTACTGCCTGTAAAAATACTAATATTATGGGAAAGAATTCAAACTATGACGCTACAAACCGAATCCCTGGGGAAAGACTACGGGAACGGTTCCTGGGGAATTCGTGATGTAACGCTCGAGTTCGAGGATGGCATCCACGGACTCTTGGGTCCGAACGGAGCCGGTAAGTCGACCCTGATGGGAATTCTCACGACCGTCCTGAAGCCGACGACTGGCACTGCTTACTGGAATGGGACCGATATTGTGGAGTCTCCCGATGCAGTCCGCCACGTCCTCGGATATCTCCCGCAGGATTTCGGTGTCTACCCCGATCTTACGCTCGAGGAATTTCTCGAGTATATCGCGGCGTTACGTGGGCTCGATTCCGAGACGGCGAGTGCACGAATAGAGGAACTGACCGAACTGACGAACTTGACGGCTGTCCGATCCCGAAAACTGCGTACGTTCTCCGGGGGCATGCGTCAACGCGCTGGTATCGCGCAGGCTTTACTCAACGATCCCGAGTTACTCATCGTCGACGAACCGACGGTCGGACTCGATCCGGAAGAGCGCGTCCGACTCCGGAACGCCCTGGCCAACGCTGGAGCCGACCGAATGGTTATTCTTTCAACTCATATCGTACCGGACATCGAGGCGACCGCGAAGACGGTCGCGATTCTGGATTCCGGCGAACTCGTCACTCACTCGGATACCGAAGCGATCATCGATCACATGACCAGTGCCGTCTACGAGTGTTGTGTCTCACGCTCGGAACTGTCATCGCTCAGAGACAGCTACCGAGTCTGCCGTACAGTTCAACACGCCGACGGAGTTGACGTTCGCGTACTCGCCGAGACACCACCGACCGACGATGCCGAGCGCGCCACACCGTCGCTCGAGGATGCCTATCTCGACCTAATCTCAGAACACAATGCGAGCTAACGTACGCAAACTCTACGCCGTCGCTCGTGCGGATTTCCTCCAACGAATTCGCTCACGTCGGTTTGTGGCGGTTCTGGCGGTGATCGCGTATATCGGCTACGTCGTCAACACCGGTCAGATCGAGTTCGCTTATCAGGTCGAAGACGGCGATACGTTCGTTAACTATTATGGGGAGCCAACGGCGAACGTCATTGGTATCAAAGCCGGTCTGACCGGTTCGGTCGTGCTCCTATTCGGTGGGTTCTTCCTCCTGAAAAATACCCTCGGGCGGGACCGGTTACATGACATCGACCGTCTCCTCGCGAGTACCCCGATATCCGATCGAACGTATCTCTTTGGGAAGTGGCTCAGTAACGTTGCAGTTGTCAGTGTCATCCTCGCAACGCTCGGATTCGTGGCGATTGCCTACCACCTACTCAACGGTGTCGGAACGACTGATCCGATCGCGTTGTTGTTCCCGCTGTTCTTGCTTGCACTTCCGGTCGGTGCGTTTGTTGGTTCGGTGGCGTTGGTATTCGAGACAGTCGACCGGCTTGATGGCACGCTTGGAAATATTTGCTACTTTTTCTTGGCCGTGATGGTACTCGCCGGGATCTTACCGGCGGGAGAGTCGCTTCCGGAGGATATTCCGCGCTGGATCACAGCCCTTGATCTCATCGGATTGCTCGCCGTCTATGAGGTGACCGCGACTGCGGCCGTGAACGAGATCCCTGGCTACAGCGGCGGCGTTCCAGCGCTGGGCACGTTCGGTGGTGATGAAGCCTTCGCAATGTCCATCGAAAGCTGGCCGCTTTGGGTCTACCTCCAGCGACTCGGTCTTTTCGCCGCCTTGATCGGGCTCGTTCTCGCCGCGGCGATACCATTTGATCGAATAGGGTCGAGTGAGGGTACGTCGTCGACAGTCCAGACCGGACTGACAGCGACGCTTTCGTCCGCGAACGCAGTGATGTCGCGGGGACGCGAAAGCAAGACCAACGGTGGTACCGACGTGACGGTTCGCGAGGCCGTTACAGATCCGGATTCAGGTACGGCGTCCGACGCCGATATCGCGTCACTCACGAGCGTCGAAACACGCGATTCGAGCTCTTTCGGTCGTCTCGTCACCGCAGAACTCCGACTCGCGCTTCGAGGGCAGCGATGGTGGTGGTACGCTGGTGCACTCGGGTTCGTCGTCGCTCCGCTTTTTACTCTTGCGACCAGCAGTGCGTCAGACGTTCCCGTCGATACCTTACGAAACGTCGTACTTCCGCTTGCGTACGTGTGGCCGATATTCGTCTGGTCTGCGATGGGCGTTCGCCCGAGTCGACACCGGATGACGGCGCTCGTGTGGTCGTCTCGACGACCGGTTGGCCAACTGTTCTCTGAATGGATTGCTGGCGTTCTCGTGGGTGTTGGTATCGGGAGCGGATTATTCGTCACGTTCTTCGCAGCAGGCGAGACAGCACTGGCTCTCGGATTCGTGAGCGCCACCCTATTCGCCCCATCGTTGGCGATTGCGGCGGGTATCTGGAGTCGGACGTCTCGAGTGTTCGAACTCACCTATCTGCTCCTGTGGTACCTCGGCCCGCTCAACGGCGGTGTTCTAATCGATTTCATCGGTGTGACGACAGGCAGTCTCGAGCAGGGCGTCCCAATCGCGTTCATCGGCGCAAGCGTCGTTCTGCTCGGTGCTGCAATCGTCCGTCGCAAACGCGAGATTCGATAGTACTGTTTGATCGATTCCGCCACTTCACAGGTAATCGAGAAGAGTTCCGGCGGACCGAGGGCGGGCCCGCGATACTTGAGATTCGAGTTCAGAATGTCGGATTTGAGTCCGTCTCGATCGTCAACTTGGGGGCGACTCGACAGCTACTCCGGCAGGGTGACTAGGTCGGCCTCGAGCGCCTCGAGCAACACGTCCCGTGCGTGGCCGTCTGGATCGACGTTCTCGTAGACTGCCTCGACCTCGCCGTCGGCGAGGAAGAACGTCGTCCGTTCGGTCGGTGCGGGTCCCCCGTCGATCTCGCGTCGCTCGACGTCGAACGCCTCCGCGATCTCCTCGTCGGGATCGGCAAGCAGATCGAACTCGAGTCCCTCCTGCTCGCAGAACTCCTGATGGGAGTCGACGTCGTCGGTCGAGACGCCGTACACCGAGACGCCGGCTTCCCGGTAGCTCTCGCGTTCGCGCTGGAACTGGCTGGCCTCGGTCGTACAGCCGGGCGTGTCGTCCTTGGGATAGAAGTAGAGGACGGTCGGTTCGTCGAACGCGAGCGTGACCGTCTCGTCGTCCTGGTTCCGTGCAGTGATCGTCGGCGCGTCCGTACCCTCCTCGAGTGGCATACGGGGGCATACTGCGAACGCGCGGAAACGGCTTTCGGTGCCCTCGGGCGACCGCTACGCGCTCGCCCACTCGAGCGCCGTCTCGAGATCGTCGAAGCTCTCGACGGCCGCGCCGTCGACGTCGACTTGCGATTTCACCGCCATCGCCGTGATCCCGCTCGAGACGAAGCCGATCCGGTCGACGCCGGTGTACGCGCCGTTGGCGGACCACTCCTCGCCCATGTACTCCTGGGTTTCTTTGGGGAGGTTCGTCGTATCGCCGAAGACGGCCAGCGTCGCGTCGATGTCGTCTCGACTGCCCCGCTCCCGATAGTGGTTGCTGGCTGCCTCGAGGTCCTCGTCGGGGAACCCCTGCCAACCTTCTAGGAAAAGAAATCCAACTAGTAGTGGCATGTCAAAATTGTGGGGCTGAATTTGATCGTCCACCAATCAAAGGATAAATACAAGTAATATCTGCAGTTCCACATCAAGATCTACTTTTAGGTTTGAAAGAGGCGCAGAATGCCTTTCTCAGTTCGAGATGACGCTGAAGAAATGCTATCTATAGAGAAGTAATCGAACGAGCGCTATGATTTTTCCAGTACTGCCCTCCATTGCACATCACTATAGTTTACTTCAGCAACCTCCCACGGTGTCCCGATTGTCGCCTGTCGAAACTGATCTACGCTGAATAAGCGGAACAACAGCGTTTCTCCTACTTCACCCTCATATTCCTCGTGGTAGACGCGGTACCCAAGTCCGGGCATGGGGTCGTCACGGAAGGCGAACACTTCTTTTGTATCCTCGTTCTCTGGGTCATAGTTATCAAGAACTGCTGTTGCGTTGGGAGTGGTCACGAACGCAAGATCGTCGAGAAATTGGCGAACGCCTGCCATTGACCCAGCCACCCCAAGCTGTGTCCCAATAGCATGCGCTGACTGGAATCGGTCTCGGTCGAAGTGATTACGGAGTTCGAACATATCGGCCAATCGAACATCGCGTACTCCTCGGTCACGCATAACCTCCACAAGGTGTTCACTCACCTCGATAGCAATTGCCTCAAATTGTTCTTGGTAGTAGAGGGCATCCCTCCCCGCGCCAGCACCCATATCGAGCAATGGCCCCTTCATCCACGCATCCCGCCAAGCGTCTTCGCTATGTTCTCCGAAATACCACTGTTCTATGGAGTGTTCGCGAGTCTCGCTCCCGTCTCGGTCAATGAGGGGCTCATCCTGTTTCCCGAGGTAGTGATCGCGTATAGCACGACCAAACGGGTCATCAGACATTATAGCGTGCTATTCAACCTCAATTATAATAATATTGTAATGAGGAGCGGTGCCGAGTCTCGCGGCCATTTGATTGTTCGTTGCACTTTCTACACCGACTAATTTGACAGCGGTGTGCGTCGCTATGAAAAATGCGCGTGCTCTACCCAGAGAACAGACACCCAACGTTACATTCGACTTTCCATGTGACAACCGCTACATCTCACTGCAGACGGCCTCAAGACGACGCCGTGATCTGTATAGGGTAAACATTTATCTGTGAGACGCACGTCTCACACAATAATGAGTACTGACACCAGTGATGCCAGAGAAGATAATGGCAACGGCACCGCCAAGATCGACGTCCGGGTTCCAAACCGCCTCCTCGAGGAGATCGACGAGGAGTATGAGCGTCGTGGGTATACCTCCCGATCGGAGGCAATCCGCGATGCACTCCGCGACTGGATTGAGCCACCGACGAAGCTCTCTGACGAAACGCTCAAAGAGCTTGAAAAGAGCCGCGAACAGCGGGAGCAGGGCGAGACGCAATCAGCCAACGACGTTCGCGAGCGCCTCGGCTTAAATGACTAACGTCGAGTACACTGAACAAGCGATTGGCCACCTTGAGAACCTTGATCCACAAGTCGCCGATCGTGTGATGAACAAAGTCGATGAGGCGACTGACTGGACCGAACACCGACTCGAGCGTCTTTCCGGCTACCCATATTACAAACTTCGAGCCGGCGACTATCGAGCGATCATCACATGGGATCACGATGACGACCTTCTTATCGTCGAGGCGGTTGGTCACCGACGGAACGTGTATGACCGACATCTTCCCCCATAACGCCTCTTGATACGAAATTATCGAAGAACAAAATTGCCTCTTTCGCAGAGTACGACAGACAGTTGGTGAGGAGGACTACCGTTCAGTAGGCAGGACATGGTATTACGCTCAACGTTACAACGAGCGTTCACTATACCAGTCCGAATCAATCGTCAGCGTACTTTTCGAGGAGAGCTGCTCGGTCTGACCGCCCCATTTGCTCATAGGCTGTTGCCTCATACTGGAGTGAAAGGGCGGGAATAGAGACATTTCCAAATTCTACAAAAACGCGGTGAGCAGTGATATCGACCGGTTGTTCCCATGTTCCATCGGATTGGCGTTTTTGAAGTGCTCCTATGAGTTCAACGCGTATTTCATTCATTTCAAGGACACCGAAGTGCGATCGGATCGTCTCAGACTCGGAAAACGACACGGCATCAATGATCTGGTTTGGAAAAACTTCTTCAATTGCATAGGAGCCCTCTTTGGTGGATCGCTCTTCTGTAGGAGATTGTTGATACTGGTCAGTTGTCGCTGTGGAATCGAAGAGAGCAAGGACACCGCGTCAGCGGTGTCCG